>JAHEZQ010000049.1 GCA_023250955.1 Melioribacter sp. | reverse complement strand
TTATCTTTAATTGATTTTCATATTGGAATTGACGTTCGGTATTCCAATCTGCGCCGATAGTAAGTTTATCACCAATCGTTCCATTTAAATTTATTTGAACTTGTTGCTTAAAGTCAGGTTCGTTACGGGTATTGCCAAGCGCTGAAGTAGTTATTCCTGTTGTTGTTTCATTTCGCCAAGCACCGTGAATATCAACTTGACCTGCAATATTTAATTTGATATGTGGTGCACCAAAAATACTTAACAGAGGTGTGCTTGGGAGAGGTATTTCAATATTTGTTATATCGGTGATTAACTGAGATAAATCTTTCTTTGTGCTTTTTAATTTGTATTCATAACCCTTTTGTTCCCATACATCTCGTTTTATTGCTTCCAGTTTTAGTTTTATAAATTCATCAATTGGAAGTTCTAAAGATTCACGAATTGGTTCACCTGATATACTTTCTTTTATGGTAACTTTTTTCCCTGTAGAATCTAATTTTACAGTTGTGGATAAAACGCCTTCAGAGGGGTAAACAAAAAAACTGGATCTTTTTTTCTCTCTAAATAAAATATTGGGATAATCATCACGATAAAAATGGAAATACTTTATTCTTGCCGTAGAATCTTTTGAAAGTATTGCAATTCTTTTTAACGAATCTTGTTTTGTTTTAATTCTTAATGAATCTTCGGAAAATAAATTAGTCTTTAAAGAATCTTTTTTTACCGGTTTAATCAGTTTTACTGTGGAATCAGAAACCGTTGGGATTAATTTATTAATCGGAATTTTAGTAGAATCTTTTGGAAGGTTTTCAATTCTTTTTAACGAATCCTGTTTTGCCTTGATTCTTAATGAATCATTTGGCAATACATGAATTTTTGCAGAATCATTTTTAACAGCCTTGATTTGTTTTACTGTCGAATCCGGAGCGAAAGGAATTATCATGCTAGCTTGGGTATTACTAGAAGTTTTTGTTAAATCTAATAAATCTTGTTTAATATCAATTCTATCAATTGTTGAATTAGAGTTGGTATAATCAAAACAAGCATCAAATAAAAGAATTTTATTCGAGTTTGAGTAAGATTGATTTCTAAAGCCAAAAATTGCGGCTAACGAGATCATTAAAATAGGAAGCAAAATTAATTTGAATCCCGGTTTAAGGATATTTTTGAATTGCGGAGAAATAAGAGTCCTTCGAATTATTGAGAATGGTAGAAACCTTCTATTCAACCTCCTTTAATTTCTTAGTCTAAAATTATCAAAAAAAAAGCATTTGGCAATTTATTTTTTTGGGTAAAATTTTCCTCTATTAACTACTGTTTATCTTACTTTAAAAGTTTTCCGATTACAACATATACTATACTAGAAATATTTTATGATTTGATTATGTCTTCAAGATGAGTTTTTTCATCGAAAGTTTCTATAATATTACTCTCATGGACAATAATAGCACTTAATTTGTTTCCAAGAAAAACACCCGTATCAAGATAAACTGCATTGGAATCTTCAGCAAGTGTTATTTCATGTTTTGTTGTATGCCCTACAACCTGAAGTTTTCCAATATTTAACAATGAATCACGGGTCCAAAGGATTCCTCTTTCGCTTCGTAGATCATTTCTAATTAATGAATTGAGCATTTCCAATCCATCCAAATAATTTGGAGGTAAAAGTTTTGCGTAGTAATTCGAAATTCCGGCATGAGATATAAAACAATCCGGTAAGTTAAAGTAAAGGGGGGCAAGTTTAATCAATTCTATATGCTGAAACATTTCTGTTTCTTTGTTCGAATATGATTCTAAAGTAGATTCGTTTCCGTTAAAAAACCATGAACGTGCAAATACACTTTGCGGATCTTTGAAGAAATGAAAGAACATATAATCATGGTTGCCCGGAGTAAATAATATATTGTTAGTAATGATGAATTCGAATACGTCACTGCTTCTATTTCCCCTGTCAACTAAATCTCCTACAGTGTACACGGGAATATTCGGGTAACGTCGAATTATTTTTTTATACAGTTCTACTAGTGTAAAATAACAACCATGTATATCCCCAATAATAGCAATCATAAATAATCTACACTAAATGTGATAAGTATATTTAGCAAATTCAGTTAATTCCTGCTTAAAGGCCGGGTGAGATATTTCAATCAACGCACGGACCCTTTCCTGAATACTTTTACCAAATAAGTAAGCAACACCATATTCAGTTACAACGTAGTGAACATCTCCGCGCGAAGTTACAACACCGGCTCCGGGTTTAAGCATCGGAACAATTTTAGAAAACTTGAGATCTTTCGTCGCTGATGGAAGCGCAATAATTGGTTTTCCGCCTTCGCAATGAGCAGCTCCTCTAACAAAATCTACCTGTCCACCAATTCCGCTAAAAAATTTTGTTCCTATAGAATCTGCACAAACTTGGCCTGTAAGATCAATCTCAATAGCTGAATTTATTGCTACCATTTTATTATTCTTCGAAATCAAGAAAGGATCGTTCACATATTCCTGCGGATGAAATTCAAATACAGGATTATTATCAATAAAATTGTAAGAACGTTTTGTACCCAGAACAAATCCTGCTATTATTTTCCCGGGATGAAGAGTTTTCTTTTCACCGTTAACAACTCCTTCTTCCACAAGATTTATTAAACCATCCGAAAACATTTCCGTATGAACACCAAGATCATTTTTGTTGTGTAAATATTTTAAGACCGCATCAGGTATTGCACCGATTCCCATTTGAAGTGTTGAGCCGTCTTCAATCATCTCGGCAACATTCTTACCAATTTGATCATAAATTTTTAGTACTTCAGGTGTTGCATCCGGATCAGCCTGCGGTAATTCTTGTAAAGGTTCATCAATCTCAACAACAAAATCAATTTTATTAACATGAATAAAACTGTTACCTAATCCGCGGGGCATGTGTTTGTTAACTTGTGCAATTACACACTTTGCCTTTTCAGCAGGAGTTTTAATATTGCCAACATCTATTCCATAACTGCAAAATCCATGTTCATCAGGTGGAGATACGTGAATCATTGCAACATCAGCTTGAATAACTCCGCGCTTAAATAGCATTGTAACTTCAGAAAGAAATATAGGAATAAATTCCGCACGTCCTTCATTAACAGCCGTGCGTGCGTTAGCGCCGATAAAAAATGCCTTATGCTTAAAATGTTTTTCCATACCTGGTTTAGTATAAGGAATATCACCGACTACAAGGATATGATAAATCTCGACATTGCTTAATTCATCTTTTCTGCGAACCATTGCATTGATCAACTCAAGCGGAGCGGCACAACCAGGCTGGACAACAATCTTATCATTCGATTTAATAATTTTTACAGCTTCATCTGCAGTAACAATTCTAGAATTATACTTCTTTACCCAAGGCGCATTCGATGTCAAACCAACTTTTATTTCATCAACTGTCATTTTATTTACTCAATTGTTAGAAAAAATGTGAAGACGTCTAAACTCAATATTAAACGCCTCGGCAATATTTTCATTCGAACAAAATCCGTTATAAGTACAAACACCTTTTGCTAATCCTGTATCTCCAAGTAGAGCATTTGATAATCCGTTATCAGCGATTTCTAAAATATATTCTATTGATGCATTTGTTAATCCGTACGTTGCAGTCCTTGAAACGAGTGCCGGCATATTAGGTACACAATAATGAATCACATTATGTTGCATAAAAATTGGATCATATACTGAAGTTGGTCTGCTTGTTTCAACACAACCTCCTTGATCAATTGAAACATCAACAATCACTGCACCTTTCTTCATTGATCTAACCATGTCTTCAGTAACCAAGTGAGGAGTTTTTTCCGCCTTCAATTGTACAGCACCAATTAGAAGATCTGCAAACTTTGTCCCCCGTGCTATAGTATATGGATTAGCAGCTACAGTAGTAATATTATTAGATATATCAGTTTCGATTCTTCTCAGTCTGCGTAAATCTTTATCAAGAACAATTACATGAGCACCTCTGGCATAAGCGGCACGTGCGGCGGTAAATCCAACAACACCTGCACCGAGTATAACTACTGCTGCTGGTGCAACTCCTGTAATTCCGCCCATTAAAATTCCACGACTGTTTGGAACATCACTGCATAAAAATCTTTCGCCTTCTTGAACGGCAAGTTGTCCAGCAATTTCACTCATAGATTGCAAAATCGGAAGGTGTTCACCTTTTTCGATCAGTTCATAAGCAATTGCAATATTCTTTTTGGCAAGGAGTTTTTCAATAATATTTTTTTTACCTACAGCTAAATGAAGAAATGAAAAAATAATCTGTTCATCTTGAAGATTATCCACTTCACTATCGGATAAAGGAGCAATTTTCACAATCATTTCAGCACGTTGATAAATTTCTTCGGCAGTGTATACAATATTAGCACCAACACGTCTATAACTTTCATCTGTGAAGTGACTTTCAACCCCCGCATTAGTTTCAATAAAAACGGAATGCCCAGCTTTAACTAAAGTATCAACTCCTGCAGGAGCCAAAGCAATTCTCCTTTCTCCTTTATAAGTCTCTTTTGGAATTCCAATTCTCATAACAATTCTTATATTATTTGAATGTAAAATAGCTATTCACACTACGACATTCAATCAGGATAAAAACTGCGTTATAAGTTAATTTGTAAGATATTTTATGAAATCTGTAAGAATTGTAAATTAAGATTGATATTTGGGGGTAATGTGACAAAATTCAAAAATACATTTCAAATTGAATCAGCAAGATTAAAAGAGTGGGATTATTCAAATCCGTGGTGGTATTATGTTACGATTGACACAAAAAATCATATTCATCATTTCGGCAAAGTGGAAAATGAAAAAATGATATTGAATGATTTGGGGTTGATTGTGGAATCAGAATGGTTGAAAACTAAATTATTACGTACAAATGTCGAGTTGGATTATTTTGTTGTAATGCCGAATCATTTTCATGGAATTATAATTATTAATGGTTCGGAAGTAGAGACGCACCGCGTGCGTCTCCAAAACAAAGAAACTAATGGAGACGCGTTCGACGCGTCTTTACGAAATGTAAAAAATTGTTTGAGCGATATTATAAGAGGTTTTAAATCAGCAGTAACAAAAAGAATCTGTGAAAGTTGTGATACCAGGTTTTCTTGGCAACCAAGATTTTATGATAGAATTATTCGTAACGAGAAAGAATTGTATAACATTAGAAAATATATCGAACAGAATCCTTTGAAATGGGAATTAGAAAGAGATTTACCAGAAAATATTTTTAATTTGTGATGAATGTTTGTATAATAAAATTTTCAGCTTAACCAAACAAAAGTTTTACAATAAATAAAGCTCCAAGGATTCCTGCTATATCTGCTAATATCCCAACCGTAACTGCGTGCCTTGTTTTCTTAATGCTAACTGAGCCAAAATAGAGAGCGAGAACATAAAAAGTTGTTTCTGTACTTCCCATAATTGTCGAAACTAATATTCCGATAAACGAATCAGGTCCGTGTACAGACATAACTTCGGACATAATTCCAAGAGACCCGCTTCCGGAAAGCGGACGCATCAATGCCATCGGCAACGCTTCAGCAGGAAATCCGATTAGATTCGTCATTGGAGATAAGATGACCATTAGAAAATCCATCGCACCGCCAGCGCGGAAAATTCCGATAGCTACTAGCATCGCGACCAAATATGGAATTATCCTTAGTGCAACATTGAATCCTTCTTTAGCACCATCTACAAATGCTTCATAAATTTTTACTTTTTTGATCGCTCCATAAATTACAAATGTAATTATGATTATCGGTATCGCAAGAGTTGAAATTATTTGAATAATTATTTTTAATCCATCGGTATTTAGAAAACCAGCACTTGAAAATATTTTTGATAATAATCCTGTAGTAGCGAGTAACACAATTAGGAATGCAATCAAGAATATTGCTGTAAAAAATTTCCAGCTTGATTGGAGAAAAGATACAAAATTGGAAAAACTCATTGGAAATTTTTCTAATGTTTTAGCTGCAAGAATTCCAACAAATGTTGCACACGAAGCGCCGAATATTGATGTCCCGATTATAATTGTCGGATCACTGCTTCCAGATGCTGCCCTCACGGCAATTGCTGTTGCAGGAATCAATGTTAGTCCTGCTGTATTGATCGCCAGAAAAGTTACCATCGCATTCGTTGCGGTCCCTTTTTCCGGATTTAGTTTATCTAATTCCTCCATTGCCTTAAGTCCGAAAGGAGTTGCCGCATTACCAAGACCAAGCATATTTGCAGACATATTCATGATCATTGAACCCATAGCTGGATGATCTTGAGGTACATCAGGAAATAAAAATTTTGTAACCGGTTTAACAGATTTTGCAATAATTTGAATTAGTCCCGACTGCTCTGCTATTTTCATAATTCCAAGCCATAAAGCCATAATTCCAATCAATCCCAACGCTATATTAACTGCCTTGCCTGCGTAATCAATGGCTGAGTTTGTTACGTCCTTCATTTTAGCAAAAGAAATTCTTTCTAAAGTAAACGAAGCAGTAAATGAATTTATTCCGTTTGTATTGTTTAAAACAATTTTTCCGCTAAGATCATTTTCTTTTCCGGATACCTTAGCCATCTCTTGCCAGATTGCCGGTGATTTTTCATCAACGATGAAATAAACTGTATAATTATTTTCTTTTTTGTTAAATGTAAATCTAACTTTTTGATCAATCGCTTCGTTTTGATTAACCTTATAGAATTTTACGAAAGACTGGGCAGAGATTTTAATTACTGCATCAAATGGTTTATCGCTCTTAGCAAAGTTCGAATCGAATGAAACAGCAACCTCAACCGATTCACCGTTCTGATATTTATTTTGAGTTTGATTGGATAGATCAAGAGTTAGAGCAGTTCCAATTCCGAGAAAAAGTAATCCAAGCCAAATATAATTGAGCATGTTAATTTCTCTGATCAATGATTGATTGGATGCAAATTAAAAATTATCTGAGTAAAAGACAGATTTTATTTAATTTAGAATTAGAGAAGTAGGAATAAGTAGTAAGAAATCAGAAATAAGAACTGAGACTTAAAATGAAACTTGGATTGGTTCAATATTCACCATTTTGGGAAAGTCCCGAAGAGAACATTCTAAAAATCGAAGACTTATTAAAAACTACCGGGACAAAATTCGATTTGCTTGTTTTTCCGGAAATGACTCTCACCGGCTTTACAATGAATTCTAAAAAATTTGCTGAAGAGTTAGATGGAATGGGAACACAATATTTCTTGAATCTCTCAACACGTTTGAAAACAAATATCTTTGCGGGAATAATTGAACGCGACGAAGAAAGTATTTACAACTCACTAGTTCATTTTGATTCGTTTGGGTTGATAAGAGCACGTTATAGAAAAATTCATCCGTTCAGTTATGCAAAGGAAGATCAGTTCTATAATGCAGGAAATGAAACGGTAGTTACTCAAATAGATAAAATAAAATTTGGTTTGAGCGTTTGTTATGATTTACGTTTTCCGGAATTATACCGTTTCTATGCTAAGGACCGTGTTGATGTTTTAATTGATATAGCAAATTGGCCAGTACCGAGAATAGATCATTGGAAAAGTTTATTGAAAGCTCGTGCAATTGAGAATCAATGTTTTATGTTAGGTGTAAACAGAGTTGGAACAGATCCGTTTAATACTTATAACGGATGCAGCGCTGTGTTTGATCCGATGGGTAATGAAATTGTTCTAATTGAGAAAGAAGAAAAAATTATTGAAGCTGAAATTGATTTGGAAAAAGTTAGTACAACAAGAAGTGAGTTACCCTTTCTTCATGATATAAGACTGATATAAATCACATATCAGTTTTATTCGTAATCAATCTAATCCCATTTCTATTTGTTATATACAACCAGATCCATTCAGCAAGAACTTTGTAGCGGTTACGAAATCCTATCAAATATAATATGTGAATGAAAACCCAAGCTAACCATGCAACTAGTCCCGATGCCTTGATATTACCAACCTGCATTACGGCTCTGGCTCTCCCGATAGTAGCCAAATTCCCTTTATCGAAATATTTGAACGGACTTCTTTTCTCCTTTGGAATTTGTTCTGCGATAATTTTTGCAATAAAATTTCCTTGCTGAATTGCAACGGGACAAACCCCCGGCAGTTGTTTCCCATTTTTATCATAACACAATGCTGCATCACCGACAACAAAAATTTCCGGATGTTCTTTTACACTGCAATCTTTTTCTACAATAACTCTTCCGGCATGATCATATTCCGTTCTAAGTGTTTTAATTAAAGGGGCAATTGTATTCCCAGCCGCCCAGATTACATTTTGTGTTTCAATAAATTCATTCTCCAGCTCAACACCTAAAAAATTTATTCCGGTAACTTTTGAATTGAGTTTTATTTGCACGCCAAGTTCTTCAAGCAGTAATTTACCTTTTTCGTTTAGAGGTTCGTCATAAATTCCTAATATTTTATTTGATGCTTCAACAAGAATTATTTTTGTTTTAGACGGATCAATTTTTCTGAAATCTTTCATCATTGTATGTTTTGCAATCTCTGCAATCGCACCGGCTAATTCAACTCCTGTTGGACCGCCTCCTACAATCACAAAAGTTAAATGCTTTTCAATTTCTTCCGGATTATTTGACCGCTCTGCTTTCTCGAATGACAATAACATCTTTTCCCGTAGAGCAAGTGCATCACTCATAGTTTTCAAACCCGGCGCAAATTCTTCCCATTCGTCCTGCCCGAAATAAGAATGATGGGAACCGATTGCGACAATTAAATAATCATAATCGAATTCGTCATCATGCAAAAAAACTTTTCGTTTTTGTGTATCTATATTAGTTACTTCTCCCATAATCACTCTAACATTTTCATGCTTGCGGAGAATTGCACGGATCGGTGCAGCAATATCAGCTGGAGAAAGTGCCGCTGAAGCAACCTGATATAACAATGGCTGAAAAAGATGATGATTAGTTTTATCTATGAGAGTTATATCTACATCGGCATTTTTAAGAGCTTTAGCTGCTGTTAATCCGCCAAATCCCCCGCCGATTATTACTACTTTCTTTTTCATTTTTTGTTTCCGAATCTCTGATTCATCGGTAAAGAATCTTTGTCAAATTTAATAATAAAATATTCGTTTGAATAGTATAATTCGAAGTTTGATAGTAATATAAAGAAAGGCCACAAAAGATTTTATTCTTAAGTGACCTTGGAGAGTTGTCTATGCATCGGAAATTTTTCTAAAATCCTGCATTTACATTAACATCAACCTGCTCATTATTTCTGCGTTTAAAGTTGTTGAAGTTGTAACTCAAAGTTAGATTAAATATCGGCGCTTCCGGTCTAACATATAAGTTGGATGTAAATCCGGTTCCGTTGGAAATAATATTGTATTTGGTTTGTCCGAATAAATTCTGTGCGCTCAATGTTGCAATTAATTGTCTTTCAAAGAATTCTTGTCTAACTGAAGCACCAATTATCATAAACGATTTCATCTCGCCTTGTGATGTAATATTCTTCGGATAATAATTTGTAAAGAATTGGAAACGAGTTGCTGCTGATAACATTAATGTTGTGTTCAATCTTGCATCCCATGAAAAATTATTTTGTTCCGGAATTGCATACTCGGGAACTGCTTTCAAACTAAAATTATAAATATTTAATGCCGGATCCATTTTAAACCAAGGTGCAAATGTAATGTTGGCAGAAATTTCCGAACCGATTGAAGTTGAATTTGTTGTATTGGCAAATGTCAAATTAAGTCTTCCGGTGTTATCAACTACTTGGATTTGATCAATTCCATCATCCGTTTTTCTGAAATAAGTTTGAACTGTTAAATAAACACCGGGAAAAGATTTCTGATAATTCAATTCGACAGAGTGAGTAAATGATGGAACTAAATATGGATTACCACCCGTTGCAGTGTATGTATCAGAGAAATATGTAAACGGGTTTAGTTGTCCATCAAACGGCCGTTGAATTCTCCTGCTGTAACTAAATTGTAATTGTTGATCATCCGGAAGTTTTTTAGAAATATTTAAAGTTGGGAATAAATGTAACTTCTGATATTTATATCCTGTGCCGGTCGTTATTTGGTCCAATAGTCTGTCGGTATATTCAAGACGTAAACCCGCTTGATATTCCAATCCTAATATTTGGTCAGAATAAGTTGCAAACCCGGCGTAAACATTATTTCTAAAATCAAAATTATTAGAGAAGGCGTCGTTAATAGTCCATGTTTGATCTACGGGATTGAGATCTTTGCTTACTATATCAATTTTTTTGTAGAAAAGATTTGCCTGGAGGCCGGTTTCAAAAACATTTTTGTCTACAAGATTATGTTTATAGTTTAATTTTATCCTCGAATCAATTCTTGAAGTATTATTCTCCCTTCCTTTAATTTTTACTTGCGAAGTTGGTGCAGAAATAGTTTCGGTTGTTACTTGATTGCTTGGCAAATTCAATTTTGTAAATGTTGCTTCAAAATAAAGATCATTTACTTTGGGAGTAAAAATATTTGTTAGGTTAACTGATCCGTTAAAATATTCGGCTGTTATTTTGTTCCCATCATTAGTAACAGAATAGGCATTGAGTGTAGGATCTGTATTTAACACGTTGTTGAAAGTATTAACGTTCATGTTCATATCAATGTAGCCGTATGAACCATTAATACCTAAAGTTACTTTATCAGAAAAATATTTATCAAACGAAAACCTTCCAGTGTAAGCATCTCTTTTCTGATGAAGATCTGCAGTTGATGCTATATTGGAAATATTAAATGCAGATCTATCAACATTTATATCTTGCAAATAATTAAAACGTCTTGCATCTCCGCCGAGTGTAATATTAAAATCTTCATTTCTATAACCTAAATTAAAGTCGCCATTGTATTTATCTCGTGAACCCGCCCCGCTATTTACAATTCCACTTGTACTTGTAACATTTGTTTTTTTCGTTACGATATTTATTATGCCGGCCGTACCTTCAGCATCGTACTTAGCGGAGGGATTTGTGATGATCTCAATATTATCAATAATATTAGCCGGAATTTGCCTAAGTGCATCAGTTCCGGAAAGTACACTCGGTCTTCCATCAACCATAACTGTAAAATTTCCACTTCCGCGTAATGTTAGATTTCCGTTTGCATCTATTTGAACTGACGGCTGGTTCTGGAGTACATCAACTGCTGTTCCACCTGCAGCGGAAAGATTTTGACTTACATTAACAACTTTTTTATCAATTTTAAATTCCATTGCGCTCTTATCTGCCACAATTTCATTCTCTTTCATTTGAACTGCATCTGGCTGTAACTTAATTACATTAAGATTAACGGAATAATTATTATCTGTTATTTGAACATCATTAATAGTTTTCTTTTTAAATCCGACAAATGAAATTACAAGATCATAATTGCCGTTTGAAATACCGTTAAGTAAAAATTCTCCCTTCTGGTTTGATGCAATACCTGTAACCATTTTCGAATTTTGTTTCGACATCAATACAACATTTGCATATTCGATAGGACTGCTGGTAATTTCATCAATCACTTTACCGCTTATTGTACCCTGCGTAATAACTTTTGATCCTGTATTTGCAGCTAATAGAACATTACTCTGTGCAAAAGTAGATGTATATAAAAATATTGCAGAAATTACTAAGTAAAAATATTTCTTCATAAAATTTTCCTTTTGTTTATTCTTATGACGTAAGGAGGAAATCAAAAGTTACAGAAGAGAGAAAAAATTACTATAAATATTTGGTTGGTTAGTTGAAATGAATAATTATCTTCTACCCGAATATAAACCGCCGGACTTGGTAACTTTTATATCTTGAAGTTCTGCTGCTTTGAGTCGGATTTCAAATCTGAAACCGCTATAGGTCCCAAGCGGATTCCAATTAAAGTTCATTTCCCAGCAATGAAGGTCTCTGTAAACAGTTACTTGCGGAGCTGAAACTTGTTTTGTATCAAAATCATAACTACCGCGTATCGTAAATTTCCAATTCTTTGTTAAGCTAAATCCAAGATCGGCATTTAGGTTAGAATAGGACTGGGACTGATTGGGTGTAGGTTTAGAAAAATTATAATTGTAACTCAAACTTAAATTCCAAGGAATAGTTAAATCCGGTGATTGCTCTTCATCATACAAGCCGACGTAATCTTTTTTTGCAAATGCGTTGAATCCTTCATCTTTCTGTTCTTTTTTCTGCTTGTTTGTTTCAACAGGTTTTAATTTTTCACCACTTAGAGAAGTTGATACGGAAAAACTAAAATTAGTTAAACGAAATAGACCTTTTCCGTTTGATGCTAAGTATTTATTGATCCTTTGATAAATATCATTACCGTTTCCATCTTTACCTGTAACAGCATAATCATAAAATGTGTAGGAAGATGAACCGGAAAAACTTAATAGTTCACCTATTTGTGTTCTGTAACCTAAATTCAAATCGGAGAGTTTCATACTATCAGCAGCAAAGTTATAACCAATACTTGCATTCAAATTGAGAAGCTGAATTTTCTTTTGTTCTTTTACTGTGTCAGTTGCACTTTTCGCCATTTTGATTTCAAAAATATTTCCTAAAGAAAATCCTAAACTTTGCGATTGACCGGATGAGACTCCGCCAAAAACTTCTCCGCTGAATTTATCATAACGTACAACTTCACCGTTAGATTTAGTGAATGAATCATAATATCCCCATGCATCGTTGGAAAAATCCGGTTGATAATTATATGAAACTGAAGGAAGTATTGTATGACGGAAAGATTCTATTCCTAAAAGATTTGGATTGAACACACCATACAATTTTGTTGAAGTCGAAACACTCATATTAAAAGTACGAACAAAATTTAATTCATTAATTGTTGATTGTATTGTTGAATCCTTTGAAGTTTTTATTCCGGTTAAAGGATCTACAGTTTCAACTATTCTATTTTCCATCTTAGTCCGTTTGTTATACCACTTTTCTGTGTAAGAAATATTTGGTGAGACATTAAAGTAGCCTAACTTAGGAGACGCACTAACTGAAATGTTATGCAAAGCTCCCGCACGAATATCTAAATTATCACCCGTTTTTCTTCTATTATTTGTGAACTGACCTGAATAACTATAACCGATTAATTCATACCACTTTTGATCACTTAAAGATTCAACATTATCACGTTTGAACGGATAAGTCATTGACTTGCTAAAATTAATATTTGGAAGCGACTCATTGATATTTCCGCTTGTAAGATTTTGTGTTCTACTATAATTGATCGCTAAACTTGCGCCGGATTCATCCCATATTTTACTAAACGTTGCATTGGAAGTGATATCTTGTGAAAGAATGTCATTGTAGTTAATACTATTATTTTTCAAAAAGTTTGATGATAGGAATCGCAGACTTACATCAAACCGTGTTGTTGGATTGATCTGCTGATTATGAAACCATTCAAGATTCCAATCGGTTCTCACTTCTCTGTTTGGATCGTTTGCTTCACCTAAAATAATTTTTGAATAACCGGCATTCAATGATCCCGAAAAATTATATCGCTCAGCATAACGGAATCTTGATCGTGCGCCCCATCCGCCTTTTGTGTAATAATCTCCGTTAAGAGCCAGATCCATATAATCATTCATTGCTAAGAAGTAACCGAAATTTCTGAAAAATTGTCCCCGGTTATTTTCTTGTCCATATGCAGGAATAATTAATCCTGAACGTCTTCCGGTTTCATTGGGGAAGACAGCAAAGGGCAACGGGATCGGGAATGGGACACCACCGATATACATAAATATCCAACGTGCAAAAATTTTATCTTTTTGGATTACTTTCATTTCACTTGCAGCAAAATAAGTATGCGGTGTATCGGCATCGCAAGTTGTGAATGTTCCGTTCTTAATGAAGTATGTATTCTTGTCAACTTTATTTACTTCTTCTCCGGCGTAGGTTTGTCCCTTGTCTTTGTTCTTTGCAAGAGAGATGTATCCGCGCTGATTTTTAAAATTATATCTAATGCTCTCACCTTCATAAGTTTCGGTGCCTTCGGTTAATTTCGGTGATTGTTTTAATTTTACTTTTGCAGTGTCGGCTGTATCAACAGCACCGAATGCATTAAGTTCATTTGTGTTGTAATCAACAAAAATTTTTGCACTTTTAAGATTTGTAGTTTTGTATTTCAGTTCTCCCGATCCGTACAAAAACATTTTTTTCTTTTTTACATCAAAGATTAAGGAATCGGATGCATTAGCAAATACAGTTGCATCAACATCGTATTTCTTTTTTGATTTTGTAGAGTCTGGTACTGTGAGTGAATCAACTTTATTTTTCTTAAATAATGTAGAATCTTTCTGCTGTGCGAAGAGAGATGAACAAGACAAAATTATTAATATGGAAAATAAATACTTCATTATATCCGGTATTTCTTCTGAACTTCACTTTAAAATTAAGATTTATAAAACACAAGCGCCGATGCACCTTTGACACCGGCATTATTCTTCAACTTAGCCGGTTTTACTACTATCTGATCCTTAAACGGTTTTATTACTCTTTCCTTAATAGAGAGTTTGACAGTATCAAATAATAGTTGACCAAAACCTGCCACACCACCGCCGATTATAATAGTTGATATATCAAGAACATTTACAATTGATGCTAAAACATATCCAAGTTTTAAACCGCAATCCACAATAATTGATTTTGCAAAATCATCCCCGTCTTGTGCTGCTTGATGAATTAATTGAGGTGAGAGAAGATTAAGATCATTACTCGTAAGTTTGTTCAATTGTGAATCTCTTTTCTCTTGCAACTGTTTTTTCACACGCCCAATTAAATAATTATTCCCAATGAAGGATTCGATACAGCCAAATGATCCACATTTACATTGAGGTCCATCATAATCAATTGTAACATGCCCAATCTCGCCGGCTCCTCCGGTTTCACCACGATAGATTTTTTTATTTATAATTATTCCACCGCCTACACCTGTACCAAGTGTTATCATTATAAAATTTTCAAGTTCATTCCCTGCTCCGTAAATCAATTCTCCTATAGCCGCAGTATTTGCATCGTTCTCAACATAAACATTACAATCAAATTTTTCTTTTATAGCTTTACCTAAATGTACTTTTCCCCAATTAGGAAAGTTGGGCGGATTTTCAACAGTTCCTCTTTTAAATTTTACCGCACCGGGTGCACCAATTCCAATTCCAAGTATCTTATCATATTTTTTATTTGTGATTAATCTAATTCCCTTTACGATCTGTTCAATCACTGCATCGGGACCTTTTGAGGCACAGCTATCAATAGAAACTTTCTTAATAATTTTCCCTTTTAAATCCACCAAACCAATCTTTATAGATGTCCCGCCAAGATCAATACCAACCGCATATTTTTTCTTCGACATTAATTTCTCTAATTGAATGATTTATCAACAATAGTTATTTCATCGGGATATTCTAACTTACCAAATGGAGTACCCAAAATCGGTTTGGCAATCATCTTTAAATTTGATGTTGATCCTTGTACTCCGCCGACTTGCAAAAGCAAAAGAAGAATATCGTCCATACTTTTTTCCTTAAAAGCTTTTGCAATGTCAAATTCTATTTTGATCGGTATGATGACCGATTCTCCTTTGCCTGGAACGAAAACCGGTTCAGTGATATTTCCTTGGACAATCTCTTTTTCGTTTAAGAATAATCTCCAAGGGAATGATGCAATGTTCAAATCTGTTCTTGCAAATCCTCCATTTCCGTCATTAGGATTTTTTGCTTCAATATTCAGCAAAAAAGTAAGCGGAAGATTTCCTTTAATAAATCCGGAAGTGATTTTTAACAATTCAATTGAATGAAAATCTTTTAAGGATTTTTTATCAGCGATAGTAATTCCAATAATTCTATAATCGGTTGCTGAATAAATTTTGTATTTCAAACGCGATATGTTAGAAATAGTTTGGTAAACACTGCAGCTTGAAAGAATTGAAAATGATACAAAAATTATTATTAACAGTTTATATGTTTTACGAATAAACTTACTTTTTTTATTTAACATTGCTCAACCAACTGGGAAAATTTTTGCATTCTTAATAGATTCCTCAATTTTAGCAATGATCATTTCTGCAACACGCAAAGCTTTCAATCCGTCTTTCCCACTTACTATTGGTATCTCTCCTTTTACAATTGCATCAATAAATAGTTCTAATTCCAGTTTGAGCGCATTCACTTCCTTAAATTTTGGTTGTTCGTATGCAACAATTTTCTTTTTATCACCGACACCAATCTCACCAAATGTTTTGAAAAGCCCTTTTGGTTTTTGATCAGGCGGTAATAATCTAAATACTTCTGAAACGCCAGTAATGAAATCCAAAGAAATATAAGCATCGCGTTGGAACATTCTCATCTTTCTCATTTTCTTCTGTGAGATTCTGCTGGCAGTTACATTTGCAATAGCGCCGTTCTCAAATTCTATGCGGGCATTTGCAATATCAATAGTATCGGAAACTACCGGCACACCGCTTGCACTTACAGTCTTCACTTCGCTTTTTATTAGACTGAGAATTATATCAATATCGTGGATCATTAAATCAAGGACAACGGCAACATCAGTTCCTCGTGGATTAAATTGTGCAAGGCGATCTGTTTGAACAAATAAAGGATCAAGTTTGTACTTCTCAAGAGATATTAAGGCAGGATTAAACCGCTCAATATGCCCGACTTGAAGAATCAATTTTTTCGCATCGGCAATTTTAATAAGTTCTTCTGCTTCCCAGATTTGTTTAGTTATCGGCTTCTCAACAAAAACATGTTTGTTTTTTTCAAACGCAAGTTTTACCAATTCATAATGAGCACTTGTTGTTGCAACAATATCCACCGCATCTATTTCATCTAAAAGTTTGTCCGGATCTTCAAATGATTTTACTTTG
>JAHEZQ010000026.1 GCA_023250955.1 Melioribacter sp. | reverse complement strand
TAATCCAAATGCAAATGATAATTGCTTTCCTTTAAACCAGCGACCTATTACAGTTGTAACTGCAACAATCATTGATTCTGCACCAAGCCCAAACACAAGACGACCAATAGCCATCATTGTTATATCGCTGAATGAAGCTGTGATGACTGCACCGGTTAAACAGAGTAGAGTAAAAATAAAAGTTGAAATACGTGTACCGATTTTATCAATTATGATCCCGCCGATTAAGACCATAAAAACATTTGGTACACTGTAAATGCCCTGGAGTAATCCAATGTTGGAATCAGTAAATTTTAATTGTTTAGCAAGAAGATCCGCAAGAGGACTTATGCTATCATAAATATAATAGTTGCCGAACATTGCAAGACTTACAAAGAGCAGAATTCCCCACCTGAAGAAAACACCTGGTTCGGGTTTAGTTGTGATTTGATTTTCCATTATTACTCTTAATATCATGATCTTGCTCTTGATCATGCTCGTTATCTAAAAACATAAAGATCAAGAGTATGAGCACGATCAAGAGCAAGAATAATTTTTAGTTAGAAGGAATTTTTTTAAGGACTGTTGTTAATAATGCCCAGAATTTTGGGACAGTACTAATCTTTATTTTCTCATCGGGCGAATGAACATCCATAAGAGTTGGACCGAACGAGATCATATCCATATCAGGGTAACGTTCTTTAATTATACCGCATTCAAGACCGGCATGAATTGCTTTAACTTCAGGGTCACTTCCATACAACTGATTGTACACATTTTTCATTGTACCAAGCACCGGAGAATGAATATCCGGTTTCCATCCCGGGTAACCGTCACTTTGCTTTACCTCTGCCTTTATAAGTTTAAAAAATGCAGCAATTGAATTTGAGATATCATTTTTTTCTGATTCAACAGAACTTCGCTGGCTTAAAGTTGCTACAACCTCTTTACCTTTTGTAACAACAACAGCAAGATTAGTTGATGTTTCAACTAATCCGGGAATATCTGCGCTCATTTTGATAACACCATTAGGAACTGCGTAAAGAGAATCAATCAAATTCTTCGTTGTTGTTTTATCCATCACCTTAGATTTTGATTTTGTTTCCACTGCAACAACATTTAAGGACGGTTCAACTGATGATAACTCAGCTTGTACAATTTTATTATATCTTTCAATATAGGTAAGAGTATCGGCAGCAAATTTTTTAGCCACACGAATTACAGAAAATGTTTCTCTAGGAATTGCATTGTGTTTACTTCCACCGTTAATACTTACAAGACGAATACCGAATGTGTAATTCAACTCGTGTAATAAACGTGTCATCAATTTAATTGCATTACCGCGACCTGTGTTAATATCCAACCCGCTATGTCCGCCTTTCAAACCTGATACTTTAATTTCGAGCGCGGTTGTATTTGCCGGTACATCATTCAAAGTAGATTTGAATTTCACAAACGTATTTTGTCCGCCGGCGCAACCAATATATAGTGCACCATCTTCTTCGGAATCTAAATTCATCAATATTTTTCCGTTTAAAAATCCGGATTTAAGCGCTTGTGCACCGAACAATCCTGTTTCTTCATCAAGAGTAAATAATGCTTCGATCGGACCGTGTTCAAGATCTTTCGATTCCATAACTGCGAGAGCTGCAGCAACTCCTACACCGTTGTCACCGCCAAGTGTTGTGCCTTTAGCTTTTACCCAATCACCATCAATATATGGTAGGATCGGATCTTTGTCAAAATCGTGTTTAACATCTGCATTCTTTTCAGCTACCATATCAAGATGTCCTTGCATAACCACTGGAATCAAATTTTCTTTTCCAGGTGTTGCAGGTTTTCGAATTACAACATTGCCAAAATCATCAGTCGCATATTGTAAATTATTTTTCTTTGCGACAGAGATTACATATTGCGCAACTTTTTCTTCTTTACGAGAAGGACGTGGAATTTTGCATAGTTCTTCAAAATGATTCCACAATAAGTTCGGTTTTAACTGACCTAAAATTTCTCCCATAGTTAATCTCCTTTATTTATTTCTTGAAATGTAATTAAACGCTGTTCATAAAGTCCGGTTAAAAATTTTGTTACTCTTTCATTAACAGGTTCTATTTTATCACCAAACTTTATCAGAAGTTGTTTTGCTATTTGATCTACTGTCTTTTTCCCGTCAAGTGATAACCAAACTGCTGAACCTAGTTCATCTAATTTTAATTTGAATACATCTGATTTTAATTTGGGGACAATGAAACGTACAACAAATCTGTTCTGAAATTTTGGAATTAGAACTGTAACTAAATTTTCTTCTGAAATTTCTTCTTTGTGCAATCTTAACGGAGTGAGTTCCAAATAGTTTGCACCTTTCAATATTCTTCTTCTTTCGGAAAAACTTAACTGCATAGAATCCTTTAGGGAAATTAAATGTCCCGATTATACAATCGGGACATTATAAAAGTTACATAGAAACTTGAGGAGGTGCAGGATCATCCGGTTTACCTGCATTCTTAACAGGTATTCTAATCAGCAACCATGCGATCAATGCAAATACTAATAAGCTAACGTAGAAACTTGGCGTTTCAAAAAAGCGGAAGACCGGTATTTCAAAAAATGCCAACCCGGCAAACAGAAGACCAATTAACGCTTCTCCTGCAATTAGTCCTGCCGCTATCAATATTCCGTTATTTTCTACTCTTGATTTTTGAGCATCATTAAATAGTTTTTTTGCATTTACTCTTTCAACAACTCCTTTTATCAAACCACCTACAAAAATTGCAAAAGTTGTTCCTAAAGGTAGATACATACCAACGCTTACTAACATCGGACTTTTTACGTTCATCATAATAAATCCGACACCCATAAGCATTCCGGTAAATATTAAGATCCATTCCATATCGCCGGAGACGATTCCTTTAGAGAGAATTGCCATCAGACTTGCTTGTGGTGCAGGAAGATGTTCTCCGCCAAATCCTGTTCCACCCATCTTTATATCTCCTTCATGTAAAATAATTAGCGGTATGAACATTACTGCAGAAGCAACAGCTACACCGATAAGATCACCAACTTGCATTTTCCAAGGAGTACCACCGAGAATATGTCCTGCTTTTAAATCCTGAAGCATTTCACCGGCAACAGCAGCAGCAACACAAACAACTGCTGCAACTCCAAGTACAGCAGCCACACCTTGAATTCCTTTCATACCAAGAGCAACCATTAATAATGCTGCAATTACTAATGTTGAAAGTGTAAGTCCGCTTATAGGATTATTACTGGAACCAATTATTCCAACAAGGTACCCAGAAACAGCAGCAAAGAAAAATCCGGCAACAATCATTACTACAGTTGCAACCAAAGCTGCAATCATATCTTGAGCGAAATAATTATAAATAAAAAATGTAGCAACACCGGTTAAAAGAATTCCTATTACAACCCACTTAAATGAAATATCCTTTTCAATTCTATCAACAACATGTTCACCAACAGCAGCTTTTTTAACATCACTGATTGAGCGTGAAATTCCGACGATTAAATTTTTTCTCATTTTCCATAATGTAAAAGCGGCACCTACCAACATACCTCCGATAGCAATTGGACGTACATAACTTTTCCACACTTGAACTATTGTCGCTGTCCAATCCACAACTGCAGGTGGAACAGTTTTGAAAGTTTCTGTCCAAAGTGCGGCATCAGGTAGTACACTACCGAATTTAAAATATGAAATGATAGGAGCTAAAAGACCCCAAGCAAGAACGCCACCGCTAAAGTTCAAAGCGGCTAAACGTGGACCAATAATATAACCAACACCCATATATGCAGGGCTAACATCCGGTGAACGGAATAATATATTTCCTTTACTTAAAGAAATCATTCCATCAGCACTTGTAGCAAATAATTTAAATTGACCTAATGCTTGAATAGCTGCACCAAAACCCATAGCACCAAATAAATATTTTGAGCCTGTTCCTCCGTGACGACCTGCTTTATGAATTTCTGCAGCAGCAACTGATTCCGGAAATGGAAGTTCAACATCTTCGACCATAACTCTTCTCAATAAAGCAACAAACATAATTCCCAGTACACCGCCCGCCATCATTATTGCGGCAGAAAGCATATAATTTCCAGGAGTAAAAAATGGATTCCAAATTCCCGCGATGAAAAATGCAGGTAATGTAAAAATTGCACCCGCGGCTATTGATTCTCCTATTGAACCAACAGTACGAGCAAAGTTCTCTTCAAGTATAGTACCCTTGAAAAGTTTAATGATTGCCATTCCAATAACAGCGGCAGGATATGTAGCGGCAATTGTCATTCCGGCTTTCAATCCTAGGTAGGCATTCGCTGCACCCAGAACAACAGCAAGAACAAGTCCGATAACAAGAGCGCGTATTGTAAATTCTGCCATGTTTGTTTCTGATGAAACAAATGGAACATGTTTCTTTTGTTCCGCCATATTTTTCTCCTGTAAATGGTGAGATAGTTTATTTAATGAAGATCAATTGAAAACTATTCCATAATGCGTTGGTTAATATAAAGATGAATAAACAGCAGAGCAACATTTTTTGTTATGAATGGTATCCCAATTATTTTGGCATAAACTATTTGTGAAACTTGAATTACTTAGCGATTATAATCATATTATATAATAATTAACACTATTTATTAATGAAAAAGAATAGACTCAAAGAGCACAAAAACAAAGAAAGAATCCAATTAAAAAATCCGACTTCCCGTAAATATTTTTCTCTAATAGTTTTGTCATTGTTAAGTGTTGTTTTTGTCCTTTTGTGCTTGGAATACAAGCACATTCAAGATGATGCATTTATTACTTTTAGATATGTTAAAAATTTTACCAGTGGTAACGGATTAGTCTTTAATGCAGGCGAGCATGTTGAGGGGTATACCAGTATTTTATGGGTACTGATCCTTAGCGTAATTCATCTCTTTAATCTTGATATTATTTCATTCTCTCAGAATTTCGGGATACTACTTGGTGTTTGTTCAATATGGATAACTTACTTTATTACCAAAAATAATTTTACATTTTTAAAACCACAAATAAATAGTCACCAAGAAAAAGACCAATCCTTTTATTATACATCTGTTCAATTCCTCCCAGCCGTCATGTTAACATTTACAGGTGCATTTCAATATTGGTCAGTAAGCGGTATGGAAGTTTCTCTATTCGGGTTTTTATGTTTGTTGTCGGTATATCTTTATTTAGATGCAATTATAAAACAGAAATCATTAATTCTTTTTTCAACTATTGCGACTTTAAATTCTCTAGTGCGTCCTGAAGGAATAATGTTTTTTGCAATTATTGTTTTATATCATTTGTTCTATTTGTATAAAAACTATTTCCGAAATGATATTAGAAAATTAATGAAGGAAATATTCTCACCGGAATACCGAATATCTTTTTTAATTTTTATTGTTCCTAATTTCTTGTTGCTAATTTTTCGTTTAAGCTATTACGGTTATCCGTTACCAAATACTTTCTATGCTAAAACCGGATTCTCCTTACCATATTTAATTTCCGGTTTGGAATATATTTGGGATTTCATTAAGACATATTTGTTATATGGAACAATTTTGCTTTTCCCTCTAATAATACTTAAGAAAGCAAAATCCTCCCGTAATGCTTTTTGTTTATTCTTTATCCTAATTATTTCATTTTTTATTTATACAATTTCTGTCGGCGGTGATGTGCTTCCCCTTTTTAGATTTTTACTCCCTGTTCTCCCTTTAATTTATATTTTATTCGTTATCTCAGTTTATTTTTTTGCATCAAATATCATTGAGCAAAGAAAAATTCTTAGTATAAAATATTTTTACCCAACTATTAACGTGATAGTTTTAGCAATAACTTCTTTTAATTATTTTATCCCAAATGATCAAATAAAAAAATTCTCATTTTATGAAACCCAACTTGTTGAAAAGATGAGTGCGACCGGAAGATGGTTACAAGAAAAGCAAATTCAGTATAACCGTAAGTTAACAGTTGCATGTTCAACCATTGGCGCAGTATCATATTACACCGATGCCGTAATAATTGATATGCTCGGATTGACAGATGAGACCATTGCACATCATCCTAAACCGCTTCGAATAATTTCCGGAACAAATACTGGATGGAAAGAGAGAAATTATAATGTGAATTATATTTTATCACGTCAACCGGATTACATTTATTTCTCAACGGGGATTAAACCGAGTGCTTATGCTGAACGTGCACTTTTTTTATCTGAAGATTTTATAAATAATTATTACCCGTATTTCTTCAACAATATTGTTGATTTCGTTGAAACAATTTTTAAAAGGAAACCTGATACAATTGATAAAAATAATTTTGTAAGATTCAGCTCTAATCCAGACTTCGATTCAAATTATGTTAACCTTTACAACGAGATTTTAAATCTTAAATCCAAACCTCAGAATAACGATCGTGTGATCGCTCTCTGTGAAAAGATAGATAAGATCAAACCATTAAATTTTTACTGGGCTCAATATCAGCTTGCATTAACGTATCAGAGATTAAATAACGACGAAAAAGTTTTTTCAATCATGGAAGAAATAGCCGGCAAAGATGATTATTTATCTTTAGCTCATTTTTACTTGGGCAAAAAATTTGCGATAGCAAAAAATTATGATCAGTATAAATACCACATGGATCTTGTGGCTAAGTACAATTCTGAGTACCTGGAATATCAACAGAAGCACCGCTAAGTTTTAGAAATTCATTTTTCTCATTCCAATGTGACAAATTGCAAAATCATATTTCACAGGATCGTTAGGATCAAACCTTTTTAATTTTCCAGTTATTTCTTCTGCCATTTTCCATGATACAGATTTTTGTTTAGTCAGTTTTAGTTTTGAACAGATCTTTGCAACGTGTGTATCAACCGGAATTACAAGTTTAGATGGAGAGATTTCAGTCCATAATCCAAAATCAAGTTCATCTTTTCGTATCATCCATCTCAAAAATAAATTCATTCTCTTACATGCGCTTCCCTTATTAGGATCAGGAAACATAAACTTAATGCCATGCGTTACACTTTCCTTTTTGGAAATTATTTCTAAAAAATGTTGAGAGAAAAATGAAATGGCGCTCTTTAGATTCAAATCCTTTTCAAAGTAGTAAAGGAGAAAAAAATATTTTAATGAACCGTAATTGATATAGATATGATTCAATGCATAAAATAAATATGCAATGTCTTCGCTTGTATAGAAACGATGCTTAACTGAACGAAATAATTTCATTCCTTTTTCGAAAGAATAATCCGCAACAAACTTATACGGTTGATTATCCATTAAGTCATGAATCTTTTCAAGTGAGTTGATAATTTGTTTTACATTTCCATAAGCAAAGACGGAAGATATGAATGCGGAGATTTCTACATCATAATAATTTTTATACCTGCGCGGGAATTCTAAAGGATCAGGAGAGATTTTACTTTTGTCAAAATATTTATAATGATGATCTAACTTTTTCTTTAACAAAGTTTCTTTTTGAGATAACACCAAAGCTGTTTTTTCCAATATGTTATTGTTCAATCTATTTTTTTGTGCTTATAATATTATAAAAAAAATAACGCGTCATCCCCTCATGAGCGGGGACGAAGGGGTGTGTCATACTTTTAGTTAAACTTTATTTTGTTTTATCCATTCCAAAATATTATTTATTACTCGATCTAAATTATATCTAACATCAATATCGCTAAAACGTAAAAGATGTATACCCAATTTCTTCAAATCATTTTCTCTTTTAAGATCATACGCTTCTTTACCAAAGTGGCTTTCGCCATCAACTTCAATTGCAAGGTTCAATTCATTACAGAAGAAATCTACAATATAATCCCCAAGTGGTTTTTGTCTGTGGAAATCTAAACCGGAAATTTGTTTTCCTTTGATCTGCTGCCATAACATAATTTCTGTAAGTGTACTATTGTTACGAAGTTTACGTGCTTTTTCTTTTAGTTCTTTATTGTAAGGAATAATTTTTCTTCTCATTGTGATAAATATTTTTTTGACACACCCCTAAATCCCCTCTGTAGAGGGGACTTTTAAAACTTTATGTTTTTACAAATCCAATTCCTCTTGATGAGTTTTCTTCCCTTTCTTAGCTGCGGCTTTGAATGTGATATTCACTTTCGGAAGTCTCGGACGTTTGTTCAAAAAATAATCTTTGAGTGTTAGAATTTGCAGACGCGGATATTTGAAACCCGGCACTTCCACAAATCCCGATCCAGCAACCGTATCCATCATCGGTTTAGTTGGATTTTCTATTGTTAGAAAAACTCCAAGTTGGCATTTATGTTTATCCATTGCACCAACAAGCGCATCAATATCTTTCGATTGAATATGTGTTCCGCCTTTAACCTGAAAACCGACTTTGATTGTGTCGTTACCTTTTTGATCAATAAGATATTGTCCAACGCCATCAATTCCTTTATCCGAACCTTTGGTGCCGAATGTTGTTGAGAATACTTCAAACTCTGTAAGCCACCAATCTTGAAACGCATTCGGATTTTGTTTCCACAATTCTACTGCGCTTACTTCATCCGTTGGTGTGCCGCGTACTTCAAAACTATTTAAGGATTTTCCGTATGTATCGTTTAATCTTCTTTTGATAAGTGAAATTGCTATCGGAGAAATATCTATTCCAATCCAGTTGCGGTGAAGCCCTTCCGCCGCATCAACTGTAGTTCCGCATCCGCAGAAACCGTCAAGTATTGTGTCTCCTTCGTTACTGCTTGCTTGTATTATTCTTTCTAACAGCACTTTTGATTTTTGTGTTGGATAACCGAGCGTCTCTGAGTTAGAACCATGTAAATGCTCAATATCGCTCCAATCATCAGTAATCGGCTGACCTAACATTTCATCAAGATATCTTTTAAATCTTGGAACTCCACCTTCGCTTGATTGAATTACCAATCCATCAGCATATGCTTTCATCATTCTTTGTTTAGTCCATCGCCAGACTCTTGTCACACCTAAAAACTCATATGTTAAATTGGGTCTATTCTTATTTGGATTAACTAGATTGTCTAGTTGATATCTCCTACCATTTTCATCTTCATATCTATAAAATTTTTCCAAATATTCTTTATTATATTATAATCTCCATGAACTTTATTAAAAATAGCTCCCTCAGTTTTTGTATATCTTAAAATAATGTCACGACATTTCGCAAAGTTTATGGAAGTATGGCTTTTGGGTTGCGATCGTTTCCAAGATATTTCATTTCTAAAATTCTTCTCATCGAAAATTATATCGCAGCATGTTTTCAAATAATGGCTCATAGTCGGATCACAATGGAGATAAAAACTTCCGGTTGGTTTAAGAACTCTATGCAGTTCAACTATACGTAAACTCATCATAACCAAATACGGAAAAGCGTGCGGCGCAACTTTTTGGTAAGTAAGAAGAAGATAAAAAAGATTTTCGGTTTTCATCGTATGAAGTTCGTTAAGAGAATCTTGAATGTTCTTCAACGTCCAGGTATCTTCAAACGCAATGCGCTGGGTTTGTATTTCTTTGTCGTCAAAGAAAATATTGTAATCACGTTTGCTGTTGAACGGCGGGTCAATGTAGATAAGGTCAACGGATTCGTCTTTAATATTATCTTGCAGAACGTTTAAGCAATCACCAAGGTAAAGGTAGTTCATAAAGCCCTCAATTGAAGAAGACAGCAACAAAATAAATAATTGTTACATCACTTGCTTGGAGATTGCTTTGGTTTGTTTCTTTGTCATTGCGAAGGTCAACGTAGTTGAACTGAAGCAATCCAAAATGAAAGAGATTGCTTCTCCCGATTACATCGGGATCGCAATGACAGAAGATTTTTTGTATTAGGATTTAACGAGTCCTTGTCAATGCAATCATTTCTTTTATTGCCTGTTCAACGCCAACAAAAACTGCGCGAGCTAAAACTGCGTGACCAATACTAACTTCATCAATTTCTGAGATTGCTATAAACTCTTTCATATTATTATAATTTAATCCATGTCCTGCATTAACACCAAGACCAAGTTTCTTTGCATGTTTTGCTGCAATACGTACACGTTCTAATTCATCAAAAATATCTTCCTCGCCAACTGCGTTTGCATAATGCCCGGTATGTATTTCAATAAAGTCAGCATTAATTTCTGCTGCTGCATCAATTTGATTTATATCCGGTTCAATAAAAAGAGAAACAGAAATTTCTGCATCATGCAATCTCTGAATTGTTGTGCGGATATTTTTTATATCATCAATAACACTTATGCCGCCTTCAGTTGTTAATTCTTGCCTTCGTTCTGGAACAAGAGTTGCAAGTTCCGGCTGAACATCACAAGCGATTTTAATAATCTCATCAACTGCAGCCATTTCAAGATCGAGTTTTGTTGTGATAAGTTCGCGTAATAATCTTACATCACGTTCATTGATATGTCTTCTATCTTCTCGGAGATGAACAACAATTCCATCAACACCGTATTGTTCTGCCATTAAAGCAAATGTTACTGGATCTGGTTGTGTTTCTCCGCGTGCATTTCGTAATGTAGCAATGTGATCAACGTTTAAGCAGAATCTCATGTTATTCCTTTCACTTTTTACAAATCTAATAAATAAAGAAATCAGAAATAAGGAGTAAGAAATAAGAAGTAAGGGATCAGAGATAAGAAGAAAGAATTAATAGCAACATAATTCTGACTACTGATTTCTTATTTCTGACTTCTGTTTTCACAAATCAAATTTAATTCCTTGAGCAAGCGGCAACTTCGTTCCAAAATTAATTGTATTTGTTTGACGCCGCATATATTGTTTCCAAGCATCGGAACCGGATTCACGCCCGCCACCGGTTTCTTTTTCACCGCCGAACGCACCGCCGATTTCCGCACCAGATGTTCCGATATTCACATTTGCAATTCCACAATCACTTCCCCAATGAGATAAAAATGTTTCGGCTTCTCTCATATTGTTTGTAAAGATCGAAGAAGATAATCCTTGTACAACTGAGTTTTGAATTTCAATTGCATTTTGGACATCACCTTTATATTTAATTAGATAAAGTATAGGTGCAAATGTTTCTTCTTGAACAATCTTAAAATTATTTTGAGCTTCAACGATTGCAGGAACTACATAACATCCGGAAGAATATTCTTTCCCATTCAAAACATTTCCGCCAAAAATTATTTTACCGCCTTCTTTCTCAACTTGTTTTAGTGCAAGCTTAAATTCTTCAACAGCTCCTTTATCAATCAATGGTCCAACATGATTTTCTTGATTGAGAGGATTACCAATCTTCAAACTCTTGTACGCTTTCAGCAATGATCTTTTTACCTTTCCATAAACGTCGTTATGAACAATCAATCTTCTTGTGGTTGTACAACGCTGTCCCGCTGTACCGACTGATCCAAACACAACAGCCGGAATAGCTAATTTCAAATCTGCTTCTGAAGAAATAATAATTGCGTTGTTACCGCCAAGTTCCAAAATTGTTTTACCAAATCTTTTTGAAACAACTTCTGCTGCGTGTTTTCCAATTGCGGTTGATCCGGTAAGTGAGATCAACGGAATTCTTTTGTCATTTAAAATTCTTTCACCTATTGTAGAACCTTTCCCGATTACAAGAGAGAATAATCCTTCGGGCAAATTGTTTTCTTTAATTACATTTGCTAAAATATTTTGAACGGCTATTCCACAAAGTGGAGTTTTAGATGAAGGCTTCCACAAATTTGCATCTCCGCAAATTGTAGCAAGTGCAGAATTCCATGCCCACACTGCAACCGGAAAATTAAATGCAGTTATAATCCCCACAACTCCAAGCGGATGATATTGATCATACATTCTATGATTCTCGCGTTCACTCATCATTGTAAATCCGTAAAGTTGCCGAGAAAGTCCCACAGCAAAATCACAGATGTCAATCATTTCTTGAACTTCACCCAAACCTTCTTGTAAAGATTTTCCCATTTCATAAGAGACAAGAGTTCCAAGCGGTTGCTTATATTCTCGCAACTTATGTCCTATCTGTCTAACAATTTCTCCGCGCTTCGGTGCTGGAACAGTTCTCCAATACTTAAATGCCTCATAAGATTTTGAGACTATTTCTTCATAATCTTTTTCTGAACATTGAAATACTTTTGCTATCGGTTTCCCATCTGTCGGAGAGACAACTTCAATCACACCTTGATCTTTAGTATGAAGCCAATTTAATCCGGTTGAAGCACCATAATTTTCGTCTTTAATACCTAATACTTTTAAGAAATCCATAACTACCTCATTATTTTCTAATTATTATTTCGAGAAGAACAGTAGTGAATCTACATTATTAAATAAATTTTTCTAATGCAAGTTAATCAGAATGGATTTCGATTAGCAACTTTGAACGTTAAACAAAATTATCATGATTTGAATATTTACATTGGTTGGATAGAGCCAACAGAAGATCTAATGGAAAGATTGGCATTCTCTAAATAATCCATAGGAATTGTATAATCAAATTGGATGATATTGCCGGATGAATTTTCAAAGATAATTTTGTATGAGACGAGTTTTTCTTTCCGGAATTTGAATTGTGAAAAATAAATCTTTGAATGAATAAAATTTCCGACAGTAAGATCATTACTCTTATACTTTGTGTTTAGTAGGCCTTTGTAATAATTCAAACGTGAACTTTTCGAAATGGTAGTATCGTTCGTTTCAACTTTACCAACGCTCAATAATCCGCCAGTAGTTTGGTCAAAAAAAAGATAAACCGGCTGATAGAAAAAATTATCGTTTGGGTTTGTGGTTGTACCGCGTGATTCTACCTTGCGTGAAAGTGAAGACTGTTTAAGTTCCCAGCCATTTG
Source organism: Melioribacter sp. (assembly GCA_023250955.1). Lineage (GTDB taxonomy): Bacteria > Bacteroidota > Ignavibacteria > Ignavibacteriales > Melioribacteraceae > Fen-1258. The sequence continues at coordinate 48,378 of JAHEZQ010000026.1, read as the reverse complement.
GAGGGAAAAATTTTATTCCAAGATTTTGATCAACTACTTCAATACCAAGTTTTGATTTATCAAATGCAATGAAATCACTCAAATCAGTTTCATCGTTTTTTCCTTTTCCGCACGATATCAGAAATAAAACTGATGAAGCGAAGAGAACAAAGTGTATAATATTATATTTATTCTTACCGAAACTGATTTTCATATACTTCCCATCTTCTGCCTGATAACCAATAAAATTGAAAATACAGTCAAATATAAGTATCTTTAGGGAGAAAATTGACAACGCTATGCATAAGTATATTATTTTTTCCAAAATAACAGGCAGAAAAAACCTACGTAATTACGCGGCCTCCCGCTTCGAGCAGGTATTCTAATATATATCCATCTTTCTTTTTCACTCAACTATTTCATTCACACTTTATTATTAGGTGGAATATGATGGATACATCAATCAACATAATGGAAACAGAAAAAATAAGTCCTAAAATTACAGCACAAAATGTGCATGATGTTCTTCGGGAGAAAATGCTAGTTGATGGATTTAATTTCGTTCTTGATCTTGAAAGAAGTCACGGATTAACAATTGTAGATAAAAAAACCGGGGATGAATATTTAGATTTCTTCTCTTTCTTTGCATCGTCGCCAGTAGGACTAAATCATCCCAAGATAAACACACCGGAATTCCGTGAAAGACTTGCTGATGCTGCGATGAACAAAACTTCTAATTCAGATATTTATACAATTGAAATGACAAAATTTGTAGAAACATTTTCGCGCATCGCTGTCCCGGATTTTATGAAACATTTATTCTTTATTGAAGGTGGTGCCTTAGCTGTCGAGAACGGATTAAAAGTTGCATTCGATTGGAAAGTAAAAAAGAATTTTATACGCGGATATAAAGAAGAGCGCGGCACACAAGTTATTCATTTTCGCGAAGCATTTCATGGACGTACAGGATACACAATGTCTTTGACAAATACCGATCCAGCTAAGATTGCATTATATCCAAAATTTAATTGGCCACGAATTATTAATCCAAAAATTACTTTCCCAATAAATGAAAACTTGAATCACATTATAAATATTGAAAACCAAGCTATTGATGAAATTAATATGGCTATTAAATATAATCGTGATGATATAGCACTTATAATAATTGAACCAATCCAAGGAGAAGGCGGAGATAATTTTTTCCGTAAGGAATTTTTTATGAAGCTTCGAGAGATTGCGGATGAGAATGAAATTTTATTGATGTTTGATGAAGTTCAAACCGGACTTGGAATGACAGGAAAGTTGTGGGCGTTTGAACATTTTGTTGAGCCTGACATAATTTCATTCGGTAAAAAAGTGCAAGTCTGTGGAATTATGGTTAACGATAGAATTGATGACATCTCCGAGAACGTATTTAAAAAATCAAGCCGTATTAACTCCACTTGGGGTGGAAATTTAACTGACATGGTCCGATCAGAAAAAAATCTTCAAATCATTATAGAAGAAAATTTAGTTGAGAATGCTAGAATAATGGGAAATTATTTGTTGAATAGCCTTATTGATTTACAAAATGAATTCCCTGAATATGTTTCTCAAGCGCGCGGGTTAGGATTAATGTGCTCGTTTAATCTACCATCAAAAGAAATAAGGAATAAATTTTTAGCTGAGCTTTATGAAAATAAGATGATAATGCTCGGCTGTGGTGCTCATTCAGTGCGTTTCCGCCCTTCTCTAATTGTATCCCAAGAAAATATTGATGATGGAATATTAAGAATCAAAAATGTTCTGAATATGTTGCATAAACTGTAAAATTAAATTCTTCAAAGAAAAACCCCGATTGTTATCGGGGTTTATTTATTTTTGTAAAAAGAGTTTTAGATGGAAAACGGGAAATTATACGTTGTAGCAACCCCAATTGGTAACCTTGGTGATATTACGTTCCGGGCAATTGACACATTGAAATTAGTTGACTTCATTATTTGCGAAGACACGCGTGTAACAAAAATTCTGCTAGATTATTATCAAATCAATAAACCGTTGCTTGTTGTAAATGCTCACAACGAATCAAAAAGTATAGAAAAAATTTTGACAAAGTTATTCTCAGGAGAATCTTGTGCTCTTGTTACAGACGCAGGTACTCCATGTATATCTGATCCAGGGGTTCGTCTTGTGAATAAAGTAATTTCTGAAAATATAGATGTTGTTGGGATTCCCGGTGCAAGTGGAGCAATTTTAGCATTGAGCATTAGTGGCCTACCAACTGATTCTTTTGTCTTCGAAGGATTTCTACCTCAAAAAAAAGGAAGACAAAAAAAAATAAAACAACTTTCAGAGGAAGAAAGAACAATTGTTTTATATGAATCGACTTACAGAATTAAAAAACTGGTGGAAGAATTGAACGCAAACATGCCGGATCGTTTAATTGTAATTGCTCGAGAATTAACAAAAAAATTTGAGGAAACTTGGCGCGGAACAGCTTCTCAACTTTTACAGAATTTTGAGAAAAGAATTACAAAAGGTGAATTTGTTGTTTTGATAGCACCTCTGAACTGGAAAGAAATTTAATTTATTCAGAGTCATACTGAATCAAAGAACGAACATCATATTTTTTTAATTTATCTCTGCCGTTTAAGAAATTTAGTTCAATCAAAAATGAAATTTGGACAACTTCCCCACCTAATCTTTCTACTAATTTACATGCAGCCTCCATTGTTCCTCCGGTAGCAAGAAGATCATCGTGGAGCAAGATCTTATCACCTTCTTGAATAGCATCTTTGTGTATCTCAATTCTATCAGTTCCATACTCCAGTGCATAGCTTTCAGAAATAGTTTCAGCAGGCAATTTACTAGGTTTCCTAATTGGTACAAATCCCACTCCTAGCTTTTGAGCAACAATAGCACCTAGTATAAAACCACGCGATTCTATTCCAGCTACTTTTGTTATTTGCTTGTTATAAAGTAAGTTAAACAATTCATCTGCAGCACTATTCAGACCTTTCGGATCTTTAAGAAGTGTGGTTATATCCTTAAAAATTATTCCTTGTTTTGGAAAATTAGGTACGTCGCGAATTAACTTTTTAAGTTCCATTTATACCTCTTTTATTAACTAAAATCTTTAATCTGTTCCAGAGATTTTAATTTATGAAGATAGCCTAAAAGAATACTCTCAATGGGAGCATATTCGATTTGTTTATAAAGTTCTTGCCGAATTTCCTTAGAATGATTAAGTCCTTTCAAATAACCGGTATAATATTTTCTAAAAGGAATTATAGCAGCTTTTGTTTCTTTAATTTCTAATGAATACTTAAGATGACGTAATGCGGTATTAATTCTTTCTTCAACAGAAATTTCAGACACAGATTTCCCTTCTAATAACAATTTAGCTTCTCTAAATATCCATGGATGATCAATTGCACCACGCGCAATCATTACTGCATCTGCATTGGTTTCTTCAAAAGCTCTTTTAACATCTTGAGCATTAAAAACTCCACCATTTAACGCTACAGGAATATTTACAACTTCTTTAATCTTAGGAATCCAACTCCAATCCGGTTCACCACTATGTCCTTGAGTTTTAGTCCTGCAATGAATAGTCAATGCAGAAGCACCAGCATCTTCAATTCTTTTAGCTACTTCCAAAATATTAATCGAATCTGTGTCCCAACCAATTCGAGTTTTCACTGTTACTGGAACATGCACAGCTTTAACAATTGCTTCCACCATTGTTTGCATGTAAAGCGGATCTTTAAGTAGGCCAGCACCAGCTCCTCGGTTCGCAATTTTTTTTACCCAGCAACCTGCATTAATATCAATTATATCCGGATTTTTCGATTCAGCAATTTGCGCAGCTTCAATCATTGGCTCAAGGTTTCCACCATAGATTTGAATACCAACCGGACGCTCATTTTCAGTTATTTCCAGTTTCCTTTCTGTTTTTTTATTTGATCGAATCAATCCGTCTGAATTTACAAATTCTGTATAGACTACATCAGCACCCAATTCTTTACAAAGTCTTCTGAATGCAATATCAGTTACATCTTCCATTGGAGCCAGAAGAAGAGCTTTTTCAATATTTATTTTTCCAACTTTAAACATTATCAACAGTTTTAATTTTATCCGACTTCAACATAAAAAATGATATAATAAATGTAATCAAAGTAAAAAATGCACCTGTGAGGAAAGGATATTGATAACCAAACATATCATAAGAAAATCCTCCCCATAACGGACCAAGCACTCTTGCGAATGCCGATATTGACTGACTGAATCCTAATACAGCACCTTGTTGATTTTCCGGTGAATATTTTGAGATCATACTTGGAATTATCGGCTGAAGAACTCCAGAACCTACAGCCATTATTGAAATTGCTATTGCAACTCCTGTAAAATTTCCACCGTATGGAATAAGAGTTAATCCAACAGTCATAAAAAAGATACCGATAAGTACAATCGTTTTGTCACTTAATTTTTGTGAAAGAGATCGGATAAATCCTGCCTGAACAATAGCACCAACTAATCCTACAATGCCAAAAAGCATTCCATTTTGCTGATCCGTAAAATGATAAAATTTGTAACCAAGTAAAGCAAAAATTCCAAAGATATTTGCAATTGAAAAAATGATCAGAAATAAAAGAATAATTAAAAAACTAATTGAAGGATTTGTTAAAATTTGTTTGGCAAATGCAAAATCAAAAAGTCTAATCTTAAATTTGTCATCACTTTTCTTTTCTTTTAGTGATTCTGGCAATCTGAAAAATGCAAATGTGAATGCTGATAAAGTGAAAAATGCACTCCCTATTCCAGCAATATGGTAACCGAACTTTGCAAGAATAGCTCCAATTACAGGTCCAAATACAAAACCTAACCCGAAAGCAGCACCAATTACTCCCATTCCCTTTGCACGTTCTTCTTTTGTAGTAATGTCTGCAATATAAGCCTGGGCAACACCAATATTACTTCCACCAAGACCAGCTAACATCCTTGATAAGAAAAGAAGTAAAAAGGAATTTGAAAATGCAAATATTAAATATGAGAACGCTGTCATTAACTGTGTTACTAATATTACCGGGCGTCTTCCAATTTTATCAGATAGTTTACCCATCATTGGATTGAAGATGAATTGCATTAGGGAAAAGACAGCTACTATAGAACCGATTCCAAAATCTGATATACCAAGTTCCTTACTTGCAAATGTTGGTAATATTGGTATTAGAATACCAAATCCCATTAAATCAATAAAAATCGTTAAGAAGATGATACCAAGTGAAGCTTTATTTTTATTAGCCATTAATTTTCATTAAGAATTTGTTGCAAAGATAAAAAGAAAATGTGATTTAATTATACTAACAGCTTATTCTTCTTTTTTGTTCAATGATTTTTAGAATAATACTGAATCGTTCCCATGATTTTGCGTGTATCTTTCTCAGATTGTAAAAATTTTATTTTATCACTCTCAGTTAAATAATTCGGGATGGAATTAATTGTTGTAGAATCAGCAGGTAGAATTACAAATTGATTCTTGTTATTTATTTTTCCCTTGAAAACCCAAGTTGGAATTATTGTCTCATTTGTAAGTTTAACAACACTAGTTAAAATATTTTTTGTAATTGTTAAATTTAGAATTAGACCACCATCAGAATAACGCCATCTTTGATTTGAAATAAAATTGCCTAATGAATAAGCGATAAATCCTTCACCAATTTTATTTTTATTTGAACGGAAATATTCCATTGGCTGAATGACATGAGGATGACTGCCGATTATAAAATCAGCACCATATTCAATTGCTCGTTTTACAATTTCTTTTTGATATGAATTTGGTTTGCGCTGATATTCATCCCCAAAATGAAAATAAACAAAAACTAGATCTGCATTTCTATTTCGTGCATTTAGAATATCTTGTTTCATTAATGTTGTATCAATTACATTAACTAAATATTTTTCATTTTTTGCGATGTAATTTCCGTTCAATCCATAAGTGTAGGCAAAAATTGCAATCTTGATTCCGTTAATATCAAATACTCTAATAGAATCACGGTCTTTTTGTGAATGATAAGATCCAATTGATTCCATCCCATAATTTTTAATTATCTCTAACGTTCTAAGAATTCCTTTCTTACCTCGATCTAAAGAGTGATTATTTGCAGTTAACAAAATATCAAATCCAGCATCTTTCAGAGCAACTAGATATTCATCCGGTGAGTTGAAAAGTGGATAACCATTGTATCTGCTTTCTTTTCCAGAAATAGTAGTTTCAAGATTTCCAATTGTTAGATCAGCCTTGATTAAATGTTTTTTTACTTCACGAAAAACTGGTTTGAAATCAAAACTATCTTTCGATACATGTGCGAATTCAAATTGAGGTGAATGGCACATTAAATCACCAACAAAAGAAATTGTGACTGAGCTTGTAGAATCACTATCAGCTGATATTTTATCAGTTTGATTTAGAAAGAAATGCGATGAAAATATAACGGCTAAAAAAAGTATAAATAAATTTTTCATTCTGTTACTGAACTTTACAAGTTGTTATTATCAAGTGAATAAATAAAAAAAGGTTGAGCTATTTCTAACCCAACCTAAAACAAATCGAAAACTCAAAAATTAGTTTCCGCCTTTTGCAGCTTTGCGTTGTGCTTTTACCTCTTGCACTTCATTACGCAAGTCTTGAGCTAACTTCTTTAGTTCGCTAAGACCTTTTCTTAAACGAGTACCAGCGGCCGACTGTCCTTTTTCGTAGAACTTTGCTACGTCAGGTTCCAGACCTTTTAAGAAGTCGATGAGTTTTAAATATTTTTCGTTCATGATACCTCCTGCTTTTAGTGAATGAATAATTTATAGAATAGTGTTCTCGAGAATTATTTCTGCAACATCTTTTACGTTTACTGATTCTGATTTATCAAATGATTTAATACCGTCCGTCAACATCATCATGCAAAACGGACAAGCTGAAGCAATAGTGTCTGCTTTAGTTTTTATCGCCTCTTGTGCTCTGTTATTATTTATTCTTGTGCCCTCATTTTCTTCAAGAAACATTCTTCCCCCACCTGCACCACAGCAAAATCCTTTTTCATGATTTCTTTCCATCTCAATCAGCTCTGTTCCATTTATTTTCTTCAAAGGAGCGCGAGGTGAGTCATATATATTATTGTATCTACCAAGATAACACGAATCGTGATAAGTAATTTTAGATTTAACTTCTTCGTCTTTCAGTTTGATTTTTCCATCTTCAATTAATTTATTAATCAATTCTGTATGATGGACAACTTCAAAATTTCCACCGAACTGCGGATACTCATGCCTTAGAGAATTATAACAATGAGGACAACCTGTAACAATTTTTTTAACTCCATAGTTATTAAGTGTTTCTACATTCTCCTGCATCATCATTTGAGCAAGATATTCATTACCAAGTCTACGTGCCGTATCTCCGTTACATTTTTCCTCAACACCTAAAATTCTAAAATCAATATTTGCTTTCTGCATTAGCGTGGTAATAGACTTTGTAACCTTCTGATACCTTGCATCGAAAGAACCCGCACATCCAACCCAAAATAAATATTCTGTATTAGGATCTTCGGCCATTGTTTTAATATTCATTCCCTCAGCCCAATTTGCTCTATCATGTGCATTGAAAGCCCACGGCGTAAAATTAGTCTCTATGTTTTTGAAAACAACATTCAGTTCAGGAGGAAAATTTGATTCACCAAGAACTAAATTTCTTCTCATATCAATTATCGAATCAACATGTTCAATCGTGACCGGACATTCATAAACACATGCCATACAAGTTGTACAAGCCCAAAGTTCTTCATCAGATATATAATTGTGGACCAAGGTTTTCTGCATTAACTCGTTGTTTTCGTCAACTTTTTTTATTAGCAACGGTGCTTTTTCATTTGTACGTTGACGGATGCTAACAATAATTTCCCGTGGTGATAATTTCTTTCCTGTTGCTGCGGCAGGACATGCGGCTGTACATCTTCCGCATTCAGTACAAGCAAATCCGTCCAGTACTTGCTTCCATGAAAGATGTTCAAAATCAGCAACTCCATACTGAGCAACATTTTCATCTTCAAGATTTAACTTTTTTAATGCGTTTTTATGCTCGCCAATCTTTGAGAAGTAAACATTTGGGATAGAAGTAAATACATGAAAATGTTTTGAGTATGGCAGAAAATTCATGAACCCAAAGATTATTAGAATGTGCATCCACCAAAATACATCATACAATACTTTTACAGATTCATTCCCTCCACTAAAAAATAATCCGGCAAATACGGAAGAGATCGGTCTAACTTCATAATCAGCAAGAATAAAATTCGAATTAACTATATGTGTAATGTTTTGACCAAACATTGAAACTACAACACCAAGAATAAGTAACAAAATAATTGCCGCATCAAGTTTATGTCCTTTAACATCAAGCCGCGGTACTTTCTGAATAAATCTTCTGAAAAGTGCCCACACCACAGAAACAAATACAAGTAAACCAAAAATATCCTGTACAAATGTTATTAAAGAAAATATTGGACCTAACAAGTGAAGTGAGAATGACGGGATGAAACCTTGCACTAATGATTCAAGAACAGCAAATAGAAAAAGCATAAATCCCCAAAAGATCAAGAAGTGAATTATGCCTGCCGTGGGATCTTGCAAAAGTTTCGATTGTCCGAATGCAATCTTTAATACATTTTTTATTCTTTCGTTTGGATTACTAAAACGGTTTTCAGGTTGGCCAAGTTTAATATAAGAAAAGATTCTTTTCAGATTATAGAAAAGGAATCCAAATGCTAGAAGAAATATTATAGAAAATATTATCTGTTTCATTCGGTCGTATGCAACACTTATGGAAGTTTAGGATATTTTTTTGAAACAGCTTTATAAATACTGAAGGCTGCTACAGTTTTTATAATATCCCAGACTGAAAAGATAATTGCACCGCTGAAAAATGCTTTAGAGAAATCACCACCAATAAATACAGAAAGATATAATGCACCGGCAAGAAAAATCAAAAGTTGTCCTGCTATAAACGAAAGTATTATTAAGAATGAATTATTTTTCTTTTCAAGAATATATCCGACTAAAAAAGCTGCGAACGGAAATGTGAGCAGATATCCGCCGGTTGGTCCAAATAACTTTGCAACACCAAAAGTGAAACCTGCAAATACCGGTACACCAATAACGCCAATAACTAGATATAATATTTGACTATACGCACCATTACGCGAACCTAGAAACGCACCGGAAAGTAAAACCAACATTGTCTGAAGTGTAAAAGGAACTGGCTGAGTTGGAACTGCTACCTGAGCAGATAATGCGGTTAACACTGAAAATGTTAAAATCCAAAATAATTCAGAGTTTCTTACTTTAATAAGAGTTGTTAATAGTGAGCTATTTTTTATTTTTTCTTTCGAAGTCATAAATCCCTCTAATTAAGATGATTTACAAAAAAATTAGTTGTTTTATCTAAAAGTTTTTCAAACTTCTCTGAAGTACCGTTAAAAGGATGAACAATATCAAATGTATGACCGGTACTAAATAATTTATAAAATTCTGTTTTTGATTTATCCGCCCAGTCATAAAGTTGTTCGGCCTCTGCGACTGGAACTGCAAGATCCTGTTCACCGTGAGCAATCAGTAATTGTTTATTTAGATTTTTTAATGCTTTCTCAATATTTAAAGAACTATTTGAGTTATTCTCAATATCATCTAGCAAATCAATATTTAATCTCATCATTTGATTTGTACGTGTATTTAATATTTCAAAATAACCTTTTTTCCGCCATTCTTGATTTTGCCGTTTTGAATAGCGGTCTAACTTCGATATCGCAGCCCAAGTTACAATTGCATCAACATCATTTCGTTTTGATGCTGTTAAAAGAACTATGGCTCCTCCGCGACTATGACCAATCAACCCTAACGGAGTATCTCCTTTTACCTCAAAAAAATCATTTCTAAATGCAGAAATAATTTCATTTAACTCTCTAACCTCACGGGAGAATGTGTTTTTAGCAAATTTTTCAAGTTTGGTAAATTCTGTTTTATTTTCACCCACTCCATTATGCGAAAAATTAAAAGTAATTACAAAAAATCCTTTATTTGCAAAAAATTCGCCTAAGTAGGGACCAAATCCCCAATCCTTAAATCCTTTGAAACCGTGAACAAAGACAAGAGTTTTACCGAAGAAAAGAGCTTTATCTAAATAAGTTGTTATTCTAAGTTTTTCTCCGTCGGAAGCTGAATAAGTGTAGTCTTTATTCATACAGTGCCAAATATGAGGTTTTGAGGCGGTAAAGTCAAGAATTCCTTCTAATGACTGAAATAATTCAAAAAAGCTGATTGAACAAGTTATTTGTTAATTTAATTACGCTAAGAGTCTGAATCTTTGTATTAGATTTTCTTTTACCACTCATTTCCCTATTTTTCAATTGTCAATCAAAAATCTCCTTAAAAAAATGGCAAAAATCTTAGTAATACCCTCGGTTGATATTCAAGATGGTAAAACGGTTCGCGTTGTTCAAGGTATTCCGGAATTAGGATGCATTGAATATGCGAATGACCCGGTTGATATGGCTATGATTTGGCGAGCAGAAAATGCAAAATGTATTCATGTTGTTGATTTTGATGCTGCGCATGAGCATTCACATGCAAACTTTAACATTATTAGAAAAATTTGCGAATCAGTGGTTATCCCAATCGAGCTTGGCGGCGGGATTAGAACTTACGAAGATGCAAAAGACGCTTTTGAGTTGGGTGTTGCTCGAGTAGTTATAGGATCAATGGCTTTTGAAAATCCTAGAGAGTTCATAAAAATATTAGATGAATTTACCCCCAATAAAGTTGTTGCTGCTATTGATGTTACGAATGACGAAGTTATCACTAGAGGAAGACAACAGAGAACTCACTTACGAGCAATTCAGTACGCAAAGTTCTTAAATTCATGCGGTGCAAAAAGAATTGTTGTTACCGATGTATCTACCAACGGTATGATGACGGGACCAAATATTGAGTTGTCAAAACAAATTGCTGAAGCAGCAGAAACAAAAGTAACACACTCAGGTGGTATTGGAGGTTTTGAAGATTTGATTAAATTGCAGCGTGCAGCTTCTGAATATGTTGATTCTGTTATAATTGGACGGGCGCTTTATGAAAATAAATTCCCGTGTCAAAAAATTTGGCGCGTTGCAGAAGCCGGAATTTTTAAATAAGAGGTCTTTATGGAAAACAATTATCAAGGAATGACAAGAAGTAGTTTTTGGGCAAACCTTTTTAAGACCCCTACTGAAAAAAGCGAGTTGGAAGAAGTATTGCTTTCTATGCCACCTTTTAAAAATCTTAACAATAAAAACATTAAACTACTGATGAAGGTACTTCATAATAGAATTTATGCTGCTAACGAGTATGTTTTTTTTCAAGGAGATCCAGGAATAGGATTATATTTAATTATCCGTGGTGAAATTTTAATAACAGAAGAAATGAATGGAGAAAGATTTGATCTTTCATTATTAACACGCGGCGATTTCTTCGGAGAACTCGCTTTACTTGATGATGAAAAAAGGTCCGCTTCTGCAATTGCATTGAAAGATTCTCAATTAGCTGTAATTTTTAAACCCGATCTTGATGAGTTTGTTGAAACTCATTCTAAAGATGGGATAAAAATATTAAGAGGTTTATCGCAAATTGTTGCAACACGATTACGAAATTTGAATCAAGATTATTTTACTCTTTACAATAAAACAAGATCAAAGTAAGGAGAAAGCCATGGAACAGATAAAAAAAATCTTAGTGCCAATTGATTTTTCAGACTATTCAAAGAATGCTCTTAAATATGCAACGCAGTTCGCAAAACAATTTAATGCAAAAATCTACTTGATCTATGTTGTAGAGCCAATGATTTACCCGGCGGATTTCAGTATGGGCCAAGTTGCAATTCCTTCAACTGATATTGATCTTCATTCTCGTGCAGAAGAGGAATTAAAAAAACTTTCTAAAGATATTATCAACAGTAATTCACAAGTAGAAATTTTAATCAAGACAGGAAAACCATTCGTTGAGATTATTGAAGCTGCATCTGCAAACGATATTGATTTGATCATAATCGCAACTCACGGGCATACTGGGGTAGAGCATTTATTATTTGGCAGTACTGCTGAAAAAGTTGTACGCAAAGCTCCTTGCCCGGTGTTAACTCTGAGAGAACCTGTCAAGGGATTTCAGTATAGCTCTAGGATGTAGAATTACAAATGATTATAAAAAAAACCAACTCCTTCAAGAAATTGGGCTTTTAATTACAGATGATAATTTATTTTTTCGGAGGCATCTGATCGAGTTGCTTAGCTAATTCGCCTGCCATGTGTCCAATTTGTGTGCTCGGGTATTTCTTCGCTAAATCAAGCCAAATACTTTTTGCTTTCTGTAAATCTCCTTTTGCTTGTGCTAACCCGCCTAAATTATAATTAGCAATCAGACTGGTTTTATCAATACTAAGCACTTTATTGTTGTATTCCTCAGCCTTTTTTAAATCACCTTTATTGAAATAAAGAAAAGTAAGTTCTAATAACAGATCTGTTCTTTTTGGTCCTACCTTTAAAATATTTTCGTAAAGTTTGATCGCTTCATTTGGATCATGAGCCTGAACCATTTCAGCGTATTCACGAACTTTTAATGTATCATTAGGATTTTTTTCAACTGCAGCTTTTAGAACATTCATTTTTTCAACAGCTTCTTTCATCACATTAGATTTAGAAGGCATATCGCCGTTACCCTGCTCTGTTATCCCCTTATGAACATCATCGCTGGGCATTTGTGCATTTGGATTTAATTCTCTCGCTGAATTAGAATTTTTTGCAGCATTCGAAAAGAAAAGTACAGCCACAATAAAAATTACAAATACACCTAAATAGATGTAAATCGGTTTAATCTTCATTATTTCCTCTTTATTTGAAACTAAATTGAATAAGTAATTGTAACATCATTGTTGCAAAAATAACTTTTTTTATTCAGCAAAAAAATCTTTATTTTGTTAAGAGACAATAAGAAGTAGAATGAACAATATTTATAAAGAAATAACGAAAAAACTTGCCTTATTAATTCTTAGCATTCAATTAATTTTTACATTGAGTGGATTTATTGCAAATGTAAATCCATCTGATTGCTGCCATACTAAAAAGGTAGTCAAGAAAGTTCATTCATGCTGTAATGAAATGAACGAAGAAAAACCTATGGATTGTGAATCCCCACAGCCATACCAAAGTCACAGTCTATCTAATTGCGGATGCATCCATACACATTTAGATAAAAATTCTGATTACACAGTTAACAAAAGTTTTGAACTAGAGAAAGAAAATCTTGTAACTTTAATTACTTTTTATGTTGATCAACAAACACAGTTATTCAATTCTAATTTCAAACAAAAACTAGAAAAAGAACATAGTCCCCCACTTTTCATTCTTGGTGCAACTCTCCGTATTTAGTTCATCACATTTCTATTCCTGAGAAATAATTTAATTATTTCGGTGGATAGAACATTAGATAAAATTCTATAACAAATTTCTATAATTCTGTAACGTAAGCACAGATTCTGTGAATTATTTTACGAACATCAAAATAAGAAGTTTTTATGGAAACAAAATTTTCATTATTAATGATTTGAAGTGTGGAAATTCCACTGTGTCGGTGGAATAAAATTGGCAAAACTAAATGTGGATTGGTAGAAGTTAAAGATGTTTGTACAAGTTTGATTCGATGAAATAATACAATAGTCATTGACGCGATGAGTTAAAGAATAAACACACTTTATGGAGAAGGTATATGATAGAAAAAATTATTGATTGGTCAGCTAACAACAGATTTATAGTAATTCTAATTTATATAATTGTTATCGGTTTTGGAATTTACAGTGTAGTTAATTTACCTGTTGATGCTATTCCCGATCTATCTGAGAATCAAGTAATCATCTTTACTGAGTGGATGGGACGATCACCTCAGATAATTGAAAACCAAGTTACGTTTCCGATTGTCTCCGGTTTACAAGGTTTGCCGCATGTTAAAGCTGTTCGTGCAACTTCAATGTTCGGTATGTCCTTCGTGTTTGTAATCTTTGAAGATGGAGTTGATACATATTTTGCACGCACTCGCGTCCTCGAAAGGATGAATACAATCCAAGCGCAACTACCTTCAGGTGTTGTACCTTCTCTTGGTCCTGATGGAACAGGCGTCGGTCATATTTATTGGTATACTGTTGAAGGAAAAAGATATGATCTTGGTGCTCTTCGTGCTGTTCAAGATTGGTATATACGTTACAAACTTTCTTCCGTTGATGGCGTTGCAGAGGTTGCAAGCATCGGCGGTTACGTAAAGCAATATCAAGTTGATGTAAACCCGAATGATCTACACGCTTACAATTTAACAATTGCCGATGTTGTTAATGCTGTCCAGAGAAGTAATAATGAAGTTGGTGGAAAAATCTTGGAGATAAGTGATGCCGAATATTTTGTACGAGGTCAAGGTTACATCCAATCAAAAGATGATGTTGAGAATACAGTTATAAAAACCTCTTCAAATGGAATTCCAATTCTAATTAAAAATATCGCGTCAGTTTCTTTGGGCGGAGATATAAGACGCGGTGCGTTGGATAAGAATGGTGAAGGAGAAGTTGTTGGCGGAATTGTTGTCATGCGAACCGGCGAGAATGCACAAAAAGTTATTGACCGTATTAAAGAAAAAATTAAAGAAATCTCCCCCGGCCTTCCTCCCGGAGTTGAAATTATAACATCTTATGATAGAAGTACGCTAATTAAAGAAGCCGTTGGAACTTTAGAAAGAGCTTTGATTGAAGCTTCTATAACCGTTTCAATAATGGTTATGATTTTCCTTCTCCACTTTAGAAGCATTGTAAGAATTTTGATTGAGCTTCCGATTTCTATACTTATCGCATTCATACTAATGTATCTCCTTGGAATTTCTTCCAACATTATGTCTCTTGGTGGAATTATTTTAGCTGTAGGAGTTATAGTAGATTCCTCAATTGTGCTTGTGGAAAACGCCTACCGAAATCTTGCGAAGGCACTTGAAGAAAAAAAGCATCTTACACCGGATGAATACAAAAAAATTTCTATTGATTCTGCTAAGCAAGTCGGCAGGGCAATATTCTTTTCTGAATTAATTATTCTAGTTTCTTTTCTTCCAGTATTTTTATTAACCGGGCAGGAAGGAAAACTATTTCATCCGTTAGCATATACAAAATCATTTGCACTGATCGGATCTGCAATTGTAGTTATTTCTCTTATTCCTGTCTTGATGACCATGCTGATGCGTGGTAAATTCAAACCGGAAGATAAAAATCCAACCACACGCTTTTTCATTAAACTTTATGCACCTGTGATTCACTGGGTTCTCAAACACAGAAAAATTACAATTGCAATAAATGTGATCGCGCTACTTGTAACTATCCCCATGATACTAAATACAGGGTCAGAGTTTATGCCTCCTCTCGATGAAGGTTCGATTCTCTATATGCCTGTAACTTTACCGGGCGCATCAATTACAGAAGTGAATAGAATTTTACAGGAACAGGATAAAATTATTAAGTCCATTCCGGAAGTTCATCATGTATTAGGGAAAACAGGACGCGCGGAAACTGCAACGGATAATGCACCGCTTAGTATGATTGAAACAATTATTTTGCTAAAACCAAAAAGTGAGTGGCGACCAGGTATTACCAAACAAGATATTGTTGCCGAACTCGATTCCAAATTACAAATACCCGGTGTTCGTAACGGATGGACTCAACCAATAATTAACAGAATCAATATGCTGGCAACGGGTGTAAGAACAGATATCGGTTTTAAAATATTTGGTCCTGATCTCGATACTCTTGAAACATATGCAATCAAAGCAGAAAATTTATTGAAACCGATAAATGGTGCTGCAGATGTTGTTGCTGAGCGTGTTCAGAATGGTTATTACCTCGACATACAAATCAAACGAAGTATGGCCGCACGATACGGAGTTAACATTCGCGATCTTCAAGACATAATTGAAACAGCAATCGGCGGTCAAAATCTTGGAATTGTTATCGAAGGAAGAATGCGCTTCCCTATCAGAATGCGCTATCAAAAGGACTACCGCGATAATATTGAAGAATTGAAAAGCTTAATCGTTCCGGTTGCATTATCAAATCCAATGGCTGCTCAATCATCTTCAAGTTCTATGAACGGTAGTGGTATGAGTAATAACAATTCTGGTGGAATGTCTTCCTCCATGGGAAGTTCAAATCAAGCAAGTTTTATTCCGCAAACCCCAACAACTCAAAATGATTTTTCACTCACAAGCACAAATCAAAACGCTGTTACTTATCTGCCACTCGCTGAATTAGCTGATATTAATTTAGTAACAGGACCTCCTATGATAAGCAGTGAAAATGGAATGCTTCGTTCAATAGTTTTTATGAATACGCGCGGACGCGATATGGGAAGTGTTATGGTTGATGCGAAAAAAGTTATCGAAGATGGATTGAAACTTCCGGCCGGTTACTCTTATACATGGAGCGGACAATATGAAAGTAAAGTCCGTGCACAGCAAACGATTGAAATCATTATGCCTGTAGTTTTTTTAATAATATTTTTTCTTCTCTTCTTTACTCTTAAAAATTATGTTGAAGCAGGAGTTGTTATGCTCTCTGTTCCGTTCGCACTTATTGGCGGAATGTATATGATATACATTCTCGGTTACAATTTTTCGGTTGCAGTTTGGGTTGGATTCATTGCACTCTATGGAATTGCAGTCGAAACTGGCGTTATTATGGTTGTGTATTTGCATGAAGCGCTTGATAAAAAATTACGAGCACATCAAAAAGGTTTACGCGGACCAATTACAAACGAAGATATATATGAAGCAACAGTCGAAGGTTCCGTTCTCCGGTTGAGGCCTAAACTAATGACCGTCTTTACTGCAATGGTTGGACTAATTCCTGTAATGTGGTCTACCGGTACCGGTTCTGATGTTATGAAACCGCTGACAGCTCCAATGATTGGAGGTTTGCTTACTAGTGCGATTCACGTTCTTGTAGTAACACCGATTCTTTTTACTATGATGAAAGAGCACGCACTCAAAAAAGGAAAATTAGAATTATCCAAAATGGCTGACTGGATGAAGGAGGGTGAATAAAATGGTTGATGGAAAATGGAAAATGGTTGATGGAGGAAGAAAAATTGTTGATGGAAGATGGCTGATGGTTGAGGGAAAAAACAAAAATAAATTTTCTCTTCGAATCTCAGTGCTCTATCTGATAGGTCTTTTACTTTTATTTGGTACAAAGTTTAACGCACAGTCAGTTGATTCTTTAGTTGCAGAAGCGGTAAAAAGTAATCCGCTGTTGAAATCGCTGCAATACAAAATTACTGCATCGGAAAAGAGAACTGAATCTATCAATACTCTGCCGGCTCCGAATCTCTCGGTTGAGTTTTCGCAAATACCGACAAACACATTTGATGTTTGGAATCAATCCAATTCCAACAACTTTGCTCTCTCTCAAATGTTTCCTCTAGGAGGAAAGCTAAATGCCATGGCAGAAGTTGAAAGAAAGAATACTCTGGTTGAAGGCAACAATTATGAAATATATAAAATCAATCTTACAGCTCAAGTAAAAATGTCATACTACACACTTTGGTTGTTCGATAGAAAAATCGAAGTTCAAAAGAAAAATATTTCTCTTATTAATGATTTAATCAAATCAGTCGAATCATCATACTATACAAACAAAATAAATCAAGCGGATCTTCTCACACTTCAAAGCGAAATTGCATCTTACGAAACCCAGCTTTTGATTCTGGGAAAACAGAAAGAAGCCGAGATATACAAACTCAATAAACTTCTCGGACGTAATCTTGATTCAAAAGAAGTTTATGCCGTTAATGACTTTTCAGCGGATATACTTTCTTCATCACAATCGAAACTAGAAGAGCTGCTTGGTAATTCAAATCCAACACTTAAAAAAATGGGAAGTATGATTGAGATGAACAAAGCAATGATTGATGCTAACAATCGTGAGTTAATTCCGGATTTGATGGTTCAAGGAATGTTTATGAGAATGCCGCAAGGAATGATCTTAACTTCTAAAAGCGATCTCACAATGCTCGATCCGAAAATAGAAACAATGTATTCGCTGATGTTCTCGATCAATCTTCCGTTTGCGCCTTGGTCTATAAATAAATACAAAGCTAAGGAAGAAGAGTTACATGCCGGAATCAGCAGCATTGAATTTGAAAAGAACGATATGCAGCGAGAAATGACTTCTCAATTGAAAACTGCTCTTGTTAAATATAACACCGCTATTGATCTGATAAAACTTTACAATGACAAAGTTATTCCTCTTTATAGCAAAGCTGCAGAATCTCAAGTCTCGGCTTATCAGAATAACAGAACCGGTGTTACAACCGTAATTGATTCATACCGTATGTTGTTAATGCAACAGATGAACTATTACATGTCCAAAGCCGATATTCAAATGTCGCTTGCGGAAATTGAAATGATGGTTGGGAGAAAGATGGATGAGTTTTGATGGATGATGAAAGATGGTTAATGGATTAAGGTTGATGGTTTATGGGAAAGATGATTTCATTAGTTATTATTAAAAATAAATGGGAGGAGAAATAAATATGAACTCAAAAACGGAAGAATTGTTACAAAGGACATTCTCGTTCGGAGTAAATACATTAAAATTTTTGAATACTTTATCTAACACGATCGCCAATAAAGTCATCATATATCAATTGGCGAAATCATCTACTTCAATTGGTGCAAATTATGAAGAATCACAAGCTGCTGAATCAAAGGATGATTTCATTCATAAGATTGGAATTGTCTCTAAAGAAGCGAGAGAATCTAAATTTTGGTTAAGAGTTTTAAATGAGTTGTTGAAAGATGAAAATCAAAAGAAACAGATAAAGATTTTATTAGAAGAATCCGATCAGCTATGTAAAATTTTTACATCAATAAAATTAACTTCACAAGAAAACAAAAAGAAGAAATAACATGAAAACTATTAAAGAATATTTTACATCATCCATCAACCATAGTCCATCATCCATCATCCATAGTCCGTCATCCATCATCCATCAACCATTATACATAGCTCTTCTTTTGGTTGTACTACTGGTAGCTTGTTCAACAAAAAATAACGAGCAATCAAATACAGCGGTTAAGGAGTACTGGACATGCACAATGCACCCGCAAGTTCACATGGATAGACCCGGCGCTTGCCCAATATGCGGAATGGATCTTATCAAAAAAGTTGTTGATGAAAATGAACAACCGATAAACGATAAAGATATGGCAAATATGGTAACGCTAAGCGGTAAGAAACAAGTTCTCGCTAATGTTTCAACAATAGTTGTGAAGAAAGAAAATCTACAACAACAAGTTACCGCTTACAGTTATCTGGATTTTGTTGAGAACAACCGCAAAACAATTTCGGCTCGTTTTAACGGAAGGATTGAAAAATTGTTTGTAGATAAAACCGGAGAATATATTAAGAAAGGTCAACCGTTATTTGAAATCTACAGTCCGGATTTAGTGCAGGCGCAGAATGAATATTTAATTGCTCTAAACAATTCATCGAACTCTACTTCCCTTTTGAATGCAACAAAGAAGAAGTTGGAAATATTCGGATTGACCCCAGAACAAATCCAAACGCTTGAAAAGACACGCGAGATAAACATCACTTTAACATATTTCTCACCTATTAGCGGAACAGTGATTGAAAAGAAAGTTCAAGAAGGTGTTTACGTAAATGAAGGAACTTCAATTTATGATGTTGCCGAGCTTTCAACTCTTTGGAATATTGCTGAAGTGTATGAAAATAATTTGTCGAATGTAAAAGTTGGTAGCCCAGTTAAACTGCACTTACGTGCTTATCCCGGAGAGGAATTTAACGGAAGAGTTACTTTCATATACCCCGTCATTAACTCGCAGACAAGAACAGTAAAGGTAAGAAGTGAATTTTCAAGTTACGGTGGCAAACTTAAACCGCAGATGTATGGTGAAACTATATTCAACAATTCAGGTGGACAAGGTTTACTTGTCCCGGCAGACGCTGTTATCATAGCAGGTAAAAGAGCTGTTGTATGGGTAAAAACAGGTGATGGAATGTTTGAAGCACACAGTGTTCAAATCGGCCATAGTTTCGGAGATAAATACCAAATAGTTTCCGGTTTAAATGAAGGCGATGAAATCGCAGCTACCGGAGGTTTCTTAATTGATTCTGAAAGCCAGCTTAAAACCGGAATGCCAACCGGACATCAGCATAATTTGAATTCAAGTCCAGAGAACAATGCTGATCTATCTAATCATAAAGATCAAACATCAAAAGAAAAAAGCATGAATATGAAAAATGCAAAAAATAATTCTTCATCTGAGAGTTCGATTGTACGAAAAGGAATTATTGATTTGAAAACCATAGATAAAAACAAAGATGGAAAAGTTTTTCAAGATCTGATGGATTGGAATGTAATTTCTGATAAACCTGGTAAATGTCCACTATGCAAAATGATTCTAAAAGAAGTTTCATTGGAAGAAGCAAAGAAAAATTTAACAGAACACGGGTATAAAACAAAATAACAAACTAACGGAGGAAACATGTACCACAAAAGTAATCTCACAAAACTTTTTATCATCATTGCATTATTAATTGCATCTTCAACATTCGCGCAAGACAAATCTATGCATATGAATATGAAAGGCATGAAGTCTGCGAAACAATCCGCTGATTCTAGTATTGTTCGAAAAGGAGTTATAGATTTAAAGTCTATTGATAAAAATAACGATGGTAAAGTCTTTCAATGTCCTATGGAAGCAAATGTTCTATCAGATGAAAAAGGCGAATGTCCTTTATGTGGAATGGATATTAGAGAAGTTACAGTAGAAAAAGCTAAAGAAAGATTATTAAAAAGAGGATTCAAGGTTTCGGAAACTGAACTAAAAGAAATTAATGAAAAAAAGAACAACGCATCAGAGACAAAACTTGCAATTTGGAACAGTGTTTGCCCTGTAACTGGCGAAGATGTTGATAGCGATACACCTACGGAAGTATTTAAAGGAAAAGTAATAGGATTTTGCTGTTCAGGATGTATTAAAAAATTCCAAAAGGATCCTGAAAAGTATATGAAGAATTTAAGTGAGGATGGCTCAAAATTCGTTGGTAAATAATATTATCCAGAGCCTAAGAACTCTTTCTTAGGCTCTTTTTTAATGCATAATTGAACTATCTAGACAATTATTAGGTTAAGATAATAGCTTAAATGTTATTCAGATAATTAATTTGCAATTAATGATATTATGATAACTTTTGTAACCATATAGTTAGATTTTGATAGACAATCAGACAATATTTACTTATTTTTGAGCGGTGATTTTTATTAGCACATATCAAGCATCTACTTATTATAAAAAATTAAGTTTTGTACTCTCTTTTCAAATTCACATCAGAGGCAAATAAAGTAAGGAAAAAATATTCATCAAAAGAATATTGCCCTTCTTTCGGAACTTTATAGCGAAATAAGAGTCAAAAGTAAGTTTCAATCAGTAAAAAATTAGTTTATAGTAGAAAATTTTAATTCAAGGAGATAGTAAGAATTGAAGATTACTAAGCAATTTACAAACCGGGAAAGTAAATCTTTAGATCAGTACCTTCAAGAAATTGGTAAAGTTGATCTTTTAACACCAAATGAAGAAATAGAATTAGCCATCCGTATAAAAAAAGGCGACCAATTAGCTCTTGAGAAACTTACCAAAGCTAATTTAAGATTCGTTGTAAGCGTTGCCAAACAATATCAAAACCAAGGCCTTCCTTTAGGCGATTTGATCAATGAAGGTAATTTAGGTTTGATAAAAGCCGGAAGAAGATTTGATGAAACACGCGGATTCAAATTTATTTCTTATGCAGTTTGGTGGATTAGACAATCTATCATGCAGGCAATTGCTGAACAATCCAGAATGGTTCGTCTTCCTTTGAATCGTGTTGGTGCTTTAAACAAAATGGGAAAAGCACTTAGCCAACTAGAACAAGAATATGAAAGAAAACCAAGTCCTGAAGAAATTGCTAATCAACTTGATATGGATGTTTCCGATGTTACTTATGCTATGCAGATAGCAGGCCGCCACGTTTCGATGGATGCACCGTTTGCTCATAGCGAAGACAACAATAATAGTTTGTTAGATGTTATGCCGAATGATGATCAGCCGGCTCCCGATTTTACTCTTATGAAAGAATCTTTGAAAGCAGAAATTGAAAGATCACTTTCTACTTTGACTGAAAGAGAAGCTGAAGTTATTCGTCTATACTTTGGATTAGGGAAAGAACATTCACTTACATTAGAAGAGATCGGTGAAAAATTAAATCTAACCCGTGAACGTGTTCGTCAAATAAAAGAGAAGGCGCTAATCAGATTACGCCACTCTACACGAAGTAAAAATTTGAAAGCTTATCTTGGTTAATTTTAGTTAATTAATTAAAGCCCCTTGCATTGCGAGGGGCTTTTTTGTTTTAAACTGTTTATTTTTGAACCGCTTAGAATTCATAATATAGGAATCATGTGAAAACTTTATTAAGAATATTTTTCATCTCGATCTTAACATTATCACAGATCAATGCACAAAAAGAAATTTTAGGTTATTGGTCAGGAAAGTTGAAAATGCTTAGCATCGAATTGGATTTCCAAATTAACGTAACAAAAACAAATAAATCCTTAAACGGATTCATTAGCATTCCTACCCAGAAAGTAAATGAATTTAAATTACCGGTCTTTACGTATAAGAAAAATCAGATTCATTTTGAACTGCCAAGTTCAGCCGGCACTGCAAATTTTGACGGCAAATTAAAAACTGATTCGATTAATGGTTCACTTCTTCAAGCTGGCATGAAAGGAACATTCAGTTTAGTAAAGACAACAAAACCAATAGTTCAAAATCAACCGACTGAACAGATTGATGAACCTATTCCCTATTTCAAAGATGATGTTGCATTTAAGAATGGACGGGTTCTTCTGACCGGAACATTAACAACACCAAAAGCAGAAGGTAAATTTCCGGCAATAATTCTACTAACCGGAAATGGCCCGCAAGACAGAGATGAAGATATTTTCGGATTCAAAATATTTAAAATAATTGCAGACTACTTAACTCGAAAAGGTTTTGCTGTTCTTAGATATGATGACCGCGGAGTTGGCGGATCAACGGGCAACACAATGCAATCTACAACTGAAGATTTTTCTAACGATGCACTCGCGGCAATCGAATTTCTAAAAAAGCAAAGTAATATTGATCGGACAAAAATTGGTTTGCTAGGACACAGTGAAGGCTCACAAATTGCAGAGCTGGCCTCAGTTAATTCTAAAGATGTTTCCTTTATTGTATTGATCTCAGGCAATGGCGTTGATGGCGGCAAAGCATTGATCGAACAACAAAAATTAATTTTGAAAGCAAGCGGCGTTTCAGATTCTTTAATAGCACAAAATTTGGCATTACAGAACAAAATAAATTACGCACTCAATAATGATATTGATATTAGTAGCTTGCAAAAAGAGATAAAGACATTTGCAGAAAAAGATTATGAAGCTTTCAGCAAGGAAGTAAAAAATTCTATCCAGAATAAAGAAGCATATATTAACTCTAATGTTCAGTCGCAAATAACTGTTTTTAATAATCCTTGGTTTAGATTTTATGTTAAGTATGATCCTATTCCAACATTAGAAAAAATTAGAATCCCGGTATTAATGTTATTTGGCGAATTAGACTTGCAATTTCCTCCTTCCTTAAATAAACAAAAAATGGAAGATGCTCTTACTATTGCGGGAAATAAAAATTTTAAGTCTATTGTTTTCCCGAAGGCAAATCATCTCTATCAAGAAGCAAAAATCGGAAGTCCAACTGAATATTCAGGATTGAAAAGGGAATTTGTACCCGGTTTCCTAGATGCAATAGGAGATTGGGTTTTAAATGTTATAAAGTAATTTATTTCATTTCATTTATTACAGGAAAAAATATGTCTGATAATCACAATCCCGTAGCTGGACTTGCAAGTCTAATGGGTAACACTCCCCTTTTAGAAATTAAACTTTTATTTAACGGTGAGAAGAGAAGAATTTTTGCCAAAGCAGAAAATCTAAACATGACCGGAAGTATCAAGGATAGGATGGCATTTTACATTTTTAAGAACGGTTATGAAAAAAATAATCTAAAACCCGGTGCGTTAATCATTGAAGCAACAAGCGGAAATACAGGTATTGCTTTTTCTGCAATCGGCAGAGCTCTCGGGCATCCTGTAACTATCTTTATACCAGATTGGATGAGTAAGGAAAGAATTAATCTCATTAAAAGTTTTGGCGCTAATGTTGTTTTGGTAAGCAAAGAAGAAGGCGGATTTCTCGGAAGTATTGCGCGTGCTGAAGAATTAGCAGCTAAAACAGAAAATTCTTTTCTGCCAAGGCAGTTTTCCAATACCGATAATTGTGAAGCACATTACCGAACCACCGGACCGGAAATTTATTGGCAATTACAATTTCACGGAATAAAACCGGATGCATTTATTGCCGGTGTTGGAACCGGCGGAACTATTATGGGAACAGGGCGATTCCTTAGGGAAAAATATCCCAACATAAAAATTTATCCTTTGGAGCCGACTAATTCTCCAACGCTATCAACCGGATACAAAGTTGGCAAACATCGCATACAAGGTATATCCGATGAATTCATTCCGCAGATATTAAAATTAGAGTCCCTAGATAAAGTTGTTGATGTTGACGATGGTGATTCAATTATTATGGCTCAAAAACTTGCGGCAGAACTTGGCATCGGTGTTGGAATTTCTTCCGGAGCTAATTTACTGGGCGCCTTAAAAATTCAGAATGAACTTGGTAAGGATTCTGTTATTGTAACAGTCTTTTCGGACGACAATAAAAAATATTTAAGTACAGATTTATTTAATGAAGAACCAATTAAAAAAGATTTCTTATCTCCGCATATTAAATTGATGGAAGTACGTGCGCTCAAACGCGTTTGTTATACTTGCTGTAATCCCGATGAATGTTCTGAATCGCATTTGGAAACAGTTTTTGAGTTTCCGAATGGTTGCCCAAGAAAGGTTGATACAAAACTTTAGTTTTTCACCAGCTGTCATGGTCACACCGTGACAGTTTTGTAAAAGTTTAATTATTTCGCACAGCGAAATCCGATATCCTTGCTACTATCTGTCGGATCATTGCTGAGACGGAATGTAACTCTGCAACAAATAAATGGAAGTATCCAAGAGCCGCCGCGTTTAACACGCTCGGTTCCACTGTCTGGGCCTGTAGGATTATTTTCTGGACTGCTGTAGTAATAATCCCTACCATACCAATCACAACACCACTCCCATACATTACCGCTCAAATCAAATATTCCTAATTCATTAGGTTTCTTTTTACCAACTGGTTGTGTACTCTGGATACTATTTTCATCAAACCAAGCTAATTCAGAAAGTTTATTTCCCCCACTATATTCATATCCCATACTTTTGTTCCCTCCTCTTGCTGCATATTCCCATTCTGCTTCTGTCGGAAGTCTCTTCCCTATTTTCTTTGCATATTCATTAGCTTCATACCAAGTGACATTTTCTACCGGTGCATCCGGGTTCTTAAAAAGTGACGGATTTTTTCCCATCACCTTTTCATAATCTGCTTGCGTTACTTCATACTTATCTATATAAAAACTGCTTACTGATACTCTGTGAACACGTTCTGCCAATTTTCCGTCAAACATCGTTCCTCCATTTTTGTTCCCCATATCAAAACTACCTCCTTCTACATATACCATTCCTTCCATTATTAATGGAGACGATTCGGCCTCTTTAACATTTTTTTTCTGAGATTGCGAACAAGAGTTTATAAATAAGAATAAAAGCACGTAGATGGTTAGTGTGCAATACCTTTTCATACAGCCTCTTTCTCTTATTTCGAGAATTATAATAAAAAAATATTTCCAATTATCTATAAAAAGTTTCACCAACTGTCACGGTCGGACCGTGACAGCCTAGTAAATATTTACAAGAGAATTATTTTTTCCAGAAATGTTTTTTCTTATTTGCTGCAGTACAGCTTCCTCCCATGGAAATGCTTAATCCTAAAAGATATCCGAAATTATACCACCCGCCGCTATTGTAAACAGCATAGATGGCAACATTCTTATCGAAGAGAGAAATTATAAAACTTATCGGCGCAATCATTCCGTGCCATAATCCATACCAAAAGCCAACCGATTTAATATCTACTGCATATTGATATTGGATAGCATCTGCACAACTGCTTAACAAAACAATTAATAAAGCCAAAAAAGTTATGACTAATAATTTTTTGTATAACATTTTTCTTGCCCTCTATATATTTAGGTAAACTGATTACTCATTATTATTATTCCTTTGGCAGTTAAAGACAAAATATAAATGCGACTCAATAATACCAAATCGAACAGATGGTCACCTTTGAAGTGTGGGTTATGTTCTATATTATAAATCAATGTTTAAAAGCTTTTATTAACGGCTCCAGTGGATCTATTATTGATTTAATAATCTTTTCTAATTGCTTGGAACCATCTATTGGAGTTACATTTGATTTTTGTTCACCATCAAAGACTTTATCAGTTGGAGAGGTATAAACTTTTGTAATAGCATCTATAATAAAGGCTGTGAATTTCTCTCTTTCACCCGCTTGATCACTTTTGACAAGTTTCTCAACTAGTTCTTGATAAGGGACAAGCGAAATTGAAATGTTCGATTTGAAAGCATATTCTTCTTCAAGTTTTCTTTCACGACCATAATGAACAGTACAAAAATATATTGCATAGATAAGTGGAAGAGTCATCGATAATTTACCGAAAAATGCGACATCAAAATTAGTCGTAGTCAAAATAACAAAAATAGAGACACCCCAAGATGCTAATATTAAAAACCCAAGCGCATAAAACCAAAGTCTTTTTGATTTGGCTAATTCGTATTGACGTGTTTGAAATGAATGAAATAATGAAAACCCAGTTGCTTTTTCAATCTGGACTTTGATTTGATCTTCAAGCTGTTGAAGATTATTAATTAAGATATCAGTTTCTTCCTTATTTATTTTTACTGCATCATGAGCGTCTTCTGTAGTAGATGTGATCTTATTACGATATTGATCAATTTGGGAATAAAATTCTTTTATTTTTGGTTCGAGTGCAATAACCTCAGAATTACTGGTTTTAGTATTTGCTAAAAGTTGTGTAGAAATAGCTTCGTTTTGTTGAATTGTTGCAATTAATGCTGAAGCGTTTTGATTTGCTTGCGTAGTATAGGAAACATTTTCCTCTGTTTTGTCCTTATTATTTTCAGACTGGGCAACGATTTGACTTAGATTTTCAACTGCATTATTAGCAGTTGTAACAAGATTCTCTAAAGCGGATTTTTGACTCATAGCAGCTTTAAGTTCTCTTCTCAGATTTGCAATTTCAACTTCTTGGTTCTTAAGTTGATTCATTTTGTTGAGGAAACCGAGTAACTCATCAGAAAGATTATGCAATCCATATTGCCAAATTGAAACATTCAACTGCTCTATATAATTGGTAAGATTTTCGATTTCATCAGTTCCATTAATTAAGTTAGTTAATGATCGTGAGATTGCTTCTATATTAGCAAAAAGAATTTTCTGAATTGATATTGGTAATTGAATTAGTTTTCTTTTTTCAATTGAATCCATAAGAATAGCTTTAGCGGAATTCAAGTTTATAAAAGATTCGTCAAGTGAAACTATTCCACGATTGACATCAAAACCATTTTCCGTACACTTAGCAAGTGCAGCGGTATTTGATTCTTCAGTGAAGGTGGTTAGAAGTTCCCATATTCTTTCAATCATTTATTTATATCTCCTTTTTATTTCCCATTTTTATTACACATAACTAATTACTTCTCACAAGTTTCCTTTTTGTTAGCGGGAACTAGTGTATAGCTGTCAGGAACTTCTAATTCGCTAGTAGATTGGTTATGTGCATTGCACAATGGATAAATGTACCACTTGTTGTCGTAACCAGTCGCCTTTTGAACATGTGCACCAACAATATCTTTATTGTAACACGTAGAAACTGGGCAATAAGTGACAGTTTGTTTACTAAATTTTTCCCAATGTTTCAGCCAAGAGCCACAAGAACATGTAGTATCCGAAGTGCCATTAATATTTTTAATTTTCATTTTAGACAGCTCCTTTTATTAGTGATTCAAGATGCCACAAAATTATTTATGCGTGTTGCTTAACTATTAAGTACGCCGCCAATTTAAATGACGGCGTTTGTGTTTTACCACATTAAATATTTTACTACGCAGTAAAGGAATAATCTATTTATATAAATGATAAACGACTTTGTGGAATGAAAAACAAGAAAGAGAAATTGATAGAATTTTGGATCATAAGAGACAACCCCTTGTTCTGCTTACAACTTAGAATAATAATGGGAATAGGTCAAGAGTTATTTAGTGATTAGTTATTTGTGGTTGGTGATTGGTTGTTAGTGGGTTTCTGTTTACAGATTTTATAAAAACTTTTTAATACTTCTTCTCCATTAATACCAGATAGTTCCGGATTGAACTGCACACCAAAATAATTTTCATTTTCTAACGAACCGCAAATCTCTTTTCCTTCCAGTGTGATAATTGAGGTAGAATCTTTTGATGATTCGACACCGCAAGTTAGATTAGAAAACGTCACTTTATTACCTGAAAGATTACCGAACAGTTTGGAACTTGCTGATGTTTTAATGACAGATTCAATTTGCTCTCTTTGATTATCTAATCTTACACTTTTACATTTGAAAAATCCCAACCCAATAACATTCTCTTCAGAAACTGCTTCAGTCATTAAATTCATCCCGGCATTAATTCCAAGGATTGGTTTTTTAATCATTCGAAGTGAGCTGTTAAAATTACATAACTGCAATTTCTTAGAAGCTAAATTAATGCTATTACAATCCGGAATTATTATTCCGTCTGCTTTAAGAACTTTATGTTCATTGTTTGAGATTAAGTTTTCAATCCCTAAAGATGTTAGGAAATCAGATGAAACTTTGCTTTGCCCGGTTTCAATATCAAGTATAACTATCATTTAATTCCCAAATTAAAAAAATTGAAGTATAAAAATATTTATTAATTTTGTTACAGACTAATTAAAAATATTCTATGATTTCACTATTTGTCTCAGATCTTCACGGTAAAGAAGATCAATACGCAAAATTATTCCAAGCAATTGAATCTTATCAGCCGGTTTTGGTTTTTTTAGGCGGAGATCTTCTTCCGCATTCATATCATTCAGCAAATTTTGTAACTGATTTTCTTCTCCCCAATCTTCAAAACTTAAAAACAACAATGTTGGATAAATACCCTAGAATAATGCTTATCCTTGGAAATGACGACGCTAGGATTGAAGAACCATCAATTATGGAACTTGACAAACAATCATTGATAGAATATATCCACTTCCGCAAAACAAATTTCTTAGAATATAATATTTACGGTTATGCTTTTACTCCTCCGTCTCCTTTCTTATTAAAAGATTGGGAGAAATATGATGTTTCAAGATTTGTTGACCCGGGATCTATTTCACCCGAAGAAGGGAAAAGAACTGTTGATATTTCAAATCACGAAAAAAAATATTCCACAATAAAAGATGATTTGGATACACTTACCAAAAATGAGGATCTTACTAAAGCAATTTTTCTTTTTCATGGTCCGCCATATCAGACTAATTTAGACAATGTAGCAACCAGCGGAAAATTAATTGACCATGTACCTGTTGATACTCATGTAGGAAGCATTGCAATAAAAAGATTTATAGAAAAGAAACAACCGCTGATTACTTTACACGGTCATATACATGAATCGGCACAGATTTCGGGAAGTTGGAAAGATAAAATTGGTCAGACATATTGTTTCAGTGCAGCTCATAAAGGAAACGAACTTGCTGTTGTTAAATTCGAATTGAGTAATCCTGAAACTGCAGAACGAATTCTTATTTAAGAACCATTGAAAATAATATTATGTCATTTCGACCGAAGGGAGAAATCTTTTTCTAGTAAGATTTCTCAGTTGCTCCGCTCCTTCGAAATGACATTTCATAATTTTTCAGACGGCTTATCTAATTGGCTTTTGTCTTAAACTTTAACGGACGTGCTGCATCAGTAACTGCATCTATCTTTGAAGCATAACTTGATTTGTTTGTAATATCTTCATCTGTTACATAATGAACGTCAAGCAATCCCGAAGATTTGTATCCAGTACGTAAATAATTCATTTCACTTAATGCTAAACTCCATCCTTCAAACCATAATGAAAGTTCTTTAATATTACATTTTCCTTTTTCAATATGAACAATAAGATCAATATCACTACCCGGACCGGAGATAGCATTTTTTGTACTTCCGAAAACATAAATTCCTTTTACACCAAATCGGTCTGCATCTAATTCTAAAGCAATTTTTTCTGCCATCTTCATCCGCCATCTCCAATAATCGCTGGGATGATATTCAATCACCTCTTTATATTCTTTTTCTAAACTAGTCTCTGCAGATTGTGCGGCAAACATTCCAATAGCTTCATCTAGTTCAGCATTGGTTAATATCTTCAATATTGATCCACCGGTCGTTTTCAATACATCAATTACTTTAATAGTATCTTCTAAATAATTATACTCCTGTACTAGATCATTAAAAATATTTGGAGAAGAATTTAGGAACTTCTCATTAAATACAACTCTCGCATCGTCAGGATACAATGGCAGATAACGAATGCCGGCTTCAACAAGGTCCTGGAAAAAATGAGTTCCGAAAGAAAGATCGGGGACATAATTCCCTTTTTTCCTTGCTACTTCAATCAGCATCGCCGTGTTATTAATATCTGAGTATGTAACGCTTACTCCAAGTTTTATATCACCTCTACTACCCCATCTACCCGGACCTATTAAAATAAATTTTCTTTTAGGTAAAGTTTTGTTAAGCTTGCTTATAGCACGCCCCACGCTAAGCATTTTGTTCCGGTCGGATATCTCAGAATATTTTTGGGGATCCACATAAACGATATGTGTAATATCAGGTACTCTTCCATTTGAAACAAACTTATGAGCTGTAAAAACAATTTTTTCTTCCGGCACTTCTTTAGGGATTGAATCTGAATTCGATTCTCTGGAAAAACTTTGCGGACGGCATTGTAACATATAAAAATCTTTGCCATCATAAGCGAATTCAATATCTACCGGAGTTTTAATTTTCTCTTGCAAAATTTTTAATATAACGTCAATGCGTTTTAAGAAATTAGTCTTTGTAATTAATCCGTCAAACGTTACTAAAAATTCCTTAGAGTGATCAAATACATCTAATGGTCCGGGTTGTCTAATCATTGTTCCGTCTAGAACAGAAAATATTTCTGTGAACAAAGGATATTCCGAACTGCATTCATCTAAAAGTGTATTAATCAGAATTGATTCAAATTCATTTGTTTCTAAATTTATAACATCAATTTTTTTGGGAGAATACCTTCTTAGTTCCTCAGGAGAAATATTTATTCTCAGGTTAGGTTGTCCGGGTGAAACAAGAACAGGATAATCGTCACTCAATCTATCTACAGCCCTTGTACCAAAACCGGGCACCATTCGTATTAGTCCGTCTTCTCTTTTAATACGTGGTGACCAGCGGAATTCATTATTGCTAAATGCTACACCTGCAAAAGCAGGAAAATAATATTTGCCGACTTTCGTGCCCACTGCTTCTTGAATCATAACGCCCATCTCTTCATGGTAATCCAGCAAACCTCGTTCTGCACGATATTCTATCGGGTCAGGGCTGAATGTTGAAGCATAGACTTCTGCAATTGCATCCATGAGCGCAACTAATCTCTGCTGTTTTGTTCCTTGATTGGCAAGAAATAAACTTTTGTACTTACCGGAAAAGGCAGCTCCCATTTGATCTTCAAGAAGACTTGAACTTCTTACGACTAATGGTCTATCACCAAGGTCGTCTAACGCCATAGATAACCCTTTAATTATATCCGGCGGAAATTCCGAATTTTTAAATAATTGAACTACATGCGGATATTCGATTCGGACTTCATCAATCTCTTTATATTTTTGTTCTAACACCTCTTCCAAATTGTTGTGCTGCATAAAATGAAGAACACCATCAGAAGTTATATACCACGTTTTTGGTGTTTTGAGTTCGCTTAAAATTTCAACACTTTCACCAACTTTTTGAAGAATGTGAGCCGCTAAAAACAATCCTGCACTTTTACCGCCCAGTTTACCGTGGCTTCCCGAAGGAAAAATCATTTTATCTATAAGTTTATAAAAATCCGTAAGCTTCACATATTCTTTTGCTACACTTATATATTCCAGTTGTTCGGTAAAAAATCTTCTTAAGAGTGATACACGTAAACCTTTAATTGTTGATGGCGGAAGTTCAAATTTCTCCGGCGCCATGTGATAATATTTCCGAATTGCATCTGCAATGTCTGTTAGTGAAGTGTCTTGCGTCTCAACAACTTTTATAAGAGCACTGGATTTATCTTCTTGAATCCACTTTTGTATTCTTGAAAGGATTATATCATCAGGTAAATTTTCATCGGCTAATTTTAATATTGTTTCAACATACTGATCATAGTTAACCATCTTAGAAACTTTTAACGGCTTATTATCATCATATTGAAGGTCTTCCTCTGTTGTTTCACCTTTCCAAGAAAGACTTGTGTGCTTCATTAACATTTCTGCTTCTTCAACACCTTTCCAACATAAAAGATGTAACGTTTTTCTTAACAGACTCATAAACAAATTTGGATCTGTCTTGCGTATCATATCTAAAACGATTCGCCATTCTCCTTTTGTATGCCCGTCAACTTGCTGACGTACAGATTGAAATTCATTAAAAACATTTTTCAATTTTTGATGAAGAATGAAGTGGCCAAGCCGCTCAGCAATCGTATCTAATAATTTTTTTTCTTCTTTTAGAAATGGGCCGTCACCCGATGAAGGAACTTCTTCAGTATAATAAACCGATATACGTCCAACTATTTGATCTTGTACAATAATATTTGAATTTATAACCCACTTTGTTTCTTCAAAATCACTTGTTTGATAAACGATTTCACCGTAAACCAATTTTGCTTTACAAACATTTTGAAACTGCCAGCCGGGAGGAATTGCATTAATAACAGTATGAAACGCTTGGCGCAGTGAAATATCCGACCTGTTTAAACTATCTTCTATTGTGTAAAGACAATTCAGTTCTTTAGCACGTTCTTGAAGTTCGAAAACTAAATTATCTATCGGCTTATTTTCGTTTACCATTTTTTAATTACTCCGCAGCTCTTTCTTCCGTCAACTTTTATTTTTAGAGATTTAGAAAGTTTTACATGTTTAACAAAATCTTTCTCAGTAATTACCGTTTGTTTATTAAGCCAATCCCAGTCAATCTTAAAGTCTCCATCAAAAGTTATTGAAAAATAGCTTACGTTGAAACTAGTAAGATTATGAAAGAAATGAGAACCTTGACTTAATTCAACATTAATTCCGAATAAAGTAGATTCAACAATTGCTTTGACGCCGGCAATTTGTCCCCAGTCTATTGGTATACCTAACCAAGGATCGGAACTTCCCCATCTGCCGAAACCAATCAAAAGATATTTTGTATTTCCATTCACCAATTCTTTATTTATGGAATCAATTTCAGCTGCAATTTTTACAGTATCCTTTTTATCAAATGTTTCGGGCTTTACAAAAACAATATCATAAATATTATCCACAAACCCATTTCCCATAACGCGATCCGACGCGACTAAAACATCATCTCCATTCATTTCTGATTTATCAACATCAATTGTTTCATCGGATACAACCATTGGCCGAACTTGAAGAAATCCTAATCGTAATTTTTTAGGTTCGTTTGAAATTGTAACTGCAAATTCTATTTCAACAGGACTATTAAGAGCTTGCTCGTAAACCTCTAATAATTTTTTGATAAGATCGTTGAATTTAAATTCATTCATGGAAAGCAATTGTAAAAAATTTATCACACGTGGTCCGTTGTTCCCGGTTCCCATCACGATTCGTTGAGATGATGCATCAAAGGTGGATGCAATATATTTCAGTGTATCATCATAATCTGCATCACTTAATTCCGGCTGGATCAAATACTCCGTTTCCTTAGTGGGATCGTATTCGACAACCGGATTCATATTAACAGCCCAAAAGTTAGTTTGAGTATTTTTCAAAATATCGGAAGGATCGGCAAATGGAGTTACTGCTTTTGGAAATGCAGGAGAATAGCTCCATACAATTCCGCCATCAACAATTGTTTTGCCAAGACCATGAGCAAGATTTACAACACCATTCTCAGGTTTTGCTCTTCCGGTTGGATAAAAATTATAAGACCGTGCAACTCCGGAAAAATTGGGATAGAATCTAAAATCATGTTTCGATCCAACAACTTCCTGAATTATAACCGCCATCTTTTCATCTTCTATTTTGTGCGATGATACCTTGAAATAATCTTTGGATGCTTTAAGAAATGTAGATGCAAATACAAATTTAATAGCTTCTGTGAGTTTTAAAAATCTTGTATCTGTACTTGGCTGATTATTCGGGATCATCTTTGTTGCATAAATACCGGCAAAAGGTTCATACTTTGCATCTTCCAACATACTGGACGAGCGAATTGCTAACGGTACATGCACACTTTCGATAAGTGAGCGTAAATCACCGAGAATTTCAGTTGGAAGATCTGCCTGAAGAAAAGCAAGTATTATATCGTCGTCGGATTGATTTGAATAAGCGATTTCGCAAAGTTTGTTACGTCCCATAAATAAATCAAAAATTTCTGTACGTAAAACAATCAATCGTGGAATACTTAACTCAACTTCCGGAAAAATGTTAAGATCAATTTTTTCTTTTATGATTTTGTTTGCTAAGGCAAGTCCGCTTGCTTTACCACCGAATGATCCTTCACCAATCCATGAATAATATTCACTTGATTCAAAAAAATTACGGTCGAATCGAGGCAAAAATTTGTTATCGTTATTTGTGTTTGATTGCATTCAAAACTCAATGAAGATTAAAAAGCCGGAAATTGATTGATCATATCTCACAATTCCCGGCTAAACACTAATGGCTAATTGTTAAAACTATTTGCTTATTATACCCAACCACGATCTTTACATGCTTGCGCAACACGATTTACAGAAATAACATATGCAGCATCTCTCATATAAAGTTTTCTTTTCTTTGCTAAATCGCTCACTGCATGGAAAGCGGCAGTCATCTTAACATCTAACTTACCGAGCACTTCATCCTTTTCCCAATAGTAATTCATGTTACATTGAACTTGTTCGAAATAACTGCAAGTAACACCGCCGGCATTAGCCAAGAAATCCGGAATTACAAAAATTCCTCTTTCTTGAATTACTTTGTCAGCCTCAGGTGTAGTTGGACCATTTGCACCTTCAGCAATAATTTTTACTTTTTTACTGATCTTATTCACATTGTCTTGACGGATTTGATTTTCCAAAGCAGCAGGTATAAGAATATCAACTTCTTGTTCAATCCATGCATCACCATCTAGAATTTCGTAACCAAGTTTTTTTGCTTCAGCTTTATTAATGCCGCCGAACTTATCCGTAATTTTCAAAAGTTCTTGCGGATTGACTCCGCTTGCACGCTTAATTGTATAAGAGCATTGATCATTTTGATCCCAACTGGAAACGCAAACAACTTTTCCACCCATTTGAAGATAAAGCTCAATAGCAAACTGAGCTACGTTTCCAAATCCTTGTACTGCTGCACTTGTATCTTGCGGACGAATACCAAGTTCTTTTAAAGCTTCCCGAACAGTAAAAATTACTCCATATCCAGTGGCTTCTGCTCTTCCAAGTGAACCACCCATCCCCACAGGTTTGCCAGTAATGAAACCTGGAAATTTTGCACCGTGAATTGCTTCAAATTCATCAAGCATCCATAACATGTGCTGTGCATTTGTCATAACATCCGGTGCCGGTACATCATTTAAAGGACCTACATTTTTTGCCATTTGACGAATCCATCCCCGGCAAATTTGTTCTTGTTCTTTCATGCTAAGATTATGAGGATCGCAAATGACTCCTCCTTTTCCACCGCCTAATGGAATATTTACAACTGCACATTTCCACGTCATCCACATTGAAAGTGCCTTAACCGTATCAATGGTTTCTTGCGGGTGAAAACGTATTCCGCCTTTACATGGACCGCGTGCATCATTATGCTGAACTCTGAATCCTCTAAATACTTTTGTTGTTCCGTCATCCATTCTTACTGGAATGCTAAAGTGAAATTCTCTTAACGGATTTCTTAATAATTGTCTTGTTGCATCATCGAGATTTAATATTTCTGCAACCTTGTCAAATTGTGTCTGTGCCATCTCGAAAGGATTAAAAGCTTTGTCGCTACTCATAAACTAACCTCTATTAGAATTTTGTTATTAATATTGATGAGTTACCGAATTGAAATTCAATACTGAAGTGAATTATTGGATTTATTTATTAAAAAAATCAGCTCTCAAATCGTTAACTCAACTTCCATATTCTGGAAAATTGACATAAGAAAAATAGACACGTTTGCCTTCTGAAGCAAGGAAGGTGAAAAATGATAGAATCTTTTCATTTTAGCATGTAAATAGCGTTTCTTAAGCACTTTTATATTGTATTATTCTAACATAAATTAACAGTTAGATGGTTGGAATTGTAAATTTTGAATTCTAATTTAGAATTAATAAAGTAACATTATTTCATCTTTAAGGGAGAGAAAAATGAAAATTGTAACAAGGTTCTTTGTTCTAATATTATTCTTATCTATTTCTATACACGCTCAAATTCAATATCCAACAACAAAAAAAGTAGATCATGTTGATGATTACAGCGGCACAAAAATTTCAGATCCTTACAGATGGCTTGAAGATAATAATTCTAAAGAAACTGCTGATTGGGTTGAAGCTGAAAACAAAGTAACACACGATTATCTTTCCAAAATCCCCTTCCGTGATGAATTAAGAAAAATGCTAACGGATTTATGGAACTATGAAAAATTTTCAGCACCATCTAAACACGGTGAATACTACACCTTTTCAAAAAATGATGGTCTTCAAGAACAAAGTGTAATTTATATTCAAAAAGGTTTGAGCGGGGTTCCGGAAGTTTTACTTGATCCCAATAAACTTTCCACCGATGGTTCTATAAGTCTGGGAGGTTTGGCTTTTTCTAAAGATGATAAATATTTGTGTTACGGAATTTCCCGCGGTGGTTCCGATTGGCGTGAATTTTATGTTATGGATGTTCTAACAAAAAAATTAACATCCGATTATATCAAATGGTCTAAGTTCAGCGGTACTTCTTGGTATAAAGACGGTTTTTATTATAGTCGTTACGATGAGCCTAAAGCTGGTGATGAATTAAAACAAAAAGTAGAATATCAAAAACTTTATTATCACAAACTTGGGTCACCTCAGTCTGATGATATTTTAGTGATGGAAGACAAACAAAATCCAAAATATGGATTTGGAGCCGGCGTAACTGATGATGAAAAGTTTTTAATTATTAATGTATCACAAGGAACAGCTTCTGAAAATATGCTTTACTACAAAGATTTAACCTATGTTTCTAGAATCGAACCAATCTTTGATAAATTTGAAGCAGAATACAGTGTTGTTGATAATCTTGGTGCCAAATTTTTAATATCAACAAACTATCAAGCACCAAACAACAAACTAATTTTAGTTGATCCAAAAAGTCCCGCAAAAGAAAATTGGAAGACAATTATTCCGGAAACTAAGGAGGTTATGCAAAGTGTTTCTCTTGTCGGCGGTAAATTATTTGTAACATATTTAAAAGACGCAACAAGCAAAGTATCTGTCTTCGATACAAATGGTAAATATTTATATGATGTAAAATTACCTGCTGTTGGAACTTGCGGAGGTTTTGGCGGAAAGAAGGATGAATTCGAAACGTTTTATACTTTTACTTCATTTACATATCCACCTACAATTTATAAGTACGATGTCAAAAACAATAAATCAGAGTTATTTAGAAAAGCTGCAGTAAAGTTCGAACCATCTGCTTATGAAACAAAAGAAGTTTTTTACAAGAGTAAAGATGGTACAAAAATTCCTATGTTCATTGTTCATAAAAAAGGATTGAAATTAGACGGGAATAATCCAACACTATTATATGCTTATGGCGGATTTAATATCTCACAGCAACCCGGATTTAGTGTTGCAAGAATTCCATTGCTCGAGAACAATGTTGTGTATGCACTTGCATGTTTACGAGGTGGAAGTGAGTATGGTGAAGATTGGCACAAAGCAGGGATGTTTGAGAAAAAACAAAATGTTTTTGATGATTTTATAGCGGCAGCGGAATATTTAATAAAAAATAAATATACGAATCCAAAGAAACTTGCCGTTCAGGGTGGTTCTAATGGTGGATTATTGATCGGTGCTGTTATTAATCAACGACCGGATTTATATAAAGTAGCATTCCCACAAGTTGGTGTTATGGATATGCTGCGGTTTCATAAATTTACTATAGGTTGGGCTTGGGTTTCTGAATATGGTTCAAGCGATAATCCGGATCAGTTCAAATATTTAATTAAATATTCTCCCCTTCATAATATTAAGAAAGGTACAGACTATCCTGCTACAATGGTAACAACAGCTGACCATGATGATCGTGTTTTCCCTGCTCACTCATTTAAGTATGCGGCAACACTTCAGGAAATGAACAGCGGTAAGAACCCAACTCTAATTCGTATTGAGACAAAAGTTGGACATGGGGCTGGGACAAGTACATCAAAATCTATTGATCTAGTTACTGATCTTTATTCTTTCATGTTTTATAATATGGGATTAACACCTAAGTTCTAATGTTTATTTGTAGAGACGCGATATATCGCGTCTCTACTCTTTATTCTTTCTTCAAATAATAATTTTGATTATTGAACAGTCATCTGTAAATGTATTATTTCTTTGCTTGTCTCTTAAATTGATTAATAGTTCGTCAATACTTTTATCATCATAGTCTTTTAATGATTGCGTAAACTCGCCTTCGCTAATCATTTTATTTTTTTCGTTCATTAATTCACTTAAACCATCACTATATATATACAGAGAATCATTTTTTTGCATTTGAAAAACATTGCTTTCAAATTTAATATTAGGTAAAAATCCGATAAAATTATTAAGCGCACCAATTTTTTTAATTTCTTTAATGTTTGTCTTAGTCTTTCTCACTAAGAATGCAGGAGGATGACCTGCACAACTGTATTTCAGTTCAAGTGTTTTTTTATTTAATACACCATACCATAAAGTGAAAAATTTGTCCCCGTGATTTTCCATCTGAAAAACTTGATTGAGAGAAAACAATACATCACAAGGATTGTGAAAATCAGTTCCTGTTAAAGATTGTGTCCGCATAATATTCACTACCGAAACAGAGAGTAAAGCAGAACCAACACCATGCCCGGCAACATCAATCAAATAAATTGCAAGATTTTTTTCATCGATGTAATGATATCCAAATGCATCGCCACCCAGTTCCCTTGATGGAATGAATCTCCACTCAACAGTTAAATCAGATTTTATTGGTTCAGGTAAAATAGAAAAAACAAAGATTGCTGCTTCGGAAAGTTCCGATTGCAATTCTTTTTGTGTGTCGGTTAAGCTAGATATCATTTGATTGAATGCTCTTGAAACAGAAGTTACTTCTAGACCTCCTTTACTCTCGTCAGCACGCGTACTTAGATTTCCTTTCCCAATTTTTTCTGTAACTCGTCTTAAATTTTCTAAAGGTCTAGTAATATTGGTAGTTATAAGAATAATCCCTATTACAATAACAAACAAAATAATGAGATTTGTAATTCCAACATCCGATAAAACTTTTTCTTTTTGTTCTTTAATTTCTTTTGTAGAAAAACCAATAAATAATTCTCCACTCCATAATTTAGATTTATAAGTTGATGATAATACAAACACGGAATCTTGAAGTGATTTCTTTAGTGATAATTGGTTAAGTCTATCAATAGTAATCTTTAGTGATTCAGGATATTTTGCAAGAATCTCGTCCTTATCTAGAGTCAGAACTATGAATTCTACATATTTATCTTTCTTGGCTTGAAGGAATATTTTGTTAACAGTTTCATAACTTTCTAAAGTTAAAATTTCTTCCATCCCAAATTTTACAGTTTCTAGTGTACCGTTAGCTGATTTGATAAATGATTCATTATACAATGTTTTTTGCAAATTCATTATGTAGAAATAAAAAAAGATAGCGACTAAAACGATAAGAGAGGAAACAAATAGTATAAGTTTTGTTCTTAATCGAACGGTATCCAAATTTAAAAATATATTTTTAAAAATCTTCATTCTTTATCTGATCTGAATAACTTTCAATTTTTGGGAAAGATTTTGAGATGAACTTACATACCCGATTGCATTTTCATTCTCTGCTATAAATTGTTTCAATTCATCTTCATCACGGAATATTTTTGGCGGGACAGCTTTTCCGCTGAGTGATACTTTAATCCATATCATGCTCACTTTTTGAGGAGTAAGATCCAAATAATTATTGCTAAATTCTTTTCTCACCTTCGACTCTGCGGTATAATCTGCAACTTTAATAAATTGATCTGTCGCCCAGGTTATAGTATTGCCTAAAAATATATTCCTCAAATTCGCTTTTGATAGTGTTGCAATAGGGTTATTAGTATTAGAAATTATTACTTGTGCATTAGATTCACAAAATATGGTGAAAGAACAAATAAGAACTAAATATTTAAAATAAAATTTCATAATTACTTTTTCTAAAATGCAATAGCAGCGCTAATCTTAAATACGTTAAAACTATTTTCACTAAATTCTTCTTCAGACTGATGGAACTGAATTTCGGTTTTCAAGAATAAATTCGGTGATATAGCATAGTTCAGACCTAAATTGAATCTGCTGAACATAGAGTTATTATTGCTTAAATCTGCGAGAACAATTGAATAATTAACAAATGGAGTTAGAACATCAAAAAATGTATAAGCTATTTGGATATAACTAATTCCGGTTGTAATACGGTCACCATTAATTATTTTGTAGGAAGAAGCTAATCCTTCAGCTTGGATTTGCATTTCACTGTCTTCATATTGAAGGTCAATTCCATAAGCATATTCAAGATCATTTTTTACCCCGCCAATTCCATCATAATTTCTGTCTGTATAAAATGAACTACCAATTTGAAAACCCCTGAGTAGGGATGGTCTATACATTATGCGGGCTGATACTGAACGGTTGTTATTTAAATCGTCGCCAGTAATACTTAGCCCGCGCCCATTACCTATCCCGACAGAATATTCTAATTGGCTTCCCTCTTTATCTAAATCCAATGTTCCTAAAAACTCAACACCCGTATAATATTTTGCAAACAGTCTGTTAGGTTGTAATGATGGGGATAGTTTTATATCTGAATACAATAACGGAGGATCAACTGCAAAATAAGATGCTGACGCATCGTGGATAAGATTATATAGGCCAAAAGGGGTGATCATTTTCCCTGCACGAATTTTTAATTCAGAAGAAACGGAATATTCCATCCATGCACGAGATACTTTTACAGTTCCCACAGAATTGGGATCGTTAGGAGTAATATCAGTTCCACCTTTAAATTCTATATCGCTTAGAACTCTTATTTTCTGATCAAGAAAAAACTCACCAATAAGATTTATTCTTCTTTGATTAAATCCAGAAATGGAGCCCGAACTATTAGAAGCAGAAAAATCAATTTGGCTATAACCATATATTTCAAACCGTTTTTCTTGCGCTGATGAACTTGATACAAATACTATATGTGACAACACAAGTAGAATAATGAGAAAAGCGAATATTTGCCTGTGCATATTTTTAATCATCTAAAAACCTTCGTACTTTAATTACAAAATTAATTTATTATTTAGTAAGATATCGTACAATATGTAATATATTTTATTTGTAATAATGAACTATCTACTCTTTATATATTGTCCATGCACGAGCAATTGATAGTATATTTTATTTATTTTATATAAGTAAAAAAGAAAAACTTAAAATATAGAGTGATCTATGGAATATTCTGGTGAAAAAATTGGTAATCTTCTAATTATCAAGTCATTGAATCCATTGGCAACTATTTCAAGTGCAGTCAGTTTCAAAAATTTTATTTTGAATAACATTGACCAAGGTGAACTGAATATTATTTTTGATTTAAGTAATATAGAAATGATTGATTCTACTTTTTTAGGGTCTATGGTTGTTGCTCATAGAAAATTAGTATCATTGGGTAGCAAACTGATTCTATCCGGCTTGAATGAATCTGTAAGACTACTATTTGGATTGACCAAGTTAAATGAAGCATTTGACATCTACCCCACTCTCGAAGAAGCAATAGGTAGTTTCCCTAATCAATAGTTCAGTCAATATCATTTATAGAAGTGATATACCTTCTTGCGGTAGGCAGGTCGCGTCTTTACTCTTTTATTCTTTTCTAAAAATTCTAAGAACAATTTTCATTAGGTTACCTAAACCGTTGATTCGTTTAGATAATTTTTTATTGTAAAGTAAATCTATCAATCCTTTTAAACCGTTGTAAAGATTTTTATTGTAAGGATGCCACCATAAATTCTTTTTTACAAATGGCAGAATATCTTTCACAATAGTTAATGGTTGAGTCATT
The DNA here is from genome assembly GCA_023250955.1 of Melioribacter sp. Lineage (GTDB taxonomy): Bacteria > Bacteroidota > Ignavibacteria > Ignavibacteriales > Melioribacteraceae > Fen-1258. The sequence continues at coordinate 5,603 of JAHEZQ010000026.1, read as the reverse complement.
TCATCAAATCCCATCTCGCCATGAGTTCTTCCTATACCGGATTCCTTAAATCCTCCCCATGGAGTTTCGGCTAATCCGTGACTCATAAGATGGTCATTAATAGTAACAACACCGGCTTTAATTTGTTTCGCAATTTTCTCACCTCGATTTTGACTCTTTGTCCACACAGATCCTGTAAGTCCCAAATAAGAATCATTTGCTAAATTTATTGCTTCATCATAATTATTGAATTTCATAACACCAACGACCGGTCCAAAAGTTTCATCTCGCATAACGATCATATCGTGATTAACGTTTGTAAGAACCACTGCCGGGTGAAAATTTTCCAATTGATTATCTTTAGGAGTTTTAGACTGAGCAAAAACATTTGCACCTTTATTCAAAGCGTCTTCAATATGATTTCTTACGGTCTCTAATTGTCTTTCCGTAGTCATACAACTCATATCAGCATTAAAATCATTGTCGTAATCGACACGTAGACTTTCAATTTTATCTTTTAGTATAGACATGAAGGAATCATAAACTTTTTCATGGACATAAATTCGTTCAACCCCGCCGCAAGATTGTCCTGCATTGTGAAAACCAGCCCATAAAGCGCCCATTGCTGCACGGTAAGGGTCAGCATCATCACATACAATCATTGCATCGTTACCGCCGAGTTCAAGGCAAATTGGTGTTAAATTTTTTGCGGCTTGTCCCATCAAATATTTTCCAACAGTTACTGACCCAGTAAAAAATAATTTATTTACACCACAATCAAGAAAAGCGTCCCCTGCAATTTTTCCTGGCATATTAATAAAACTAAAAAGTCCGTCTGGTAGATTTGCATATTCAACCGCTTCCTTCAAAACTAATCCAACCATTTGTGTTTCAGATGCAGTTTTTAATATTACTGCATTACCTGAAAGTAAACCAAGTATAACATCTGCTAATGGAATTGAGAATGGATAATTCCACGGAGATATTATCCCAACAACCCCGAAAGATACTCTGACTATTTTACTTCTCTTGTTGATAAAAAATATATTTCCACTACTGAGTTTCTTGTCTCGTAAAAATCTTCTTGCATTTTTACAGTAGAATGAGATCCCCATAGCAGCAGGTATGACTTCCGTAGCTAATGCATCAATTCGTGTTTTACCATTGTCACGCGATATTATCTCTGCAATTTTATCTGCATTATCAACTATATATTCACGAATCTTAAGAACATATTTAATCCTCTCTGCTAATGAATTTTCTTCCCATAATTTTTGAGATTCTGCTGCTAGTTGGATCATTTCTTTTAATTCATCAATAGAATGCAGTTTAGAAAAGCCTAAACTTTCTCCGGTAGCGGGATTAAAATCTTCTGTTTGATTGTTCATCTGACTCCATAATATTTTGTATCTAAATAATTACTCTAATTTAGAATCTGTTAATGGGATTTTATCAATTACTTTATCTATTCCATTTGAGATTGCATAATCCAATGGTGCAAACTCTTCTTCTTTACCTAATAAATAATATCCTTCTTCGCCAAGTATTTGGGCTTTCCAAAGTACTCTGCCATCTTTCAACGATATCAAATAATAAGTGAACTGACATGAAGTAAGTGTAGCGTCTATTGGTTTGAAAATTCCTCGACCGGAACTAAATCCTTTTTTATTTACAATTTTATTTATTGTCCCAATTAACATAGCATCAGCATAATTTTCTTCAACGGCATAACCAAGATCAGTGTCAAAAAAATATTTCAAATCAAGTCTTCTCAATTTCTCTATTGAATCAATTATTTTCACAATAGCTAAAGAATCAAAGGCCATTATTGAATCTACAGGAGGTACTTCGAATTTTGTATTTGGAAATTTTTGTTTTAATGAATTGAGAAAATGGTTAGTTGCAAAGAAAGTCCCATGATCGGTCGTATCATCTGGAGCCATTGGCAATAGTGTAACCGAATTTATTTTATACTGATCAAGTTTGGGAGATCTATAAATAGAGAGAACTACATTTCTAGGAATTATTACCCTATCAAGAAGTTCGCTACACCCCAAAAATGAAATAATTAAGAATAAACTGAAAAGGAAGGAAACCGAGCTGATTCTATTAGAAGTTATCATTTCACCAACAATTTAATCGACAATTTATTTACATATTCATACAAAAATTGCATTAATTTTAGAATGATGTCAATGTAATTATAATTTTATTGCAACTGATTAATTTTTAGTTGATTGATACTTTAATTTAAATATGATTTATTAAATTTGTCCCGTCAAAAAAATAACTTTAGTAAAAGGAAATAATTCATGGGTAGAATATTTGAGACCAGAAAACATGTAATGTTTGCACGTTATGCACGCATGTCAAAAGCATTCAATAGGATAAGAAAAGATATTGAAATTGCAGTTAAAGCAGCAGGTTCCGATTCGAAAGTAAATTCCAAATTGAGAATTGCAATTCAGAATGCAAAAAGTGTAAACATGCCAAAAGATAAAGTTGAAGCTGCAATTAAAAGAGCTATATCAAAAGACACAACCGGTTACCAGGAAATAATTTATGAAGGTTATGCACCGCATGGAATTGGTGTCGTTGTAGAATGTGCAACTGATAATCCAACAAGAACTGTTGCAAATGTTCGTCATCATTTTAGAAAGTACGAAGGTTCTTTAGGAACAACCGGATCAATTGCGTTTATGTTTGAACGTAAAGGATTGTTCAAAATCCCTAAAAATTCTGTTACAGATCTTGATAATCTAGAATTAGAACTAATTGATTTTGGACTTGATGAATTTTCTTACGACGATGAATTCATTTATATCTACACACCATTTCAAGAATATGGTAATATGCAGAAAGCGCTCGAAGAGAAAAATATTGAGATCAAAGCAACAGAGCTCCAGTATATCCCAACCAACTATAAAGAAGTTACGGAAGAACAACACAAAGATGTAAATACTCTTATTGAAGCTTTAGAAGAAGATGATGACGTTCAATCAGTTTATAACAATATGCAGTAATTTTATTGTTGTTGAAAAAAATATCCCTCACCATCATTTTACAGTCTGCGGAGCTGTGGTCATCATTACAATTACCCATCCTTCTTTAGTCTTTTCCAAAACAGCAGATTCTAATAAATTTAGATCAATACTTTTTTGTTGTGTACGGAAATTCACTAATACTTGATAGTACGACCATGCAACATCTTTATGGATTACTGTTCGGAACATTTGCGGTTTTCTTGTCATCGTACCCATATTATGAATCGTTTTAATTTGCTGAATCATTAGCGGATAGTCGTAATCTTTGCCTTCATCAAGGAGAACAAAATTGGGAGATGCTAATTTCCGCAAAGTTGTTGAATCTACTATTGCAAGTGCGTTACTAAAATTTGTTAGTGTTGTCCCTATTGTAGTTACATCAGCAGCAGTCGGTGCAGCAGTTTCCTCATTGGATTTTTCCTTACATGAGTAGACAAGTATTGCAACCAAAGAAATAATTATTAAACGTTTTGTAACTTTAATCATTGAATCTCCGAACATTTATTTATTTTTTTTCATAATTAAAAAATACACTATGAATGATACACCAAAACCAATAAACCAAGCATAATCATATAAAAATCTAAGTGAGGGAACCATTAAACCTATTAGTGCAACAAACACTCCGGCTATTAATGCATAGATTGCTTTTAAATTAAAACCATCTGTGAATTCATATTCACCGTTTCTTCTATAGAGATCAATAACAATTAATTTCTTCTTCTTAATAAGAAAATAATCACAAATTAAAATTCCAGCGATCGGTCCTAAGAATCCTGAGTAACCGACAAGCCAACCAAAGATGTAAGCACTGTAATCAGATAATAATTTCCAAGGCATTATGATAATACCAAGAACAGCCGTCATTAATCCGCCACGTATAAAAGTTATTTTTTGGGGATATACATTTGAAAAATCATTTGCGGGAGAAACAACATTTGCTGCAATATTTGTAGTTAATGTTGCTACCATTAATGCAAGTAAAGAAATTATAACAATAATTGGATTATGAAACTTTGTTAGAAGTATTACCGGGTCCCAGATTGCTTCACCAAATATTACTACTGTTGCAGAAGTTACTGCTACACCAATGAAAGAATACAATACCATTGTTGGCGGTAATCCAATTGCTTGTCCTAACATTTGTGCTTTTTGACTTTTCGCAAAACGTGAAAAATCCGGAATGTTTAATGAAAGTGTTGCCCAATATCCCACCATACCAGTAAGAGCAGGAATAAAAAATTTCCAGAATTCACCAACGGTTTGAAATTTACTTGGTTGACTTAAAATCGGTCCCCAACCCCCAGCTTGAACATATGCCCAGATTAGTAGAGCAATTCCAACAACAAGAAGAAAAGGTGCACCAAGAGCTTCAAGCCACCGGATTGATTCCATTCCATTTACAATAAAATAAACATTCATCAACCAGAAAATGAGAAATCCTGCTGCTGAACCTAAATCCCAAGATGCCCATTGCGGAATGAGAACGCTTAATAGTGAATTCAAAGCTTGACCGCCAATCCAAGTTTGAATTCCGAACCAACCGCAAGCAACAATTGCACGAAGTAAGGCAGGAACATTTGAACCAAGTGTACCAAACGCAGCACGTGCAAGTACAGGAAATGGAATCCCATATTTTGTACCGGCATGAGCATTAAGTATCATTGGAATAAGAACAATTACGTTACCAAGTGCTATTGTCATTAATGCCTGCCACCAATTCATTCCTCCGGCGATTAATCCACTTGCAAGCATATAAGTTGTGATACAAACACTCATTCCAATCCAAAGAGATGCAACGTTGTAAGTTCCCCACGTGCGTTGATTTATTTTTGTTGGTGCAAGGTCTTTATTGAATAATTTAGTGTCATTAAGACTAGAAAGATCAGTCTCTACCAAGCCTTCGGAAAAAAGTTTTTCCATGCTATCCTTTCGATGATAATTAAATTAGTTCTTCGTGATTTACAGAATTCAATCTGTCAATTCCATGCGGTACCGTAAGTATCTCTCTTAACAAAATTTCCTCTTCCAGCTTTCCCAAAGAACTTTTCTTTTTCAACAATAACTTCCCCGCGAGAGATTACTAAATCAGCATTACCTTTTACTTTTTTCCCTTCATACATGGAATAATCAACTGCCATATGATGAGTCTTAGCTGAAATTGTATATTCTTTTTCCGGATCCCAAATTACTATATCGGCATCACTGCCGGGTGCAATTGTACCTTTACGCGGAAATATTCCGAACATTTTTGCGGGAGCTGTAGACGTAATTTCAACCCAACGGTTTAAAGTAATTCTTCCTGCATTAACTCCACCGTCAAAAAGTAATTGCATGCGGTGTTCGATCCCGGGTCCGCCATTAGGAATTTTCGTGAAATCACCTTTACCTAATTCTTTCTGTTCATTAAAACAGAATGGACAATGGTCGGTAGAAACTATTTGAAGTGTATTCTTCATAATACCTGCCCAAAGTTTTTCTTGATGCCATTTTTCTCTAAGAGGAGGAGTGAAAACTAATTTTGCATCTTCAAAGCCGGGTTTGTTCATATCATCTAGTGATAGAAATAAATATTGCGGA
>JAHEZQ010000060.1 GCA_023250955.1 Melioribacter sp. | reverse complement strand
GTTCCGAAGGATACTGAAGCAAAAGTAATAGAAGAATACCAAAAACATAAAGAAGAAGAAGCAGAATAATTTTATTCTGATTAAATTGCGGGCGGAAGTAACATCAACTTCCGCCTTTTTTATTTATGGATAAACTCTGGTCACCTTGGCGCTCTAACTACATCGAATCTTTCAAAACGAAGAAAGATTCCGATGCATGTGTATTTTGCGAAGCATTAAAGCTTCCTATTGAAAGAAAGGAATCGCTTGTCGTTTTTAAAAACAAATTGTGCTATGTGATGCTGAATTTATATCCGTACAACAGCGGACACTTAATGGTGATTCCAAATAAACACATTAGTGATCTTCATGCTTTGAGTATGGAAGAAATGAGTGAGGTAATGGGTACAGTTCTATTATCAATGAAAGCTTTAGAAAGAGCTATGAACCCGCAAGGGATGAACTTTGGTGCTAATCTTGGCAAAGCCGCCGGAGCCGGTATTGATTCGCATCTTCATTTTCATATTGTACCGAGATGGAGCGGTGATATTAATTTTATGCCAGCTATCGGCGAAGTGAAAATTATTTCTCAAGATTTATTAGTAACGAAAGAAAAACTTATTAATTCTTTTAACGAAATTCTAAAAACAGACAAATAAAATAATGAACCTAAAAAAATTTAATATTCTAATTGCCCCAAACAGTTTTAAGGAATGCGCCGACTCTGTCGAGATTACCGAGTATATCAAGGGATCGTTGTTCAAGTTACTTCCTGAAGAAATAAAATCTAACATTGATTTTTTATTGAAGCCCATATCTGACGGCGGCGACGGTTTTCTGCAAGTGTGCCAGAGAAATTTTGGTGCTGAATTTCTTCATTTTGAAATTTCTAATCCTTTTAACTCTGACAAGTTTTTTTGCCCGGTCGGATATTATCAAGAAACCAAAACCATTTATATAGAATCGGCTGAGGTTCTGGGTATGAAATTAATCCCGGAGGAATTTAGAAGGCCAATGTCACTATCATCAAAGGGGATGGGTGATTTGTTGCTTCAGATCTATAATTTTGTAATTGACGGAATTATGGACGTCGAAAAAGTAATTATAGGGATTGGCGGAACAGGAATTAATGATCTAGGTATTGGAATGATGGAAGCATTTGGTCTTGAATTATATGATTCGAAAGATAATATGCTGGAAGTAATACCAAGGAATTTTTCAAAAGTCGAAAAAATTGTTGTACCCGAAGTTACTCTGCCATTCAAATTAGAAATTATACTTGACGTTGAAAATCCATTACTAGGAATTGACGGAGCCAGTTTACTCTTTTCCGAACAGAAAGGTGCAACTGATGAAGAATCAAAAGAAATGGAAAAAGGATTTTCTCATATCCTTGATGAACTTGAGATAGATGAAGATACTCAATCAAAGATGAATGGTGCAGGCGGCGGTTTGGCTGCAGCAATGAATATGTTTTTTAATGCTGAAGAAAAATTCGCTGATCAATTCATAAAAGAAGATTTGAAAGTTGATGCTGCTAATTATAAAGTAGATCTTGTTATTACAGGGGAGGGAAAATTAGATTCACAGACATTTTTGAACAAGGGTGCTTTCATTGTAGTTAATGAGTTTGCAAAAAATAATGTTCCAATTATTTTCCTATGCGGATCCAGTGAAGGTGATTTGCCAAAAATTGATAGTCTTAAAGTAATAGAAATTTCAGAATATTTTGATACGATTGAAGAATCAATTCAGAAGATTGATAAAGGTATTGATATAGCAAGCAGAAAAATCTGTAAGGACATAATTCAGCTTTTTGCAAAGAAAAATTCATAAGACCTCCCCCATATCCCCCTCCTTAATTAAGGAGGGGGAACTAAAGGGGGTGGTCGTGTTGACAAGGGAAAAATGGAAAATCAAACAGAAACATTTGAAAAAATAAAAATAGATGCGTTGGAAGAAATTCTTGGGAAAAAATTTCCCGTTCTTGATGATGGATTTGTCCGTGTTGTAGACTACATGGGCGGAGATGAAGCCATTGTCCAAGCAGCACGCGTTTCTTACGGTAAAGGGACAAAAAAAGTTTCGGAGGACCGGGGACTTATTCGATATCTGTTAAGAAATTTTCACACAACTCCTTTCGAGATGAGTGAAATAAAATTGCATGTTCGTGTTCCGATGGACGCATGGCGGCAGTGGATCCGCCATAGAACTGCAAATGTTAATGAGTATTCAACACGTTACTCTATTGCAATTGATGCTTCACAAAAAACTGATGCTGGCAATTGGAGAATTCAAGCAGTAGATAATAAGCAGGGAAGTGAAGGATTTTTTGACAATGCCATCGGTAGCAAATTAACTGAACGAGAAGAAGAACTTCAGCAATTTGCTCGAGAGATTTATCAAGAAAGGCTTCAGCTTGGTGTTGCAAGAGAACAGGCGCGCAAAGATTTACCGCTTTCAACTTATACCGAAGCATATTGGAAAATTGATTTACACAATCTCTTAAATTTTCTAGCTCTTCGAATGGATACTCATGCTCAGTTTGAGATCCGCAGTTATGCAAATGTTATTGGTAATGAAATTGTTTCCAGATGGTGCCCGATAGCTTGGCAGGCATTTAAGGATTACAGAATGAACGCAATGAGTTTTTCTTCTCTTGAATTGCAGATCCTAAAACAATTAGTGACTGGAAATAAACATGTAGCCCTTAAACTGGCGGAGGATTTCGGCTGGTTAAATAAGATTAACGATAAGCTCACTAAAAATCGTGAAAGAATTGAGCTAGAGGAAAAACTTACTGAGTTAGGAATGGAAAAACCGTGGTGAATAAACTGATTTTGTAATAGTGAATTAATTATTGGATTGTAGATTTCATTTCTCTATTGGATATTTCCCCGAGAAGAATAGGCGGAGAGATGAAAAAAATAAAATACATTTTACCTTTTATGCTTATCTTAATTATTAGCTGCAGGGAAGGTATTGTTGATTTTCCGGAAGAATCAAAAACCGGGACTTTATTTATAAGTTCTTTCCCAATGGGTGCAGAAATCTATTTTGAAAGTAATAAGACAGGAAAAGTTACTCCAGATAGCTTAAAAATCTTACAGCCTGGCAGTTATAATCTAAAACTTCATTTACCGGGTTATCCTGATGAGAATTTTTATGTTAACATACAATCAGGACAAAGAAAATATATCACTATTAGTTTTAGCGGGTATTAGTTATTGGAAAAAATAATTATCGCTGCCATTTCAAAGAACAATGTGATTGGGAAAGATGGCAAGATACCTTGGCATTCTAAAGAAGAGTTACAGCATTTCAAAAAAAATACTATGAGCTTTCCGGTAATAATGGGAAGAAAAACTTGGGAAGCGATCGCTAAACCACTCCAAGGAAGATTAAACGTAGTAATAACCCACGATCAGAGTTTTTCAACACAATTTCACGAAGTAATAGTTTTTCAATCACTTCAGCTTGCGTTTAGTTATTTTAGCACCAGCATTTATACTAAAGTGTTTATAATAGGTGGTGGAGAAATATTTTCAGAAGTTATTGATAAAGTTGATTCATTAATCTTATCTGAAATGAATTTTGAAACAGAAGGAGATACATTTTTTCCGGAAATTGACGGAACGAAGTGGATTCTTGATTCAAACGAATTGTATACTGAATTCACAGTTCATCATTATATTAGAAAACAGAATTAGAAAGAATAGGTACTTATTGTCTCAGAAAATAAAAATATTACCGGAGAATCTTGCTAACAAAATAGCGGCAGGCGAAGTTGTAAACCGTCCAGAATCAGTTGTGAAAGAATTAATGGAAAACGCAATTGATGCCGGTGCATCAACTATTGAAGTGATGATAAAAGGTGCCGGCAAAACTTTAATACAGGTTTTTGACGACGGCGAAGGAATGAGTGAGCAAGATGCAGTTCTTTCCATTCAAAGACATGCGACGAGTAAAATTGCAACACTGGATGACCTTGAAGGAATTAGAACGTTCGGTTTTAGAGGTGAAGCACTAGCTTCGATTGCTGCTGTTAGTATTTTTGAATTGAAAACTGAAAGTAAAGACGAAGAGCTTGGTACTTATTTAAGGATTGATGAAAACGCAAACATCATAAAAGAAAAAGGATCGTTTGCAAAAGGGACTTCTATTTCGGTGAAGAATCTTTTTTACAATGTTCCTGCACGGCGTAACTTCTTAAAGACAAATCAAACCGAACTTAAACATATTATTGAAACGTTTAAGAAAATCTCACTCAGTTATCCCGAAATTGCTTTTAAGTTTTACAATGATGACGATATAGTTTTCGATTTTATGATCGGAACAATTCAAGAACGAATGAAACAAGTCTTTGCCGAAAATATTTTAGATGCAATTTTAGAAGTAAAAGAAATTACAGATTATATATCCATCACCGGATTTGTAACTAAACCCGCTTATTTGCGGAGAAGCAAAGGTGAACAATACTTTTTCCTGAACAAAAGATATGTGCAAAGCAAAATTATTAATCATGCTGTCTTTACTGCTTACGAACACGTTTTGGAAAAAGGAGATTATCCGTTCTTCGTGTTATTCATGACTATAGATCAAAAAAAAGTTGATGTAAATGTTCATCCATCAAAATTAGAAGTTAAGTTCGAAGACGAAAAAGAAATCTATTCTTTTGTACAGGCAGTAATTAAAAAAACGCTTGGAAGTTATGATCTTGTCCCTAATATAACTTTCGATGGATCACAAACCGAGAAAGAATCTTTACGATACCGGAAATATTCTCCGTCAGACCGGCAAGATTTTAGCGACAGACCATTTACTGCCAAATCGGGCAACGCTGAACGCCGCTCTCCAATTATGAGTGAAGAAGAAATGGACCGGATGTTCGATGATCTGAATCAAGAAATAAAATCATCTGCATCATCTTCACCGGTTTCTTCTCCATTCGATGAAAAACAAACAACAGAAGT
>JAHEZQ010000025.1 GCA_023250955.1 Melioribacter sp. | reverse complement strand
TAACTTCTTATGAGCTTTTAACCGGTGATTTAATTGTTCTAAGCGGAGAAAATCTTGCAGGTAAAATCGGCTTCGGTGCTAAATTGTTAACTGTTGAAGTTTATGATAAAGAAGGGAAATTGTATCATACTTTATCAAGAAGTTTCCAAGTTGTTTCTACTGAAGTTGCAATGTCTGTAGGCTCGAAATGGAAATACTACGGAAATCTAAAGGGTGAATCGCGAAATGAAAATTATAATTCGGCTTCCACATGGTATAATAATATTTCCGGCGAGTTTAACACATCTAACAATGATATTAGATTTAATGCTTTTGCGTATTTGACATCAGAAGAAAAAAATAATTTACAACCATATAACAGGTATGCCGCAGCATTTCAAGCCGGGGACTGGTTAGACTTAAAAGCAGGCGATTCTTATCCAATGTTTCCTAATTTAATTATGGATGGTCAAAGAATTCGCGGATTTAGCGGCGCATTAAATTTAGGATTCATAAATGTTCAAACTGCATTTGGCGAAACTACACGTGGTGTGGAAGGTAATTTACTTCAAACATATCCTGCAGGTTCCGCTCCGCTTGGCAGCGATATAATACTTATTGATAAAGTAAAAAATATTTATGGAAAGGTTGATCTTGGAACTTATAAACGGCAACTGTTAATAGTTAGGCCTTCATTTGGAAGCGGTGAAAATTTTCAACTTGGTTTTAGTTACTTACACGCAAAAGATGAAGTCGGTTCAATTAATTATGGCGCGAGACCTCAAGAAAATATCGTTATCGGCACAGATATAAAGTTTGCTTTCGATGACCAAAATATTCTGCTTACATCTCAAGCAGCAATCAGTGTTCAAAACAAAGATATTTCTACCGGAACCATAACCGATGCACAAATAGATTCAATATTTGGAAAAAACAGCAATCTTGGTATTTCACCAAATGATTTCAAAAAGATTCGTGATATCATTGGAAGTTTTATAACTGTTAATCAATATCTAGGTCCTTGGAATCCACAGGAGTTTTCATCGTTTGCTTCCGAAACAGCTTTATCATTGAATTATCTAAATAATAATTTGCGGGCATCGTATGTTTATAGAGGAAATGATTACCAATCGTTTGGTCAAACATTTATTAGAACTGATGTGAAAGGAATAAATGTTGTTGATAGAATCAGAATGTTAGACAATAAATTATTTGTTTCATTTGGTTATGAAAACTTAAAAGATAATCTTCAAAACACAAAGGTAGCTACAACTACTTATCAAACTATCAGTGCATCAGTATCTATCTTCCCCAGGGTTGATTTTCCAAATATTACTATTGGATATAATAATTATGATAATAACAATGGTTTAAATATTACAAATGCTCAAACAGCTCCTTTTGCAGTAAGTGATAATACTAATAGAATTCTCCTACAACTTTCTTATGATTTTGCCGCACTGGGCATTCGTCATAGCAGTTCACTGTCGTTCACCTCGTCTGATAGAAAAGATAATACTCTTGCAAAGATGAATGCTAATTTTAGCTCCGGTTCATTAACTGTTAATAGTTTTTGGAATCAGCAATTATCATCTATATTCGGAATAGTTTTTAGCTCAAGCGAGATTCAAGGAACACAATTTAAGTATGTTACTCTTTCTTTCGGCGGAAAGTATTTAATGCTTGAAAATAAACTGCAATTGATTGCAACACTTAGTCCAAGCTTCGGGGATTTTCAAAGACAAGTGCTTGAGTTTACAGCCGATTACAATGTACTTGCAAATCTAAATCTGATGTTTCAAGCAAGATTGTTTAGAATTCCCGGTGCATCAACAAATTCTATCATCGGCTTAGTCTCACGGCTCACCATATAACATGATAATATTAAAATGAAGAGCGGTGCAGGTAAAAAGAAAGATTTTTTCAAAAAAATTTCAGTTGTAATTAGTGCCGCTCTTTTTACAATTATTCTTACTCAAGATTATGTTTTTACCTTCGCTCCTCTTAAAGAACTGGAACTGAAATTAATTGATATGCGTTTTTCAAAAAGAGGACCAATAGATATAAAAGATTCCTCCAAAGTTATTATCATTGAAATTACACAAGAGACCTACAATCAAATTCCACAACTAGATAATAAAGCATCCTTACCAAGATCAATTTACGCTAAGGCAATTGAAAACCTAACTAAAGCTGGTGCTAAAGCAATTGGAATTGATATCATTATGCCGGATGCTGATAGTTACTCTGTTATGAATGATACAATGTTAATACATGCGATTAAAAAATCCGGCAAGGTTGTTGTTGCCGGTAAAATAGATGAAGTAAGAGAAAAACAAATTGAAGATTCTGAATATTTGCTTTCTAATTATACAGACTCTAATTACAATAAAATAAAATATAATTATGAAAGTCTATTTTATAATGCTGATAGTTCATTAGGAATTGTTCAGATGCCGCCGGATTATGATGCTGTTTACCGAAGATATATGCCTTTCAGATGGACGGAGATAACTAAAAAGAAAATTCCGAGTTTTGGTTTTGCACTGGTAAATAAGTATTTAGGTTTGAAAGGAACCGATACAGCTAAAATTGAAAATAATTATTTCATCTTAGATGGTATAAAAATTCCGAAGTATGATAAAACGAGCGTACTCGTTAATATTTATGGGCCAAGCCGTACATTCCAGCATTTTGATTTGATTAAAATAATTGATGACCAAGAGTTCAAGACGAAAGATGAACTTGAAAATGAAATTGATATTAATCAATGGGAGATGTTAAAGGATGAACCTACCTACAAAAAATTATTTAAGGACAAAGTTTTTATTATCGGATCAACTATGCCGGAAGATAAAGATATTATGGCTTCCGCATTTGCAAAAGGTGAAAGGAAAGGTGATAATCAAATTAATGGTGTAGAATTCCATGCAAATATTATTCAAAATATTCTAAGTAACAATTATCTCAATACACAATCGAAAGAAAGCGAACTGCTTGTTATCCTTTTTCTTACGTTGATTTCATTTTACATTTCGACATTCATTAGAAAAATAAAATTGAGAATTGGTTTCTTAGTGGAAATAGCCAACTTCATTTTCATACTATTCTTTATATATGGAATTTATGAATTAAGTATTTTTCTTTTCGTCCACAGCAAATTAGTAATTGCAATTGTAAGTCCCTCTCTAGCTGTAATAGTCGGATATTTTTCCAGCACGGCTTATCATTTTTTACTTGAACGACAGCAGAACGTAATCATAAAAGGAATGTTCAGTCAATATGTAAGTAAAGAAGTTGTTAATCAGTTAATAATAGATCCAGATAAATTACGCTTGGGTGGAGAGAGAAAAAATCTTTCAATTCTCTTTAGTGATATTGCCGGATTCACAACTTTCGCGGAAAAAAAACAACCCGAAGAACTTGTAAGTTTTATTAATGAGTATCTAAATGAAATGACTGAAATCGTATTAATTAATGAGGGTACTCTTGATAAATATCTGGGTGATGCAGTTATGGCTTTTTGGGGAGCTCCGGTTGAAGTACAGGATCATGCATACAAAGCTTGTATTACTGCATTACAAATGCAGGAGAAATTAGTCGGTTTGAGAGAGAAGTGGTCCAGTTCAGGTGAAACTCCTATACGAATACGAATCGGTATTAATACAGGTGAAGTGATTGTTGGAAATATTGGCGGTGAAAAACGTTTTGACTACACGGTTCTTGGTGACAACGTTAATCTAGCTTCACGGCTTGAAGGAGCTAATAAAGAATATGCTACGAATATTATGATCAGTGATACAACTTATGATAGTTGTAAAGATAAAATTCTTGCAAGAGAGTTGGATGTAATTTTGGTAAAAGGGAAAAACAAACCGACGAAAGTTTACGAATTGATCAGTTTAATTGGCGATAAAAAAGCCGAGGAAGCAATTGAGAAAATGGATCTATATTTTCAAGCTTTAGATTTGTACCGACAAAAAAGTTTTGAACCGGCGCTTGATTATTTTAATAGATCATATAGAAAATTAGGTGATTTTCCATCTAAGGTTTATATACAGCGTTGCGAGTTCTATTTGAAAAATCCCCCGGATCAAAACTGGGATGGTGTTTTTGAGATGAAGACAAAATAAATTTTATTTCTGTGCACGTTTAATATTATATAGAGCAGCCAACAAGAAAATAAAGTTTGCCAACCAAGCTGTAGTTAACGGATTCAATTGTCCACTCTTTCCAAATGCTTGACTCACTTTCATAAACACTAAATAAATAAAAGTGATCAGCAAATTAATTCCGAATTGAATTGCGAGCCCGCCACGTCTTCTATTTGCAGATATTGGAAGTCCGAAAAGAACAACGACCACACTTGCAAATGCAAAAGCAATTCGCGATTCATATTCTATTGAAATTGCTGTTGGATCATTTCCTGTTCTGAATTGTTCATCACCGTAACTTTTCAATTCGGAGAGTGTCATTTCTTCGGGTTTGCGTTGCTTTTTTATAACATCTTCCGGATTGAAATTTAATTGTTTGAATTCTTTTACCATAAACTTTTCAACCGACTCGGTTGTATCACTGAATATTCTTGTAATGCCATCGTAAGCGAACCAGCTGCTTTTGGTTGAATCGTATATCATACGGAATGCATCTGTACGAGAAATTAATTTTGTTTTGTCTTGATCGCTGAATTCTTGAATACTAATTTGATTTGCTTGTTTTTGCGAAAGATCATAATTACTAATTGAAACAATTTTTGTTTTTGTATCTTGAAAAAAAATATTACTTCCAAGATAAACTAATCCTTTCTTCATATAATTTTGTTCGATAAAAACTTTATGTTTATTAGCCATTGGAACTAAATAACCGCCGAAGTAAACAGAAAAAACACATATAACTATTGTAGTTAGAATGAATGGGGTCATAAATCTATAAAGACTTATTCCGCTTGCTTTGATTGCAGTAAGTTCATTTTGATTTGCCATCTTGCCGGCGGTAAATAAACTTGCTAGAAGGACAGAAATCGGCGTCATCAATCGAACCATTTCCGGAGTAAATACAAGATAGTATTGAAGAATCAAACTCGTAGGAACATTTTGATCAAGAAAATCATCAAGGTTTTCCATCATATCAATTACAACAAAGATCAATGTGAATGCAAGCAAACCGAAAAGAATTGTCTGTATGTATTGTCTAATAAGATATTTGTCAAGAATTTTCATTGTTCTCTTGCTCTGTTTTCCATGACTTCGGAATTAATTTTGTAATAAAATCGAAGCTGAGTGTAACTTTTTCTCTTGCACTTTTAATCATTAAAAATATTCCTAGAATTCCCAGAAATATATTAGCACTCCAAATTCCCAAGAATGGTGAAAGCAAACCGCGGTCAGCAAATTTTTCCCCGCCAATAAGAAATGCCCAATAAACTAAAAAGAAAATTAAACTCATTCCCGCTGCCATACCGAAACCGCCTCTTCTCATCATTGTTCCTAACGGCGCACCGATCAATACAAAAACAATACACGCAAACGGTAGTGAATATTTTTTATGAATCTCAACCCAATATTGATCTATTTGGTCATTGTTATATTCCAAGCGGTTTAATATATCAAGTATTGCACTTTCATCAGATCTAATTTTTTGCTGGGATTTAATAAAAACAAATTGTCCGGGAAAGACTGTTTGATTTAAATTGGAATTATTTTTTTTACTATCTGTAAGTAAAATAACTTTCGCGAAATATTCCTTAAAATAATCCACTCTTATAACTTCAAGACTGTCAACTAAAACTTTTAATTGTGAGGCGCCAATCTCTCGTTCGTAACGTTGCCCGCCAGGTGCAGATTGTTCAAATGTAAATTGTTCAGCAGGCATTGCAATTTTGTGACGCTCAAATCTTAATCTTCTGTAAGAATTTTGTTCTGTGTTATCGGATTCATGGATCTCACCGTTCTTTAGATCCATTATTAATTTTTTCTGATTAGCCGAAAAATAAATTTGTCCGGTTGATGCTGTTACAATGTTCACTTTAGGACGATTGGAATAATCATAAATTGTTATTTGTTTAAGCTGGTTATTTGATTGATCAATTTCTCTTGCAAGAATCGAGTAGTTTGGAACTTCTTGAGAAAAAACTCCCGGTACAAGTGATAGTGTAGGTTTTTTTCGTGAAATATCTTCTAATAAAAGTCTTGCAGCATGGTTAGCATCAGGATAAATATTATTATTAAAATGAACAAGGAATATAGCTACAACAATACTTCCAACAAGTGGCGGTATCATCATTTTGTATAAACTAACTCCGGTTGCCTTTAAGATTGCTATTTCATTGTTTTGAGACATAGAGCCGAATGCCATTAAAGTTGCGATCAAAACGGCCATTGGTACAACAAGAGCAACAATCCAGGCAAGGCTGTAAGTTATCAATTGAATAATTACCCAGGTGCTCAATCCTTTTCCAATTAGACGATCTGACATTTTAACTAAGTATTGCAATACGAAAATGAAGAGTAGAATCGAGACTGAGAACAAAAATGGAATTACATGATTTCTTAATATGTAGCGGATTAGGATCATTTTAGCTGTGAGTTTTCACACTTCTTTTGCTGACAAATTTACTATAATTAGGAAAGAAACCAAAGTATGAAGAAGTCCTTAACTCAAATGAAACTAATGAAGTGAATGATCTTAAAATGTATTTAACAGATACTTTGTATAGAGAATTCGTTTCATTTGGCATTATATCACTTGAATACAGAGATTGTTAGGTGTAAATTTGATATGATAAGTTAGCTGTTATTAATTGTTTATATTCATTTCTATTATCTTAAATGAAAATATGGAGGAATGGTGGAATCTGTTGTTGGTTACCTTAAAAGTAATTTAGATAATTATTTGGAAGAGTTAAAGGATTATTTAAGAATTCCAAGCATAAGTACTTTAGCTTCGCATAAAGTTGGAATGATACAATGTGCAGAATTTGTATCTCGGAAATTAAAAGAAGCAGGAATGACTAGGGTGGAGATTTTTCCTACACCTGGTCATCCAATTATCTATGGAGAATGGCTTGGTAAACCAGGTAAACCGACCGTTTTGGTCTATGGCCATTATGATGTTCAGCCAGTGGATCCTACAAATTTGTGGATCAATCCGCCGTTTGAGCCTGTAATTCAAGATGGAAAAATTTGGGCACGTGGAGCTAATGATAATAAAGGTCAAAATTTTGTTCACATAAAAAGTGTTGAAGCATTTTTCAAGACAGTAGGTGAACCCCCGGTAAATATTAAATTTTTATTCGAAGGTGAAGAAGAAATCGGCAGCACAAATCTTGGTCCTTTCTTGAAGGAAAAACAAGAATTATTAAAATGTGATGCTGTACTAATTTCAGATACAAGCATGTATGCAAAAGGTATTCCAACAATTACATATGGACTTAGAGGATTGCTCTACATGGAAGTTGAAGTAACAGCGGCGGATCGTGATCTTCATTCTGGAAGTTTCGGCGGTGCGGTTGCAAATCCTATTAATGAACTAGCTAAGATCATCTCTAAACTTCATGATAAGAATGGTAAAGTAACAGTCCCAAATTTTTACAAAAATGTTCTTCAATTATCAAAAGAAGAGAAAGAAAATTTTAGAAGATTAAAATTATCTGATAAAGAATACGCAAAAGATCTTGGAGTTCAGGAATTACAAGGTGAGAAAGGATTTACAACTTTGGAAAGATTGTGGACACGCCCTACTTTGGATTGTAACGGTATCATAGGTGGCTTTACAGATAAAGGTGCGAAAACAGTATTGCCATCAAAAGCAATGGCTAAGATCAGTATGCGATTGGTTCCTAAACAGGAACCGTTAAAACTCGCAAAAGAGTTTACTAAGCATATCAAGGCATTATCACCAAAAAGCGTAAAAGTTGAAGTCAGAACAATTCATTATGGATATCCTGTCATTGTACCTTTGGGTAGTAAAGCGTTGATTGCCGGAGCTAATGCAGCAGCAAAAGCATTTGATAAAGAAACGGTTTTCACCCGCGAGGGAGGCTCTATTCCAATTGTTGTAGATTTTATGAGAATATTAAAAGCTCCCGCGGTGTTAATGGGACTAGGTTTGGATAGTGATAATATTCATTCTCCGAACGAACATTTTCTTCTGGAAAATTTTGAAAAAGGATTATATGCTTCGGCATATTTTCTTGATGAGTTTTCTAAAAATTAATAGAATCTTTTAATAACAATGAAGGATAAACGAGATGAAACCCTATAAAATGCTTATAGTGTTCTCTCTAATAGGATTTTTAATTTATTCTTGTACATCAAAGCAGGGTGAGGGCGGAGACGCGGCCACTTCTAATGCTAAAGATGAACAGATACAAGAGTATAAAATTGGTGTAGAAAAAGAGCAAGCAAAGAATCGTTTTCCATGTGATACCATCTCACTAAAAGAATATGTACGTAGTAATTATGAACCTGGTACTTATTTAGTTGAATTCGATAGAACATTTACATACAACGTTCCCAAGATTGCTGTTATATATTTTAGAGATGAAGCAAATTATGTTCTTTGTGTTGTTGCAAAGTCAAAACCAGGAGAAAGAAATATTGAAAAAAAGAATGTTACCGGATTTGAGTCAAGTTATATTAATCTTGATAGCACAAAACTTGGAACTACTTTTTTTTGGTTAACGCTTGTAGAATGTAAAGATGGGGAATTCAGTAGGGTTTGGGAATCGGAAGTCCCAATACATGGCGGATTTAATAGTATGACAATTAGAAATTGGAAAATTAAAAACATGAAATATGTTGAGATGAATTTTGAAGACGGTATTATTTCAGGTCATCGTAATTATAATTTCTTTTTGACAGACGGATGGAGAAATCCCCCGCATTTAATGGAAACCTATGCAGCACTCGCTCTTAAGAGAACATTAGCGAACATTAATAATGATAAGTATCCTGATTATTATGAATATCGCTTTACTACCGCAAGAAATTTGAAAGATTCTCTTTTTTCATCAATTCGCATATTAGATTCGATTCCATTTTACTGGAGTGAAAAGAGGCAGTTATATATAAATGATAGAAATCCAAAATGGTTTAGAAAATTCTAACAATATTTGAAAGGTTCTGAATGTTTCAGGAGAATAATGATTTGTTAACAATTACCGATTACTTTATTAAGAAATTTCCAGATTTAAGAAAAGAAGAAAATTCTATTCGATTTTTTTATTCTGCCCAAGAAGAGTATGAAGCACTAAAAAATGGTATTGGAATAAGAGTAAAATTAAGTTCTACGATTATTAAATTGACCGGCAAAGACGTTTTAGATTTTTTACACAGGGTCTCAACAAACACAATTAAAGATTTAAAATTATTTGAGAAAAGAAACACACTGTTTCTAAATGAAAAAGGCAGATTCATTTCTAGATCAACTTTATTGAATCTTGAGGACAAATTTTATTTGATTGGGAATAGTGATAATGATAAACGGCTTTTTAGCTGGGTGAACAAATTCATAATTACAGAAGACATAATTACTTATGATGTGTCGGAAAATTTTGTCATTCTGGAATTAATCGGTAAACAATGCAATTCTTTTCTTACAATGCTTGTTGGAGAGGAGATTGATTCGGTTGATACGAACTTAGTGAGAGTTAGTGAAATTGATGGATTTAGATTTTATTATTATATAGAGCATGGATTTAATAGTCATAATATTTATAGAATTTTAATTGATAAAGAAAAGTGCATTGATTTCTTAGAGTATCTTTCAAACATAAAAAGTGTTTTTGACCTTTCTATTGTTGGAGAAGATGCTTATGATATCTTTAGAATTGAGAATGGTATACCCTCTTGTCCAAACGAGATAAATGATTTAATAAATCCACACGAAGTTAATTTGATAAATGAAATAAGTTTTAAGAAGGGTTGCTACATTGGCCAAGAAGTAATTGCTCGTCTTGATACCTATGATAAAGTACAACGACAGTTGGTTAAAGTTACAATTGGCGAAACATTAAATATAAATACTCCTTTAATAATAGCAGTTGAGTCTGGAAACGAATGCGGTGTACTGACAACTTTATCTTCGTCGGAACTTGTTAATCCGCAAATCGGATTAGCATTAATTAACAAGAAATCTCTTTCTGATCATTCTGTTTTATTTGTTAAAACTACCGATAAGAATATAAAAATTAGGACTTCTGAAATAAGCTCATCAATATGAAAATCTATACAAAAACCGGCGATGAAGGAAAAACATCTCTCTTCGGTGGTAAAAGAGTTTGGAAAGATGATTTAAGAATTCAATCATATGGAACTGTTGATGAATTAAATTCTCTTCTTGGTGTAGCTCTTACTGAAATAAAAAATAAGGAACTCAAAAAGATTTTAAGCAGTATACAGCATGAATTGTTTAATCTCGGTTCTGATCTAGCGTCTCCGGAATATAAGAGTGGTAAAAAATTTTCTATTCCACGGATTAATGAAATTAATATAAATCGCCTTGAAAGTTTGATCGACAAGGTTGATAAAAAATTATTACCATTAAAAAATTTTATTTTACCCGGCGGATTAAAAGGTGCAGCGTTATTACATCATGCAAGAACAGTTTGCAGGAGAGCTGAAAGAGAAATAATTTCTCTTTCAAAGATTGAAAAAGTAAATACAGAAATAAAAATTTATTTGAACCGTCTTTCAGATCTATTGTTTGTTCTAGCAAGATTTGAAAATTTTTCATCCAAACACCCTGATGTTGAGTGGAAAAAATAATTCTCCATATTCAATTATCAAAAGGGGGTGACATTGGCTTCGACGGGATTATTTGTTCTTTGAACTGCGCACCGTGTTCTCCGTAGACACGTTAAACGACGGTAAAAAACATAAAAGGCGAATATAACTACGCTTTAGCTGCGTAATTAACGCAGCCGTTCTTCAGCTTCATTCATGCCTGGGGTTGAAAGAACGTCGTCTGGTATGATAGCCAAATCGAATTTCCGGATAGAAGAGGCGAAACTAATTTCGGAATAGTCCCAACATAATTTGTCTGTCAATGCTGTTGGGATGAAATTAAAAGACAGAATATGTGTGTAGACGTTCATAGGATTGTAATTTCGGACGCGGGTTCGACTCCCGCCACCTCCACTCTATCCAAAACATTGTTAAAATTGGGGATTAAATTTCAATTCCCTAATTTTTCCTAAATAAATACCGTGCCAAAACCCATTTTTCATTGCTTTAAGTGCTTTATTGCCGTAAATTTGAAATCATTATGAAGCGTTTTTCTTTCACGAAAATGAGTGGTGCTGGGAATGATTTTATATTATTTGATAAAAAAATCAATCCCGATATTGAGTTAACAACTCAAAACATTGCAAAAATGTGTGAAAGACGCACCGGAATCGGTGCTGATGGTGTTCTTTTAATTTCTGATTTGAAGAATTTTGCGTTCGAGATGAAGTACTTTAATGCTGATGGTTCCACCGGTAGTTTATGTGCAAACGGAGCCCGTTGTGCTATAAAGTATGGAAGTGAAAGCGGCAGGATCTCTAATAACAAAATTTTATTTTTAACTAATGGAGTTGAATATTCTGGACAGCTATTGGATAATGGGCTGGTTAGGTTTTTCTTAGTCCGTCCCCAGAAGATGAAACAAAATTTTAAGATCAAAGCATGGAATCAGTTGATACCTGCTTCTTTTGTAGATACCGGTTCACCGCATATTGTAATAAAATTTAATGATGTTCTTAGAAATCCGGCTGATCCAAATTCGTATTATAATGATCTTGATACATTTCCAGTTTACGAACTAGGTAGAGAAATTCGTTATCACAAAGATTTTGCACCAGATGGTACGAATGTAAATTTTATTCGCATTCATGATGGAGATGTTGATATTAGAAGTTACGAGCGCGGTGTAGAAAATGAAACACTTTCTTGCGGAACCGGAACTGTAGCGGCTGCTTTATTAGTTTTTGTAAAAGAAAATTTTAATCTGCCTGTTAATGTGCATCAAAAAAGCGGAGATGTATTAATGGTAGATTTCAAAATAGAAGATCAAAAAGTACAGGAACTGTCATTAACCGGTCCTGCTAAAATTATTTTTAATGGTGAAATTACAATTTAATTGAGGGATAAATGAGTAAAGTTATTTTTTCCATACGCTACAATATTTTTCCGGAAAAACGAGAAGAATACTTAGATGTTGTTCGTGAATTAAAAAATATTGTTAAAGCAGAAGGATTAGAAACCTATTCTGTGTTTGAACAAAAAAATAAGCCTAACAATTTTGAAGAAGTATATATATTCAAAAGCCAAGAAGCTTATGAAAATTTTGAAGATAATACTGATGAACGAATTGATATCCTAATGACAAAACTTTCTGATATGATAAAAGAACAAACTACTCAATACACAACATTGTTCGAAGTAAATAACGCATAACCGAAAGATACTGGCTATCAAATTTTTATCTGCCCGCCTAATTAATTCGGGAATTAAGAATGTTTGAATATGTTGGTGCAATACATATACACTCAATTTATTCTGATGGCTCTGGTGAAGTAAAAGATATTGCTCAATTTGCCAATGAATCGGAGCTGGATTTTTTTATTCTTACGGATCACAACACTCTCCGCGCACTTAAAGAAGGATTCGAGGTCTGGCACTCAAATACTCTTGCATTAGTCGGTTGCGAAATAAACGATAAGGAAAATAAAAATCACTATCTCGCATTTGGTATAAGCGAAACAATTTCGACACGCCTACCTGCTAAAGAATATGTGAAAAAAGTTAACGAAATGGGTGGAATCGGTTTTTTAGCTCATCCGCACGAAAAAAGAAATTCTATGAAAGAGCATCCGCCTTATCCTTGGACTGAATGGGATTCTAATGATTTTACAGGTATAGAAATTTGGAATCATATGTCAGAGTGGATGGAAGGACTTACTGAACAAAATAAATATAATTACTTTGTTCATCCTTTAAGATCAATCGTTGGTCCCAATGTGGAAACGTTAAAAGTTTGGGATTCATTAAATCTAAAGAGAAAAGTTGTTGGCATTGGTGGAGTAGATGCTCATGCTCATAAAATAAATGTACTTGGATTTGTAGAAATTGAAATCTTCCCTTATAAAGTACTTTTTAAATCAATTCGTACTCATATCTTATGCGAAGAGGAATTAATTATTTCTTCTGAGACTCATGAAATAAATAAATCAAAGAGAAATGTTATTAAAGCTTTGGCGGCTGGAAGATGTTTTATCTCTAATTTTTACCATGGTGATGCAAAGGGATTTCGTTTTTATGCAGAAAGTGAGAATAAAACATATCAAATGGGCGATGTTGTTCCTCTTTCTAAAAAACTTAAATTAATGGTAAAATTACCCAGTTCTTCTGATAAAATCAGATTGATTCACAATGGGGAATTAAAAGAAGAAAAAAGTGGTATAAATGTTGAATTTTTAGCTCCTAAAAAAGGTGTTTATCGAATTGAGGTTTATAATAATCAGAATGCATGGATTTTTTCAAATCATATTAGAATAGGTCTATAATTTTTCTTAGATTTCTCGCCGAATTTTTCCGATTTATCAAAATAAGAGGTTCAAAGTGTTAGAAAGAAGAAAAAAAATCAGCAAAAAGCAGATGAAAGAAGACAAACTTGTAACTACTTATTACAAAGCTTATAATTTTTTTATTGAATATCAGGCTAAAATATTAATTGGTGCTGCTGTTGTAGCATTAGTAATTGTTGCGATAGTTCTTTTTTCGAATAAAAGAAGTTCTGACAATAAAAATGCAGCAGAATTGTTGTCCAAAGTTATACCTCTTTATGAAGCTGGTCAATTTAAGGAAGCTGTTGATGGAATAACTTCAAGCAGGATTATAGGTTTGAAAAAAATTGTTTCAGATTACGGCAGTACAGAAAATGGTGAAACAGCAAAAATATATCTAGCCAATTCTTATGTGGTATTAGGAAGTTTAGATTTAGCTTATGAAGAATATAATTCCTATTCAGGATCTAATCCATTATTTAAGGCCACAGCATTAGCGGGAAAAGCCGGATGTTTAGAAATTAAAAAAGATTATGAAAAAGCTGCTGATTTGTATCAAGATGCCGCAAAAATATCTAAAGGGAATCCTGCTAATAGTGAATATCTTCTAAAGGCAGGAATTGACTTTATTAAGTTGAGTAAAAAAGAAGAAGCAAAATCTGTTTTAGAAACAATAAAAAAAGATTATAAAAATACACCAGCATTTTTTGAATTAGACCGTTATTTAATTCAAGTTGAAAATTTATAATTGATTCGATATTAATTTTACAAAAATACCCATTCTTGATTTTATAACGGGTGGTGGGTATATTTTCATTACGATAGAAGGATTAAAAAATTTATGGCTGATACCTCCGATTTCAGAAATGGATTAATAATTAAATATAAAAACGAACCATACGTTATTGTAGAATTCCAACATGTAAAACCTGGTAAAGGCGGCGCTTTCGTTAGAACTTCGTTGAAAAACTTAAAAACCGGACGGGTTTTAGATAATACTTTCCGATCTGGTGAAGGTGTTGAAATAATTCGTGTTGAAAGAAGAAAATATCAATATCTTTACAGAGAACCTGCCGGGTTAGTTTTAATGGATAACGGAACTTATGAACAGTTGACAGTTGCTGAAAGTATTATTGGAGACGGTCAAATTTATTTAAAAGAAGGCGTTGAAGTTGAATTGCTGTTGGATGATAAAGATCAAATCATATCAGCTGAAATACCTATTTTCGTTGAACTCAAAGTTACTGAGACTGAACCAGGATTTAGAGGTAACACTGCAAGTAACACATTAAAGCCTGCAAAAGTAGAAACAGGCGCAAAAATTAGTGTTCCACTGTTTATAAATGAAGGCGATATACTTAAGATTGATACACGAACAGGTGAATACTTAGAACGAGTTAAAAACTAACGGTTGAGAAAATGGATATAAATCTTCTAAAAAAGCTCATCAAAATGGTTGAGCAAAGCGAGATCACCGAATTCACAGTTCAAGAAGGTGAACTTAAAGTAAAGATTTCTAAAAATTCCAATCAAATCCCACAAGTTCATTTTCAGCCGGTAGCTGATTATGGAAGACAACCTGCAGGTTTACAACAATTTAATACTTCCGCGGAATCAAAATCTTCTATATCAGCTGAACATACCCAATCGAATTTGCACGAGATTAAATCTCCGATTGTAGGAACATTTTATCGAGCCCCCGCACCGGATGCTGACCCATACATACAAGTAGGTGATATGGTTTCAGCAGGTTCAGTTTTATGCATTGTTGAAGCGATGAAATTAATGAATGAGATCGAATCTGATATTAACGGCAAGATCATAAAAATTCTTGTTGAAAATGCTACTCCGGTTGAATACAATCAACCTCTTTTTCTAATTGAAACCGTGTAGTGTTATCAAATCTTTAAGAGGGCAATTTGTTTAAGAAAATTCTAATCGCTAACCGTGGCGAGATAGCACTAAGAATAATTAGAACTTGTAAAGAGTTAGGGATTCCAACTGTAGCTGTTTATTCAGAAATTGATCGTGATTCTTTACATGTAGTTTTTGCAGATGAAGCAGTTTGTATTGGACCTGCCCCAAGTAATCAAAGCTATTTGAAAGTCCCAAGTATTTTATCAGCAGCTCAAATTACCGGTGCTGATGCAATTCATCCCGGTTATGGTTTCCTTGCAGAAAATGCTGAGTTTAGTGAAATATGTGCGGACTCCAATATTAAATTTATTGGTCCATCACCGGATTCAATTCGCAAAATGGGCGATAAAGCATTTGCAAAAGAAACTATGCGTAAGGTCGGTGTTCCTGTTGTTCCCGGAAGTGAAGGAGTAATTAACGATATAGAAGAAGCAAAACAAATGGCTTCTAAGATCGGCTACCCTGTTATGCTTAAAGCATCGGCAGGAGGTGGTGGAAAAGGCATGCGTATTGTCATGGAAGAAAGCGAAATAGAAAAAGCATTTCAGACCGCAGGCAACGAAGCAGGAGCTGCTTTTTCAAATTCCGATCTTTACATAGAAAAGTATGTTGAAAATCCTCGGCACATTGAAATACAGGTTTTGTGTGATCAGCATGGTAATTTTTATCAATATGGGGAAAGAGATTGTTCAATTCAAAGAAGACACCAAAAATTAATTGAAGAATCACCATCACCATTTATCACAAATGCAGTTCGCACAAAAATGGGTGAGGCAGCTTTACTTGGAGTTCGTTCAGTTAATTACGAGGGTGCAGGAACAATAGAGTTTTTGGTTGATAAACATCAGAACTTTTATTTCATCGAAATGAATACTAGAATTCAAGTTGAGCATCCGGTTACCGAAATGGTTCGTAATATTGACTTAATCAAAAATCAAATTTTAATTGCAGCCGGTCGTGAAATAGAAGACAAACCACTTGATCCGCGCGGACATGCAATTGAATTTAGAATTAATGCCGAAGATCCAGATCATAATTTTAGACCTTCACCTGGTCGAATTGAATATTTACATTTCCCTGGCGGTTTTGGTGTTCGCATTGATTCACATGCGTATAATGATTATGTAATTCCTCCAAATTATGATTCACTGATTGCTAAGATGATAATTTGGGGAACCGACCGCAAACATGCATTAGCCCGAGCCCGGCGCGCTTTCGAAGAATTTCAGATTGAAGGTATTAAAACTACTATTCCGTTTCATAAAAAAGTTTTGGAAAATGAAAAATTCATTAATGGAGATTTCGATACTTCATTTATAGATAAGCACATTAATATTAATTAACGAGGTTACAATGAACATTCCAGAAAATCTAAAGTACACAAAAGATCACGAATGGATAAAGGTTGATGGTAAAGTTGGAACGATTGGTATAACCGATTTTGCTCAAGGTGAACTTGGTGATATAGTTTATGTGGATATAGCTCCTGATATTTCCGATTTAACGGTGGGTGAATCATTCGGTACAATTGAAGCTGTTAAAACAGTAAGTGATATGTATGCGCCGGTTACCGGTAAAGTTTTAGAATTAAATAAAAAACTTAACGATGAACCACAGCTTGTTAATACAGATCCGTACGGTGAAGGTTGGATTATAAAAATTGAATTGAGCAATGCATCTCAATTGAATGATCTTCTTGATGCAGCAGCTTACAATTCTCAGCTCGGTAACTGATTTATAGGTCATAATTTTAAACGGCAGAACCTAATTTCGGTTCTGCTGTAATTTAAATTCACCTCACATTCATGATTCACACACAAAAAATTTTAATACTCGATTTTGGTTCGCAATTCACACAGCTAATCGCAAGAAGAATTCGTGAGAGTAAAGTCTATTCTGAAATCCATCCGCACACTTATTCTATCGAGCAGATAAAAAAAGAAAAACCTGTTGGAATTATTCTATCCGGCGGACCAATGAGTGTAAACGAATCTGACTCGCCTAAAATTTCAAAAGAAATATTGGAGCTAGGTATTCCTGTACTTGGGATCTGTTACGGATTACAATTAATGTGCAAATTACTCGGTGGTAAAGTTGAACCTGCTTCGGACCGTGAGTATGGCAAAGCTCATTTAGGTATTATAAAAAATGATCTTCTCTTTAATGGTGTTGGTGATGGCTCTGTTATATGGATGAGCCATGGGGATTATGTTACTAAGTTACCGGAAGGATTTTCATTAACAGCCAAAACCGAAAATTCTCCACTTTGTGCAATTTCAAATCCGCAAAAGAAAATTTACGGTATTCAGTTTCATCCTGAAGTGGCTCATACCGTATTTGGTAAAAAAATATTAGATAATTTTTTGTTTGATATTTGCAATTGCAAATCAGATTGGACTTCCAAGAATTTTATAAACACTGTAATAAATGAAGTAAAACAAAAAGTTGGAAATAAAAAAATTATTTGTGCATTAAGCGGAGGTGTAGATTCATCTGTTGCTGCAGTTTTAGTCCATCAGGCTATTGGCGATCAACTTGTTTGCATTCATGTAGATCATGGGATGATGCGTAAGGATGAAAGTGTTTCTATTATAAAAATGTTTAACGATAATTATAAGATGCGAGTAGATCATGTTGATGCTTCTCAACTTTTTCTTTCACGGCTAGCTGGAATTAGCGATCCGGAGAAAAAAAGAAAAATCATAGGCAATACTTTTATAGAAATCTTTGAAACAGAAGCCAAGAAGTTTTCTGATGCTGAGTTTCTCGTTCAAGGTACTCTTTATCCGGATGTAATTGAATCGGTCTCAGTTAAAGGTGCTTCAGCTACAATAAAAACACATCATAATGTTGGCGGACTTCCGGAAAAAATGAATTTAAAATTGATCGAGCCGTTCCGTGAACTTTTTAAGGATGAAGTTAGAGCGATCGGTAAAGAACTTGGTTTACCGGATATTTTTGTTAAACGTCATCCGTTTCCTGGTCCCGGACTTGCTGTTCGTGTTTTAGGTGATATAACAGTAGACAGATTAGATATTCTTCGTGAGGTTGATGCTATTTATATCAATGAACTTTTGAATGCAAATATATACGATAAAATTTGGCAAGCTTTTGCAGTTTTATTGCCGATTCAAACCGTTGGTGTTATGGGGGATGCTCGCACTTATGAAAATGTAATTGCATTAAGAGCTGTTACTTCAACTGATGGCATGACGGCTGATTGGTT
Source organism: Melioribacter sp. (assembly GCA_023250955.1). GTDB lineage: Bacteria > Bacteroidota > Ignavibacteria > Ignavibacteriales > Melioribacteraceae > Fen-1258. Next base: position 43,967 of record JAHEZQ010000025.1, on the reverse strand, counting down.
TAGATTCGATCATGATTTTCTTGAAACCGTTTCTAATAAAATTATTCGTTCTGTCCGCGGTGTTAACCGTGTTGTATATGATATCAGTTCCAAACCGCCTGCCACAATAGAATGGGAATAAAATAATCTTTAGCTAAATGGGGAGTAGCTATGAAAGTAAAAGAACTACCGATTGATGACCGTCCGCGTGAAAAATTATCTTTAAGAGGAGCACAAAGTTTAACAGATGCCGAACTTATTGCAATTCTTTTGCGAACAGGGACGAAAGGTAAAAGTGTTATTCAAGTTGCTCAGGAATTGATTCAAAAGTCTGGCGGGTTAAATAATCTTGCGTCTCAAACAAGCGAAGCAATTCAAAAACATCTTGGTATTGGTAAGGATAAAGCTGCCACATTAATAGCTGCATTTGAAATAAGCCGTAGAGCCGACGCTCAGAAAAAACTATATTCGGTAAAAAAAATTACATCACCAGGCGATATTGCAGAAGTTTTCATTCCTCTTTTGAGGGATAAAGTTAAAGAGGAATTTTATGTAGTGTGTTTAAACTCTGCAAATAAAATTACAAAAATCGAACTGATATCAATTGGAAACTTAAATTCAAGTTTGGTTCATCCTCGGGAAGTATTTAAGGTGGCAATCGAAAATAATTCAGCAAATATTATATTGCTTCATAATCATCCAAGCGGAAATACCGAACCGAGTAATGAAGATATTGTTATGACGCGTAAAATGGTTGATGCAGGCAAACTTTTAGAGATACAAGTTTTCGATCATATTATTATTGCCGGGAACAATTATACCAGTTTGGTTGAAAAAAGAGTAATTTAATTGAAAATAAGTTGATCTTATCGAAAATTTAGTCAAAATATTCTTATATTTATTTAAGATTTTAACACACCAAAATGAAGGGAGAATTAAGATGAAAAAAATCATCAATCTGGGGCTGACCTTAGTTCTCGTTGCTGGAATTATAGGATTTACTGGATGCAGCGGCGTTTCAGAAGAACAAATGGCAGAACTTGATGCGCTTCGTTCTGAAGTAAAAGCACTTGAGAAAGAAGTTGGATTATTGAAAACAGAAAAAGCAGCTATTGAAAGAGAAATTGCTGAAAAGAATGCAAAACTTGATCAGTGCGCTAAAGAGAAAGCTGAAACTAAAAAGAATCTCGAAAAACTCGGGATGTAATAAAAAAGTTTATAATGACGGAGGTAAAAATGAAAATTTACAAATTATTATTAGCCAGCATGTTTTTTATGCTCCTCTCTGTCAATCTCTTTGCGCAGGATAAAGAAGAAATGACCAAAGAAGAATGGCAGAATGAAATTAATCGTTTAACAGAAAGAAAAGTTTCTCTAACATCGGAATTAAATACTTTAAAAGCAGAAGTTGCTAATCTAAAAAAAATGAGAGACGGCTTAAAAGCATATGATGATTGCATGAACGAACTTTATACGATGGTCGGTGCTACAAAAACAGATGTTGATAATTTCAGAAAACAATTAGCAGCATTAACATCAAAGATAGATGCTCAGCAAGCTCCTAAAGCTGATCGTCAAGCAGAACTTGATGCAATGAAGAAAAATAAAATCAGTGCTCTTCCTGAATTCTTTGATAAAGTTCACAATCAGCTTCAAAGAAAACTCGATGCATGGATTGTTGCACCGCCTGAAATTAATTATTCTGTAGTTAAGGGCGATAACCTTTGGAATATTGCTAAGAAAAAAGAACATTATGCAAATCCGTTTGCTTGGCCAATTATTTATAAAGCAAACAGAGATCAAATAAAGAACCCGGATTTAATCTTCCCGAAACAGAATTTCAAGATTCCGAATTTGACAGAAGAAGAAAAAGCAAAGTATGATAAGATCAGAAGAAATTATAAACCGGCGCCGCCAACCCAAACACAAAAACCTGTTGCCCCGGCTCCAGCACAAAAACCGGCTAAATAAGGATTTTTATTTTTTAATGTGATTATTAATTTTTAAGATAAAGCCCTTTTCTTTTTTATTGAAAAGGGCTTTATTTATTTACGGAGGCTTTACGCAGGTAGAAAAAATATTTAAACTTGATAATGTTGATCTTCTTTCGTTTATAGGAATTAATGACGGAAATATTAAACCGTTAGAAGAAAGATTTAATACAAACATTACCGTACGAGGCGATGTAATTTATGCTCAAGGAATACAAGAAGAAGTTGAAGCCGTTGAAAAAATTATTAAAGAGATGATTTTTGTTCTTAACACCACTGGTAAACTTCAACCTGGTGATGTATACACTATTATTGATCTAACGCTTCAAGGAAAAGAAATTATTAACGGTAATGATTATGATAATATTGTTTTATACTCTAAAAAAGATGTAATTAAAGCCAAAACACCGAACCAGATTGTTTATGCTAAAAGCGTTCGTGAAAACGATATCTGTTTTGCTATTGGTCCCGCTGGAACAGGAAAAACTTATTTAGCCGTAGCGTTCGCTGTTGCTGCATTAAAAAAAGGAATAGTAAAAAAAATAATTCTTGCACGTCCTGCTGTAGAAGCAGGAGAAAGCCTAGGATTCTTACCAGGCGATTTCAGAGAGAAGATTGATCCGTATTTACGTCCGTTATATGATGCCCTTGAAGAAATGATTCCTTCAGAACAACTGAAAAATTATTTAGAGAAAGGAGTTGTAGAAATTGTTCCGTTGGCTTTTATGCGCGGAAGAACATTAAATAATGCTTATGTTATTCTGGATGAAGCTCAGAATGCTACGGGTATGCAAATGAAAATGTTTCTAACACGTTTAGGACCGAATTCAAAATCAATTATTACAGGCGATATAACACAAATAGATCTTCCGAGTTATTCTCAAAGCGGATTAGTGCAGGTAAAAGAAATATTAAAAAGTGTTGATGGAGTTGGCTTCGTCTATTTTGATAAAGGTGATGTGGTTAGACACAAATTAGTTAAAGATATTATCAACGCTTACGAGCAACATTACAATAATAACGGTAAGCAGAAAGAATAAAATCAAAAAATTGTAAATCGTAATTCATAAATCATAATTTTTTCTTGCTTTCCTCCCAGAATTTATCCATCTCAGCTAGATTTGATTCTGATACCGACTTTCCCGTTTCTTTTATTTTCTTTTCAACATAACTAAACCGTGTTATAAATTTTTCATTTGTAAGTCTTAAAGCGTTCTCAGGATTAACTCCGAGAAAGCGCGCATAATTAGTAAGTGCAAAGAAAACATCTCCCATCTCTTTTTCAAACTCATCTTGATTACCGGCTTTTTCCATTTCGTGCATTTCTTCTATTTCTTCAATTACCTTTTTCCAAACATCTTCTTTCTTCTCCCAATCAAAACCGACTTTAGAAGCCTTCTCCTGTAATCGGTAAGCTCGAGCTAAACTTGGCAGATTTTTCGGCACACCTTCTAAAACCGATTCTCTTCCTTCGGAAAGTTTTATTTCCTCCCAGTTTTTCAAAATCTCTTTTGTGTCTTTAACTTTTATATCGCTGAAAATATGCGGATGACGTCTGATCAATTTTTCCGTAATCGAATCTATTACGTCATTAATGGAAAAATTTTTATTTTCTTCTGCTATGGCGGCGTGAAAAACTATGTGGAGTAATAAATCACCAAGCTCAGCTTTTAATTCATTAAAATCTTTCAGATCGATTGCTTCAATCATTTCATAAGTTTCTTCAAGTGTAGCTGCTTTAATCGAATCATGAGTCTGTTCTCGATCCCAAGGGCATTCTTGACGCAATCGTTTCATAATCGCCCAGAGGTTTTCAAATTTCTCGCCGGTCATTCTATTCTCCAATTTTGATAGCAAAGATAATCAGACTGGTGCGAATCGAAAAATATTTACGGAAGATTTTATGATTTATTTTTCGATATATTTGAATAAAATATTTAACGAGGCAATAAATGATAGAGCAAAAGATAAAAGAAATAATTGGTCACGATTTACCCACACCCGCAAAACCTCTCGCCGCTTATATTCCGGCACTGCAAGTCGGCGATTTAATTTTTACATCAGGACAGTTACCCACTAAGGAAGGAAAACTTATAGCTGAAGGGAAAGTAGGTTATGAAGTATCTGAAGAAAAAGGAATTGAGTGTGCTCGCGTTTCTGCTATTAATTGCTTAGCTGCTATTAAAATGGTAATTGGTGATTTAGATAGAATTGAACAAGTAGTAAAATTAGTTGTTTTTGTTAATTCTAAAATCGGTTTTACTGCTCAGCCAAAAATTGCAAATGGTGCATCTGAATTTTTAGTTCAGGTTTTTGGTGAAAAAGGAAAACATGCCAGAAGTGCGGTTGGTGTAAGCGAGTTACCTATTAACGCTCCGGTTGAAATTGAAATGATTGTTAGAGTTAATAATTAATTTCTACTGAATTGGCTTGAAAATGTGGTATCTTTCCAATAAAATTGATTCAGTGATTGATAAATTACAGAAACAATTCAAGGCTATGAATTGTTAAATGAGCATTATAAGTTAGGAACTGAAATGAAAAAATATATTCTAATAATTTTTATTCTTGCTGCTTCAATTTCACAAGCTCAATACCGGGACGATGTAAATAAACAAACGGATGTTCGCAGCGGAATTGTGAATAATAATTCTTTCGGCTCACTCTTTGGACTCATCAATTCAGATAATTTTTCGATGCACCATTCATTCGGATTGTCTTACACTGCATTTGGAGGCATAGGCGGAATGGCTCTCGGTGTTTATACTAACAGCATGGCTTACAAATTCAGCGATAAATTAAATTTAGAGACTGACATCAGCGTAGTAAATTCACCATACAATTCTTTCGATAAAGATTTCTCAAAGCAAATTAACGGAGTTTACTTAAGCCGTGTGCAAATGACTTATAAACCGACCGATAACATGAACATAATTCTTCAATTCAGACAAATGCCTGGAGGATTGTATTCACCATATTCTTACAGTGGTTATTCACTCTATAATAGAGACAACTATTTCAATAATTGGGGCTTCTAAGAAAGAGAGATAGTTTTTTATTAAATTGCGCTTAGGATAACAAAGAAAAATTGAGCGCAACATCGAATTGGAAAATATCAACCCGAAAAAATCATCAAATCGGACTGGCCGAAAATCTTCTGCTGTTAATCTGATTCTTAATGTATCCATTTTTGTTTTGGCTGTAATCATTTTATACATGCTTTATTCGATTTACTTCAAACTCGCAAATAATTCCAGTGATGTAGATACACAAGCAAACGGACAAACAGCATCGGATATAATTCAAGTTGAAGTTTTGAACGGCTGCGGTATTGGAGGTGTTGGCGATAGGTTCACAGATTTTCTCCGCGCGAATAGTTTTGATGTTGTGAACGTTGGCAATTACGTTTCGTTTGATGTTGATGAATGTCTTGTTATTGATAGGACTGGAAATATGGCTAATGCATACAAGGTTGCAAAAGCTCTGCACATAAAAAATGAAAATGTAATTCAACAGCTCAATAAAGATTATTTTCTAGATGTCTCAATAGTTGTTGGAAGAGATTATTTTAATTTAGCTCCATTTAAATAAGAGGTAGAATTGGATTCATTAAAATTTGCAAAGATGATCACAGAGATCATCAAAACTAAAAAAGGTTTTGACATTAGAATTCTTGATCTCCGGAAACTATCCGGAGGAATAGCTGATTGTTTTGTTATTTGTTCTGCCGACGCAGACAGACAGGTAAAAGCTATAGCCGATGCAGTAGATGATGAACTTCATAATAAAGGGATCAGATGTTTTCACAAAGAAGGATTTGAGACACTGAATTGGGCTTTGCTTGATTATTTTGATGTTGTTGTACATGTATTCCGCGCAGAAGCAAGAAGCTATTACAATCTTGAAAAACTTTGGGGCGATGCACCCGTAATTAAAATTGCGGATGAGAAATAATCTATTGAAATCATTCCGGAGATTTGGTTGAAAAATTATTTAATAAATCTTTTTAAGACAGCACAAGCAAAACTGCCTTATCTCACAGAAATTGATCTGACATTTTCTGTCCCAAGTCAAAGTAACCACGGTGATTATGCAACTAACGCTGCGATGATCCTTTCTAAAAAGTTAAAACGAAACCCGAAAGAGATAGCAAATGAGATTATTTCAAACTTAGATTATGATAAAAATATTATTGAGAAGATAGAAATTGCCGGACCTGGATTTATCAATTTTTATTTTACTGCTTCTTTTAATTCTCGAATAGTAAAAGATGTTTTATGCGAGAAGGAAAATTTCGGCAAATCAAAAAAATATGCCGGTAAGAAAGCAATGGTTGAATTTATTTCTGCAAATCCCACCGGACCTCTAACTGTTGGGCACGGAAGAAATGCTGTAGTCGGCGATACAGTTGCAAATATGCTTGAATGGATCGGCTATTCCGTAGACCGCGAATATTACTTCAACAATGCCGGTAGACAGATGCGTGTACTTGGTGATTCTGTTCGTATGCGCTACTTGGAATTGCTCGGACAGAATATTCAATTTCCGGATGACTACTATCAAGGCGAGTATATAAAAGAAATTGCTTCAAAATTGAAAGATGAATTTGCTGATAAACTTGTAAACGAAGATGCTGAAGGTAAGTTCAAGCAAGCAGCTGAGAAAGAAATTTTTGCAGATATTATCAAAACGATGAAACGCATAAAGATCCGCATGAAAAACTTCTTCAATGAAAATACTTTGTACGAAGAAGGAAAAATAAAAGCACTCCTTGACGAGTTTAAGAAAAAAAATCTATCGTATGAAAAAGACGATGCTGTTTGGCTGAAACTGACCGAGCTCGGCAATGATATGGACAAAGTAATTGTAAAAGCGACAGGAGAGCCAACATACCGTTTACCTGATATTGCTTATCACATTACAAAATATGACCGCAATTATGATTTGATGATTGATCTTTTCGGATCGGACCATAGCGCGACGTATCCCGATGTTCTTGCCGGATTACGCGCACTCGGTTATGATACAAACAAAATGAAAGTGCTGATTCATCAATTTGTTACGATAATGGAAAAAGGCGAAGTGGTTAAGATGTCCACCCGCAAAGCAAATTACATTACTCTTGATGAATTGGTTGATGAAGTCGGAAGCGATGTTGTTCGTTACTTTTTTAATATGAGAAGCATTACAAGTCATTTGAATTTTGATCTTGATCTTGCCAAGAAACAATCCGATGAAAACCCGGTTTTCTATTTGCAATATGCACACGCAAGAATTTCTTCCATTCTGCGTATGACAAAAGACGAAGGATTAAATTCTTCTTTGGAAAATCTTGACTTGTTAACAACAAAAGAGGAGCAGAATCTTCTCAAAAAACTTTATGAATTTCCGCATGATGTAATTTTTAGTGCTGAAAACTTTGAAACGAACAGAATTACTTCATACCTTGAAGAATTAGCTGCGCTCTTCCACAGATTTTATACCGAGTGCAGAATAATCGGCAGTGAAAAGAAACTTGCCGAAGCCCGCATTGCACTTTGCATTGCTGTCCAAACTGTAATTAAAAATGGATTATCTATTCTTGGCGTTAACGCGCCGGAAAAAATGTGACTTAATCTGTAATGACAGTTGGACGATGAAAGTATAATGTTATTGTTATAAAGAAATTCTATCCCTTCATTCCTAATTTGTGTTAATTATGTAATATTATTCTACCCTATTGGAATTAGTAATTCTATCTTTTAATTTGTTATAAGTGTTGTTAATTATAAAGAAAGAATTCAACATGGTAAATTCAAAAAAAAATAAGAAAGCAAAAAATAATCCTTCCAGACAAAAAAAAGAAAAATTTGTAAAAAGAAGAAGTTCTGCAAATTCTTCTCTGAGAAAATTGCAAGCAGAGTTTATTTCATCTACGTCACATCAATTCTTTACTCCACTTTCAACTATTCAAAGTTCAGTAGAGTTATTGGAGTACTATATCAAAAATGAAAACTATGCACGGCAGCAAGAAATTATCAATAAAATTAAAAGATCAATTGTAAATCTCACGAATACATTAGAAGGAATAACCAATCTATATAAGTACAATTCATTAAAACAAAAATTAAATCTAAAAAACATTGCTATACGAAAATTTGTTAATGATTTGTTAGAAGAGGTTGTTGTGAATATCGGTGATTCAATTCTAATCATTGTTAATATAGAGCCGGATCTAAATACGATTTATTGTGATGAGTTTATTCTAAAACAAATTCTACTTAATCTTATTAATAATGCGGTAAAATTTTCTCCGGAAGGTGGTCAGATCAGGTTTGATATAAAAAAGAGAAAGAACAGAATCGAATTTTCAGTCAAAGATGAGGGAATAGGAATTGCAAAAAGTGATTTGAAAAAACTTTTTAATCCTTTCTTCAGGGGAAAAAATGCAGCAACAATTCCAGGTGCAGGATTAGGTTTAGCTATTGTCAAAAATCTTTCGCAACTACTGAAGGCAAAAATTCAATGTATTAGTAATCTGAAAGAAGGAACGGAATTTAAGATTCTCCTTCCTAACTAAAGATCAAAGATGAAAAAGATTTTAATAATAGAAGATAATATTGATCTGGCTGAAAACATCTTTTTGTTTTTAAAAGAACATGGCTACAATGTACTATCATGTTACAACGGGGAAAAAGGATTAAAATCCATAATCGAATTTAATCCGGATTTAATTTTATGCGATATAATGCTGCCGGATATAAGCGGTTTCAAACTTTTATCTGAATTGAAAAAACTGGATACCGGAATTCCGCCGATTTTTATTTTTTTAACGGCTAAGACTCAAAGAGATGATATAAGAAAAGGAATGACAATTGGTGCTGACGATTACATTACCAAACCGTTTACATATGATGAATTAATTAATGCTATTAATACACAATTTAAGAAAAGGTCCAAAGTATTAAGGAATATAATTTCTACCGATGTGGAGCTTACTGATAAAAATCGTAAATCAAAGAGCAACATAAAAAACAAATTCGGCTCAGAAGTAATTGAGTTGGATTACAATGATCATATCTTTATTAACGATAAAAAAAATCCGGGATTTTACCTGGTTAAAAATCTAATAGTCATAAAAAGTCTGAAAGACTATACCCGTCTTTATTTCATTGATGATAAAAAATTTCTGCTAAGAAAACGTATGAATTACTGGGAAAATTATTTACCAAAGGAAGAGTTTATAAGAATCCACAGGCAGACTCTAATTAATTTGAATTTTATAGATAGGTTTGAGCGGTTAAGCAGCAATAGATTTTCCATATTTTTGAAAAATTATCCTAAAAGGGTGGAAGTAAGTCAAAGGTATAGTAATAAGATTAAAAAATTCTTGAAATAGAATTTATCGCTCGTCGTATTATTTGATCGCTCGTCTCTTAATTATAATAAACACATAGCCCTAAAATTATATTCGCACAGCCCCTCTTAGTGGAATTGAAAACATCTTTCGGCTGGGAAGATTTAATTTAGTTTTCAATTCCACTTCTTTAAAATAGTAAGGAGAAAATAATCATGTTATCAAGGGAGGAGAGATTTAGATGAAAGAAGATAATCTTCTAAGGACTGTCGTAGAAGATAATATTCCATCTAGTAAATTTGTTGAACTCTATAAATCTGAAAACGAAAACTTTAACTCCCAAACGTGTTTTTCCTGCCGTGAACAATTTTTCAAATTAATTGCTGAATTTTCTGAAGATTGGATATACTGGATCAATTCTGATTCTTCAATATCATATATGTCGCCATCATGCAAACATATTACCGGTTATGATATCGAAGAAATCGTCCGATATCCTGAATTCGTAAATGAAATTATTTATGAAAAGGACAGGGAAAAATATACAAAACACACCAATGCTTTTTTGTTGAGGGAAAATTTATGCAACGAGGAATTCAGAATTATAAAAAAGTCCGGGGAGATTCGTTGGATATCTCATATGTGTCAAGCGGTTTATGATCAAGATGATAAATACCTTGGAAGATACGTGCGCAATAAAGACGTAACGGAGATGAAGAATTCGAATATATACGTACTGCAAAAGGAAAAACTTGTAAATAATATTTGTGAATGGGCATCGGTTGGTTATTATCAAATTTATTTTGATGGGAGACTAAAAAGCGCAAATAAGATTTTTTTAGATATGCTGGGATATGATTTAGCTGAATTATTAAATGAACAGGATTTTGAAAAAAATTGTGTTTTAGATAGCGACAAGAGAGAAGAATTTAAAGGCACACTTAAGAAAAACGGTTTTATTAAAAATTTTGAATCTGCGTGGATTAAAAAAGGTTGCAGTATTATATATCTGAAAGAAACAGCAACTTTAGGCCGAGACACATTAGGCGGTATATCGTTTTATGAAGTTTTTGTCCAAGATATAACGGAAAGGAAAAATGCTGAAAATGTTGGTATTGTTGCATCAGCAAAAAAACGAAAGTATGAAGAATTAATAACTGAATTTCTTGCCACAGTCTCCCACGAGATTAATACACCGCTAAATGTTATCCTTAATATGGTTTCAATGTTGAAAAGCGATTGTGAAGTTGGCGATAAACATGAGATCAACAGTGATATAAATATAATCAAAACAGAGGGTGAGAGAATAAAACGAACTATTGATCTTATCCTTGAAATTTCACAATTGCAATCCGGTACTTATGAAGTAGGCATTTCAGAAATTGATCTGATTGATGATATTTTTAACGACATTTTTAGGGTGTACAATGAGAAAGCCAAAGAAAAAAATGTTGCTCTCGTCATTACGAATAAATTGTTTGATCCTAAAATTGTTGCGGATAAACATGGAGTTTACCAAATATTCCTCCAGCTCATTGATAATGCTTTGAAGTACACACATTCCGGCAAAATAGAAATTCTGTTGTATCTTAATGGAAATAATCAAGTTACAGTTGAGGTAACAGATACCGGCATGGGCATCAAAGAAGAATATGTTCCTTTTTTATTTAAAGTCTTTTCACAGGAAGATAACAGCTATTCTAAACTGTTTGAAGGTACAGGTCTTGGACTTGCGATAGTAAAAAAACATTGTGAGTTGAACGATACTTTGATTGAAGTGGAAAGCAAAAAAAATATAGGGACAAAAGTGAGAATCATCTTTGTTAGATAAATCTGTTGTAGTAATGAATTTAGAGTAATTAAATCGTTAAGTAGTTTTAGCAAACCTCAATTCTCATTAATCCCCACATGACCATTCTTTCTTCACTATTTTTAATAGTATAAATTTTATATTAAGTTGTACTTAATACAATAATGGATCATTATGGATATTTACAGCAAGATAGTTGAATTGAAAAAAGCGAACAGAAGTTTTGTAACCGTAAGCGTTGTCAAATCCACCGGTTCTACACCGGGTAAAGCCGGGTTTAAGATGGTTGTTGATCATGAAGGGAAAACTTACGGTACTGTCGGCGGTGGCGCTATTGAGATGGAAGCAATTCAAGAATCAAAAAGGTTGATGGCTTCCGGTGAAGGAAATTTATTGAAGGAATATTTGCTCAGCAATGATGAAAAAATAATTAATCCAAAAGTAACCGTAGTGCCAATGAGCTGTAACGGAAAGATTTGGCTCTATTATGAATTCGAAAGGAACTTACCTGTAGTTTACATCTTTGGTGGTGGACATGTTGGACAAGCATTGATAGAAATAATGAGTAAACTTAAATATCATGTAATATTGATTGACAACCGCCAGGAATTATTTGAAAAGTATAAAGCGCAAGGAATTAACTGCGTCTATATGGAGTACAAAGATTTTGTAGTGCAGTTTATTCCCGCGGATGATTCTTATTTTGTTTCCGTTACATACGGACATCTTTTCGATTATGAAATCTTGAAAACTTTGTACAGCAGAAATTTAGTTAAGAAGTATATCGGAATAATTGCATCTAAAGCTAAAGCCGCTGCCATGATTAACAATCTTAAAAGTGATATTGATGTAAACATAGATCTCTCCAAACTTCACATGCCGATTGGTTTGAAGATTGGCGGAGACACAGCTTACGAAATTGCCCTTTCCATTGCCGCCGAGATACAATCTGTTAGGTATGAGAAAAATGTTTTGAAATAGTTGTATTTTATTTTAAGTTGCAATTGCCACTAAGGGGCGGACCAAAATGATTTTACATATACTGTCTTTATTCGAAATGAAATTATATACAAATGGTAAATATGAAAGAAAAACTTCCTATCAATAAAGATGTGTTGATTTGGGCAAGAACTTCGATTGGGCTATCTACGGACGAAGTGGCAGACAAATTCAAAAAAACATCACGTGACATAGAAGAATGGGAGGATGGAACAACTTCACCTACATATTCCCAATTGGAGCGGTTGGCACATGAGATATACAAACGTCCTTTAGCAGTATTTTTTTTCCCAACCGTACCCACCGAAGAAACACCTAAAACAGATTTCCGAACACTTCCGGATACAATAATAGAAAAATTACCACCAGAAATTCTTAAACTTTACAGACGTGCAAAACTTTTTCAATTGTATCTTGAAGAATTGTACGAAGGCAGTAATCCAGTGCAGAAATCTCTGATTGATTCGTTTGTCATGAATGAAAGATCAGGGATTGAATCAATCACTAAAGATATTCGAAAAGAACTTGGAATAACCATAGATGAACAAGCAAGGTGGAATTCTGCTGAAACTGCTTTTAAAAAATGGCGAGAAGTTTTAGAGTCACACGGAGTATTTGTTTTTAAGGATGCATTCAAGAACGATACTTACTCAGGTTTTTGTTTATACGATAGTAAGTACCCGATAATTTTTGTTAACAACAGCATGCCTGATTCACGTCAAGTGTTTACATTATTCCACGAATTGTGTCATCTGCTCTATAGATCTGGTGGAATTGATTTTAGAAGTAATGAAATTATGCACACTTTCAATGGATATTACCTAAATATTGAAGTTAGTTGCAATAAGTTTTCAAATGAATTTCTTGTACCACAAGAAGTATTTGATTCTTTTCAGCCTTTAATTTCTGAGACTCATTTTCAACATCTTGCAGATTATTTCTCTGTGAGCCGCGAAGTCATAATGCGTAATTATCTTGATAGAGGTCTAATTGATGAAAATTATTATAAACAAATGGCGACTAAATGGATTGAAAAAGCAAAAGAACATAAAGATGAGAGTACTGGTGGAAATTACTTTTACAACCAAAAAGCTTATCTGGGAGATAAATACATAAATCTTGTTTATAGGAAGTATTATCAAAACCAGATTGCGATTGATAATGTAGCCGAATATTTGAATATCAAAGCTAAGAATCTTCCAGCGTTTGAATTCTTAGTGATGGATGGGGGAAAACTAAAATGATCTATGTATTTGATGCTAATTCTTTGTCAAATATTCTAAACCACTACTATCCAGATCGTTTCCCTTCTTTTTGGGATAAGTTCGATAATATGATAAAAAATCGAAACATAATTTCAGTACGTGAAGTAAGATTTGAATTAACATCAAAATTCAATGATGAGGTAATTGATCGTTTAGTCATACACAACAAAGATTTTTTTGTAAATCCCCAACATGAAGAATTTGAATTTATAACACAGATTTATTCTGTAGTACATTTCCAGCAAAATTTAGAGAGAAAAAAACTTTTGCAAGGTGGATATTTTGCAGATCCATTTGTAGTTGCAAAAGCATGGAAAGAAAAAGGTATGGTTGTTACCGAGGAAGGTAATAAAGATCATGCTGCTAAAATTCCAAATATTTGTAAACATTTTGATATTCTTTGTGAGAATATTGAAGGTTTCTTAATTAAAGAGAATTGGAAATTTTAAGATGATTTCCTTGTAGTCGAAGCACAATTCCTTGACAGAAAAATACTAATCCGCTATTGCCACAGAAGCAGCATAAACATTAGCCGCACCGCCTACTAAAAGAATTCTTCCGCATTCCGAAGTTGTAGCACCGGTAGTTATAACATCGTCAATCAACAGTACATTTTTATTATTTAACAATTTATTACGGCGGAAAGTAAAAGCATCTTTCATATTCTCTTTTCTTTCAACGAGGTTCATTGTTGTTTGTGTCTCAGTAAAACGAACACGCTTTATCAATCTACTTTTAACCGGAACGTGTAAAATCTTTTTCATTCCTTTAGCAATAAAGTCCGATTGATTATATCCGCGTTCCGCTCGTTTTAAGTGATGCAAAGGAATCGGAACAATCAAATCAATTTTCCATTCTTGAAATTTATCTTTCATAGCGACTGCTAATAATTTGCCGAGGAAAATTCCGATACTGAATTTACCATTGTATTTCAGATCATGGATTATATCCTGAAGTTCTTTATCCTTCTCAAAAACATAAAGGGAAGTAAATCCTTTTATGATCTTCTCATTCTTAAATTTTCTAGCATATTCAATTTCGGTTCTTCCACTATCGGCATGTTTTATTTTTGATAAACAAGAGTTGCATACAACTACTTCTGTATTGGTAAGTTTATTTTTGCAAGAAGGACAAAAGCGCGGAAGGAAAAAGTCGGAAATGTCGGTTAGAAAGTTCATCTATTATTAAGAAATTCCATTCTCAATAAAATATTTACCGCACTTTTTATCACTCATTTCAAGATGATTGAAGAACCATTGCCTAATTCCCTTTAACTGTTCGATTTCAATCGTCTCAAGTCCTTTGCTAAATCGGTCAGTAGAGGTGAGCATCTGTTTGTAGAACCGGTCATGCTCGAGCTTATGAGAAATATATCCGGAAAATTTTGTTGATCTCATCAAATTTTCTTCGTTCTCAAAATGAACTTCTACAATTTCAAGGAGTTTGTAAAGATAATTTTTAATCATCTTTCTATCTGCAGAGAGTATTTTATCATACAGCTTATTTACTAATAGAGCCATAGATTGATGCTGTTCGTCAATCGAGTTGATCCCGATAAGTTCATTCCTAGTAATTTCGATGAAGTTCATTACAGTGCCCCTTTATTGTATTGATACTATATCATTCCGGACCGTTTTCGTATAAACCACTCAACTGCAAATAAAATGATAATAAAAATCAGAACACGCTCATCAGACCATAGATTATATTCTTTCTTTGTACCGGTTTCTTTTAGCGGATTTCTATTTATCCCCCGCAGTTTATCTAGCAGATTAGAATAATTATCAATTGAATAATACTCACCGCCCGTTGATTTAGCAAGCGTTTTTAAGAATGCGGGACGCATACGTGTATCAATCTTTTCGATTTGTGTTTCGCTAACGCTGAATCGTCCGATATCGGTTTTCATCTTTGCGCCATTTAAAAATGATAATGCTGAAAAGAGATAATCACCGGATTCGTTTGGAGTAAATGACGCATTGTAAATTCCGTTTCCGGAGGGCGATAATGTTAAATCGAATTTTTTTTCACCTTTCGAAATTGGTAATTCAATTTGTGCAGTGTCAATCGGCGAGAAAGTATTATCATACATCTGTGCAGTAAAGTTCACTTCTTCATTTGGCGAGTATATTTTTTTATCGGTTGAAACGCTGAATTGCTTTTGCAAAGACGAAAGGTTAAGCCATTTAACAATGTCGTTAATAAAATTATCAAAGAATTCAGGATGCTTCTCTGCGGTCTGCAATTGCCATTTCCAAATATCTCCGGCTAATATTGCGAATTCTCTCTGCTTGCCTAAGCTTCTTGAAACAACTAAGGGATTTGAAATTGGAATATTCCTCACCTTTGATGAAACTAAAGAATTGCTTCCTGGTTTGATTTGAATTTTTGCTGCTGCTTGTGAGATTGGAGGCAGATTATTCCAAATTTCTTTCTTGCTGCTTCCTGTAGAAAATGATGAAGAGTAAAGATCGCTATTAAGTTCCGGCAAAACTTGAATGAACTCCGTGTTATTATTATCAATCGTGAAAGGAAGGAGATTCTCAAGAGACTTCAACCGACTTATGTTAACGCCATTTGAAAGTAAGATAAAAAACGGTTTGTTTTGATTATTGACTACAGATGAAATTTTATCAATTAAACTTTGCGGTGTAGAAGAAGCGGGGAAATCAACCAGGAATAAAACATCGGTGCTGTCTATTGCAGATGTTTTAACATCGTTCAAAAATTTATTAGTTGAGATTTGTATAATTTTTTTGAGCTGTATGTTTTTGTCGGTCGTTATCGCTTTTGAAATTGCGGAAACATCAGCTGATGGACTGCCTGCAACTAAGCAGACTTTTAATTTTGTATCCAGCACATTTAGAAAAATTACTTTGCTGTTATTGGATGTTGTTACTTCGCCATTCAAAGGTGATATCGAAATGCTCAATTTTTTTTCACCGCCGGTAACAGGTTTGTAATTGAAACTTATTTTGTTCAATCCGGTTTCGCTAAGGAGAATATCTTTTGTTTCAAGCAGTTTATTTTCTTCATAAAATGCTATACGTGTATTGCTGCCACTAAATCCGATATTTTTTATAGCTGTTTCTATTGTTGTCGGTTTTTCAGCGTAGATAGTGTTGTTGTACTGAACATTATAAATAATAATATCTTTCTTCTCTGTGGAATCACCAATACCAACTGTGAAAACCGGCAATTGTAATTTTTCCACTTGATAGGAAGGATCGTTCCCGTCATTGATAATACCATCGCTGAGAATAACAGCAGAGTTTACCGAAGCGCCTTTCTTTTTGATAAGATCAATAACAGATGAGAAATTTGTCTGTGCCTCTCTGAAATTCAGATTAGATGAACCGGCATCTTGAATAGAATCAACTTTTTTCCCGAAGAAGAATAACTGAGATCTTATCTCACTTCCACCGGAAATATTTTTAATAAGTGAATTCACTTGCTCTAATCTTTTTGAACTATCCTTTGCAGCAAGTGAATTTGAATTATCTATAAATACGAGAGTCTTTGATTCAACATTGGAATGAAGTATCACCGAAATTACCGGTTCGAAGATCATTATTAAAATCAGAATAAAAATGAGAGAACGAAGGATAATCAAAAATGTTTTTAGTAATGCAGAAACATTCGGGATGGTGTACTTATAAACATAAAACGTGAAGGCAGAGATTAAAAGTACTAAGACAAAGATTAGCCAAGGATTTACTGATGTTGATATGCTAAAAATTTCAGCAAGTATCATTCAATGTTCAGGACTTTTGTTTGTACAATTTTTCCAATTGCCACGATTTCATAGTATCATAAGTTTCGTAATCAGTCAAGTCAAAATGGATTGGCGTTATCGAAACATAATTTTGCTGAACCGCATGCTGATCAGTTTCCAAAGTAGAATCTGCTTGAACTAAATTGCCCGTTAACCAGTAATATTTTTTCCCGTAAGGATCTTTTCGTTCTTCGTAGATATCATCCCATTTTGATTTGCCTTGCTGTGTTAACATAACTCCGGCAATTTCTTCTTCGGGAAGATCGGGTACGTTCACGTTCAATAATGTTCCGGTCTTTAATTTATTTTTTACGATCAGCTTAGTTAGTTCAAGAGAAATCTTAGCCGCATATTCATAATGCTTCGGTTGGTGGCTTGTTACCGAAACTGCAATCGAAGGGACATCCATTATAGCGGCTTCACGTGCAGCGGAAACTGTTCCGGAATAAATAATATTAATCGCAGTATTCGAACCGAGATTTATTCCGCTAAGAACAATATCCGGCGGTTCTTTCAAAATGTTTCTTATACCGATTTTTATACAGTCTGCAGGAGTTCCATCAATTGCATAACCAAAAAAATCTCCGTTCTTGTAGTACTCAGTTATCCGAAGAGGAATTTTCATAGTAATTGCATGACCAACGGCGCTTTGTTCTGTCCGCGGTGCAATAACAATCACTTCGCCTAATTTTTTCATTTCATTTGCAAGTGCAGCTATTCCCGGTGAGTCAATTCCGTCATCGTTTGAGATAAGTATTTTCAATTTCTTCCTAAATGTTAATTAGATATTTATTTCATCTGAATGCAAATATACTGAATAGATGAGAAGCATTGAAATCATTTCTCTTGAATAAAACAGAGAAGAAAATTCAAAAACTTATCCTAAAAAAGTTTAATTTTATCCGCGAAATAAAAAAACTAAACTTCCAATGCACTTAATAAAAATCATTTTATTCTCATTGATAATCGGGCTTCAAATAAACGCTCAAACAGACACGACTGCTTCACCAGTTGAGATTTTTATTATTGATTCATATATCACTCCGGAAATACCTAATAAATTTATTCTCTCATTTTTTACAAGCGATAGCACTACTTCTAAATTGATGGTTATGGATAAAAAGATTTTCGATGTTTCAAAAAAAATATCCGAGAATCACAAAATTGAAATTGAGCTTAACCACCTCAATTTGGATTCCGCAAAGTTTAAGTATGTTGTAGTTGCTTACGATCGGAAAGGAAAGGAAACACGCAGCGAGGTTTATCAGGTAGAATTACCTCAAGGATTAGTAATTTCTGATGAACAGGATATTGGAATTTTCAGAATATGTCTTGGCGGAATTGTATTTGCAATTCCATCGCCGACTTATTTATGGATGAATAATGAGCATTACTGGTCAATAACTAAAGAGATTCCGTTATTTTCATTTTATTCGGTTGGGTATAATTATCCTATGGGATATTTGGGTGCAGAGTATTCATATGTTTTTGATGCAGATCGTAAAAATTTTTTACGCGTAGGTTACAAACAAATTATTCAAATTCCGGAAATAAAATATATCTCACCGGGCTTAAATTATTTTACCGATTTTAGCGGATACAATGGATTAAGCGCAGAACTTTCTATAGGTTTATTCCAGATTCAAAACGTTTTTACTTTTTATACGCGATACAGATATAATTTTCAGTTACAGAATAATGGGGCGGGTTTTCATGAATTTTCAATCGGGTTGTTCTCAAACTTCTTTTCACTAAATCTATAGAACAAATTGAATAAGAAAAAAAATAGTTTTGTTGATCTCGGTTCAAGAGGACGACTTAATAAGAATAATAAATTAAATGATCTTACCGGTAAAGAGTGGTTAAAATTTACCAAGAGCTGGTTCATTCATCGTCCTCCCCGAAGAAAAACAGATGAGATACTTCATCCGGCTAAATTTCCTGAAACGTTGGTTGAGGAATTCATTAAATTTTTTACAAAGAAAAACGGATGGGTGTTAGATCCTTTTATGGGAACGGGAAGTACTTTAATTTCTGCCGCCGGCGTAAATCGTAATTCTGTGGGGATAGAACTAAACAAAAATTATTACCGGACTTCATCAAACAGAATTTCAAAAAGGGGATTTAAGAAATTAGCTTTTCCAATTAACGGAGATTCGCTTCATCTGAAAGAGTTACTATCTAAAAACGGATTTGCAAAAATTAAGTTTGATTACACAATTACTTCACCTCCGTATTGGAATCAGCTTATGAGAAATTCAATCCGGCAAAAAGATAGATCGGCAAAAGGATTGGATACAAAATATTCCGAGAATAAGAATGATATCGGGAACATAAATTCTTATGAAGAGTTTATAGAAAAACAAGCACAAGTTTTCGATCAAGTGTATGATGCGACTAAGCAGAATGGTTACTTAACAATTATTACAAACAATGTTTATTTTGAAGGCAGACTTTATCCGTTAGCCTACGATACTGCAATCTCATTAACAAAACGAGGTGAAAAGAGCTGGGTATTAAAAGATGAAAAGATTTGGCTGCAAGATGATAAAAAATTAATCGCACTTGGTGTTAACAATGCATGGGTCGGCAACCGCCACCATCAATATTGTTTGATCTTTAGAAAAGAGAAATGATGGAAAGTATTTTATCGGTAAGTGAAATAACCGGACTTATCAAACAAACGCTTGAAGACAATTTTTCCGAAGTGAGTGTAATCGGTGAGATTTCAAATTTCAAAGCGCATGTTTCCGGGCATTGGTATTTCACATTAAAGGATGCAAATGCTCAAGTAAGCTGTACAATGTGGCGGGGAATTAATAACTACGTTTTCTTTACTCCGCAAGACGGGATGAAGGTAATCATTACAGGAAAAATAACAGTTTACCCGCCTCGCGGAAGTTACCAAATAGATGTTCGTTCGATGAAACCGGCCGGAGTCGGTGAGCTTCAAGCAGCATTTGAAAAACTTAAACAGAAACTTTCAGCAGAAGGATTGTTCGATGAGCAATTCAAAAAATCAATTCCTAAGTTTCCTCAAAAAATTGGAATTGTAACTGCAATAGATGGCGCTGCATTTCAAGATATGAAAAGTATTGCATCACGCCGTTATCCTTTAGTTGAATTAGTTATTGCATCAAGTAAAGTTCAAGGTGAAGGCGCTGCAGAAGAAATTGTCAAGAATATAAAACTCTTAAACAAACTTGATGATATAGATGTTATTATAGTTGGACGCGGTGGTGGATCATTAGAAGATTTGTGGGCATTCAACGAAGAAATTGTTGCGCGTGCAGTTTTCGATTCGCAAATTCCAATAATCAGCGCAGTAGGGCATGAAATTGATTTTACAATTTCAGATTTTGTTTCTGATCTTAGAGCGGCGACACCATCTGCTGCGATGGAACTTGCAACACCAAGTAAAGACGAGCTCTTTGCTTTTATTGGTGAATTTTCCGATTATTTCCCGGAGAAAATGCTTGAGATTGTTTCTAACTATAATGATGAAATTGATCAGGTAATTTCTTCTTATGGATTCCGAGTGCCGTTTGATATTGTAAAAAATAAGATGCAATTGCTTGATAATTTGATCTATCGTTTCCAAAATAACTTTGATATTAAACTTTCCGATCAGAAAAAGGGTTTGGAATTACTTGAGAGCAAAGTTGATTCTTTTAACGTTGATAATGTTCTTAAAAGAGGTTTTTCAATTATAAAGCAGAATGATAGATATATTACACGTAAGAAGAATTTGGATAAAGATAAATCATTAGAAATAAAATTTTATGACGGAGAAGTGAGAATAAAATGAGTAAGAAAAAAGAGAATACGTTTGAAGAATCATTGAACCGGCTTCAAGAAATCTCCAATTCACTTGAAAGCGGTGATGTTGGTTTAGAAGAATCAATCAAATTGTATGAAGAGGGAATTAATTTAGCTAAACTGTGCTATACAACTTTGAAAGATGCTGAATTAAAAGTAACTGAGTTGAAAAAACAGTTGGAACTAAGTATCAAACAATAATTTTGTAAAGGACAGGATATTATTAATGGTTGATGAATCAAAATACAAAGTTCTTTTTAAGGTTAATTCGCCAGCAGATGTAAAAACATTATCCATAAACGATCTTAAAACACTTTGTGATGAGATCCGTGAATATATGGTTGATGTAATTTCTCAGATTGGCGGACACTTCGGAGGCGGACTTGGTACTGTTGAACTAACGGTTGCACTTCATAAAGTGTTTGATACACCCAACGATCTGATAGTTTGGGATACTGGTCATCAAGCTTATCCGCATAAAATAATAACCGGAAGAAGAGATCAGCTAAAAACTATTAGACGATTAAATGGAATAAGCGGATTCTTAAAACGAAGCGAGAGTGAATACGATGCATTTGGTGCCGGACATGCGTCAACATCAATTTCTGCCGCTCTTGGAATGGCTGTAGCTCGTGACCTTCAGAAGTCAAATAAAAAAGTTATTGCTGTAATTGGCGATGGTGCGATGACCGGTGGAATGGCCTACGAAGCGATGAATAATTCCGGAATAATTAAAAGTAATTTAATTGTTGTGTTGAATGATAATAATATGTCAATCGCTCCTAACGTTTGGCAAATCTCAAATTATTTCAGCGAAATGATTTCTCATCCGGATTACAACAGATTCAAAGGAGCAATCTGGGATCTAACAGGAAAACTTGACAACTTTGGCGATAAAATTAGAAGAGTAACTGCACGACTCGAATCCGGAATTAAGTCCATGATTACTCCCGGCATGTTGTTCGAAGCGCTGGGCTTTAGATATTTTGGGCCGGTCAACGGTCACAATCTTGATAGTTTAATTAAAATTTTTGAGCACATAAGAAATTTAAACGGACCAATTCTAGTTCATGCAACAAGTGAAAAAGGAAAAGGATATAAACCGGCAGAAAATCATGTTCAGCGTTTACATGCGGCAACGCCTTTTGATAAAGTAACAGGCGAATCAATAAAGAAATTCGGAGGGAGTCCTGCATACACAACAATTTTCGGAAATGCGTTGGTTGAAATTGCAAAGCAAAATCCTAAAGTGATTGGGATTACAGCTGCAATGCCTGATGGTACCGGATTAGATATTTTCCAGAAAGAAATGCCCGACAGATATTTTGATGTGGGAATTGCAGAAGAACACGCTGTAACTTTTGCTGCAGGAATGGCAACACAAGGAATTATTCCGGTGGTAGCAATTTATTCTACTTTTCTTCAACGGGCATTCGATCAAATTATACACGATGTAGCTCTGCAAAAACTTCATGTTGTTTTTGTTTTGGATAGAGCAGGTTTAGTCGGTGCAGACGGACCAACCCATCATGGTTCATTCGATCTTACTTATTTACGTTTGATACCGAATATGATAATTATGGCACCGAAAGATGAAGCGGAGCTCCGCGATATGCTTTTCACTGCAGTTAATTATATGAATGGGCCAGTTGCAATCCGTTACCCACGCGGCTCAGCGCTTGGAGTTCCGGTAAAAGATGAATTTACTGAAATGGAAATCGGCAAGGCTGAACGACTAGCTAATGGACAAGATGTTGCTTTGCTTGCTGTAGGAAACATGGTTGAGTATTCTAAAAAGGCCTCGGAGAAATTATTGGCTGAAGGTATTCATTGCGAGATAATTAATATGCGTTTTATAAAACCTTTAGATGTTGATATTCTAAATGATATAGTCACACGTTTCGAAAAAATTGTAACTCTTGAAGAAAGTACAATTGTCGGCGGATTTGGAACAGGTGTTTTGGAATATCTTGCCGAGAGAAATTTAAAGAATGATGTTCTTAGGATTGGGTTACCTGATAAATTCATTGATCATGGAACTCAAGAAGAATTACACAAGCAGTTGGGTATAGATCCGGACGGTATTGTTGAAAAAATTAAAAAATTTCTCAACACAAAGATAAATCGAGGGGTAGTTGCATAATGGAAAAAACTAAAATTGCAGTAATCGGTCTTGGCGGAATTGCTCAGCTAGTTCATTTACCTATATTATCAAAGTTGATGAATGTTCAAATTTCTACTGTTGTTGATAGGAATAAAAATCAACTTAACTCTGTCGGAGATATATTCAAAATTGAAAAACGTTATACCGACCATAAAGAGATGCTTGATAACGAAGAACTTGATGCAGTCATAATTGCAACACCGACTAATACTCACTTAGAGATTGCATTAGATTGCTTAAAGGCAAACAAACATATCTTAATAGAGAAACCAATTGCAAGAAGTGTTTCGGAAGCAAAGCAAATAAATGCGGCATCAAAGAAATATAAGAAACAAGTAATGGTTGGAATGAACTTACGCTACCGTCCGGATGCTATGCTAATGAAAAGTTTAGTAAACAGTGGTGAACTTGGAGATATTTTTTATATCCGCTGCGGCTGGTTAAGAAAACAAAGCAGCGAACAAAAATGGTTCATTAATAAGAGTCAATCCGGTGGTGGTGTGATTATTGATCTTGGTATTTTGATTCTTGATTTAGCGCTTTGGATTTTGAATGATAAAAAAATGAAAAGCGTTTCTGTCCAAAAGTTTAATCATAATACAAAAGATGTTGAAGATTCGGCAATCGGAATGGTTCGATTCGATGACGACCGTGTAATCAGTTTTGAAGTTAGTTGGGGATTGCATTCTGAATGGGATAAATTTCATCTAGCAGCATTTGGAACCGAGGGCACAGCGCATCTAAATCCTTTACGCGCATATAAACGAATGGAATCAAGTCATATTGATTATACAGTTACAAATCAGGCTAATCAAACAAATCTATTTAAGAAATCTTATGAAAATGAATTAAAACATTTCATCGGAGTTGTTAGAGAAAATAATCCGGTCATTTCAACGGGAGACGATGCAGTTTCTTTAATGATATTATTAGAAGCACTCTATAAATCGGCTAAGCTTAGGAAGGAAGTAAATCTTTAATAATTATGCAGACAAAAATTCTTTTAGTTGATGATGAAAAAGATATTGTAGAATTTCTTCAATATAACTTGATCCAAGAAGGATTTAAGGTGATCACTGCATTTAACGGTAAAGAGGCACTGGAAAAAATTTCTCAAAAACCGGATTTGATTATACTTGATGTTATGATGCCAAAGATGAATGGTTACGAAGTGTGTTCAAAGATCAGGAGTATGGAAGATTTTAAAAACACACCGATAATTTTTTTAACTGCCAAAGCAAGTGAACAAGACGAAGTGCTGGGATTGAATATCGGTGCTGATGATTTTATTCAGAAACCTATTTCCCCAAAGAAATTAGTCGCACGTGTTAAATCCAATCTTCGCAAGTTGGAAACTTCTCAAATTGAAATTAACAAAAGTGTAGAAATAAATGCCGGACCATTGACGATCAATAAAGAAAAATATACTATTTCTCTAGCCGGGAAACAGATAGTATTTCCGAAAAAAGAATTTGAAATACTAGCTTATCTTGCATCTAATCCCGGTAAAGTTTTTCACAGAGATAGAATACTTAATGATATTTGGGGCTCTGAAATATTTGTTGTAGAAAGAACAATTGATGTTCATGTTAGAAAGATAAGAGAGAAACTAGGAGATTATGCAGATTTGATTGAAACAATAAAAGGAGTGGGATACAGGTTCAAGAGTGATGAGTAATTCCAAAAAATATTTTTTCTTCTCAAAAAGAATAATTCTAGTAATCTATTCTGTCACAACGTTCCTAATAATTTTGTTTTCTTTTTTTTTCAACTTTACCTTAATACAATTACTTGGAACAATTTTATTTTTTGCCATTCTGGATTTACTTTTAATTTTTATAATTAATAAAAATAGAAGGGACGAATTATTATCAATTAAAAATGTAATTGAAAAGATCCGGACAGATAGTTTCAATTCCGCAGATGAAATTAAATTGGGAAACGACTTAAAAGAATTGGAAGACGAAATCAAATCAATGTTTTTAAGAACTCAGAACGATATAACGAACTTAAAAAGACTTGAACAAGTCCGGACAGAATTTTTAGGAAATGTTTCTCACGAACTTCGCACGCCGATTTTTGCAATTCAGGGTTACATCGAAACATTACTCGATGGCGCAATTAGTGATGAGAACGTGAACAAATCATTTTTGCAAAAAGCTAATCAGCATACCAATAACCTAAATAATCTTCTTAACGATTTGATTAACATTTCGATGATTGAATCCGGGCAGATGTTGATGAGTTTCCGTTATTTCAATGTTCACGAATTTTTAGAGGGAATAACTCACGAACTTAAATCAGTTGCAGAAAAGAAAAATCTTGAATTAAATCTAATGGATTTCAATCCTAAGCTACAATTATTTGGTGATAAGTTGCGGCTTAGACAGGTGATGACCAATCTGATTCAAAATGCATTGAAATATACTGAAGTAGGAAAAGTGGATGTTGGTGTTATTGAAGAGGAAAATGCCGGAAGGATTTTTGTGCGTGATACAGGAATTGGGATTTCTTCAAACGAAATAAACAGAATATTTGAAAGATTCTATAGAGTTGATAAAGACAGATCAAGGGAGATGGGCGGAACGGGATTAGGGTTAGCTATCGTTAAACATATTATAGATGCACATGGTTCAAAGGTTGAATTAGTCAGCCATTTGGGAAAGGGAAGCGAGTTTTCATTTAGTTTAAAAAAATAATAAACGCAATTCATTAATAATTAGTCTAAAAACAAATCTTTTTTCATAAAATCCTATCAGAGAATTTAATTCATCAATTTATTGACATAAATAAGTGGTTTAGCTTATATTTACGGCTCAAAAATTGAGTGTTTGGAGGAAGAATGTTTGCAGTTGTTGATATCGCTGGGCAGCAGTTTAAAGTACTGGAAAATAACAAGTATTACGTCCCGCGCTTAGATGCTGAACCTAATGCAGAAATCACGTTTGATTCCGTATTTATGTTGGGTGATGATAAATCTACTAAAGTTGGTACGCCAACGGTTAAAGGTGCAAAGGTTCAAGCAAAAATTTTAGAACATCTTAAAGATGAAAAAGTAATTGTGTTCAAAAAGAAAAGAAGAATTTCTTATAGAAGAAAGAACGGACACAGACAACTATTAACTAGAATAGAAGTTACTAAGATTTCTTAGTAGCGGAGGATTTTTCAATGGCACATAAAAAAGGTCAAGGTTCATCCCGTAACGGTCGCGATAGTAATCCGCAATATCTTGGTGTTAAAGCTTTCGGCGGAGAAAAAGTTACTGCAGGTTCAATCCTTGTTAGACAAAAAGGAACAAACTTTCATCCCGGTAAAAATGTAAAGTTAGCCGGTGATCATTCTTTGTTTGCTACTGTTGATGGGGTTGTTAAGTTTGAAAGAAAAAAGAACGATAGACAATTCATTAGCGTTTACGAAGCGACAGCTTAAAGATTTTTTAATATCTATAAAATAAAAAACCCCGACTTAGCCGGGGTTTTTTATTTCTGATCTGTAGAAATTATTTTAGAAACCAAGTCTTGTCATTGCTTCAACTAATTCTTTAACAGCCTTAACAGAATTATCAAGAGCAGATTGTTCTTCAGCATCAAGTTTAAATTCAATAATTCGTTCAGCACCATTAGCACCTAATACAGCAGGTACGCCAACGTAATATCCTTTAATGCCAAACTCGCCGTTTAAGAATGCACAAGTCGGGAGAATTCTTTTTTCATCATATAAGATAGCTTCACTCATCGCAACGGCAGAAGAAGCTGGAGAATAGAACGCTGAACCGGTCTTCAATAATTTAATAACTTCGCCACCGGCCATCTTTGTTCTATTAACCATTGCATCCATAACTTCTTTTGCTTTGTTCTTATCATTGTATTTTCTTTCTAACAATTCCATTACCGGTATGCCATTTACATTTGCATATCTTACGATTGGAACCATTGTATCACCATGCCCGCCTAGAACCATTCCATTAACATCTTTAACAGAAACACCAAGTTCCCAAGCGATGAAGGTGGCGAAGCGAGAGGAATCTAGAACGCCAGCCTGACCAATTACACGATTTGCTGGGAAGCCCGTAATTTTTTGAAATAGTGTTACCATTGCATCAAGAGGATTGGAAATTACAATTACAATTGCATTAGGTGCATACTGTTTTACATTCTCGGCAACAGTCTTCATAATTTTAGCATTTGTTACAAGAAGATCATCGCGGCTCATGCCGGGTTTTCTTGGAAGTCCTGCTGTGATAATTACAAGATCTGATCCTTCAATATCTTTGTAGTCATTCGTACCTCTAAGATTTACATCAAACAAATCCACTCTCGAAGCTTCCACTATATCAAGTGTTTTGCCTTGAGGAAGATCTTCAACAATATCAAATAAAACTACATCACCTAATTGTTTTTGAGCGATCAATTGTACAAGTACACCACCGATCTGTCCACCACCGATTAAAGCAATTTTTTTTCTTGCCATAAAATTCTCCGTTTGTAATAAATAAATAGATATACAGACAAAATATATGAAGAATGAGTTCAATTTTCATAAAACAAATTTGGATTAAAAATACAGTTGGTATTACTTTAACTTAATTTCTAGAATTGCCTCAGTTCCGGTAGGAGTAAAATTGTATCTGAGATCGTTCAAAAAAGAACGCATGATGTGTATTCCTCTCCCGCTATCCTTCAATATATTTTCCGGTTTTGTTGGATCAGGTACGGAATCAATATTAAATCCCTTCCCTTCATCTTTTATGATAACTGTCATTTTATCATTATCTACTATAACAGTAATCTTTACTTTTTTATTTACATCTAGTTTATTTCCGTGTACAATACTATTTGAGGCGGCCTCTGAAAAAGAAAGTGCTAAGCTGTTTAGCTTTTCATCATTCAGATTATATTTTTTTGCCAATTCAATTATGAATTCCTCCAGTTCAGGCAAAAACTCAGGATCACTCTGGATTTCTTTCTTGTAAATTATTTCCGGCAAGTTTTCTCCGCAATTAATTCAATCAGTCGTGTCGAAAAATATAATTACTTGTTCATTGTTACAATAGTAAATCATAAGGATTAAAAAAAAATTAGATTTTATAATTAAGCTTAATGCTCATATTTGCCATTTCGCGGTTTGTGTTATCTTCGGACTTAATAAACTCATACCAGCCATAAAATTTAAGATTGATCTTCTCTCCAACCATGTAGCTAATTTCGGCAAGTGGTCCAATACTTCTATAATCTGAGATCTTAATTTTTTCAATTCCTTTGTTATAATTGAATGTCTCTAATGAAAAATAGCGAATACCAAGTCCGACACTAAGTGACTGAAACTCATAATAAATTTTTGGATCAGCATATTGTTCGCTTAAATAACGTAACGGTTTACTTGAGAAACTTGACCACTTAAAATCACCTTGTTCTGATAATTTTAGATACCCGGAGAAAAACAATCTGATCTTGCGGCTAAATTTATAATCAGAAGAATCTCTAAACACAAATTGGCGGAATGAGTAACTCCTAAAATTAGGATTGAGTTCTTCATAATCGAAGACAGTGTAATTAGCCGATACTTCGGCAGAGTTTGATGATGAAAAATTTCCGGTTGTAAATGCACCACCGGATGAAAACTTTAAGGTTCTCTTATTATTGTTATTAGAGCTCCGCTGTGCAAAAATATAAACTAGTTTATTTAGGCTACCTTCTAGATTAACAAATATTCTGAAAAATGGATTGAATTCTTTTTCAAAAAGTATCCTTCCAATTGATAACAACTCGTCCCTATCATCATAATTAAGATTGCTTGGGGTGTCGTACTTTAATTTTCTATGGAAAATGCTAAATGTAATTTTATCGTTACGGGACAAATTTATTTTACTTAGTAACGAAATATTTGCGAATTGAGAAGTGTTATTCTTTTGTTGTTCAATATCATTCCTTTCATCAATAATAATGTTATTTAGTCCGTCAATAGACATTGGTTGATGTTTTTCGTCTCGTTCAGAAAAAGTAAACCGAAATGATAAATTAATATCATCAGTTAAATAATCTGCAGAAGATGCAAAATCAATACGCGATTCCTCAATGCGTGTATCATAATTTGTGTTAGCGACATTTGTAAATGATATATAGCGAGTGTTCCTGTCAATACTACGCCAGGTTATACGACCCTGAATATCAAATGTCAGCGGAGAATTTGTAGGCGCGAATTTTATTCTATCCTGTATTGAGTAATTTGATTCAATTCTACTTTGTATATTGTTGGTAATATTAAATTGAGCTGCACTTAAAGGATCAGCTGTAAAGTAAAAATCTTTTCTCTGTTGTGAATAGTCTGCTGATATTGAATTATGGAAGCTTTCTTCAAAAGTACTGTTTAGATCAAAACTGATCAGTCGCAGAAAATTCTTTCTCGGAGAAATATCTTCGTTTTGAAATTTCATAAGGGATGATAAATCAAAATCTCCGAAGTTGTACTTGTCAATATTAAATTCCGAACCGTAAATAAATCCGTTATTCATTTCACCAATTTGATTGTTTTGTGAAAAACCTCCGAACGGAGTAATTTCCATATTATTTAACGGGACGAATTTTGTAAATACTATTGTAGTAAGTAGAGACGTTTTATTTATTGCTAATTCTCTATCATCAGTATAGAAATTATTATTTATCAAAATACCCAGCTTCAATTTCTCTGATAAGTCATATTGTCCCAACGCCCAAAGGAATTGTTCATCCTTTATGTTTTTGGTGGAAGATTTAGTGACGGTTGAGTTAAAGTTTTCTTTAATACCGAAAAATAATTTATCCGAGCCAAGAAAATATTTTAGGAATGTACTATAATTAAAAGTGTTGAGTTGTTTGTCGAAATTATTGGTTATCTGTTTATCACTGAAACTTGATTTAGAAAAGCTCAAACTGTCTTTTCCTACTTGGGCGGAAAGAGCAGAGTTAATCAAAAATAGAATAAAATATATTTGGGGAAATTTTTTCAATAAATTCATTTATTTATTAGGGAATATAAGTAAATGTAAAACTTTCACTAAAACTATTTGGATCTATTTCACTTGAAGTATATGTGAAAACGCGCCAAGTATAAGTCTTGGATGATTCAAGCTGCACAGTTGATGCATCAACCTTTATTTCTTGATCTGTTAATTCGGAACTGAAATCAAATTCCTTAACTGTTCCATAAACGCCATTTGATTGGATTACTAATTTATATCTGGCCGGCAGAGAAACAGTTTTAAATCGAAATTCTTTCAGCTCATGGATAATTGAATTATTGGAAGGGAAAATTAATGTCGGTGAATTCAAAACGATATCACTAATTACCAAAGTTGATGGACTTGTTAAATATCCTTTATCAACAGCTTTAATTTTATAGTAAAATTTTGTTAGAGGTAAAATGTTTTTATTATCGGAATAAGAAGTAAGTTGAGTAAAATCCAAGTAGTGTAGAGTATCGGCATCAAAGACTTCTGTTGTACTTCTATAAATGTAATATCCTTTAATATCAGTGTCCCAAGGAGAATCCCAATAAAGAAGAATTGCTGGAGTGTTTGGCCAATTGCGTGCATTAATTCTAACATTCATTGGCGATAATGGGGCGTAGATATTAATTGGCTTTGCATAAACAAAATCCGTCATCGAACTTTCATGGCCAAATGAATTAACAACACTAATCTTGTAGTAATAAGTTGATTCATATTCTAAATGTTCATCAATAAAATAATAATCGTTCACCTGTGTTAAGAAAATAAAATTATCCGGGGAATTAATACTTCTGTAAATTTTATATCCTGCAATATTGCTCTCAGAATTTTTGTCCCATTCAATACCAATTTGACCATCATGCGCACCAAAGACTTGCAGATTTGTTGGTATCGCCGGAGGTTTACCGTCATCAATCGGTTCTACTAAACTCTCCCTGCTGCAGCTTAAGAATAATATAAATACAAGAGAGAGATTTATAAATTTATATCTTAACAGCATATCCTCGTGTAGGTATTGTGATATTTTTGAATCCAGCCGTTCCAAGATGATTTTTATAAATATCTTGCTGATCAATTTCTCCGTGTACAAGAAATATATTCTGCATTCTTTTCTTATCAAGCTTTGAAGTATAATTAATTAACTCGTTTGCATCTGCATGAGCACTGAAAGATTGCAAAACTATTACTTCAGCATTAACATTATACTCATCACCTAGAATGTTGACTTTCTTTTCACCATTAATAAGTTTTCTACCTAGTGTATTTTCGGCACAATATCCAACCATCAAAACAATATTATTAGGATTTTCAATGTTATTAACAAGATGATGTAATATGCGCCCGGCTTCGCACATACCCGAGCTAGACATAATAATGCATGGACCGGCAACATCATTAAGTTTTTTTGATTCTTCAACGCTCGTTATGTAAGTAAGCCGGTTGAATCCAAACGGATCTTCATTCTTCACTAAAAACTCAGCAGTCTCGGAATCAAAACATTCGGGATGAAGTCGAAAAACCGAAGTTGCATTTACTGCGAGCGGACTATCTACGTAAACAGGAATTCTTTCCGCCTTACCGTTTTCAAAAATTCTATGCAAAGCATAAACAATTTCTTGGGTCCTACCTACACTGAACGCCGGAATAATAATTTTAGATTTATTATTTATTGCTTTTGAAATGACTGTGGTTAAAGCGTCTTCAGAATTTGTAGCACTCTCATGAGTTTTGCCTCCGTAGGTACTTTCGCAAATAAAATAATCAACATCCGGAATATTTTCCGGGTCTTTAAGAATTGGAAGATTTGGTCTTCCCAGATCCCCGGAAAAAGCTAGGTTAGTAATTTGATCATCTTCTTTAATTGTAAGCATAACTATAGCAGAACCAAGAATATGTCCGGCATCATAAAATCTGAGTTTGATTCCCGGAACTATTTCGTATTCTTGATTATAATTTAATCCGACAAAAAGTTCTAGAGCTTTCGTTGCATCACCTTGAACATAAAGTGGTTCAAAGAGTTTTTTCCCGAGACGTTTTCTCTTTTTGTTTACAAATTCAACATCTTTTTCTTGAATGTGTGCGCTGTCTTGCAGCATAACAACTGAGAGATCCCGGGTAGCAAATGTTGAATAGATCTTTCCATGAAAACCATTTTTTACAAGTGTAGGTAAATTTCCGGCATGATCAATATGAGCATGAGAGAGGATTACAAAATCAATATCTGCAGGATTGAAAAAATTGAATGTTCTATTTATTTCAAAAGCATCTTTTCTTTTGCCTTGATAAAGACCGCAGTCAAGTAAAAAATTTGCTTGTTTTGTTTTTATATGATGCATTGAACCTGTTACAGTTTGTGCTGCGCCTATAAATTGAATTTCCATTTCTTTCCCGAAATTTTGGTATCAAACTATCCAAAGTTTGTTTGAGATTCAATTCACAGATTATTACATTTTAAGAAAGGTAGTTGTTGCTCAAGCTCGAATGATTTGGTAATTCTTATAACCAAGATAGATTTCCCGGGCTGCAGTTTTTACAACTGTTGCAGTAGGAACCGCAAGAAGCATCCCGAAAATGCCGAGTGTTTCACTTCCAATAAGTATTAATAAAATTATTATGAGCGGATGCAAATCGGTACTTTTAGAAAATACGTTTGGTTGAATAAATCCGTTGTCAATTGCATAAATACAAGCAAACATAAGAAGGATGCTTGGAATCATGGAGAAATCACCAAATTGAATTATTGAAATTATGATTGCAGGTATTCCGCCAATAACTGGACCGAAGTACGGAACTAAATGTCCAATACCGGCAATGAATCCAATGGAGACAGCATTATCAATACCCAGAATTGTTAATCCTATACCGCTTAAAACTCCAACAGCAGATGCATCAAAGATCCAACCGCGGACAAATCTTCCAAGTTGATAAGATATTTTACTTACAACCGAGTAGGAAACTTCAAAGTATTTGTTAGGCATAATGTTTATGATACCGCGCATTAATCGTTTATTATCTTTAAGCAAAAAGAACGACATAAACGGAACGATAACTAATATAGCAATGATAGAAACAATGCTATAAAAGATTTCGCTGATATTATTGACCCAGTTAAAAATCACATTTTGGAAAAAACTTGTAACTTTTTGAACGAAGTTTACTGAATTGAGAAATGGAAAAGAATGTTTCAATGTTTTTTCAAATTTTCCGATTACAAGTTCTAAATTTTCTTGTGATAATGTTCCTCCAAGATTATTTAATTGATTTACAATCTTCGGCATTAGAAACGAAACTCCGTTAAAGATCAATGCACCAACAGTAATAAAAACTATCAAGACAGAAACAGTTCTGTGTATTCGCCCCTTTTCTAGAAAATCTACAACCGGATTGATGATCATTGAGAGAAGAATAGAAACAATAAGAATTGCTAAAATATTTGCAAATATATATGAGAGATAAACTATTAGACAAACAGAAAATGTAATGAGAACAATAGTTTTAATTTTCTTTATTTGTGTTTCACTGAACCGCATAACAACAATCTTTTAATTGCTAATACAATATTCCGATTTCTACAGAGAAATTCAATTTGATTTATTAGAGCTAAAAAACTTATTTGTTAAACGAATCCGTGTGACTGAAATTCCATATATTTGTAATGAAATTTTCAACAATATTGGTAAAAAATCATGGCTGAAATTGAATTACTAAATC
This sequence comes from Melioribacter sp., assembly GCA_023250955.1. Classification (GTDB taxonomy): domain Bacteria; phylum Bacteroidota; class Ignavibacteria; order Ignavibacteriales; family Melioribacteraceae; genus Fen-1258. Next base: position 10,133 of record JAHEZQ010000025.1, on the reverse strand, counting down.
AAATTAGAGCAAAAGCTGCTCAACGAAAAAAAACGATAGTTCTTCCTGAATCGCATGATGAGAGAGTTTTGAAAGCAGCCTCAATTTTAACTAAGGAGAAAGTTGCTTCCATAATTACGTTAGGTAACGAAGATAAAATTAGAAACGATGCAAAGAAGATCGGTGTTGATCTTCAAGGAATAAGAATTATTGATCCTGATAGAGCAGATAAGTTAAGCGACTTCACAAATTATTTTTTCAATTTACGAAAGCACAAAGGAGTAACGATCGAGCAAGCACGCGAAACTATGCGTCGCGATATTTTCTTTGGCGCAATGATGGTTAGAGAAGGAATGGCTGACGGAAGTGTCTCTGGGTCTTTTGCTACAACAGCGGATGTTATGCGAGCTTCAATTTTCTGTGTTGGAATGAAAGAAGGAATATCAATTGTTTCAAGTTTCTTTTTAATGGTTTTTCCAGATGTTGTTTACAGTTTTGCTGATTGCGCTGTAAACCCAAACCCAGATGCAAACCAGCTGGCAGATATTGCAATTTCTACTGCAGAGAATCACAAAAAATTAACAGGTGAAGAACCTTACATTGCTATGCTTTCTTTTTCCACGAAGGGAAGTGCAGAGCATGAGTTGGTTGATAAAGTCCGCGAGGCGACAAAATTTGTTCAAGAAAAACGTCCCGACCTAAAAGTTGACGGTGAACTTCAATTTGATGCGGCAATTGTTGATGGAATTGGGAAGAAAAAAGCTCCGGGTAGTTCTGTTGCGGGAAGGGCAAATGTTTTAGTTTTTCCAGATTTGAATGCCGGTAATATTGGTTACAAAATTGCTCAACGTCTCGGTAAAGCAGAAGCTGTTGGTCCAATCAATCAAGGATTAAAAAAACCATTCTTCGATCTAAGTCGCGGATGCAGTGTTGATGATATTGTTAACACCGCTGCAATCGCATGCTTAGCGTCTGAATAATTTTAATGTAGTGACAACTCTCAAGTTGTCACTACTTATTCTCCCATCATATTTGAACTAAAATCCCTCAAAATTAGTTATACAGTAAAATCGAGAAAGGAAAACAATGAAAGCGTTTAGATATATATCATATCTATTATTTTTACTGGGATTATCATTTAATTCAACTGCAAAAAATAAGGAAGGTGAATCTTTGACAAATAATATTAAAGATATTGCAGTAAAAGATATGAATGGTAAAGAAGTTAAACTTTCTGATTATAAAGGAAAAGTTTTATTAATTGTTAATGTTGCCAGCAAATGCGGTTATACTCCACAATACACCGGTTTGGAAGCAGTCTATAATAAATACAAAGACAAAGGTTTTGAAATACTTGCATTTCCATGTAATGATTTTGGCGGGCAAGAACCCGGTACGAATGAAGAAATAAAAGAATTTTGTTCAACCAAGTATGATGTTACATTCAAACTATTTGATAAAATAAAAGTTCTTGGTGATGAAAGATCTCTGCTTTATGCCAGGCTTATAAATAATAATGTTACGGAGAAAGGTGATGTTAAATGGAACTTCGAGAAATTTTTGATTGGGAAAGATGGAAATGTTGTTAGTCGTTTTAGAAGTAAAATAAAACCGGAAAGCGATGAAGTAACAACTGCAATTGAAAAAGAATTAGCAAAATAATTTTAGTAGTGGTCGCAAATTATACGACCACTACAGGTTTTAAAAACTATTCTTCAGCTACTTTAATCTTTGCATTTTCATTTTTCTTCAGTGGCGGTCGTTCAAACATATTGGTCATCTGTTTGTAATTACTTGCCAATGATTCGTGAACCTGATCCCATGTAAATCGCCAAGTCCAATTTCCTCCGACAGTACTTGGCAAATTCATTCGAGCTTCATTATCTAAATTCAAAATATCCTGCATGGGAATAACACATATATTTGAAACAGAACCATATGCAGCACGGATTAATTCGTATGTCATATTATCGCCGTAATAATTAAAATATTTCTGTGCCCACTCGTAGATGCCTGAGTTTTTCTTCCTTTCTGATTCTAAAAATCCGCGTGTTGTTTCATTATCGTGAGAACCGGTATGAACAACACAATTCTTAATGTGATTATGGGGTAGAAATTTTTTATCACCATGTTCTCCTAAACCGAATTGTAAAATCTTTATTCCGGGAAAATCGAATTGATCACGTAGAGCAACAACCGAATCAGTAATCACTCCCAGATCTTCAGCTATAATTGGTAAATCACCTAATGATTTTTTAATTGAATTAAATAATTTTTCACCCGGCGACTTTACCCAGCGTCCTTTAATTGCTGTCGTTGCGTTACCGGGAATTTCCCAATATGCGTCAAAGCCCCGGAAGTGATCTATTCTAATAATATCAACCATCTCAAGTAATTTGGAAATTCGTTTTCGCCACCAAGCAAAATTATCTTTCTCCATTACTTTCCATTTATAAAGTGGATTACCCCACAATTGCCCGGTTGCACTAAAGTAATCTGGCGGTACTCCGGCAACAAATTCTAAAGAGCCATCTTCACGAACCGTAAAAAATTTTTTATTAGCCCAAAGATCTGCACTATCGTAAGCAATAAATATGGGAAGATCGCCGATAATTTTTATACCATTTTTATTTGCATATTCTCTAATATCAGTCCACTGTTTATTAAAAATAAATTGTAAAAACTTTTGGAATTCAATTTCCTCTTTGAGTTTATTTTTCCACTCAGAAATATTTTTTCTGAACGCAATTGATTTTTCCCATTCAGTCCAAAGAACACCTTTGTGATATTGTTTGACAGCCATGAAAAGAGAATAATCATCTAACCAATAATTATTAGTTTCACAAAATGTACCGCATTCATCTTCAAATTTTTTCTGTTTCTTCTTAAAATTCTGAAAAGCTAATCGAAGTATTTTGAATTTGAATTCGATGACTGAACCAAAATCAATCTTATGCGGATTGTAATTTGGTATGTTCGAAAGATCTTCGTGGCTAAGTAAATGGTCTTTTTGTAATAATTCAAAACTGATTAATAATGGATTACCTGCAAATGCTGAAAAACATTGATATGGTGAATCACCGTATCCGGTTGGACCTAATGGAAATGTTTGCCATAGTGTTTGTCCAGCACTTTTTAAGAAATCAACAAAGTGATAAGCATTTGGCCCAAGATCACCAATTCCAAATTTACCCGGTAGGGAAGTAGGATGTAATAAAATGCCTGCAGATCGTTCGATGTTCATAAGTTCCTCAATAGTTTGTGATATAAATCGCTATAAAAAAATAAAATAAAAAAACAATATTTACTTCAAACATTTATTTAGTATTTTGCACCCACTTACAAAGTTAATCAATTGCATAATTTTTAAAAAATTGTTCATCTGATTGCTTCAAGAATTTTTTTTAGTTATGTTGAACTCACCTTCAACGAGGTAAGAAAATCGTTCCTCAAAAAAATAAATAATAAAATTGCTTTTACCATAAAAAGAAAATTTTTCAATAAGCTTTTCTAAGATCGGAGTATTGAATGAAGATTAATCGTCTTTTCACTAAAGCAGGAAAAGATCCTCTTGAATCAATTGAGTTTGTTAAGAAAACATCTGAAATAAAAAATCCAGATGGCTCAATTGTTTTTAGAATGGAAGATGTGTTTGTTCCTAAGGAGTGGTCACAAGTTGCAACTGATGTTCTTGCACAAAAATATTTTCGCAAAGCAGGTGTCCCTAAACTTTTAAGCAAGTTAGATGAAAAGGGAGTCCCAGCATGGTTACAGCCTTCGGTAGCAGATAAAAAACTTGATGAACTTCCTGAAAAAGAAAGATATGGATCAGAAAAAGATTCAAGACAAGTTTTTTATCGTCTAGCAGGAACTTGGACATATTGGGGATGGAAAGCAAAATATTTTGATAGTGAAGAAGATGCAAAAACTTTTTACGATGAACATGTTTACATGTTGGCAAATCAGTTTGCAGCACCAAATTCACCACAATGGTTCAACACAGGATTACATTGGGCTTATGGTATTAATGGTCCGTCTCAAGGACATTATTATGTAGATTACAAAACTGGTAAACTTACATCTTCTGAAGATGCATACACACATCCTCAACCACATGCTTGTTTTATTCAATCAGTAAGAGACGATCTTGTTAATGAAGGCGGCATAATGGATTTGTGGGTTCGTGAAGCGCGTTTATTTAAATATGGTTCTGGAACGGGAACCAACTTTTCAGAACTCAGAGGAATAAATGAACCGCTAAGCGGCGGAGGAAAATCCTCTGGATTAATGTCTTTCTTAAAAATTGGTGATCGCTCAGCCGGTGCAATTAAATCCGGCGGGACTACACGACGTGCAGCTAAAATGGTTACACTTGATATTGATCATCCTGATATTCAAGAATTCATAAATTGGAAAGTAGTTGAAGAACAAAAAGTTGCTGCTTTAGTAACTGGTTCTAAAATTTTAAATCAATATCTTAACAATATTATCAAAGCTTGCTATGATGAACATCCCGAGAACGACCGCTTCAATAAAAAAACAAATTTAAGATTACGCAAAGCAATAATTGAAGCACGCAAATTAAATGTTCCGGAAAATTATATTGACCGCGTGATTAAACTTGCCAAGCTTGGTTTTAGATCAATTGAAGTTCCTGTCTATAATGAAGATTGGAATTCAGAAGCATATACAACTGTATCTGGACAAAATTCAAATAATTCTGTCCGTGTTAATAATGGTTTTATGCAGGCGGTTTTGAACGATGATAATTGGAATTTATATTGGAGAGTAGAAAAGAAGAAAGCAGAAAAAGACGGAAGAGAACCAAAACCTTGTAAAACACTTGGCGCAAAAGAACTTTGGGATGATATAGCTTTTGCAGCATGGTCAAGTGCAGATCCCGGACTTCAATTTGACACAACAATAAATGAATGGCATACTTGTCCCGAGAGCGGATCAATTCGTGCATCGAATCCTTGCAGTGAATATATGTTTTTGGATGATACTGCTTGTAATCTTGCATCTCTTAATCTTGTAAAATTTTATAATGACGACACACAAAAATTTGATATTGAAGCTTACCGTCATGCAACAAGATTGTGGACCGTTGTTCTTGAGATAAGTGTTTTAATGGCACAATATCCTTCAAAAGAAATTGCTCAAAAAAGTTACGAGTATAGAACACTTGGTCTCGGTTATGCAAATCTTGGTTCATTGTTGATGAGACAAGGCATTCCTTACGATAGCAAAGAATCTTCTGCTATCTGCGGTGCGCTCACGGCAATTATGCATATGCGTTCTTATGCAACATCTGCTGAAATGTCAAAAGAACTTGGCTCATTTCCTCGGTATCAAGAAAATGCAGAGGCTATGCTTAGAGTAATCCGGAATCATAAACGCGCTTCTTATAATGTTAAAAAAGATGAATACGAAAGTCTATCAATTCTTCCAGTAGGAATTAATCCGGAAAACTGTCCTTCCGATTTACTCAATGCAGCAAGAGAAGATGCTGATTTTGCTTTAGAGTTAGGAGAAAAGTACGGTTTCAGAAATGCACAAGTAACAGTAATAGCTCCAACCGGAACTATTGGATTAGTGATGGATTGCGATACTACCGGAATCGAACCGGATTTTTCACTTGTTAAATTTAAAAAACTTGCCGGCGGAGGTTACTTCAAAATTATTAATCAATCAATTCCTCCAGCTCTTAAGAGATTAGGTTATAATGATGATCAGAGCCGTGAAATAATTAAATATGCAAAAGGTGCCGGAACACTGATCGGATGTCCACATATTAATCATGAAGCGCTCAAAGCAAAAGGATTCAGTGATGATCTACTGAATAAGATTGAGACTATTCTGCCTTCCGTATTTGAATTAAGTTTTGCTTTTAATAAGTATACTCTTGGTGAAAAGTTTTTGAAAGCCAATCTCAATTTTACTGATGAGCAGATAAACGATTTTAATTTTGATCTTCTTCTAGGACTTGGATTCACAAAAGAAGAAATTGCTTCAGCAAACGATTATGTCTGCGGAACTATGACAATTGAAGGTGCGCCTTTCTTAAAACATGAACACTATCCTGTATTTGATTGCGCTAATAAATGCGGAAAGAAGGGAACCCGCTTTATTAAAACTGATGCTCATATTAATATGATGGCTGCTGCTCAACCATTTATCTCTGGCGCAATTTCTAAAACTATTAATCTTCCGAATAATGCCAGCATTGATGATATTAAATACGCGTACTTACAATCATGGAAACTTGGGACAAAAGCAAATGCACTTTATAGAGATGGTTCAAAACTTTCTCAACCTTTAAATAGCATGACCGATGAAGATGTAGAAGACTTAATGGAAAAGAAAGAAGAAAATGATATCATCAAAATTGCCGAAAGAATTATTCACAGATACATTGCTAAGAGAAGAAGATTACCTGATAGAAGAACGGGCTACACACAAAAAGTAAAAATTAACGGTCAAACGGTTTACATAAGAACCGGAGAATACGAGAACGGTCAGCTTGGCGAAGTATTTATTGACATGCACAAAGAAGGTGCTGCGTTTAGAAGTTTATTAAACTGTTTTGCAATTTCAATTTCACTAGGTTTACAGCACGGTGTTCCTCTCGACGAATTTGTTGATGCTTTTGTTTTCACGCGCTTTGAGCCTAGTGGGGTATTAACCGGCCACAGCAGAATTAAAATGGCTACCTCCGTAATTGATTTCATCTTTAGAGAACTTGCCGTTACATATCTTGGCAGAAATGATCTTTCACATGTTGATGAATCTGAAATAATAAAAAAGCCGGATCACCGATCAGTTGCAGAACCCGATTTTGAAAGTGAAGAGATTGTTAGTGAAAGAATGATCGAATTAGATAATGCTAAAGATCTTGTAGATCGTTATCCCGGCGATACACCATCCGAACAAAAAGCTCATGCTATTACTCTTCATCAAAGTGTTATGAAAGCTCGTGAACGCGGTTACACTGGCGATATTTGTCCTGAATGCCAAAGTATGACAATGGTTCGTAACGGTACTTGTTTGAAGTGTACAACTTGCGGTGCGACGACCGGATGCAGCTAAATTTACAATGCTATATACGTTTCTACTTTACAAGAAAGGGGCTAAAGCTTAGCCCCTTTTTCATTATATTTAGGATAGTAATTCGTTGACTTTTATAACTCAAAGGGATACATTTTCACCCTCATTTTTGAGCAATGATTGCAGAAAATCTTAAAAAAGTTGAATCCGAAATTGCAGAAACTTGCATAAAATGCGGAAGAAATCGTTCTGAAATAAGACTGATTGCTGTTAGTAAAACTCAGCCGATGGAAGTTATTAGCGAAGCTATTAGTACCGGAATTAAAGATTTTGGTGAGAATAAAGCTCAAGAACTTCGCGATAAATCGGAGCTGATAACAGGAGATTTTAACTGGCACTTTATCGGGCATCTTCAAACGAATAAAATTAAATATGTTATTAAGGCAGCTGAATTTATTCATGCTGTTGATTCGGTAAAGTTAGCAGATGAGATAAATAGAAAATCCAAAGAGTTAAATAAAAATCAGAAAGTTCTTTTAGAAATTAAAACTTCTGATGAAGCAACAAAGTTTGGACTTGCAGGCGAAAAAGAAATTTTTGAAACAGCTCAATTTTGTAAGAATAGTTCTAATTTGGATTTAGTCGGTTTGATGACTATGGCGCCATATACAGATGATGATAAAGTGATACGAAATTGTTTTATTGAATTACGAAGACTAAAAGAAAAATTAAATAAAAATGAATTTGCTCTTTCCGAACTTTCAATGGGAATGACAAACGATTTTAAGACTGCCATTGAAGAAGGAGCTACAATGTTGAGGATTGGAACTGCAATCTTTGGTGATAGAATTTATAAATAACGCGGGAACAAAATGAAATTCACCCCGTTTGGAATCAAGAATCAAGAGTTCAACAAAAGCGTCCGTGGTTATGATCGTGACGAGGTAAATAATTTCCTTGAACGGTTATCGGATGAGTTTGAACAGCTTCAAAATGAAAATGAAAAGCTTAAGAATGAACTTGACCGCCAGGAAGAACAATTAAAAGAGTTTAAAAGAATTGAAAAAAATCTTCAACAGGCAATGTTGAACCAAACAGAATCAACTTCAAAAACAGTGGATTCGGCAAAGAAACAAACTGCTTTGATGATTAAGGAAGCGGAACTCAAATCCGCGCAATTAATTGAAAAAGCAAAAGAGAGCGCTAATTCTGTCCGTGATTCTGTTTTGAAACTCCGCGAAGAAAGAAAATTATTAATTGCACGTATTAAAGCTTTGATTGATTCTCAATCGAGCTTACTTGAGATGAATGTCCAGAACATTGATACACGTCCTAAGAAAAAAGAAATTCCTAAGGAACAGAATAATCAAGAAGAACAAAGTGATATAAATGTTGATGATATTCTGGAGAAACTTTTATGAGTGCTCTAATAGAAATGATCAATGAAACATTAGAAGTCATCAGAAAGAAAACTGATAAAAATTATGAAGTTGGAATTATTCTTGGAACCGGTCTTGGTGGTTTAGTTAAAGATATTTCCGTTGAACATGAAATTGATTATTCCGAATTACCTCATTTCCCACTTTCTACTGTTGAATCTCATCAAGGTAAATTAATTTTTGGGAAGATCGGCGGGAAAAATGTTGTTGCTATGCAAGGTAGATTTCATTTCTACGAAGGTTATACAATGCAACAAATTACATATCCTGTTCGTGTTATGAAATTTCTTGGAGTTAAAACTTTACTTGTTTCGAATGCTTGCGGCGGTATGAACCCGATATATCAACGCGGAGATATTATGCTGATGGTGGATCATATTAATTTATTAGGTGATAATCCGCTCATTGGAAAGAATGAAGATTCATTTGGACCAAGATTCCCAGATATGAGCGAGCCCTATAATTTAGAGTTGATAAAGTTAGCAGAACAAGTTGCACTTGATAATAAAGTTAAAGTTCAGAAGGGTGTTTATGTTGCTGTACCGGGACCGAACCTTGAAACAAAAGCTGAATACAGATTTTTACGTGCTATAGGTGCCGATGTTGTTGGAATGTCAACTATTCCGGAAAATATTGTAGCCAATCATATGGGGATGAAAGTTCTTGGTCTAAGTATAATAACTGATGAATGTTTCCCTGATGCATTGAAACCGGCAAAGGTTGAAGAAATTATTGCTACAGCAATGGCAGCTGAACCAAAAATGACTTTAATAATGAAAGAGGTTATAAAAAAACTGTGATTGAGAAAAAATCAATTTATTATGCAACACCGGGATTGCTTGCCGTTATTATTTTTGCATCCAACTTCTTAAGCACGGATCTATTTAAAGCCGGATATCAGAATTTTTCTGTATGGTTTGTTCTTTCAGTTTTTTCGTTTGCTTGCGGTTGGTTGATAAATAAAACACTTAGTTATAATCATGGCGGTAAAGTTGTATTTGCGGTTATTGTTGCTTCAGTATTTGTAAGTGTTATCCTTGTTTCGCTGTTCAGCGAATATTTTGGATTGAGCAACCTTCTTGTGGAAAATATGATCTTATATGTTCTTCGTAACATTATGCTTGGTGCAATAGCATTTTTTGGTATGGCTTTGTCAGAAGTAATGCTATTACAAAAAGAAGGGAACAAAGGTAAATCGAAAGAAGATGATGCAAAAAAAATATTAATTGCTGCACAACGCGAAGCACAGTTAATAGTTGAAGAATCAAAATTAAAAGCAGAAAAATTAATTTATCACGCTCAGCAAAGTGTTGACGATATGGTCGAAAGAAAAACCCAAATTGAAAGAAGACTGAAAGAATTCCTTTCTGCTGAGAAAGAATTAATCAAGAAATACGAATCAGAAGAAGAGTAAAATACCTTTATACAATTCACATACAGAGTTAAAAAATGTTCAAACAGTTCGATGAAAAAATAAACTATCCAAAGATTGAAGAAGAAGTACTAAAGTTTTGGCAAGAGAATCAAATCTTCGAAAAAAGTATTTCATCACGCCCAAAATCAAAACCATTTACTTTTTATGAGGGACCTCCGACCGTAAACGGCAAACCGGGAATTCATCATGTAATGGCAAGAGCTTTAAAAGATTTAGTTTGCCGTTATAAAACT
>JAHEZQ010000024.1 GCA_023250955.1 Melioribacter sp. | reverse complement strand
AATTGTTTGATGAAGTGCGTGAATCAATTGTTATATCGGTGATCTCTTTCAGCTCGGCATTGCCGGTAACTTGAATAGTTTTCACCTTATTTAACAAATCTGAAAGCTTCATTCAGTTCTTTCCAGCACTTACTTTTTTTAATAGTGGTTCACATTTAATAAGACAGATTGCGCCTGGAACAATGTTAGATCCCGGTTCAAGATTTTGCCAAATGACCTTGCCTGTTCCAACAATTTTATATTGCATTCCGATTTCATTTAACTGTGAGATCGCATCTCTCATTGACTGATTAATAAGATTAGGCATAGTCGTTGAATTTTCATTATAAATTTTTCTTGAAGAAATATTTGCTAATGATTTATCTCCGATGTTTGAGAAGGAAACTGATTTTGTTTTAGGTGCCGTTTTGATATCAGCTACTAGTTGATCAATTAAATTTTGTTTTCTTTCAATTTTCTTTTTGTTCGGTGCTAAACTCAAATCAGTTTCAATCATTCTTTTTGCAACCTCACGAAAAATTGGTGCTGCAACTAACCCGCCATACTGACCAACTTGTGGAGCGTTTATCAGAATAAAACAAATTACTTTCGGATTTTCTGCGGGGAAATATCCTATGAACGATGAATTATGCTGCCTACTTGAATATGATTTATTCACGAGTTGTTGTGACGTACCTGTTTTACCACCAACAAGAATATCAGGTAGTTGAGCTTCGGTACCTGTACCATGTTCTACAACTCCAACCATAAAATCTTTTATTAAATCCGATGTTGATTTTTCTATAACATTTCTAATTTTTTTTGTTTGATTTTCTAAAATGATTTTTCCGTTAGGATCTGTAATAGATTTTAATATGAACGGCTGCAATAGAGTACCACCATTAACTATTGTACTATAAGCAGTAATCATTTGAAGAGGTGTAACAGCTATTTCATAGCCAAATGAAACAAATGATTTTGTTACTGCAGAAAAACTTCCCGGTTTTTTTAGAAGACCTTTAGCTTCGCTAGGAAGATCAATTGAAGTTGCATTACTAAATCCGAAGTCACGTAAATATTTATAAAAAGTTTCGTCATCAATTCTTTCAGAAAGCTTTGCCATTCCTATATTACTTGATTGTTCAAGAACCTGACGAACCGTAAGATTATCGTGCTTGTGAGAATCTTGAATCTTTACGTTCTTGAAAAAGAATGTTCCATTCTCTGTATTAATAACTTCATTCTCTTTCGCTAATCCACGATCAAATAATATTGACATGGTGACAGCTTTAATAGTTGATCCTGGTTCATATGTGTCGGTTATTGCTCTGTTACGTCGTGAGTCCGCTGGAAATAATTCATAGTTAGCTGGATCAAAATCGGGCAAGTTTGCAAGTGCTAGAATTTCTCCTGTATTAGGATTCATTATTATTCCGACAGCAGATTGACCACTGTATTTTTGCAGTCCGGTTGATAATTCTTCTTCTAATATTTTTTGATATGTTTTATTAATTGTTAAATTGATATTATTTCCTGTTACTGCTGCCTTAGATATATTTTCATCAATAGAGAGGATTCTTCCTAAAACATCTCGTTCATAAGTGTACATGCCGTCGGTTCCGGTTAATTCATTTTCGTAATTTTTTTCGATTCCCTCTACTCCCACCATATCATGATTAACATATCCCAACACATGCGAAGCCAAACTTCCGTATGGATAAATACGGGTAAAGTCTTCTTCCGAGAAGAGTCCTTCAATAACATTCTTTTTTATTTGGAAAGCTTTATCCATAGAAACTTTTTTTTCCAGACAAACAATTGTAAATCCATCATCAATTAATTTTTTATAAAAATCTTTCTGTTGGCCAAAAACGCGGGAGAAAACTGAAACTACCGAATCAACTCTTTGCGGTGTCATCATTCTACGGTCCACATAAAATGAGATATTATCCATTGTGTAACTAAGTACTTCTCCGTTTACATCTTTAATTGTGCCGCGTTCAGCTTTAACACTTTGCGGTTTATTTTGCTGTCTTTCTGCTATAAGAGTATAATATTCATGTTTGGAAATCTGAATTGTAAATAGTTTTGCGATCAATAAAACAAAGACCAGTAGAAGTAATCCTGTTATTATAAGTGCGCGTGAATTAATCATATTTCTGACTTAATAACTTTTCAACTTGTTTGATTTGATCTTTTGATACTGATATTATTTCAAAATTATCACTTGGACGGATAAGACCGATTGAATCCTGAGCATAAACAACAATTCTATCTTCTGCAGTCCATTTTTGAATCTCAACCATTTTTCCTTCGGCTAGGTTTAGCTTAACATTAAGTGAATCTTGTTTACTAATTTTTAGTCTATTCATTCTTTTAATTTCAATTACAGTTGCTACGTAAGTAAAAAGTAAAATTGCAACTGTCGTAATAATTACAATAAAACTTTTTAACGATGATCCTTTTTTCATTAAACTCTTTCCGCTACACGCATTTTAGCACTACGGGCTCTACGATTGATATTTATTTCAGATTCACTAGGAGTTAATGCTTTTGTAATCTTTTTTAATCTTTGTTCTTTCTTACAAATACAAATCGGCGTTCCAGGCGGACAAATACAATCCAAGCTTTCATACCTAATTTTTTCCTTAACAATTCTATCTTCAAGAGAATGGTATGCTAAAACAACTATTCTGCCTCCAGGCTTTAATAATGTTACCGATTTATCTAAAAATATTTTTAGTTCTTCTAATTCATTGTTAACAAAAATTCTTAAAGCTTGAAAAACTCTTGATAAGGTTTTAGTATGAAATCTTTGTGGTGTAATCTGTTCAATAATACTTTTGAGTTGAGATGTGCGAGAAAATTTTTCTGTCGTTCTAAAGTTGATAATTTTTTTGGCAATCATTCTGGCATTTTTTTCTTCACCGTACTCAAATAGGATTTTTGCAATCTCTTCTTGCGAAAATTTATTCAGTAAATCTGAGGCAGTAATTCCTTTTTCAATATCCATCCTGAGATCAAGAGCTGCATCTTCTCTAAAAGTAAATCCGGATTCTACCGAATCTAATTGGAAAGAAGACACTCCCAAGTCCGCTAAGATGCCGTCAAAACCGTCAATGAACTCAATCTTTGATATTGAATCAATGTCTGTAAAACTTGTCCGGTAAATTGAAAATCTTTTGTCTGTGCTAAATTTTTCTTTACAATACTCAAATGCTTTGGAATCTTTATCTGTTGCAATTAATTTTCCGTTACTATTTATTTTTTTTAAAATCTTCTCTGAATGTCCGCCAAATCCCGCAGTACCATCGAAATAAATTCCATCGTATTTTGTAACTAAATAATCAATGCTTTCTTTCAAAAGCACAGGTGTATGAAAACTCATTTCGGTTTTTTCTGCATTATCTGTTTTGCTATTTCTGCAAACGGTTTTGTGTTTTCTTTTTTCTGAGTTTCATAAAGTTCAGGGTTCCAAATTTCGATTTTCTTATTTTGTCCGAGAATGAAAACTTCCCGTTCGATTCCAGCGAATTCCAATAAATTTTTCGGAACTAATAATCTTGATTGAGAATCAAGTTTATATTCTGCTGCTAATTCAAAAAGCATTCTCTTGAAAGCAGCTTCTTCCGGATCAAAATCATCAAGTTGATTTACTCTGGTAAGTACTTCCTCTTTCCAAAAATCTTGAGGATAAATATCAATGCACTGTACGATTCCACGCGTCATTACAAAAGTTTCGTTCGCAGATTCATTGACATATTTTTTAAAAATGGAAGGGATACTAATTCTTCCTTTTGCATCCACAGAGTATTTAAAACTACCTATAAACATTGCTTATCCACTATTTGGGAATATTAAACACTATTACCCACCCAGATGCAAAATAACTGTTTTTCATGGGAATTGTCAAGATTATTTTTGCAAAAATGAAAGAAAAATAGGGATTTGTGATTTAGGACTTTTTACTGATTGACCGAAAAAGAATGAGGTTTAATAAAGTCTTCCACTCAACTTAAAAATTTGAAATAATTAATAATCTTACTCTTTTGGTAATTGTCATTCATGAATGTTTGCTTCATTTCAAAGTAAAACTTTATTTTAGATGTATGTTTGAACATTTAATAATTATTAAACTTAATCCAGAGTATAAACTTTGACAACAAAAATTTACATCATCATATTCTTATTTTTAACTTCATCTACAATATATTCCCAAAATCCGGAATGGATGATTTACAATACTTCTTTGATTAAAAGCTTTCCAAATGATAACAATTTATCAGTGTCTATTAGTAAAAATGAGGTTAGTCATGCACAGAAAGCTGATGGCACTAATAAATTATGGAGTGATGGATGGGTTTTGTCCAATATTATTAATCAAGGAACTTTGCCGGATAATTTTATTTTGTCCCTTGCCTTGGATGGAAAAGGAAATTTGTGGGCTGGAACAAATGCCGGGTTAGCAAAATTCGATGGTGAAAAATGGATTGTATACAATACTTCAAATTCCGGTTTGACAAGTAATACGATTTATTCCGTAGTAATTGATGATAATAGAGATATATGGATAGGAACAACAACTGGCTTGGTAAAGTTTGATGAAAATAAATGGATTGTATATAATACATCGAATTCCGGTTTGCCAAATAATGTTATTTATTCTATCGCTATTGACAAACAATCTAGTATGTGGATAGGAACTCTAGGTGGTTTAACAAAATTTGATGGAATAAAATGGATAACATTTAACACAAAAAATTCAAGATTGCCTGATAATAATATAACAGCTCTCTTAATAGATGAAAATGATAACAAATGGATTGGAACGTTTTCAGGCTTAGCAAAATTTGATGGTTATTCTTGGAAAGTATATAAGACCTCAAATTCGGGATTACCTTACAATGATGTTTACTCAATTTCAAAAGCACAGCATGGTGAAATTTTTGTGCAGACTTGGGGAGGTGGATTAGCAAAATATAATGGGAAAAAATGGAATAGATATAACATTAAGAATTCCAGTTTACCAGATAATAATGTTTCTTCACTCTTAATTGATGAAAAAGGAAATAGATGGATTGGTACTCTTGCAGGGTTTGTAAAATTTGATGGGAAAAAATGGACTACATTTAATACATCAAATTCACTACTTCCAGATAATAGGATATATTTTTTAGTAAGGGACCCTAATGGAAATATATGGATTGGGACACAAAATGGCTTGGCTGTTTTTAGAGAAGGGGGAATAATTTCTTTACCGGCAGAGATTACTACATTTAATTCAGAAGTGAGACTTAATAAAGTTCTCTTGAATTGGCAATCTGCAAGTGAAACTAATATCTATGGATTCGAGATTGAAAAAGAAATAAATAACTCGGGATGGAGTAAAATTGGATTTATACGTGCTAATAGAAATACCAATTCTCCAAAAAATTATTCCTTTGTTGATACAAATCCCCGCACAGGAAGAAATTTATATAGGATAAAACAAATTGATTTCTATAGTTATCAAAAATTTTCTGGTATAATAGCAGCTGATATCTATTTACCGAATAATTTTTCATTAGAACAAATTATTGATAATAATTATAATCCAATAAAAAAAATAAAATTGAGCTTACCAAAAAAAACTTATGTAAAAGTAACAATTAAGGATATTCTGGGAAGAGAAATTTCAGAATTAATAAACGGGGTTTTAGAATCTGGTTATCATGAAATTAGTTTTGATGGTTCAATACTACAAAGTGGAATTTACTTCTATCAAATCTATGCGGGTAATATTAAACAAATTCAGAAAATGGTTGTCTTGAAATAGCAAAGAGCCACCTGGCGGAATTGAACCGCCGACCCACGCATTACGAATGCGTTGCTCTACCAGCTGAGCTAAGGTGGCTTAAGAAATTGTTATCTCAATTTCTTTTTGTGACGATTTTTTCTCAAGCGTTTCTTACGCTTATGGGTAGCCATTTTATGGCGTTTTCTTTTTCTACCGCAAGGCATTTACATTCTCCTTTTAATGTGTTTTAATTAATTCTTCTGCTTTTTTACCAATTTCATTTGTCGGATTTATTTCTACAGCTTTTTTCCACCACTCTACTGCTTTTAGTGAGTTTCCCGCTGCAGAGTTTACAATACCTAAATTTAAATGTGCAATTTGATGTCTTGGCTGATACCTTAGTGCTTTTTCCATCGCAGTTATTGCTTCATTATTCTTTCCAGTTTCATAATAACAAACACCCATATCTACAAGAACATCGGCATTTTGCGGATCGAGTTTTAAATAATCATTATATCTCTCAATCGCCTTTGTTTTCAACCCGGAATCATTTAACAAGTGTGCAAGATTTAATAATGTTTCTTTATCGCCGGGATTCTTTTTTAAGGATTCTTCATAAGAATTAATCTGCTCAAGATTATTAAGATCAACACCTGCATGAGGATTATTCTTATCATTAAATTGAGTTGAAGTTACTGAAACCGAGCTATCAAATATTCCTGAAGAATATATGATCACCACACCGACAACAAACAAAAATAAAACTAAGTAAATGAGTTTTGTAAAAGAAAAAGTTCTTACCAAACTCTCATGATGACTTGCCTTTTTATTTTTTTCTTTCTGGTTATTTTTTTTTGTACGGGAAGAATTTGATATTGAACTATTCTCTTCTTTTTTCAAATGTTGTTTATCATCTTTTGATTTAATGGCAGCACCACATTGAGGACAAAACTTTACTTCATATTTTATTTCTTCTCCGCAAACTTTACATTTAATCATTTATAATCCTTATTCTTAACAATAATCAACTATTCAGTTACAGTACCATCTTTCATTCCTGAATCTACAGCCGCTTTAAAATCTTTTGAAAACTTAAATGTTGGAACATAATGCTCGCCAACATAGACTTTTTCGCCTGACCGAGGATTACGAGCATAACGGGCTTTTTTCTTCTTTACTTTATAGCTTCCAAAACCCCTAATTTCGATACCCTTTCCATCTCTAAGAGCTTGGATAACAGTATTTAAGAATCCTTCTACTATCGCTTCAGTTTCTAATTTGGTTAATCCAGTTCCAGTAGCAACTTTTTCGACTATATCAGCTTTCGTCATCTCTAACCTCTAATTTTAAGCTAAGTTACGGTAATTGCGAAACAAAAAATATTAAAAAGTCGAGTAAAAACAAATAAATTGAATGACTTTAAATTTTTAACCATCCTTGTAATCTCAATTGTGACTTATTGTTTCAATTTAATACAAAAAACAAGTTCGGATGTTCCCAAAAATGTAAAAATTGCAAGAATTTATAATATTTCATTTGGTATAGCATTTGTTTTAATAAATAAAAAAAAGGAAAAAAGAAATGACCCTCGTTCCAATAATTTACACTAGTTTATTGATATTCTCCTCGTTTCTTTTATTAGCGATAATTGTTTCGTATATATCTTACAGAGCAAAAGCTAGAGGCAAATTACCACGTTCTATTGAACCAATACCAACTCGTCGTTTAGTCTTAGCAACTAATACTCTACCAATAGATAATTACGTAAGGAAACCAATAGCAAAACAAATGCAAACAGGTCTACCGATAACTATAAACAATAATTTTTCAGGTAAAAAACATTTTACACAAGGCGTAGAAAACAGTAAAACAGCTAGACAAAAATTATATCCACATGAATATCTTACGAGAATAAACGAGCAGAATAAAAACCTAAAAGCCAATAAGACTTCTCCTAACCAAAGAAACAAAACCACACAAATTATCGAGCGTAGAAGACTTGAAATAATGAATCAAAACGAAAATTTTAGAACCATTGGTGAAGGAAGAAATTATAGAGAGGATCTTCCAAAACTTGGC
Organism: Melioribacter sp.; assembly: GCA_023250955.1. Lineage (GTDB taxonomy): Bacteria > Bacteroidota > Ignavibacteria > Ignavibacteriales > Melioribacteraceae > Fen-1258. The sequence continues at coordinate 55,979 of JAHEZQ010000024.1, read as the reverse complement.
CCGAACTTAGCTGAAATGAATGTATTAAATTATTATAGTGATAATAATGAATATGATATGGTAACATTATCAGCATCACGTGTAGGTAAAGCAATTTGAAGCTGTGTCTTCCCATTTTGTTGGTAGGGGAAATATATTTTAATATCTTACCTGTATGGAAATCGTACCAATAATATATACTGTATTAATTGTAGTAGTTGTTTTAACTATTCTCACGTTAATTTTTTCTTTTTACTCATTAAGAAAAAAACAAGGAAGAGTTGATGAAATTCTTCCAAAGAAATCCGTACCATCGCAGAATAATTCCTATCTAAATAAAAACGAAAGTTTAAAACCAATTTCAATTTTATCCACCAAAATGGCGATTCAAATAAAGGAAAGAAAAAAGATTAAATCCTCCAGCAAAATAGAATCTGAAATAAAAAAAACAAAAAACGATAAACTCAGTAAAGACAATAAAAAGAAATTAATTCATAATAGTAGAATAGAAGTATTGAATACCATACAAAACAAGAAAACAACTAATGATAAAACCGAACAGCGCCAAAATCTAACATCTTTAGGAAGCAACCTTTTAGAAAATTATTCTGATGAAGAGAAAAATGATATGTTTACCTTAAAAGTGAAAAATCAAAAAGACAAACCCAAAAACAGCTAATTGATTTTTGGAAATAATAACATCTAATTATTTATTAAAAACAAGACACTATGCAATCGCAAAATTCTTTATATATAAAAAATATGGTTTGCAACCGTTGCATCCGGGTTGTAAAAGAAGAATTTGAAAAGATCGGTGTTAAGACTAAAAAGATTTCTTTAGGCGAAGTAATTACCAAATCACCAATCAAAAATTTACCTATCAATAGAATAAAATTGATCTTGGAAGAGAATGGATTTGAACTTATTGAAGATAAGAAAGCAAAAACTATCGAGAAAATAAAAAATTTTATTATTAAAATTATTTATGATAATAACTACCTGATAAATGAATCAAAAAAAATTTCTGTACTTATCGAAAAAGAACTGGGATTGGATTATAACTATCTGAGCAGTCTTTTTTCTTCTTTAGAAAGTGTTACTATTGAACAATATATTATTCTACAGAAAATTGAACGGGCAAAAGAACTTATTAAGTATGGTGAATATAATTTAAGCGAAATAGCTTATAACTTAGGTTATAGTAGTGTTCAGCATCTCTCAAATCAATTCAAGAAAGTAACAGGATTTACCGCCAGTCAATTCAAATTGAAAACCAATAATATTCGTAAGCCGTTAGACAAAGTTAGTTAAACACCCTCGTTTTTATTAAAAAATCCTTAAAATTTTATAACATTTTTTCAGAATTCTGTAACGTACATTAGTTACACTAATCTATTTTCACATAACAAAATAATGGAGCTTAATAAAATGAAAACTCAAGAGTTCAAAATTGAGGGAATGACATGTAATCATTGTGTAATGGCAGTAAAAAAAGAATTATCAAAATTAAATCTTTCAACTTTTGAAGTTGGGATCGGTTTTGCAAAAGTAAATTTTGATGAGACTAAAGTTAGTCCCTCAGAAATAGAAAATGCCATATTTAATGCAGGTTATAAAGTTAAGAAATAGAAAGGTACATCATGAAAGAAGTAAATTTACTTATTGAGGGTATGACGTGTGCCAGCTGTGTAACACGTGTTGAAAAAATTATTGGTGGTATTGATGGTGTTAAAAATGTTAGAGTTAATCTAGCAACCGAACATGCAACATTCGATTTAGAACAAGATAATATCAACCTAGATTCTATAGCCAAAGAACTTGAAGGTTTTGGATACAAACTAAAATTAAATTCGAACTCTACAAATGATTCACAACTTTTAAACCAAAATAATGTTGAGGTTGAAAAAGATAAATATTATGATCAAATCAAAAAAGACTTTTTTCTTGCTTTAATTCTCACACTTCCCCTTTTTATTGTAAGCATGTTGGTTGATTATTCTTTTTTTCAAAATATTTGGATTTTTTCTACAGATACAACACATAAAATTTTATTAATACTAGCGACGCCAATAATTTTTATTAGCGGAAAAAGATTTTATAAAATTTTTTGGGCTAACCTAAAACATTTTTCTTTCGAAATGAATTCGCTTGTAGCAATTGGTACCAGTGCTGCATATGGATACAGTGTAATTGCAACTTTATTTCCTTCTGTGGTTTCTATCCACAACGAATTACCTCATGTTTACTATGAAACTGCCGGCGTTATAATAACTCTAATCTTAATGGGTAAAATTCTTGAACACAGAGCAAAACAAAAGACTAATTCTGCTATAAAAAAATTGATAGAACTAAAACCCAAAACAGCAATTGTTCTTGTAAATGATAATGAAACTGTTGTAAATATTTCCGATTTAAAAGTTGGAGATGTTATCGTCATCAAACCCGGTGAAAAGATCCCATCAGATGGAATTATTATCTGGGGAAGTTCATCCGTGGATGAATCAATGATAACAGGTGAAAGTCTTCCAGTCGAAATGACAATTGATTCGAAAGTAATTGGTGGAACTATTAACAAAAATGGTTCGTTCAATTTTAAGGTAAGTGAAGCCGGCGACAATACAGTACTTGCTCAAATCATTAAATTGGTAGAACAAGCACAAGCATCCAAACCGCCGATACAGAAATTTGTAGATAAAATTGCTTCAGTATTTGTGCCGATAGTAATTGTAGTAGCGTTAATAACATTTTTAGTTTGGCTTTTTATTGGTGGTCATAATTCTTTCAGTCAGGCGCTGGTTAATTTTGTGGCTGTTCTTATTATCGCTTGTCCATGCGCGCTGGGGTTAGCAACTCCTACTGCAATAATTGTCGGTTCGGGTTTAGGTGCATCAAATGGAATATTAATTAGAAATGGCGAAAGCCTTGAACTTGCACAAAATATTTCAACAATTATTTTTGATAAAACAGGAACTATTACTGAAGGCAAACCGGTTGTTTCTGAAATCATTACAAATAATATTTCAGAAAATGAACTGGTTTACTTGAGCGCTTCTCTCGAATCAAAATCACAACATCCATTAGCCGAAGCTATAGTACAAAAGGCAAAGGCAACAAATATTTCATTATCACAACCGGAAACGTTTAAAAATTTATCAGGATTTGGATTAACAGGAATCGTAAACAATCATACTGTGATAATCGGAAATCTAAATTTGATGATTGAGTTCTCGATCGAAATAAATGTTATGAATGAATATTATAATAAATTGATTGAGAGCGGAAAGACAATCGTATTTGTAAGTGTAGACGGAGAATTAAAAGGATTGATTGCTATAGAAGACAAATTAAAAGTAACCTCTGCCGAAGCCATAAAAGAATTAGGTAAGATGAAAATCAAAACAGTTATGCTTACCGGCGATAATTCTAAAACAGCAAAATTGATTGCAGATAAAGTGGGAATTACAGAGTTTAGATCTGAAGTTTTACCGGATGAAAAAGCAAATATTGTAATAGAGTATCAAAGTAAAGGTGAAGTTGTTGCAATGGTTGGTGATGGAATTAACGATTCGCCTGCACTTGCTCAAGCTGATGTTGGAATTGCTGTTGGTACAGGTACTGATGTTGCCATTGAAACTGCTCAAATAACTTTAGTGCAAGGAAATTTATTATCTGTTGCTAAAGCAATTAATCTTTCGAAGAATACAATAAAGACAATTAAACAAAATTTATTTTGGGCATTTATATACAATACTGTTTTAATTCCATTGGCGGCTTTCGGTATGCTAAACCCTATGATCGGCGCTTTGGCAATGTCGTTAAGTTCAGTCTCGGTTGTAAGTAATTCACTAAGATTAAAGAAAGCAAAAATATAATTATAATAAAAGCTATACTTATAAATCTGTTCGGTTATAGGGCAATGCTTTCCTTTTAATAAAGGTTAGTCTTTGGCAAGAATGGGAAAGTCTTTGGTTTTAAAGGATATAAATAAAAAAATAATGCCGAAAAATATTTGAATAAACGTAGCTATATAAAAACTAATCGCTCCTCGTTCGTAACTCAATATGCCAGCAATATATTTTAAAATATTAATAAGCTCATAAGTAATTAATAAAATCAAGAATAAATTAACCGCTTTGGTTTCCTGAATATATTTCATAAGAGAGTTAATTAATATTATGACAATAAAAATATGTGCTCCTATAAATGTTATCGTTAAAATATTTTTATGGAAAGAAAAACTTAAAGAAATTATAATCCAGAATATTGATAAAATAATAAAGAAATATCTGTGTTTACAGTAAGACATCAAAGTTGAAATAACAAGTAACGTAAACGTCACCGAAAGAATCTGAGGACTTATTTTAAACAGAAAACCTACAGCAACAGTAATAGGCGATGAAATTGCTAGTACTAAGAAAAAATAAAAAAAATCAGATTTATATTGCTTAAATGGAGGAAAAATCCACACACACATTGATAAAAAACTAATTATATAGGGAATTTTCATAAAATAACTAATAACAAATTGGCGGGCACCATTCTGAAAATTCTAGAGTATTAAGTCCAAATGTTACTGTTAAATGGCTCTGTCTTTTTTCAACAGCTACCGTATTACCACTGCCCAAACAAAGTAATTCAATCACTTTTGATTTACTATAAAGTGCAAATACTTCTTTTGGATCAACGTTTTTCCCAATAGGATATAATATTTTTCGACCATCACCAAGAATTATCAACTCCCCGTTGTTTATTTGAAACATAATATAATTTTGAGTCTGATTTAACACTGAGATTAAATCACATAGATTGATAGGGATTGATTCAATTACGTTTCCGAATAAATTATTAGCTTCCTCCTGCGAAAAAATCTTGCCTACAGTCTGTGAAAAACTAACAGTTGAGAATAAAAAAATATAAAAAAATAGGAGTAGTATTTTGGATTCGTTTATTTTCATTTGCACCAATTAAAAATAGTTTAGAATCGTATAGACGATACATAATCTTTTTCCAATAGTCAACCGGTACAATTCAGCAAATAAAATTGTAGGAAAAGATTTTAATAACTATTTGCGCGGTAATCTTTCCAAATAAGAACTCGTGCTTAGAACTCCAAATGTATTTATCTTTTTTAATTCTTCTAAAGATTCACAATTTAAATAGCTCATTGCACTTTTTAATCCGTCCGAGATAGCGTTGATTACACTTTTAACTGCTCCTTTATACGGAACCATCGTCTCCTCACCTTCTATAAATTCGCCTTTCATTTTTACACCAAACGATGCCGAGCCGCGGTATTTTTTCCAAAGTTGATCGCTGTACTTAATAACTTCGCCCGGCGTTTCTTTTGTACCTGCAAGCATTCTTCCAAGCATCACAATGTCAGCACCGGAAGCAAGAGCTTTTGCAACATCACCGGGGCTTTTTATTCCGCCGTCAGCAATTAATTCTATTTTTAGTTTTTGTTCCTTACGCATAAAGTAAGTATCTAACACGGAAGACACTTGCCCAATTCCAATTCCAGTTTGAACAGATGTAGTGCATACACTTCCTCCCCCAATTCCAATCCGTACTGCATCTGCACCGGCATCAACAAGCTGTTTTAATGTTCCCCCGTGAGCAATATTTCCAACAATCACTTTTACTTTGTATTTCTTTTTTATCTCTTCACATTTATTAAGAACATGAGCATTGTTTGCATTAGCAGTATCAATACAAACTATCAAATGGTTGGCAGCAATTTTTTCCAAAAGTTCATCTTCTACTGTTAAGCTTACAGAGACAGCTTGAATGCCTCCCACAACATTTCCATTCGAAAATAATTCGTTTAATGAAGAATCGAATCGGTTTACAATTCCAATACATCCTGAACCTGAAAGCTCTTTAGCCATAGCGATTCCTGTTACAGTATCCATCGGACTTGAAACTACGGGTACAGTTAATTCTTTTCCGAGAAAGTTCGATCTTATATTTACTTCCGATCTGGTTTTAACGCGTGAAATTTCTGTAGGAATTAAACTGATGTCATCATAGGTAAGAGAAAGCGAATAATTGTTTAGTTCATGTTTAGAGTAAATTTTCATTTTAGAACTCCAGGCTTAACAATATGATTTAGTAATTCTTTTATTTCCGAGGTTGAATCTATGGAATTTTTCTTTTCAAATCTCTTGGTAAGTAAAAAAAGTGAATTTGAATTTCACTTATTCAATTTAAGCAAGTCAAAACAATTTTTTATAATTTGATTCACATTTTAATCAATGGAACAATTATGACAGAACCGACTAGTAATACCAAATTAACAAGCTGGAGATTTCCAAAAGATTTTTGGATTGCAAATGTAATGGAACTTTTTGAACGTGCAGCTTACTATAGCTTCTTCATTGTTCTTACTCTATACCTTACAAACATTGTTGGTTTTACCGATAAAGAAACAGGTGTAATTGCTGGAATATTTTATGCCGGGATTTTCTTTCTAACTCCTTTTATGGGAGCTGCGGCTGATAAGATCGGTTTTCGTAATGGGATGCTTGTAACTTTTACTCTTTTAACAATTGGTTATTTATTTCTTGCGTTGTTTCATACAAAAATGATTGTTATTTTCTTTTTGTTGATTGTCATGTTCGGCGCTTCATTTATCAAACCACTCCTTACCGGGACAGTCGCTAAAACAACAAGCACCGATAACCGTGCACGCGGTTATTCTTTATTTTATTGGGTTGTTAACATTGGCTCGTTCAGCGGAAAAACTTTTGTTCCATACATCAGACAAGGATTTGGATTAGAAAATGTTTATTTCTTTTCTGCTGCAATGGCATTATTCGCATTATTATTTGCATTCTTTTTTTACAATCCACAAAATTTTGCCGGAGAAAAAAAGAGTGTAAAACAAATTGCTCAGACACTTCTTAAAGTTGTTAAGACTCCTCGGTTAATATTTTTGATTCTTATTGTTTCCGGTTTTTGGATTACACAAGGACAGCTTTATGCATCAATGCCAAAGTATGTTATTAGATTACTTGGAGAGCAGGCAAAACCCGAATGGCTTGCAAATGTAAATCCGCTTGTTGTTGTACTTTTTGTGGTTTTAGTTACTCAATTAATGAGAAAGAGAAAAGCAGTAACATCAATTTTTGTCGGTATGATCTTGATGCCGCTCTCTGCATTTGCAATGTCACTTGGCCAAAGTTTTGAAGGTACTATTGGAAATCAAATTTCCATATTTGGTTTATTCAGTCTTCATCCTTTAACTATGATGATGATTATCGGAATAGGAATTCAAGGTTTGGCAGAATGTTTTATTTCACCACGATATTTAGAATATTTTTCATTGCAAGCACCAAAAGGTGAAGAAGGAATTTATCTCGGTTTTAGTCATTTATACAATTTTGTCTCAGCACTTGCGGGATTCATTATGAGCGGTTTCTTGCTTGATGCATACTGTCCCGATCCAAAAACCTTACCTGTTGGGATTTCCGAAATTGAACGTGCATCATATTATTCACACGCTCATTACATTTGGTATTACTTCTTAGCGATTGGTTTTGTTGCTGCAATTGCTCTTTACATATTTAAAAATATAACCGAGAGAATTGATAATAAAAAAACTGCTGTGAGTTAATCTGTAAGATTAACTTTCAGAGAATCATCAACAATAATATTCTTCCTATACGGGAACGAATGGTTCCCGTTTTTATTTGCAGCAATAATTCTGAGCGGATACGTACCAGGATTGATTATTTCAATCTTAAGAGAAACAACATTAGTTGTTTTGTCAAATGTAAATTCTTTCTCTTCTTTGTTAAAATAAACTTGAATTGTTTTTGAATTTATTCCCACTGAATCTTTTAGTACAAATGAAGCATTCAATATATTATTGTCCAATCTTAAACTATCCGGAAGAAAATCAATTTCCGGTTTACCAGCGTGGTAATATTTTGCAAGTCCTCTGAAAATACCCCAAGCCTGGATTTGGTTGAACTCTTCGTTATTTAAGCGCAATTCTTCAAAATGACTCGTATGAAATGCACATTCTACTAAAACTCCTGGAATATTTTTTTTACGCAATACTGAAAATCCTTCTCCTGGATAAATATTATAATCGGAATACGTTCCATCAAAAGAACCAAGGCCGCCGGGATTGCCCATAACATAAGCAAGATCACGTTCTATATATCTTGCTATGTCGTGATCAGAAGGTTCGTATTCGTAATCCGTTTCTTTTGCATGATAATAAGTTGAAGTGTAGTTGGTAAAATCGTCTTCCGTTTTACCAGGCGCATTATGATGAATGCTGATAAAAATTTCTGCTCCGCTTTTGTTTGACCATTCAGAGCGATAACCAAGCTGAACCGTAGTATCTTTATCACGTGATATAATTACCAGCGCTCCTGCTGATTCAAGATATTTTTTTAGATCTAATGCAACACGTAAATTAACATCCGCTTCTATTACATCACCCTTACTATTTTTATTTTTTCTGTCTTCGCCGCCATGTCCGGGATCTAAAAATATTTTTCTACCGTATAAATATTTTGAATAATCCAGAATTGTTTTTTCTCTTTCGTTAATATTCTTCCAATCGGTGGGGTATTCGTAAAGTGGAATGATGGGTTTTGACGAGCAAGAAACCAAAAATATTACTATTAATAAAGTACCTATTTTTATAAAAATGTCTTTACGCATTTGTTTCCTTCCAAAGCAAAGTGACATTTAGAGCAATGATGTAAGTTCGGCTTGTAATCACTACTATAAATCTTATTAATACTTTCATTTAATTCAATACTGTATTTATCCAAATCATTATGATTAATATCTTTTACAATTAGTTCATCTGCATATTTTAAGAATATTAATCTAAGCTGAAAATTCTTATATGATTGATAAAGTTTTGATAACACATAAGCATAAAATGTAAGCTGTGGTATATAACTTTCAGCTCTTGTGCCAAGTTGATCAATACTAATATTGTCGGTTTTATAATCTACTATTATCAATTTATCTTTTTCGATAATTAGTTTGTCTATGATGCCGTAAAGGTAATGTTCCTTTTCTTCGCAATATACTTCAAACTCATTTTTATAATTATCACTTTTAGAAATTGTTTGATACATATCTGAGCTGTAATACCTATCTAATTCTTTCATTAAAGAAATTTGAAAATCATTCTTTTGTGAATCACTAGAAAATAATTCCAACGATAAACTGGTAGTTAAATATTCAGACAATTCTTCTCGAACAACTTCCTCTTTCAAAACGGCATGGATCAGTTTTCCTTTCAGTTGTGCGTAACGGCGTAATTCATCATCTTCAATTTGATTGAATTCAAATTCATCTGACCGTTCTTTAACAAGATTGTAAATCGTAGAGTATCCCAACTCATAAGTTAACTGATATTTGACAGGACATTGAGTAAACATGGATATTTTAGTTGCGGAAATTATCTCACGTTTAGGTCTATCATGAATTTTCTTAGTGAGAATAATTTTTTCCTCAAGAGTGGTTTTCTCCTTAAGTTCTATTGATTCTGCTTTTTCTATCTCTCTCTTAATAGGAATAATCAATGAAACGTTTTTATTATAAAATTTATATTCACCATTCATCAGTTTCATGAATTGGACCATGGAAGATAAATTAAGTTCATTTGTGGAATTTTCAGCGTTGAGTCCGTTTAGTATTAGATCAAGAAAAGAGTTTTTGCTGGGTTCTTCCTTTTTCAATTCTGCACTGATAAATAGATAATTCCTTGCGCGGGTTAATCCAACATATAATAGCCGTTTTATCTCAGCAAGGTTTTTCCGGTAAATGATGTAATTATAAAGCGAGACAATCGGAGCAGTATCATATTTGTTGAAGTAATTTCCGTCTGTAGGAACTTTTGCAATCACTCCATAATTTTTATCGCAGATCAATGATTTCGATTTCACCGAACTATCTTTTACAGTATCGTTGCAGTTGTAAAGAAATACAGCCTTAAATTCCAATCCTTTCGCTTGATGTATTGTTAATATCTTTACTGAATTTTCATCGCGTGTAACTTGGGCTTGACCTTCGTCTTCATGATCTTCAATTGACTCACGCATCGAAACAGTGAAGTCGTACAAATTCTTAAAACTCTTTTTTGTAAATGCCCGCGCTAATAACAATAACTTTTCTACATTCGCTATTTCTTGAGATGAATTCTTTTTTGATGCAATCACTGCCCAATAACCGCTTTCTAAAAGAATTTTTCTTATGAGTGAATAAATTTCAGTACTGGATGCAATCAATAAATTTTCGTTTAATCTATTGAAAACTTCCTTTAATTCAGAATTATCTTCTGAGCTGCTTTTTAGTTTTTCATAAAACGTATTCCCTTCACTAAGCGATATTTTATAAAGCTGAAGATCGGAAATATTAAAAAATGGTGATCTCAATATTCCCACTAATGCGGAATCATTTTCATGCTTCAACAGAAACGAGAGATAATTATAAATATCATAAATGGTTTGGCGCTGGTAAAATCCTTTTCCTCCGACGATTGAATAAGGAATATTCTTCTTCACAAAAACTTTTTCCAGTTCAGCAAATGAATCACGCTTACGGCAAAGTATTGCAATATCTTTCAGTTCAGCTTCATTATCATATCGCAACTTTAATATTTTCTCAGCAACCAGATCACATTCGTTCGTTTCACCGCCCGCTTCAGATAATAGTAATTCAACTCTACCAATTTCATTTTCATCCTTAGCACATACTAGTTCGTTGTGTTCTACTTCGTTAAAAAAAATATCCGGATTACTAAAGAGATTGGAAAATATTTTATTAATGAATAGAACAAGAGGAGGTGCCATTCTAAAACTGTGAGGTAAACTTAGTAATCTGCCTATTTTCTCAATTCCGTCAATTTCTTTTTTTGTTTTATTGAACACTTCAAGTTCAGCATTACGGAACATATAAATACTTTGTTTCTCATCGCCGACTACAAATAGATTTCCGCTTCGGAGATTATCCAGTATAGGCATGAATATTTCATATTGAAGTTCATTAGTGTCTTGATATTCATCAATCATTATGTAACGAAATTTTTCTCGAAGATATGTTTGTACTTCTTCTCTTTGCAAAACATGTTGAGTAAATATTAGAAGATCTTCAAAATCGAGGTAACCTTTTTGTTTTTTTCTGTCGGTATATAATTTGTTTATACTGTTAAATATTTTAAGATATGTTCTGCCGATTCTAGCTAATTCAATTTCATGTTTACTGCCTTCATCAAAAGAAAAGAAAGGTTGTAGTTCAAGAAAGAGTGAATTAATTATTTCAATTTGGTTTTGATACTCTCCCGGACCTTTGCTAAGGTAACCGGATTTACGAACTGTGTACTCCTTTGTAAGCGCAGAACCAACAAACTGCTTAAGTAATTTTATTTTACTTACGGAAGATAGATTTGCAGTAAAATGATTTAAGAGATGTTCTGTTTCTGCTGCATATTTGTTGGTATTGTTTTGCTCAATAATAAAGTCATTTATTATTCTAAGAATAGTAATAACTTCTGAAATCTGTGTTGAAAAGATCTGATTAAAAATAGTTTCAAATTCTTGACGGAGATAAAGTGCTATTTCTTCATCAGATCTTAAATATAACTTCTTGGATATTTGGTCAATCGTATTCTTTTGATTTAGTGAATTCTCTAATTGTGCAATGAATGCTTTTTTAGAACCGAAATAACGAATGATGTATTTTAATTCCTCTGAACTCTCCGGGTTTTTTATATTAGTGTTTATTGAATCTTCAACGCATAACTGAAATATTTCATTAGTTGTTGTTTGATCAATTACGCTAAAGTTAGGATCTATTTCAGCTTCTGGTGAAAATTCTCTTAAAATGTTAATACAAAAAGAATGTATCGTTGATATGTTGGCCGAAACTAATTGTCTTCTTATCTCCTCAAGTTTTTTACGTTTGCCGGAGTTTACCTCCTCAAGAATTCTTTCGTCTATTTCACGGGCAATTTTTTTATTAAGTTCGCCGGCTGCTTTATCTGTAAAGGTGATTGCAACAATACTTGATAAATCGATTTCTTCATTTAGTAAGATCCCGACAAATCTTTTAGAGAGAACAAAAGTTTTTCCCGAACCTGCATTAGCAGTCAACGAAATGTGATTCTTATAATCGAATGCTTCTTTTTGTTGTGGAGTTAGATCGAACATTATAATGCTAAGGGAATTGTTAATAAAAATGTAGTTCCGGCATCTGAAGTTGTCTCTACTGAAATATTTCCACCGATATTCTCAATGAATCTCTTTGCCAAGCTTAATCCTATCCCCATTCCTTTTGTTTTCGTAGTAAAGTTTTCATCAAACACCTTATCAATATTTTCTTTTGAAATTCCTTTTCCATTATCTTTTAATCTCAGATAACTGTAATTATCGTCTGCATCAATTGTAATATTGATTAAAGTGGAATCCGCTTGGATGGAATTTCTTATAAGATTTACAATTGTTCTCTTTAAATGATCTTGATCAGCATTAATAAATATTTCAGACTTTTTAGGTTTGAATATTATTTCTCGCTTTTCTTCAATAAATAAATTTAGGGTTTCCTTTATAACAGAAACTGCTTCTACTTTTGAAATGCTTAGTTTGGGCATTTGAGCAAAGTTTGAAAATTCTGAAGCAATATTTTTAAGTATCTCTATTTGCGTAACGATTGATGAGGTAACTTTTTCAAATATAGTACTGAACTTTGGTGAATTATCTTTATGAGCTTTGATTAATTGTTGAACATTAAGTCTCATTGGGGTTAAAGGATTTTTAATTTCATGAGCTACTTGTTTTGCCATTTCTTTCCAAGCTGTTTCCCTTTCTAATTGGGCAAGTTCAATTTGACCTTGTTTAAGTCTTTTAACCATCGCATTAAATCCATCAATCAAATCTTTAATCTCACCGCGCGTTCCATAATTAATTTCAACATTTAGATCTCCTTCACCAACGGATTTAGCTCCTCCTGTTAATCGTCTTATGGGTGAAGATATTTGTTCTGCAAGTATTGTACTAAAAATGAACAGAAGAATTCCCGCTAATGAAAATATTCCAAATAAGAAAATATCAAGTTCTAAATCAGACAATGGTAGATCAACTTTATTAAACAGATCGGAAACTTTGATAATATAATCGTCCCCATTAATCGAAGAACGATGATAAATTGAATTAATAGCGTGATTCTCTAATTTCTCTTTTTCATAATAATTTTGATTAACGCTTAATATGATTTCATTATAAACAAGTGCCGGAATTATCTTGGGAAGTAATCCAATTTCGTTATAGATATTATTCGTACTGTAGATCATATTACTATTTTTGAAAAGAGAAAAGGAAATATTATTATCAATAGATGCTTTTTCATATATAAGCTGTGAATTTATGTTTGATTGTGTAGAGTAAAGCGATAAATATGATTCAACTTGTTGAGCGAGTTCAGTTAATCTTTTTGTAAGTAGATCGAAGTTTTTTTCTTCGGTTAAATTTCTAAAATAAATGGCAATTAAAATTAATGGGATCAAAGATACAACCATAAATGCACCTATTAACCGTGTTCGATATGCCGATAAAAGAATTATCGTTTGTTTTATTTTTATGATTGCGACAATTAATAATATCGTCAGAATTATTATTGTGTGAATAAAAAATATTTTAAAGAAATCAGTAAGACTCCAGGAAAAGTTTTTTTCTTCAACTGCAACAGCAATTATTTTATGACTAGAGGGTGTATTAATTTTAAGAAGATAGAAAAGATAATTCTCATTACTCAATTCAAGATTTTCCCATGCTTCGTTAAACGAAGTAAATTGAGCGTTTAGAATCAAATACTGGCTGGAATCAGATAATGTTAAACTACCATAAGACCTTACTAGTTCACCGTTATGAAAATCAAATATTTTTAACTTATCATAGTCGATAGCCGAAGCAATTCCAGCTCTCTGAGGAATTAAAAATTTTGGTAATTCTTCATAGTGAAAATAATCTTCATCATATATTGCCGAAACTAAAACATATCCGATAATTTTTTCTTCAGATAGAATAGGAGATGTTCCAGTAAATGTAACTCTATCACCAAACATATTTAGCTGTTTGTTAATTTTTAAGCTATCGCCAGACTGTTCTATTATTTGCTGAAACTTGTTAGTTAACAATTCATTAGATGATGAAAATCCTCCAAGATATTTTTTTTGATCATCATAGAAATATATCGAAGAACTAAGCCCTTCTTTATAAAGCATACTATTTGTCCAAACAATAAAAGCATCTGCTGAAAGATCTGCATCATTGTAAAACGAGTTAACGACTTTGTCGCTTGTTTGAATTCCGTTGAGTGTTTGATAAACCATAAACTCAATTAAATTCTCATCTGTGCGCGTGATATCATGGGCTGTAGTTTTTAATGATTCTCTTTCAATCTCGGAATTATAGTATGTTAATAAACTAACCGATAGAATCGAAGCAGCAAATGAATAATAAACAAAATGTCTAATAGATTTTTTTTCAGCTTCAAGAATAATTAATGATATTAAGAAAGTTGCTGTGATAAAAATAATTCGTATTAAAGGAGTTCCTTGAGGTTCACTTTGCAGCAAATCAAATAACCAACCTGTGAGTTGGATAATTACAAAGTAGATTAAATAAAATGTTGATTTTTTTTTAGGGAAATACTCCTGTTTATAATTTAAAATAAATAGAATAAGTATAACCGAGAATAAAACCGTTGCTAATGCAAGTAATAAAATATTCAGACACATCAGCAGAACAGATGAATCGGGAATTAATGAAAAATCTTTGAAATACCTGATGTTGGAATCAAATATCACACTTCTAATTGATGCAGCAAATCCGCGGTAAACTAATAAATAAAGAAAAAGTGATGAGATTAATAAAAGAAGGCGAACAACACTTTTTTTTTCGTTTAGTTTACTCTCATAATAATATTCTAGGAAATAATTATACCCTTTGATAACTGCAGCCAGTAAAAATAGAACGGTAATAGTAAATTCAAGCGGAGAGCGCACAATCCCGTACCCAAAAACAGATGAAAAATTCGACGAGTCTGTTAGCGAATTATGAATTAGTGAAGAAGGTATTTCAAAATAAAATAATGCTATCCGCAGCACTGTAAGATAAAAAGTTAATAATATTATTCTAAATAACTTGCTCTGTATTTTTTCTTGATAATGTTTTCCTATGAACCCCAATATTATAAAAGCAAAAATCAATACTAACGATTGTAATAACCATATTGAACTTTTTATCATATTGACAGAAGTCTCTAATGATGGTTTATCGAATGTTGCAACTCCAATTTTATTTTTGAAATTATTTAGTAGAATGTAGGAATATTTTCTGCCATCTTTAGAAAATTTAGCTAGCGGTGAATAATCAATGTTTATTTTAACAGAAAGTTTATTTGACAAAGAATCCGAAAAGTTCTCAAAAGAATAATTTTTATTAGAGAGTGAGAAATGTTTCTCGAACGGCGTACTTATAACAATTGTGTAATTCTGATTATTAATTTTTAATAAGTCACTAAACGATAAATATGAAGTAAGTTTTTCCCCGGTAAAAAAAGTTTGTCCATAATAATACTTTACGCTTGATATATTTAAATCATCAATAACTGATTGTGAATTCCACCCAATCAAAATATTTGAATCATTATATAATTGGATTAATATTTTTTCATTATCATACTTGGTGAAGAGTTGGATAATCTTCTTTTTATCAACATTTGTATTAGATAATAATCTTGAAGTGGTAGGCTTAATGGAATCGAATGATCTAATAAGTAAATTCGATTTTTTGTCTAATGCCTGATCAATAGTCGTTTCAGTAGCTTCAATTTTATCTGTTAATATGGTTCCCCAATTACTTTTTTCGTTATTGATAATGATTGGAGATACGATTGCTGATATAATAAATATTAAGAAGAAAATTAAAAATAGGGTTGTAAATATTAGTTTCCGATTCAAGAATTTGTTTATCATTCTAATTAATCGTTATCTGAGAAATTTTCCATACACCATCTATGAAATGCAGTGATATAAAAACTACAGAAGTACCCCTGACTCCTTTTGAGTTATATTTTAATATTCCGGATGCGAACGGAGTTGCAGTTTCAGTAACAGTATTAGTTAGTTTAAAAGATATTGGTTGGTAAATACTTAGAAAATCTTTGATTACATAGTAAGATTGATTTGAGCTGTAATAACCCGATACTCCATTCGAAAGACTTAGATAATTCCTATTACCGAAATATTTTGAGAATTTGTCAACTGTTGCACCTGCCATACCTTCTTCGATTCGTAAGAAAACTTTTAAGGCCTCTTTTCCTGATGAACCTTGTGCTTTAATTACCACTGAATTAAAATTAAGAATTAGCAGCAAGCTGCTTATTAAAAGTATAATTCTATTTTTATTATTTAATTTCATTTCCTTCACTAATCTCACACCAAAATAATTAAAAGAAATAAAAAAGCATACCATTAAGGTATGCTTTTTCAACAAGGAGAAGGAATGCATCGGGGTTAATATTTTCTTTCAACTTTTTCCGGTACTGAATTTCTCTTTGACGAGAGGTTTCCTCTCTTTAATTCTTTATTACCTTCAACTAATTGATATGCCCAATCAAAAACCATTCTCTCATTAGTAATGTTTTTAATTCTTACTTTGGCAAAGTGATTATCCCATGTCCATATTACATATGTATGACCAACAAGTGCTTGAGCATATTTTACATTTTCACCTTGTTTAACCGGAATCCATCCCCCACTTGGTGCGTAACTGATATCCCATATATCTTGAGTCTGTCCCATATCTTGAAGATCAGAGTCGTCCCATACATTTAAGTAAAAAATGCCGTTATAATTTTCGAAAAACATATCGGCATCAGTAGCATTGTAAGATAAGACAAGATATTTACTAAAATCATATCCTGCATTATTAGGAGATTTATTAAAATCAAAAATTGCCTGGTTAAATCCTTCGGGTCTTGGAGTGTCATATATAACATCTTCGCTTAAATCGCTTTCGTTGCCATCATAATCGTATGCACTTACTGCGTAATAATATGTTGTTCCGTTTTTAGCTCCATCATCAATATAATGAGTACTCTGTGTGCTACCTATCAAAGTATATTTTCCGTTATAAGAATAACTGTAATAAACATTGTAACCTGCAACATCTCTCTCCGGATTATTATCCCAATAAAGATCAACTCTATTATCACCGGTTACAGTGGATATATTTCTTGGGGCAGTTGGCGGAACATTATCATAATTATGTAAATGATCGCATCCGGTAAATAATAAGATGGTAATCAGAAACATTCCACTGAAAAATAATTTTAAGGTTTTCATAGCATCCTCCGTAAATTTCTGATTATAATAGTGCAATCATAATGCCAACTATTTTTCTAATCATTAAGACGTAGAATTTGCTCTTTTAGTTCGATTTTGAGGTAAGTTAAATTTCTGAAGTCGGATGAAGTAATTGGGAAATCAGCATTGTATTCTTGATTGAACAGCTCTGAACAATTTTTATGAATTTTTATATAGCAGTAAATTTATCTTCGAAAAACATTTTCCCTTTATTAACAACAGCAATAGATTTACCAGTCATGAGACGTTTATCAAACGGTGAATTTTTTGCTTTTGATTTGAATTTATTGATGTCAACTGTCCAGATTAGATTCGGATCAAAAATTGTAAGATTAGCAACCTCACCTATTTTTATTTGCGGAATTGGAATATTTAAAATCTTTCTGGGATTAATCGCCATCTTCTCTATTACCTGGGAAATGGTTAAATGTTTTTTATGAACCAAATCACTCATTACTAAACTGAGTTCCGTTTCAAGCCCTATTATTCCATTTGGTGCAAAAATAAATTCCATTTCTTTTTCTTCAATTGCATGCGGTGCATGATCACTTGCAATACAATCAATTGTCCCATCTTTCAATCCTTCAATCATTGCTTCTGCATCCGCCCGTGTTCGTAACGGAGGATTCATTTTATAATTTGTGTCATAAGATTTTAGAAGATCATCAGTCAATGAAAAATGGTGCGGTGTTACTTCAGCGGTAACATTAATTTTGTTTTTCTTAGCCTGTCTAACCAACTCAACTGATTTTTTCGAACTGATATGAGCAATATGAACTTTACCTCCAGTAAATTCAGCAAGCATTATATCTCTTATCACAACAAGATCTTCTGCAACTTTAGGTACACCTGGCAATCCTAATGTTGTTGAAATCAATCCCTCATTCATTACACCGTCAGCCATTGATTCATCTTCACAATGTTCAATGATTGGTGTTCCAAAATTCAAAGAGTATTCAAGAGCATTTCTTAAAACCCCTGCGTTTTTAATAGCAACACCATCATCGGAAAATGCAACAGCACCTGCTTCAAATAATTCATACATTGGTGAAAGTGCTTCGCCCTTTCTTGCAAGTGTAGCTGCAGCGACAGGATAAACATCTACTAAGTGTTCTTTGGCCTTCTCTTTAATAAATCGTACAATTTCAGCTGAGTCTATATTTGGATCCGTATTTGGCATGCAAGCAACGCCGGTAAATCCTCCGGCAGCAGCAGCATTACTTCCTGTTTCAACTGTTTCTTCATCTTCTCTGCCTGGTTCCCGTAGATGAACATGCATATCAAAAAATCCCGGCGAACATATTTTATTATCAAGATCAAAAACTTTTGATGATTTGAAATCAGCTTCATTCAGTCCATTAATTTTTTCAATAATTCCGTTGTTAATCAGTAAATCACTTTTTTGA
This sequence comes from Melioribacter sp., assembly GCA_023250955.1. Classification (GTDB taxonomy): domain Bacteria; phylum Bacteroidota; class Ignavibacteria; order Ignavibacteriales; family Melioribacteraceae; genus Fen-1258. The sequence continues at coordinate 37,196 of JAHEZQ010000024.1, read as the reverse complement.
TTTAGCTTTTGTTCAGGATGTAATACTAAAACTTGTTTAAGGATAATTTTCATTTTTCACCTTTTATCTTAATGCATTGTACCCAGTAAGTATAAAACCGCCATTCGGACTGCCACACCATTTGTAACCTGATCAAGAATTACTTGATATGGACCATCCGCAACTTCTGATGAAAGTTCAACACCTCTGTTAATTGGTCCGGGATGCAGAATTACAATTTCTTTATTAAACTTTTCAATACGCTCAGATGTAATTCCAAAATATTTATGATATTCTCTTAAAGAAGGAATTCTCGTCCCGGCGTTTCTTTCAAGTTGAATTCTCAAAACATTTAGAACATCATTCTTAGCTAATGCTTCATCTATATTTGTAAAAATTTTCACACCTAAAGATGCAATTTCTAATGGGATCATTGTTGCCGGTCCGCAAACCGAAACAACTGCACCCATAGATTTCAAACCAAAAATATTCGAAAGTGCCACACGGCTATGAGCAATATCTCCAACAATACAAACTTTTAATCCTTCCAATTTTCCAAGTCGTTCCTTGATTGAATACATATCAAGCAATCCTTGCGTAGGATGTTCATGGAGACCATCGCCCGCATTAATAATATTCGCTTTTGAGATTCGAGTTAGATACTGCGGTACACCTGCAGATTTATGACGAACAACAATCATATCCACTTTCATAGCTTCAATGTTGCGGACTGTATCTTTAAAAGTTTCACCTTTTTTAACGCTGCTCGTAGAAGTTGAAAAATTTATTGTGTCTGCCGAAAGACGTTTCTGTGCTAGTTCAAATGATATTCTTGTACGTGTTGAGTCTTCATAAAAGAGATTTACAATTGTTTTTCCTTGAAGAGTCGGTACCTTCTTGATTGGTCGTTCTAAAACTTCTCGAAATGTAGTTGCAGTATCAAGAATCAGTTGAATATCCTCTTTCGGTACACCGTTTAGACCTAATAAATGTCTGTTTGATAATGACATAATCTTCTCTCTAAATTTTACTTGGAGCGTTAACTAAAAAAACACCGTCTTCACCGTCGGTTTCTTTAATACGTACACGTACTTCTTCATTAATTGATGTTGGAATATTCTTACCGACAAAATCTGCACGGATTGGTAATTCCCGATGACCGCGATCTACCAAAACACAAAGTTGAATCGTATTCGGTCTGCCAAGATCCATTAGAGCATCAAGAGCTGCACGCACCGTTCTGCCTGTGTATAAAACATCGTCAATCAGAATTACATCGCGATCATTAACATCAAACGTAATATTGGTTACAGAAATTTCCGGTTGTTTTAGCCGTACACGGAAATCATCACGGTAAAGAGTTACATCAAGTACACCATAACTAGGTTCTGATTTATCAATTTCTTTAATTTTTTGCATAATTCGTTCTGCAATAAATTCGCCTCGAGTCCGCATTCCTATCAGCACAAGATTTTTTGATCCTTTGTTCTTTTCTAAAATTTCGTGTGCAAGACGGGTGAGTGTCCGGTTAAATCCTTCTTCGTCAATTATTTTTGCTTTTATATCCATATAAAAAAAATCCTCGTTGACTTTTTAGTCGCCGAGGTCTCCATTTTTGTTTTCTATTTTAATTAGGTCTTTCATCCCTTGCCTATCTCTCCGGATAAAGTTAAAGGAAAATTTCTTACTAAAGTTAAACTAAATTCGATTTATTACAAAATGAATTTAAAATTATAAAAAAGTCACTTATCCTTCGCAAGCTGAGCTTGGCTTATTTTTGGTGTTATAACAATGAAGAATAAAAGTAAAAAAAATTCCATATTCTTTCTTCCTTCCAACTTGGTGATTTATTCCTATTCAAATCTTTCGATTTTTTTATCAACTCTAAAAATTTTATCTTTGCCCCGTTAAATACGGGGTGTAGCGCAGCCCGGTTAGCGCGCTTCGTTCGGGACGAAGAGGTCGGGAGTTCGAATCTCCCCACCCCGACTCAGTTTAATAATAAAATATAAACTTTATATGGCTTCAAACCATTCATTTGATATCGTTTCGGAAATTGATTTCCAAGAAGTTGATAATGCTTTAAACCAAGCTGCTAAAGAAATTCAGCAACGTTATGATCTAAAAGATTCTCAGACAGAAATTATTCTGAACAAAAAAGAAAAATTAATAACACTTAACACAAAAGATGATTACTCACGCAAACAATCTATTGATATTTTGCAGACGAAATTTATTAAGCGTGGGATTTCTATTAAAGCTTTGAAATTTGCAGAGCCTGAACCTGCAGCTAATGGAAGATTGAAACAAGTAATTAATCTACAAAGCGGAATCTCTAAAGAAAATGCAAAGTTGATAACTAAGTTAATTAAGGAAAGCAGGTTGAAAGTTAATACACAAATTCAAGATGAACAGATTAGAGTACAAGCTCCTAAAATTGATGACCTTCAGTCAATTATGAAACTTGTTAAAGAAGCAGACTACGATTTCCCAGTACAGTTCACCAACTATAAATAATTTTTCTTACTCTTTTCTAAATCCAAAACTTTAAAATAAAAAAGGCTGTCCTTTAAGAGGACAGCCTTAATTATAATAAGTTTACAGTTTAGTTAAAGATATATCTTACAGAAAACTGTATTCTATAAACATCACCAATTCCAGCATTATCTTGGAATGTTTTATCAATTAACTTACCGCTTAGACTTCTCAGTCTGTATGCAAGTTTTCCAGAAGCATCAACAACTGGATTTGTTAATGGTGAGGTAGTGACCATACTTTGACCTACACCCCAATTTTTACTAATTAAATTTCCGAAGTTTAGAATATCTGCTCTTAGTTGTAAAGTGTTACGCTTTCCAAGGAAATCAGAATAAATTTCCTGAATAATACTCAAATCTACTCTTGATACCATTGGAAGAACAACAGCATTACGTACTGCATATTGACCTCTATTATCATTTAGATATGAATCTTGTTTGATATAAGCATCCCAAGCCGCAGCTTGTTGATCTGCTGTAAAAGTTACGCCTGAGGAAGTATATGTTTGAAAATTCATTTCTGTTTTATTTCTTGGGATGTAAATTAAGTCATTTGATGCACCATCGCCATTTGCGTCAGAAGAAAATACATAGCTGCCAACACCTGGTGTAAAATAATCCCACAAAAATGAAATTGTTGTTGAACCAAATTTGAAATAATCAAACCGGTATGATAGAGAAGCAAATAATCTGTTTCCAGGAGTGTTCGATGAAAATGAAACACCCGGATTATTGGGATCACCGGACATTTGATTAGATGTCCAAGAACCGCTAGCGATTGAACCTGGATCTATAGTATTGCGAGCTTCACCATAATAATAACCTACTTTATAGAATAAACCATCACTGAATGGTTTTTCAATAGCAGCAGCAAAGCTCCAGTTGTATCCAATATTCTCGTTTTTCATAACAGTGTTATCTGAAATATTTGCGTTGATTCTATTCGTTGTCCATCTAGGACGATTATCAACGCCTTTATATGCAGTTTGTGCAGCTGGAAGGTTTGCATTAATATAATATAACCCATTAACATCACGATTATAAAGAAAATCAACAGATCCAATCAATCCAAATGGTAAAGTTTGATCAACTGCAAGATTTGTTCTCCATGTCTGAGGGAATTTAAAATTTGGATCAGTTACAGCTAATTGATATGAAGTTGCTGGTGCACCTGTTATAGTTGATGGGTCTGGTTTATATTTATTTGGATCCGGATTGAATGGATATTTACCAGCAGCAGGATTACGATCTTCGATAAAACCTGTAAGAACACCCGTATTTCCAACTTGATTTGAAATCCATACATAAGCAGGACGGCTTGTAAAGATACCGGTACCACCACGAAGTTGGGTAGAACGGTCACCGTTAACATCCCAGTTAAAACCAACTCTTGGAGACCAAAGTATATTTGCATCAGGTAATTTTCCAGTATTGTACTGAATAGGATTTCCAGCTTCATCTCTAAATGTTAATGCATCTGCATTCGCATTATCAAAACCAGTATTGCCAAAGAATGGAATATCAACTCTTAAGCCTAAAATAAATTTTAAATCTTTGTTAAATTGCCATTCATCTTGAGCATAAGCACCGGCATAAAATACTTTTAATGGTTGAATCGGTTTTGTTTGACCAGGAATATTATTATAACGTACTTGGAACATATTTAACTTAACCGGTCCTGTAGTTCTGTTGGGATGTGCAAGATAGTCATTTGCGTCAGTATAAAAATCAGCAAGAGAATTATAAACGTAAGCACTTTGAGATCCTGGGAAGAATACGTTTTCCGAATTATAAATTTCACCGCTTACACCAAATGTTAAGTTATGATCTTTTCCATAAATACTAAAGTTATCTTGTAACTGGTAACTACTGTAACGTAATTCATTATTTGGTGTAAATGGTTCATAACCAAATGTTGTATAAACAGAATTGCTATTAAGAATATCTACCATCGGGAAGAAAGATCCACCTCTTACATCACGGCTTTCATCACTATAATTATAACCGACAATCAAGTTGTTAGACATGTTATCGCCAAGAACTGAGTTCAATTCGGCAATAATTGAACGATTATTTTCTAAGATTTGGTAATTTGAATTAGCGAAATTCAAGCCATTAGTACTGGTTCTTCTTGAACCGAAACCAAGTGAAGAAGAATTGGAAAGTAATACATCAGTTTTTGAATTCAACATTGAGTATCGTACGCTAATTTTATTTTTATCATTAAGGTTAAAATCTAATTTAGCTAAGAATCTTGTTGATGGTATTTCAAAATCATAACCTTGATAAGGACCTGTCTCATAATTGAAATTTGTTTTTAAATAACTGCTTAGGGCATCCAAATCCGAAGCTAAAACTCTTGTAATATTACCTCCAACAGTTTCACCACCAAGATTTGCTCTGAATGTGGTTCCCGGTGTAACGGTTTTATCGTCTTCGTAACTAACAAAGAAAAAGAGTTTATCTTTAATGATTGGACCACTAAGACGTGCACCCATTAAGTTATACTTGAATGTTCCCGGATTGAAAATATTATCTTTAGCTTTTGTACCAACTAATCCTTGTGTACGCCAGTCATAATAAGCAGAACCGGAAATCTCATTTGTTCCGCTTTTAGTTACAGCATTAATACCCGCACCAATAAAATTTCCTTGACGAACATCATAAGGAGCTATATTAACCTGAACTTGTTCGATTGCATCAAGAGAGATTGGTGCAACGCCGGTTCTATCACCAGGCTGGCCGGCAAGACCAAATGAATTATTAAAATAGGAACCATCTATCGTCATGTTATTGAGACGATTATCAACACCAGCAAAAGAATAATTACCGCCGTACTGCGGTGTTAAACGAGCAACATCCTCTATTCTTCTGTTAATTGTTGGAAGTGCTTCAATAGTTTCTTTGGTTACAGCTGTTGCAGCACCGGTTCTTGATGAATTAAGTATTGCACTTCTTTCTGCAGTAACAGTTACACCCTTTAATTCTATTGTTGTTTCAGGAAGCTTAAAATCCATTTTATAATTTTGTCCCAAGTTAAGTGTGAAACCTTCTTCAACTTGAGCTGTGTAACCTACCATTGATACTGTGGCTTTGTAAGGGCCGCCAACTCTAAGACCTAGTAAATTGAATTTTCCATCTGAACGTGTGGAAGTTCCGTATTGAGTTCCGGAAGGAACATGTACTACGATTACGTTAGCTCCTGGTAATGCATTTCCATTTTGGTCCACTACCGTTCCGTTCATTGAAGCAGTAGTAACCTGTGCATACATTAACTGAGAGCTAAACAAGATAACCGTAAACAAGAAAAAAGAAATCAATTGTTTAACTTTTCTCATATTATACTCCTTTATGGGTTGGTGAAATATTAATTAATGTGGATTTTTTTTTAGAATTGTTTTTATACGGATAAAAATAATTATGAACAAAAGTATATGAATTCATTTTTTGATTCATAGAGTAAAAACTTTAATTATCTCACTACTTTAAAGAATGTGTCGTTTGGAGATTTTTTTTTACACTGGAAGATATGAAAATCTGATTAATGTCAAAAGGGTTTAACATTTTTTTTAAATGTTCATTTGTTAGGAATAAAATTGGAATTTCTTGATTTATCAACTATCTTATCCGCTGACTCATCTATAAAATCTTAATTTTAGATTATACATTCTTATATTTACCCTTATTTTTAGCAAGGATTCCAAAAATGAAAAAAATGATTTTATTCTTATTGTTATATCTTTCTATTTCTATTACTGTTTTTGCTGGTTCAAAACCATATGTAATATTAGTATCATTTGATGCATTCAGATGGGATTATTTAAATAGAGAAATTACTCCCAACCTTAAAAAGATTAAAGAAAACGGAGTATCTGCTCTATCACTACGTCCGGCATTTCCATCAAAAACTTTTCCAAATCATCAATCTATAATAACAGGTATGTATCCTGCTCATCATGGAATTATAGCTAATACTTTCAGCGATCCATTTAACAAGACTATTTATAGAATGGGAGATACAAACGCTGTCCGAAATGGACGTTGGTATTTAGGAGAAGCCTTTTGGGAAACAGCCGAAAGGCAGGGAATAAAAACTGCAAGTTATTTTTGGCCAGGTTCTGAAATTCTAATTCCCTATCGGAGACCCACTTATTTTGAAGAATATGATCATGAAAGACCATACGAAAAACGTGTTGAAGGTGTTATGGATTGGTTGAAATTGCCAGCGGAAAAAAGACCCCACTTTATAACAGTATATTTTCATGAAACAGATACACAAGGTCACAAATTCGGTCCAGACTCCCCTGAAACTAATCAAGCAATTAAAACTCTTGATAACATTGCTGGTTTGCTTTTCCAAAAATTAGATGAAATAAAAATGCGTGATAGTGTTAATGTAATTTTTGTTTCAGATCATGGTATGACTGAAGTCTCTCAAGAACGGACTATTAATATTGAAAAGATAGTAGGTTCATCCGATTGTAAATTTTTCGATGGTGGTCCAATTATGTTTGTTGAACCAAATAAAGAAAAAGTCAACGATGTTTACAACATTTTGAAAAAAAATGAAAATCATTACAAAGTTTATTTACGCGATGAAGTCCCGGAATATTTTCACTTCAACGATCATCCTTTTATTTCTCAAATTGTTGTTGTTGCTGATTTAGGTTGGTCTGCCATCACAAATAAAAAATCTAACTGGGAAGGAAAAGGAAATCATGGTTTCGATAATAACCAACTCGATATGCATGGAATCTTTTTAGCAATTGGTCCAAATTTTAAAAAGAACTATCACACTGGAACTCTTTGGAATATTGATATTTATCCTTTGCTTTGTAAAATTTTTGAAATCTTTCCGCGAACAAACATAGACGGCAAACTTGATCGTATTGAGTTTATATTGAATGAATAATCTGACAAACCAATTGATGACAAAAAACTTACTCAAAATTGATTACGAGAAATATTCTCACCCCAACGGATTACAAGTAATTCTCTATCCTGATCTTTCAATTCCTGTTGTTGCAGTTAATTTATGGTACCGAGTCGGTTCAGCTAACGAGAGAAATAGTAAAACCGGTTTTGCTCATTTGTTTGAGCATATGATGTTTCAAGGTTCGCAGAATGTTCCTAAAGAAGGACATTTTAAATTTATACAAGAAGCCGGAGGAAGTTTGAACGGTTCTACAAGTTTTGACCGGACAAATTATTATGAAACTGTTCCCGCAAATTATCTTGAACTTGCTTTGTGGTTGGAAGCAGATAGAATGGGATTTATGTTGCCGGGATTGAATCAAGAAAAACTCGATAATCAAAAAGATGTTGTGATGAATGAGCGGAGACAACGATACGAAAATCAACCATACGGATTAGCTTGGGAAAAATTATTTTCAAATTTATTTTCTCAAGATCATCCATACTCATGGCCTACAATCGGCTGGATGGATGATATTGCAAAATTTGAGCTTGATGATGTGAGAAAATTCTTTGAGAAATATTATTCACCAAGTAATGCATCGTTAGTCATTGGCGGAAATTTTGATAAATCCAACGCTAAAGATCTTATTGAAAAATATTTTGGAGAGATAAAAGAAACAGCGGCGATCCCGGAAATTGAAACTTCACTTCAGTCTCTTAGTGAATCCAAAAAAATAATTTATGAAGACAATGTTCAATTGCCAAGGATTTATCTTGCATGGCATACAGTTAAAGCGTTTCATGAACAAGATGCAGTACTCGATCTGCTTTCGGATATTTTAACATCATCAAAAAATTCCAGACTGCATAAATCACTTGTCTTCGAAAAACAAATTGCGCAGGATATTTCATCGTTTCAATATTCCGGAAATCTTGACGGCTCATTTATAATTGCATCAACGGCAAAACCGGGTATTACTCTAGAAAAAATAAAAGATGAAATAACGAAAAGTATTCATGAACTTATTTCTAATGGTATTACTGAAAATGAATTATTAAAAGCTAAGAATAATATCAAGTCTGCATACATCTTCTCTCTTCAAAAAATTGATCTGATAACTGACCATATTAATCACTATAATTTTTATCTCAATGAACCGGACTCATTTCTATTTGATCTTTCACGATATGAACAGGTTACTCGGGAACAAATAATAGATACTGCACAAAAGTTTTTAACAAAGCCAAATGTTGAACTAAATATTATTCCTAAAAAGATGTGATGATTATGTTAGATAGATCAATTATACCAATACCTACGAAAGAATTATTATTCAACATTCCAGAAATAAAATTTTTGAAGCTCGTAAATAATATTGATATTAGTTTTGTTCACAAAGAGAATCTTCCAATTGTCTATGCCGAAATAATTGTTTTTTCCGGCAGCAGGTTTGATCCTGCAGATAAAAAAGGATTGGGATATTTAACTTCCCTTTTAATAGATGAAGGAGCAGGAGAATATGATGCTCTTCAACTAAGTGAAGAATTTGAAAAACTTGGTTCCGTCTTTTCTGTTTCCGCCGATCATGATACTATAATTCTTTCTATTTTATCACTCACCGAAAATTTTGAAAGATCACTTGAGCTTATTTCTAAAATTGCTCTTAAACCTCGTTTTGAAGAAAAAGATTTCCAACGTGAGAAGAAAAAAGTTTTAGATAGAATTCTTCAATTAAAAGATGAACCTTCTTTTATTGCTTCATCCGCATTTGAACGCCGTGTCTTCGGTGATTCATATTATGGATTTCCGGAAATCGGTTTTGCGGAAAGTATAGCAAGAATTTCTAATGTTGATGTTAAAGATTTTTTTGCGAGGACATTTACTTCGACTAATGCTAAAATTGTTGCAGTCGGAAATTTGAATGAGACGGAGATTATTAGATTATTCAATAAATATTTCAACGAATGGACTTCTTCATCCGACAATTATCAATATTTTGAAACTCCAAAACGGAAAGCAACATCATTCTATTTTATTCATAAATCAGATTCCGCTCAAAGTGAAATCCGCGTTGGGCATATTTCCAAGAAACGGAACACAAATGATTTTATTCCTACCAGAATTATGAACACTATTTTAGGCGGACAGTTCTCAAGCAGAATAAATTCAAACTTACGTGAGAAAAGGGGATTTACTTATGGAGCTAATTCATCCTTTCATTATTATAAAGAAGCAGGGTTGTTCGAAATCTTAACTGCAGTAAATATCGAAAATACAGGTGAAGCAATTATTGAAATTTTAAAAGAACTAAACGGAATTCGTGAATATATTTCCGATGATGAAATAAATTTCGCCAAGTCTTATTTGATAAAACAGTTCCCGTCGCGTTTTGAAACATCGAACCAAATAGCTAATAATCTTGAGTCGCTTTTAATTCATGCACTTCCTTTGGAAGAACTCATTAATTATACTAATAAAGTTAAATCGGTTACTAACGAAGAAGTAAAAACTTCTGCAATTAATAATGTATTACCAAATGAATTAGTGATAGTTGCTGTTGGGGAACGTAAAAAAGTTTTTGAACAGTTAAAGAAAATCCCCGGGGCGGAACCAATTGAATTAGATTTGTACGGAAACTTGCTTACTTAGTTTTTAATGAGGCCGGTTTTTCTGCAAGAAATGTTTTTGAAAGTGGAATTATCTTATTACCCTTCTTTTTAATTTTTTCAATTTCATTCTGAATTTTCAAAAAATTATCGAAGGAACTGAAAAAAATCTTCTGATGTACCCCGGTTGTATCTTCGCAGTAAAATCTAAATTTTGAAATCAACTCTGAACCTTCCTGGGCATTTAATTCTATTAACTCTGAACGGGGATAAATATAGATGCTCTGGCGTTTTAATTCATCACGCACATAATTATAGATTGGAGAATTATACAAAGTAGAATTTTCATCTATTATATATGCTTTAGCGTCTCTAAAACTTGAAACAATATTTTGTATCGAACCGCGCAGTAATTCTTTTTGATAATCTGATTTTAATTTCATCTTTGGATCGCTGATATCGTTGTTCAATAAAACTGCATATTCTTTCGTATAATCTTTTAGAGAATCAGTTTTGATTACAAGATCATGACCGGGAACAACGGTGCATGAAATAAGATGATGAACACTTAAAAAATTGTTAAAACCTTTTTCATTAAGATCGAATACATCATTGATTACAAATGAAAGCTCGTTTCTCTTTCTAATAATTTCTTTATTCGGAATTAATGTCGCCTTCAATTTTAGAACTTCATTAGTATAGATACGAATCTCGGTTGTTCCGAATATTTTTTTTTCTTCTGATACAAATCCGGTAATATCTTTTTCAATAACTTTATTTATGTCTTTAATAATCAATGGAACTGGCATATCGGCTGGAATTTTTACTGTGTATTCGGTTTTTACTGAATCATAATCTGCGGACTTATATTTTTTTCTAGTTATCCATTTTGTTTCAATTCCATATTCATCAAGAACAGTAAAAAAAACAGTTTCAATTTGAACAACTGAAAGCTCATGAACTGCGATTTCTTTTTTGGGTTTCTTAAGCGATTCGATTGCAATATTAATAATGAGCAATGCTATTGCAGCTATTAAAAGATATTTGATAAATTTTTGTTTTTGATTTGTCACGATAGGAATTATTGGTAATTAAAAAAACTCTATCTAAATATTCTTAAAATTTGGTTTTCGTTTTTCCAGAAAAGCTGTTGTTCCTTCCTTAAAATCTTCCGTGCCGCAACCTTCAGCAAATAATTTTGCTTCATGATCAAGACCGTCAGATTCTGAAAATTCATCACATATAACAATTGCAAGCAAAGCTTTTCTAACTGCAATTTGTCCTTTAGAAGAAATTTTTTCCGCAAACTCAGTTGTTTTACTTATTAATTCTTCAGAACTGAAAATTTTATTCACTAGGCCAATTCTCAAAGCTTCATTTGCATCAATGATATCTCCGGTTAAAATTAATTCCGTTGCCCGGCCGGAGTTAACCAATCGAGTTAATCTTTGTGTTCCGCCATAACCAGGAATTATTCCAAGATTAACTTCCGGCTGACCAAATTTTGCTTTCTCATTTGCAAATCTTATATGACATGATAATGCAAGTTCACATCCGCCGCCGAGTGCAAATCCATTAACTGCCGCAATAACAGGTTTGCCAAGATTCTCTATCAAATTAAAAACTGCTTGTCCGTTCTCAGAAAATTTCTTTCCTGTTGATTCATTCAATTTATTTAATTCGAAAATATCAGCACCGGCAACAAAAGCTTTTTCTCCAGCGCCGGTTACAATTACAACATTTATGCTTTCATCATTCTTTATCGAAGCAAAACATTCTTTCAATTCAGCAAGTGTTGCATTGTTCAGTGCGTTTAACTTATCAGGACGGTTAATTGTAACAAACCCGATCTTATTTTTTACTTCAAATAAAATATTACTGAAACTCATAAATCCCTCGTTACATTTTTACAAAGATTGGAATGTTTGCTCTCAGATTAAATGACAGATACTGATTTTTTGGTAAGAAATTATAATATGTGACAACATCCAGAATAAACATCGAGAAACCTGCACCGATGTGAAAACCGAATTTACTTACGTCTTCAACAAAATTTTGTTTACCGCTGTCTATTTTGAACTGATTCCAGTTTTCGAATAGTGCATACTCAGCACCGATATCAATTATCGGCATTAGTAATACAACATTTTCCAATATCGGCTTAAAATAATATCTTACTCCAGGTGCAATTATCAAAACATTACTAGATAACGATGAATAGTCGCTTCGTTTATAAAAATCTTGTCTTCCCGGATAATGTTGGTAACCTATCATTGTGTATAGAAAAACAGGTAGTAATTCATTATCGGTGTAAGAAAAAATTACATCCGCACCAATTCCGATGTTTTGTGCGTCAGCAAAATCTCCAATTGGAAATCTTGGACCGACTGCAATTCCCATAAACAACCCTTTAGCAGCACCGAATTGAAACTGGCCAAATGCGAGAGAACTAAAAAGTATAAAAAAGAATAAAAGTTTTTTCATTTCAATTAAATTTATGGATTACTTTCCAAAAAGTTGTGTCCCGATTCCGTATTTAAAGACTAATTCACCACCGTGTATTCCTGTTATATATATTAGATAGCAACCTACTAATCCAAGAGGAATAAAAATGTATTTCCAGTCGGACTCAAATTTCTTCTTGGTAATGAAGTAAGTTCTTAAAATTAAAATTGCAAAAAAATACCAGAGAGTAATCGTTGCATTTTGTTCATGTTGTTCAATCATTCCATTCAAAAAATTATTTTTTTCCTTCAAAATCATTTTTGCTGACTCGTGTGCCTGGTTTCCAGTAAGTACAGCCGTTACTGCAGTAACAATTCCTGCAATTAAAATTATATATGCTGTTTTACTTAAATAATTTTTCTTTAACAGAATGCCAGATGCTTCAAGAAAAAAATATAATATAAATAATGCAACAGGAAAGTGAACAATGCGCGGATGAAGTTCAGCTAAAAATTCCATTTGTTATTTTTTCTTTACGGTTTGTGAATCAACTCAATTCAAATATATGATAATGAACCCAATATTCAAAAAACTCACATTTTTATCCGCACAAAACACTTCCGCCGTTTACATTAAGAATTTCTCCGTTGATATGCCGCGCTAAATCAGATGCAAGAAATAAAGTTGGTCCCGCAATATCTTCAGCAGTTGCAATTCTTCCGACTGGTATTCCTTTTCTAATTCTTTCCTTATAATTTTTATCAGCAAATACATCATCGTTCATTTCGGTATCAACCCACCCGGGAGCTACTGAATTTACAGTTATGTTAAATGATGCCAATTCAACAGCTAAAGATTTTGTGAATGAAATCATTCCGCCTTTTGATGCAGCATAATGAGAATGAAAAGCTTCTCCCCTTTGCCCAGCTGTTGATGTAATTAAAATTATTCTTCCAAACTTGTTTTTCTTCATGTAAGGAGTTACAGCTTTACAAAATAAAAATGTTGAAGTAAGATTTATTCTGATTAATTCATTCCAATGTTCAAGTGTCATTTTTTCAAGTGTTCCGTCGTTCCAAATTCCGGCATTATGAACAAGTACATCAATCTTTCCAAAATTTTTGGCAACTTTTTTTACCATCTCAAAAATTTCTTTTTCTGATTCCATATCAACACGATATGCCTTAACATTTTTACCAAATTTCTTTTCCAGTTTCTCTGCTTGCGATTTTGCACTTTTATAAGTAAACCCAACCTTACTGTTTGCATTCGAAAATAATTTTACGCAAGCTTCTCCAATTCCTCTGGATCCGCCCGTTATTATTGAAACTTTGTTTGAAAGATCAATCATATTAATACCTCACTTTAAATAAGAATAACCCTTTAGCAGGAACGGATTCATCCGCTTTTTCTCTATTTTTTTCTTTAAGAACTTCTACCAAATAATTTTCACTAAGTTTTTTTTCTGCTGCAAACAAAATTGTACCGATAATTGTTCTTACCATTCCGTGCATAAAACGATTTGCCGAAATATAGAAAGTAGAAATAGTTTTTCCTTTGTGCCAAATAATTTCTTTAACATCACAAGTTTTGTCTTCTATTTCAGTATTTTTTCTTGAGAATGAAGTAAAATCATGCAACCCTAATAATGTTTTTGAAATTCTGTTTAGATAATTAAAATCTAATTTTGTTATAGAAGGAAAATAATAAGAGTAATTATTATAGAATGGCGATTTGTGATCACAAAATAAATAAATGTAACTTCTGTTCTTGGCATCAAATCTTGCATGAAAAGATTCATCTACCTTTTCCATTTTTATAACGGAAATGTCATTCGGCAAAATTGAATTGAGTGAAAAACGGAATCTATAAAGATCTAATTCGCTTTCAATTCTAAAATTTGCTACTTGTCCAAGTGCGTGTACACCAGTATCTGTTCTGCCTGAACCGATTAGATTAACTTTTTCTTTTTGAATTACTTCAATGGCATCAACAATTTTTTGCTGAACACTAACAGCATTACTTTGGATTTGCCATCCGGCATAATTTGTTCCATCGTATTGGATTATTAATTTGTAGTTATTCAATTCGAATTAATTCTTATTCAGTCCAAAATTATGAAAATTCTTTGATGGTTGTTAGTGTAAAGGTGAGAATTGTCAGTAGTCATTAATTAAATTAATGACTACTAACTGTATCACTAGAATGATTTTACAAAATTAAAAGTTATCGAAGTTGGCAAAGTTGGATTATTATTCAAACCGACTGAAACATTCCAGCTAACTTCTTGTGATAGATTTTTATTGTACGCAGAAACTAATCTAACTGCATTGACTGCACTTATCAAACGGTTAAGTATTAAAGCACCAACTACAAATCGAACATTTGTGTAAGCGGATTCGCTCGAAGACCACAAATCACGGTACTGTTTACGTTGATCATTATCATTCCATTTCCAATAGAATGATGCTGTGTTATAAGTCTTATCAAAATCGCGGTTTAATTCCATAGCAGCATTATAATCATCTATACTTTGATATATTCCTATGTTAGCAAAATATTCCGATTCTTTACCGCTAAGATGAACTCCGGCTTTTGATTCGGCGAATGATTTGTAATCATTCTCTTTCCACTTGCCATAGATTTCAAAACCGGCAAACGCTCCCCATAAAACTCCATCGGCAATTGTAAAATATTTTCCACTAGAATAATCCCCAGCATACAGTTCACCCATTCCTGGTAACAACATTGAATATAAAATTGCAAGTGCTGGATTCTTTTTCTCTAATGTAGGATTCTGAAAGTTTGCTTCAATATTTTGGATTTTGGATTTTGGATTTTGGATTTCAAGAGCTGAATGCTGATAGCTGATAGCTGACTGCTGTCTTAATTCGATTAGACTTTTTGATTGTAAAACTTGTGCAAATGATATTGATGAAACAAGCACAACTAGAGAGATAATGGTTTTCATTTTCAACCTGCTTGAATGTTTATTGATTCATTAATTGAAATATTCTCTGTTGTACAAATATTTTCATCAACCTCCTTGATTTTTACCTTCACAAATTTATTAATTAATTCGTGATCAAACGAATGTTTTACACGAACATAATTTGAAGAAAATCCTTTCATCCAACCATTATGATCTTCATGTTCGAAAAGAATTGTTAATTCTTTGCCAATCATCTTTTGATAAAATTCATGTTTTTTCTTCTCGCTCAAAATTCTAAGCATATTACTTCGGCGTTTTCTTTCTACCGGATCAACAGAATTTGCCATTTCAATTGCTTTAGTTTCGGGCCGTTCAGAATAAGTGAATACATGCAAATACGAAATTGGTAAATTTAAAAGAAAATTATAAGTCTCAAGAAAATTTTCTTCCGTCTCTCCAGGAAATCCTACAATAACATCTACACCAATCCCAAGATCAGTTATTCTATTATTCGCTTTATAAATTAACTCCTGATAATCTTCAACACGGTAACGTCGTTGCATCAATTTTAAAATTTCACGACTTCCACTTTGCAATGGAATATGAAAATGATTACACATTCTTTCATCGTTAGCAGTTAAATCTAATATCT
The DNA here is from genome assembly GCA_023250955.1 of Melioribacter sp. Classification (GTDB taxonomy): domain Bacteria; phylum Bacteroidota; class Ignavibacteria; order Ignavibacteriales; family Melioribacteraceae; genus Fen-1258. Next base: position 21,127 of record JAHEZQ010000024.1, on the reverse strand, counting down.
CATCAGTTAAAAGATTTGGTTCGATTGAACTAATTCGAATCCGGTAATCACCATCAACTTCTAACATTTGTTTTAGAAGTGCATACAGATCAAGATCGAAAGAATTTCCATAATCGCCAACATTAACACCAGTTAATATTATTTCTTTGTATCCGGCTTTTAATAATTGCTTAAACTCACTAATCACTTCCTCAGGATTTGCACTTCTGCTTTTACCGCGCGCTAATGGAATTGTACAGAATGAACATTTATAATCGCATCCGTCTTGAATTTTGAAAAATGCTCTTGTGCGATTATCTGCATCAGATGAATAAGAAGGATTGAATGAATCCAAATTTTCTGTTGGAGAAACATAAATGCATGATAGTTCTTTCTTCTCAAAATTTTCCAGATAAGAGAATAGATTAAATTTCTCATTACTGCCAAATATTGCATCAACTCCATCAATCTTTGCTATCTCATCGGGACGAAGTTGAGCATAGCATCCTGTAACAACAATAAATGAATTTGGATTATTGCGAAGTGCGCGTCGAACAATTTGCCGGCATTCACGGTCTGCATTATCAGTAACTGTGCATGTGTTGATAACAAATACATCTGCTTTTTCTTTTTCATCAACAATACTGAAGCCGTGTTGAAGAAATTGCTGCCCGATAGTTGAAGTCTCGGAAAAATTCAGTTTACAGCCTAATGTATGGAATGCTACTTTGGACATGATCTCAATCATTAAACTTATTATTGATATTTATCGTCAGTAGTCCGCTGATGGTTGTCAGTTGTAAAAAATAAAACACAACTGACGATTGACAACTGACTATTTTCAACAAACAAAATGGGCTGCATCCAATCTAAAAACAAATTTGATTAAATACAGCCCGAATATTTTACAAATGCTGAAAGCCGAAAACTGACGGCTGACCGCAAGTTTTATTCATCTTTTTTCTCTACCGCAGGAGGAGCAGGAATTTGCGGTTGAGGTTTTGTGTCCTCGTATAAATTAAAATCCGATGAATCGAATTTCTCAGCATCTGCTTGTTTCAAATCCGGAACAGTAACTTTTTCCAACTTGAAATCAGCAATATATTTTGCAATTTCTTCATCTGATTTTTCTTTTAATGCTGCAAGTGCGCTAAGAACAATTTTCTTATTATCCTTATCGAACTCAACAACCTTTAATTCAAGTTTTGTTCCAATCGGAAAACAGAAAGAAAGATTTTTGATCTTTGAAGTTGAAAGCTGTGTTGCAGGAATGAATCCGTCAACATTCAATGGAAGTTCAGCAATTAATCCTTTTTCGATTATGCGAACAATCTTACCATCAGAATTTTTTCCAACCGCATATTCTTTTTCAAAATTATCCCAAGGATTAGCATTTATCTGTTTATGTCCCAAAGAAATTTTTCTTGAATCAGTATCAACACCAAGAACAACAACATCAATCTTATCGCCTTTCTTAACAACTTCGCCGGGATGACGGATTTTCTTGGTCCATGATAAATCACTGATATGAACTAATCCATCAATACCTGGTTCAAGTTCAACGAACACACCAAAGTTTGTTAAGTTACGTGCAATACCTTGATGTTGAGAACCAACCGGATATTTCTTCAATAAATCTGACCACGGATCTGGTGTTAATTGTTTCATACCAAGTGAAATTTTCTTATCATCTTTATCGAGACTTAAAATAACTGCTTCAACAACTTGTCCCATAGAAACAAATTGTGATGGATGGCTGATATGTTGTGTCCAGCTCATTTCAGAAATGTGAATCAGTCCTTCAATACCTTTTTCGATCTCAATAAAAGCGCCGTAATCTGTAAGTGAAACAACACGACCGGCAACTTTATCACCGATCTTTAATTTATCTTCAATTTTTTCCCATGGATGTGGTAAGAGTTGTTTTAAGCTTAGAGAAATTCTCTTGCGTTCCATTTCAAAATCGGTAACAACAACTTTAATTTTCTCATCAAGTCTAAGAATTTCACTCGGATGATTAATTCTTCCCCAGCTTAGATCTGTAATGTGAATAAGACCATCAACACCGCCGAGATCAATGAACACACCGAAATCTGTAATAGCTTTAACTGTACCCTCAAGAATTTGTCCTTTCTCAAGCTTATCAAGAATTTCTTTACGCTGATCGGAAATTGTTTCTTCAATAAGTACTTTATGAGAAACAACGATATTTTCTGTTGGGATATTTACTTTTACAATTTTGAAATCCATCGTTTGACCGACGAATGCATCAAAATCACGAACAGGACGAATATCAATTTGTGAACCGGGTAAGAATGCTTCAATTCCCATCAAGTCAACAACCATTCCGCCTTTAATTCGTTTAAGAATTTTTCCCGGAAGGACTTTTTCATTTTCGAAAGCATCCATAACCCTTCCCCAGATTTTAAGGAAGTCCGCTCTTTTCTTGGAAAGAACTAAATTTCCGTCTTCATCTTCAACACTTTCAATTACAACATCAACTTTTTCACCGATCTTAATTTCTTCTGTTGCATTGAATTCAGATTTTGAAATTGTTCCGTCTGATTTGAAACCTACATCAACAACAATGTTATCTGCATTTACACCAACGATAGTACCTTCAAGAATTTCACCTTCCTTTATATCGCGGAATGAATGTGCATAAAGTTCAGAAAGTTCTTTAAGATCTTCGGGAGAGTATTCATCTGCATTGATGTACCTTTCTCTTTTTGGTTTAGATACTTTTTTCTTAGTATCTTTTTCTAACTCTAACATTTTAACTCCTACTGCTGTTACTCTGCTTCGAACATTCCGCCATCTTGAATTTTCTCGGCAGTTTTGGTTTAGTTTAACATCAGTTATGATGGCTTTTTATCTTTAAGAATCTCGTCAATTTTCTTGTGCAAAAATTCATAATCCTGTTCAGGTGTTAATGCGGAATTATCAAACTCAATTGCATCATCAGCTTTTTTTAACGGAGAAATTTCCCGTCCGCTATCAATTCTGTCTCTTTTTTCCAAATTAGCTTTTACTTCTTCAAACGTAGTCGGAATATTTTTATCCTGAAACTCTTTTAATCTTCTCTTAGTCCTTATATCAATCGAAGCCGTAAGAAAAATTTTCAAATCTGCTTTAGGGAACACAACTGTAGTAACATCTCTTCCTTCAGCAACAATATTTCCTTCTTCGCCCATTCTTTTTTGAATCTTAACTAGCTCTGCCCTTACCTCAGGTATTCTGCTAATATCACTTACTTTTCCATTTACTTCCGAAGTCCTAATTTGTTCAGTTACTTCTTCATCATCAACAAAAACTCTTGTTACACCGTTTTCAAATCTCAGTTTTAACTTGATCCGCCTTGCCATTTCAATAACAGCAGGAATATTTTCGGCGATGCCATTTCTTAGAGCAATAAAAGTAATAGCGCGATACATCGCACCGGTATCCAAATAAGTAAAACCAAGTTTTTGTGCAATGTTTTTAGCAGCAGTACTTTTGCCTGAACCGGCGGGACCGTCTATTGCTATGATTATTTTCTTTAACATTTGGCTGGCAAAAATAAGAAAATATGGCTGTGGCTGCAAATTAAAACTGACTCAATTATGGCTTATTATGAATAAAAAATCCCCTTCTAAACAGAAAGGGATTCTCTTTTCAATTAAATTTTTACTTTTTAGGTAACTTCTATTTCTTCACGATAAAAGTTCCATCTTTGGTAAAGAACAAATCCTTTTTCTGTTTTCCTTTAGAAACCTGTGCTTCGAACTTAACTTCTCCCTTTGCATTAACAATTTTTGCTGCTTCAGAAATAATCCATCCCTTACAGTTCATGGCAACATAATCTTCCACACCTTTTGGCAAATCAGATTTAGCAATTGTGCTTTCGGTCTCAGAGATATTACCCTCAGAATCAATATCTATCGATGTGGCTAAGCCATTTTGTTTGAACTCTACTTCATAACTCTTCCCTTCCTTTTGCCACTTAACATCTGTAGCGTTAGGATAAACTTTTGCAAAAGCTGCTTTAGCTTTTTCACTAAATTTTACTTCTTTTTTATTCTGTGCTGCTATAGAAACAACTAAGAAAAAAACGGTTAAAAAAATTATTGCATTCTTCATTTTGATAATTCCTATTTGGTTAGAAATTCAATCTTCAATCATTCTTAAAAATGTTGGCAAGACAATTAGTAATAGTGGTAGAGCAATTATTAATCCGCCGATTATTGCAATTGCTAACGGCTGATGCATTTGCGCACCGGTTCCCATTCCAAGTGCCAAAGGGAATAATGCGGTTATTGCACCAAGCGCCGTCATTAACTTAGGTCTCAATCGTGTTGAAATGGAAAAGATAATCGAATCATCCCGGGAATAATTATCGCGGGCTTTTCTATAAAGCAGATAAGTAAAGATTGAATTTTCTCCGATAATTCCGACAATCATTATTATGCCGGTGTAACTTCCAACATTTAACGGAGTGTTTGTAATCAGTAATGCTAAGAAACTTCCTGTAATTCCTATTAAAGATAAAATCATTATGAGTAGTGCAATTTTAATTTTTCTAAAGAGAAATAAAATAACAACAAAAACTAAAAAGCTAGCAATAATTAATATCGTTAATAATTCTTTGAATGCACTCTGCTGTTCAGCGTAAGCCCCGCCATATTCAATATTGTAACCGGTTGGTAATGAAATCTCTGCTTTAATTTTATTTTGGATTTCCTTCAGCGTACTTCCCAAATCACGATTATTCAACCGAGCAATAACCGCAATCATTATTTTTAGATTTTCTCTTTCAATTTCTGCAACACCGTTGCCTAATTTTATATCAGCCAATTCACTAACAGGTTTCAACTTGCCGTTTGGTAAAATTATTTGGCTGTTCCTAATATCATTCAATGATAAATTCTTTTTTTCCGTCTCAAGTGTTCTAATATCTGTTAATCTATTTCTTTCGATAATATTACCAACAATATTTCCTTCAATTTTATTTTGCATCTCAAATTGAAAATCTGTTGGAGAAATATTGTATTGAGCTAGCTTTGCAATGTTCGGCTCAATTGTAATTTCCGGTCCGGCAATTGTAATACCGTCAAAAATATCGGCAGTGCCGTTAACTCTTTCAACAATTGCTGCTGTTCTTTTTGCAATCTTTTTTAATTCTTCTTGATCATCACCGAATATTTTTATTTCAATGGGTTGAACAGAACTCATCAAGTCGCCCAGCATATCACCAATTACTTGTCCAAAATCAACACGTAATGCCGGAAGAGTTGATTCAACACTTTTACGGATGTCATTGGAAATTTCTTCTGTAGTTTTATCTCTTTTGCTTTTTAGCTGGATTAAAAAATCGCCATAATTTGGTTCGGTTATAAAAAATCCCATCTGCGTTCCGAGCCGGCAAGAAAAAGTTTCAACTTCTGGGGTGCGGTGCAATATTTCTTCCACTTTACCAAGCATTCTGTTTGTTTCTTCAAGCGATGTTCCGGGCGGACTTGTAAAATCTAATACTATTGATCCTTCATCCATTTCTGGTAAAAAACCGCTTGGCAATTTTGGCAATATTAATAATGCTGAAATTATTAATAGAACTGACAACAAAATTGAAATTATAGGTCTGGTAATAAAATAGTTAACCCAAATTCTCTGCTTTACATCTTTGCTTTTTTCATTGATATTATGTTTTTCTTTTGAGAATAAAATATAAATAACCGGTAGTCCGATCCATGTTACAAAGAAAGAACAAACAAGTGTAATGATCATCGTATTTGTCATCACTTTGAAATAAGCACCAGCAACACCGCTCATCAAAATGAATGGAAAGAAAATTACAATTGTGCTTAACGATGAACCTATCATTGCAGGAAAAAGATATTGAATTGCTTCAGTCACTAATTGAAAACTATTTTCTTCTGGATGTTCTTCGTGTGTTCTATGGATTTGTTCCACTACAATAATTGCATCGTCAATTATTAATCCAATTGCTGCAGCAATAGCACCGATGGTCATGATATTAAAAGTATATCCGGCGATATAAAGAATTAAGAGTGTTAATGATAAAGTGACAGGTATACTAATTAAAACAACAGAGCTTGCTTTAAGCGATCTTAAGAAAAAAATTGTTACACAGATTGCAAGTAATAATCCTATCCACAACACATCTCTTAAACTACTGATTGAACCATTAACGAAATCTGCCTGGTTGTAATATGGTTTTAGAAGAACGCCATGTGGCAGTAATTTATTTAACCTTTCAACTCTTTGCTGAACTTCTTTTGCAACGTTTATCAAATTAGCGTTTGGTTGCTTAAGTACAGCAACCAACGGAACATTTTTACCATCTGCATTTATCTTTATATATTCTTTTTTTTCTGCTATTTCTACTTTTGCAATATCTTTAACACTCACTGCCCTCAGCATTGTATTTTTAATTATCGTGTTCTCTAATTTGTTGATATCCGTAATGGCGGCATCTGTTAAGCTAAGGTATAATCTGTTGTAATCAGAAATGTATCCGTTTGAAGAAATAAAATTACTTTGTGATAAAACCGATGCAACATTTTGAGGTGTAATACCAAGAGCGCTCATCTTTATTGGATCTAAAATAACATGGTATTCTTTTGTTTTACCTCCAATGATTGCTACTTCGGAGACACCAACGATTCTAGATAAAAACGGTTTAACTGTGAATTCAGCTAATTGACGAAGTTCAATTTGACTTCTACCCTCACCTTCTAATGAATATCCCATTACTGGAAGAATAGAAGGATTCATTTTTTCCACAGTAATATTTATTCCGGGCGGTAAAGTTTCTTTGATCGCATTTATTTGTGCTTCGATTCTTAGTTTGCCAAGATCAACATCTGTGTTCCATTCGAGAAAAGAGGAAATCTCACAACTACCGCGTGTGGTTATACTTCTTAACAATCTCAAGTCTTGTACTTTCTTGATTGCATTCTCTAACGGCATAGTTACAGTCAACATCATTTTGTTTACAGGCTGCTGACCATTTTCGGCTATGATTTTAATTTTGGGAAAAGTGATGTCAGGAAAAAGTCCGGTTTGAATACTTTTGAATGAGAAAACTCCACCTAGCAAAATAAAAAAAAGTATTGCGGCTATAGGTCCTTTATAATTGATATAAAACTTTTTCATTATTGTTATTTCTGTTTAGTCTGAACGGTCTGTATTGAAATCTTAGCTGTGTCTGGTAATCCGTACGACCCTTCAATAATAAACCGATCATTCAAGTTGATAAGCGGTTCTTTAATTTGAACAAAATTATCAGCTTCAATTCCTTTCTTAATATCAAGCTTAACTGCAAGACTATCATTTACAACTTTCATTATCCAAAATTCTGTTTGTGTCTCGTTGGTCATCACCGAAGATTTTGGTAATGCAATTGCTTCTCCCACACTTTTGATCGGGATTTTTACATTGAGATTCAGATTTGCCGGTAAATCTAATTTAGTATTTGTTTCCAGAATAAATTTTTGTGTTTGATTAGCAGGATCAATCGACGGAACTCTTTTACTAACGTGTGTGATGTATTCTTTGCCATCAGGTAACTGAATTGTGTATGAACCATTATCAGAAATTGATTTTGCCAATTGAAAAGGAACTTCAAGAATTATTCTCAATGATTGAGGATTAACTAAAAGTGCAAGTTGTTCGCCATCGGAAACAAAATCCCCAGTTTGATGATTTAGTTCAGTAAGAACGCCATCAGTTCTCGCAGTAATTTTAACAAGCCCATTAAATTGTTTGCTGCTAGAATCTAATTGTGAATTATTTACAGCGTCTGCTTCTTTTGTTTTGATTACGAAAAGAAGATCACCTTGCTGAACGTAATCACCAATATTTTTATTTGTCTTCTCAACAAATCCTTGAAACGTTGCGCGAATAATTTCTTGTTTTAAGTAAATTGTGTTAGCGTTTAAGTCAGCATATTCAATCATATTTCTTTTTACAGGATTTCCCACAACAACTTCAATTCCTTTTACTTCTTCTGATGATTCTTTCTTTTCTTTGCCGCTGCAAGAGATAAGTAAGGTTATCAAAACAGTAAGGAATAATGAGAAAATAATTTTGTTCCTTTTAAAATTCATTTTACCAATTCCAGTAATTATATTGATTGATGGCAAGTTGATAATTGCAAGAGGCTGTAACTTCATTTTTTTTCCACTCAAGATAATTTTTGATAAGTGTTATGTATTCAATCATGGTCAGTTGTCCCCTCATTAATTCAGCCTGAGATATTTTTAACATCTGTTCGTAATTGCTAATTTGTTTTGATATACTCTTCAAGTTCAATTTATAAAATTCAATTTGTGATTTTGCATTTTTTAATTTATTCTTAACTGTGATAACTTGATTTTCTTTGAACACATTAACTGTATTTAATGAAATTTGCGCCTGCTGTTGAGTCAAGCTTTTTTGATCACCGTCATAAAGAGGAATCGAGAAATTTATACCTGCGCTCAATCCAAATTTTCGTTGAATTCCTTCCAGTTCTACCGCATTTAACCCTGTGTTGAAAAATAGATTTACTTGCGGTTTATATTTTGTCTCAAATATTTCTTGTTGATTAGAAATTAGCAAACTATCTATTACAAATTGTTTGTAAAAGTTCGTTCCGCTTTTAGTACTTTCAAAATTAAGCTCAGTAACTGTTAAATTTACTTTTGATGTATCTTTTAATCCGCAGATTATGTTTAGCTCCGAAAGATTTTTTCTAAAATCATTTAGATATTGTTCTGCAACTATCTTTTGGTTTTCAACTTCAATTTTTAGTAATAGATAATCTGATTGTTTTGCCAATCCTTTAGAAACTAAATCTTCGGTTATCTTAAGAGGTTTTAAGATTGTATCGGCAATACTTTTAGACAGTAGATATAACTGTTGTGCTTGATAAGCATTCAAATACTGTTCTGTTACATCTTTCCTAAGTGTGTGTTTTAATAAATCTGAGTTATTACGGTAGTTAGTAATCCTCAGTTCTGACTGATTTTTATATGCATCAATTGTTCCACCATTAAAAATATTTTTTTCAATATTAAATTGTGCGGAATAGAGTCCGCCGTTGGTAATTCCAACATCGTAACCCACAGCTTCTGGATCAGGGGAGACAGATAATAATTTTCCGTTGTTATTAAAGTACGGTGCAAAAAGATAATTTGATGTAAGAGAAATTTGAGGTAATGAATATTGAGCTTCAGCTAATGATTTATCAATCTCGCTTATTCCAATAAGATTAGAATTTTCTTTCAGCGATGGGCTATTCCGGTAAGCAGCGTTAATATAAAATTGTAAATCATTTTGCGCTTTGATCTGGTTTGTGATTAAAAAAGTGATAATAAATAGAAGGAGATAAATTCCTTTCAAATTATAACAGAACCGAGTAAAGAGAAATGTATTTTTCATCATCATAACGTTAACAATATATCTTAATACACGTCTTCGTTCAAACAAAAATTAACTAAAATTTATTTACTATCAAGTATTAGTACGCCAAAACTTTTAGAACCATTTTCTCCATCTAAATTAGCTATTGTATAAACTCGGTGAGTTGTTGTATCAACTGTAATTGTTCTTGCACCTTTCTGTGTTGGAATAGTATCAATTACTTTGAAATCATTTGGTGACATTTCTTTAATCACTGTGATCGTTCCTTCTCCGTTAGAACTAAAAGCAAGATGCGTTCCGGGATCATAAGCACAACCATCAACTCCGCTACCAATAGAAGGTGTAGCAATAACTTTACCGGATGTAACATCAACAACTGCCATTAATTTATTTCTGCCAACAGAAAAGATTTTCTTGTTCTCACGATCTAACGCTAAACCTGATGGTTCAGATACCGGAGATATAGACCACTTAGAAATTATTTTTAATGTTTTAGGATCAAATTCATTAACCGCACTTATATCTTCCAGGTTTACGAACATTTTACCTTTAAGATCCGAAGCTGCAAATTCCGGTGCGCCATCAAGTGTAATTGTACCAACAATTTTATCTGTCTTAGCATCAATTGCTGTGGCATTTGAACTTTTATTGTTGAAAGTAAAAACTCTTTTTGTGAATGGTTCATAGATAATTGCGTCGGGATTCTTTCCCGGAATTTTAATACTGGTAATTACTTGAAAAGATTTTAAATCAAAAACAGTAACCGTGCTATCTCTTCCGTTGCTTATATAACCTTTTCCAAATTCCGGAACTGCTGCAATTCCATGTACACCATGTTGATTTGGAATTTCTCCAATTACAGTATTCTTCTCTAAATCTATTATATGGATTTTTGTTGAATGAGAAACATAAAGTCTGTGCATTGAAGCATCAACCGACAAATAATCCCATCCGCCTTCACCTCCGATATCAATTCGACCGACAATTTTATATCCGGAATTTTGTGAGAAATTATTTACCGGTTGAAATAAAATTACTGATAGTAATACAATTATAATCTTGATTGAGTTTTTCATATTAACCTCTTGTATATATATTTTTAGTTAGCTTTTTATAACATCTATAATAGTTATAAACTGCTTATAGTTCATGTTAAAAATTCTTAATACTTTATAGAAATAAAAAAACCCGATGAACATTCACCGGGCTTTCAATTAAAAATATTCTATTATACTACCCGCCTCTTAACGAATTAACAATATTCAGTCTAGATGCTCTAACTGCAGGAAGGAAACCGCCGAGCAGTCCCATAACAATCGCAAAGATTAAACATGAAATAATTATTGACGGATTTAGAGCAAATGCAAATGATAAATCGGAGAAAGAATTAAAGTTTAGTGTTGAGATAGTAAATAATTGCAAGAAAGATGCAAAGAATAATCCAACAGCAGCGCCGATCAAAGTAATCAGTAAAGATTCACTTAAGAACGCAACCAAAATACTTCTGCGTTTGAAACCAAGAGAACGCATTGTTCCGATTTCTACTGTTCTGTTAGCAACAGCGGCATACATTGTAATAGTTGCGCCAATGATAGCACCGAAACTAAAAATTATTGTAATAAATGTTCCAAGAACCCGGATGAACATAGCAAGAAACTCTGATTGCATTTCAAAGAATCTTTTTTCAGTCAGTACTTCAAATTGCTGAAGCCTTCTATCCGCATTAAACGCTCTTTGGAATTTTTCAAAGTTATTGGGATTATCTAATTTAACTGTCATAGTTGAAACAGTATTAGCGCGGTTAAATGCATTCTGCAGTTGAGTTGCATCGCCCCAAATTTCAGATTCAAACCCGCTACCGTTCGCTTCGAACAAACCAACAACACTCCAGTAATCACCGGCAAATTTTATTTTACTTCCAATCTGGGCCCCGGCAAATTTATTTGTTACCGATTTGCCGACGATCAATTCTCTTAAAGAAGGATTGAACATTCTTCCTGCGGTGATTTTTAATTGCGGACGCAAAACATTAACCAATTGCGAGACACCTCGCACAGTTATGTTACTCATTCCGCCACTTTTAATTTCCAAATTAATTATCACTACCGGTTCCGAAGAAATTATTTGTTCACCTTTATTATTTTTTGCTATGTAGGGTAAAGTTCTAACTACATTTTGTGTCTCACCGTCAACAATGCTGGAAATTTCCCCTTGAGAAGATTTTCTTTGTACTTTGACATTATCTATTGTCCCCGTTGCGACCAAAGTTTTTTCAACACCGTAAGCCATCATAAGAACAGCGGCAAAGACAAACACAACAAGAGAAATACCGGTAACTGTAATTAATGTTGTAAGTTTTCTTGTTATCAAACTTCTTATAGTATATTTAAATGGAACTGCCATGTTTACCTCTTTTTGTAATTCTGAGGAGCGCAAGCGACGAAGAATCTCAATGATTTAATTTAGAGATATTTCGCTTCGCTCAATATTAATTAACCAACAAATCTAAATCCGTCAACTATTTTTGTACCAAGTGCTCGTTGAATTGGGAATATTGCAGACAAAAATCCAACCATTAAAGTTGCAGTAACAGCAAGAACAATCGTGATGGGTTCTATAAAAAAGAACGGGAAAAATCCTTTTGGCATAGCTTGTTCAAATCCAGATACAATTGGGAATGTTAGAAACAAACCGATACCTCCGCCAAGACACGCAATTAACATTGATTCACCAAGAATCAATCCGGTTAAGTGCAAAGCAGAAAATCCGAGCGTTTTAAATACAGCATACTCGCGTGTTCTTTCGCGCGCAGACATTATCATCGTGTTTGCAACAACCAGTAAAATAATTCCGATGATCATGAAAGACATCCAGTTCATTGCGGTAATAATTGCACCTGATGCCGAAACAAATCCTTGAGTAAATGCTTTTTCAGTTTCGGTTTTCGTTTCTGCTGTTGAATTTTTGAACAATGCATCTATCTGATTTGAAATTTGTGCCGAACGGTTTGGATCTTTAATCTGAACCATATACCACATAACCTGATTAGCACGTGCAGGTGTTTCTGCTATCATACGTTCATTCAGATAATCTATGTGAAAGAGCATTTGCGTTGCATCTGTGTTTTTATTCTTCGGCTGATAGATTCCGCGGACTTCAAATTCCCATCTGCCTGGAAAAATATCACCGTCTAAAACAATTTGATCGCCGATTTTAAAATTATATTGTTTTGCGATCTGAGATCCTACAACACATGCATTTCTTTGCTTTTTATAATTTTCAAAATCTTGTTTAGATAACACTAATTCCGGATAGACTTCAAAATAATTATCGTCAACAGCAACTCTTGCAAAGAAATTACTTTTATCTTTATAAACACCCTGGAACCAAGCAGCACCACTTACATTTTTTACACCGTCAATGGTTTCAATTTTATCCTTATAAGAAAAAGGAAGCGGAAAAATAAATGAAACAGATTGACGTGTTACCAAACGGTTTGCCATTGTTGCATCAACGGTTGAATCCCAAATTGTAACCACAGTTCTAAGAAGTCCAAATGCGATGATTGCAATTGTAATCCCAAGGATTGTAAGAGATGTTCTAAGTTTATGTCGCAGCGCATTTCTAAAAATTAATTTAAATACTTTCATATCGGCTCCTTACACCAAATCGCCTTTATCGAGATGAAGCTTGCGTGAAGCTTTCTCTGCGGCGTGCGGATCGTGAGTAACCACTAAAACAGTTTTTTTGAATTCTTTATTTAATCGATCAATCAATGTTAAAATTTCTTCGGCAGCTTTTCTATCAAGATCACCAGTTGGTTCATCTGCAACAAGAATTACAGGATCAGTAACAATTGCTCGTGCAATTGCTACGCGTTGTTCCTGTCCGCCGGAAAGTTGTTTTGGATAGTGACTCATTCTATCGCCAAGTCCAACAATATTCAAAGTGGCTTCAACGTGTTTTCTTCGTTCAGATTTGGAAAGTTTTGTAAGAAGAAGCGGTAGTTCAACATTTTCAAATGCAGTAAGAACCGGAATTAAATTATAAAATTGAAAAACAAAACCAACATTTGAAGAACGCCATTTTGCAAGAGCTGATTCGCCAAGTTTTGCTATGTTAGTTCCTGCTACAGTTACTTCTCCGTTTGTCGGACGGTCAATACCGGCAATTAAATTTAACAATGTTGTTTTTCCGGAACCGGAAGGTCCCATCAATGCTAGAAATTCTCCTTCTTGAACATCAAGCGAGATATCATGAAGAACAGGAATTTCTAAACTGTTTCGCCAATATGATTTTGATAAATTTTTTACTTGAATAATTGCACTCATTCAACACTCCTTTCAAAATAATTTCTTAACCTCCCCCATGTCCCCCTCCTTAGTTAAGGAGGGGGAATAAAAGGGGGTGGTCGAAAAAGCTTATTTATTAATTTTTACTTTCACTCCATCTTTAATTTCATCGGTAACATTATCAATAACCTCATCGCCATTTTCCAGACCAGATGTTACTGCAATGTATGAACCAAAATCTTTCCCGATCGTTACTGCAACTTGAACAACTTTCTCTTCATGAACTTTAAAAGCAAATTGCTGACCACTTCTTGTAACGATAGCAGTTTTAGGAACAACCAAGTTCGGTTTTTCTTCTTTCGATTCTTCTTTCATTGCTTCGCGCAGGAAAAGAACTTTTGCACTCATTTCCGGAAGAACTCTTTTATCATAATCTTTAAATCCAACTTTTACCATAACTGTAGCTTTACCGCGGTCAGCAGTGGGAACTATCTTAGCAACATATCCTGCATAATTGCGCCCAGGGTATGCATCAAGTGTAATCTGGCAATTCTGATTTGGTTCGATCTTTTCAATGTTTGATTCACTCACATCAGCTTCGACTTGTAAGGAATTCATATCAGCCATAGTAACTACTGCGGCTTTGGAATTTACGCCTGCACCCATTGGTGCAACAACTTCACCAACGTCTGCATTTTTTGTAAGAACTGTCCCGTTGAATGGTGCACGCACCAAAGTATTTTCGAGAGCTACTTCCGATTGCGTAACTAATGCTTTTGCAACTTCAATTGATGCTAACACTCTATTATATCTTGTTTCAGCTGCATCAAATTCCATTTGACTAACAGAACCTGTTCTTAATAAATCTTTTTGGCGGTTATAATTTTTCTCTGCATCATTCAGATCCGCTTGACTTAATTTTAAATTTGCCTTTGCTTGATCAAGTTGAGCTTTTATATCACTGTCTTCCAATCTCGCTATAACTTGATTAGTCGAAACTTTATCACCTTCAACGACACCCAAATAAACTAAACGTCCCATTCCTTTTGAAGCAACTGCTGCTTTTCTTTGTGCCACCACATAACCGCTTGCTGTTAATATTGCACTGCTTTGCGCTGATGATTGCAACGAAGCAAAAGTCATCTTCACTTCAACTGCCGGACTTGTGTAAGATCTAAATAGTAATACAATGACAATTAAAATAATTACAACACTGATTCCTCCGACAATCATTTTAATAAGCTTTCCCTTTTGTTCGGGATTCACATTTTTCTGGCTTCGGTCAATTTTTAATGTAGATAAATCTGCGTTTTTTGTTTCCACTTTTCCACTCTTAATTTTGTTATTACAGGACAGGTTGCACTAAAATAATAAATTACATTACTCCAAAACAAGGTTGAATATTTTTTTTGTTTATTGAGACGTATAAAGATGTGAATTTGTTATAAAAATTTTATTGAAATACTTTGTAAAATGAAAAATGGAATGAATTTGATTAAAAGTTACTCAATAATTTTATCATTG
Organism: Melioribacter sp.; assembly: GCA_023250955.1. GTDB lineage: Bacteria > Bacteroidota > Ignavibacteria > Ignavibacteriales > Melioribacteraceae > Fen-1258. Next base: position 5,927 of record JAHEZQ010000024.1, on the reverse strand, counting down.
AATTATGGACAAAATCATTCGTTGCTAAAATTTGTTTAGAGTAAATATCAATCTTCTCGTTGTTAAAATTCGTAACTATGCCGCCAGCTTCTTCAACTATTAATTTACCCGCGCAAACATCCCAAGGATGAAGATGCACTTCCCAAAATCCATCAAACACCCCGCTTGCAACATAACAAAAATCAATTGCTGCAGAACCAAGACGACGAACAGCGCGTGCAGCTTTTAATGAAGCAATAAATCTTTCAAATGCATAATCCGGATTCTCAGATATGTTATATGGAAATCCGGTAACAAGAACACTTTTTCTCAAATCATCATTTGAATTCACTTGTAATTTTTGTCCGTTACAGAAAGATCCGTTTCCTTTTTCGGCAGAATAAATTTCATCACGCATTATATCATAAACAACTCCGCAAATTGTCTCGCCGTTTTTCTGTACACCAATGGAAACTGCAAAGATCGGTAGCCCATGTGCAAAGTTTGTTGTACCATCAAGTGGATCAATTACCCAGAGATATTCGGAACTTGATCCGTGTTCACCGCTTTCTTCCGCAAGAACTGAGTGACCAGGAAATTCTTTTTTAATAAAATCAATTATCAAAGCTTCAGATTTTTTATCAATTTCTGTTACAAGATTTGATGAGTTAGTTTTGTATTCAATAGAAAAATTCTTCCCGAACCCTTCTCTTACAATTTCTCCAGCTTCTTTTGAGATTTGAATAACTTTATTGATCATAACATTCCAAATTTTTTATTACCAAAGATAATCTATTCAAAATTATCTTTCTCTTACTCTTAATCTTTATCTAAAAGGTTTAATTAAGAGTAAATCAAGATTAAGAGTAAAATAAAGAGAAAGAAATAATACATAAATATATGCTCTTTCCTGTTCCTTGATAGCCCACAGATTTGTTGGTATATTTGCTTCAAGATTAACTAAAACAGTGGAGAAATAAATTTTAATGGATGAGATTATTAGCAAGACAAGCAACGATTACTCAACAATAGACAGTATTCCTCGCATATTACCTGTTCTGCCTCTTCGTGATAACGTAATTTTTCCATACATGATATTTCCGGTATTAGTTGGAAGAGAACAATCAATCAAAGCAGCTAACTTTGCACTCGAAAGCTCTAAGTACATTTTTCTTGCCGCTCAAAAAAAATCTAATGTTGAAGAACCAACTAAAGAGGATATTTATACAGAAGGAACAATTGCAAAAATTATTCAAATATTAAAGCTGCCGAATGGTTTACTTAAAATTTTAGTTGATGGAATAATTCAAGGAAGAATAATATCGTACACCGATAGAACAAATTTCTACGAAGCAGAAATAGAAGTTATCACTCCAAAAGATGAAGATCCGCGTGAGAAGAATGCATTGATGAGACAAATGGCAAATCTTTTCAAAGAGTATGTAAAAATAAATAAAGCGGTTCCACCCGAAGCTGTAAATGCTTTCGATAATATTGATGAACCCGATCGTAAATTATTTTACGTTGCGGCAAATATCAATCAACAGATTGAAGTTAAGCAGATCATTCTTCAAAAGTTTTCATTAAAAGATCAGCTTTACGAAGTTATCCGAATTCTTAATTCAGAAATTGAAATTTTGAAAATTGAGAAAGAGATAGAAGGAAAAGTTCAAGAAAATATTCAAAAGACACAGCGCAAATTTATTATTCAAGAACAGATTAGAATTTTGCAAGATGAACTTGGTGAAGAAGATGAAACTTCTCCGGAATTTACAAAACTCAAAGAGCGAATTAAAAATTCTAAGATGCCAAAACCTGTTTATGAAAAAGCCATTGAAGAATTCAACAAATTTAAAAAAACTCCCCCGAGTTCACCTGAATCAACTGTCATTCGCAACTATCTCGATTGGTTGCTTGATGTTCCCTGGCATATCAAAACGAAAGACAATCTTGATATAAAAAATGTCCGTAAGATTTTAGATGAAGATCATTATGGTCTTGATAAACCTAAAGAGAGAATTGTAGAACACATTGCTGTTTTAAATCTTGTAAAAAATATGCGTGGACAAATTTTATGTTTTGTTGGACCTCCGGGAGTTGGAAAAACTTCTCTTGGAAAATCTATTGCAAGAGCGATTGGTAGAAACTTTGTTCGCATCTCTCTTGGCGGTGTTCGTGATGAAGCAGAAATCCGCGGTCATCGAAGAACTTACATTGGTTCAATGCCGGGAAAAATTATTCAATCTATGAAGCGAGCCAAAACCATTAATCCTGTTATGCTTCTTGATGAAATAGATAAGATGAGCATGGATTTCCGTGGCGATCCGTCGTCGGCAATGCTTGAAGTTCTCGATCCAGAACAGAACCATACGTTCAATGATCATTACTTGGATATTGATTATGATCTCTCACAAGTTATGTTTATTACAACTGCAAATGTTCGGTACAATATTCCGCTTCCTTTACAAGATAGAATGGAAATAATTGAATTACCCGGGTATCTTGAGCATGAGAAAGTTCAGATTGCAAAACGGCATATTATTCCAAAACAGATTCAAGCTCATGGTCTTGAAAAATATAATGTTGATTTCAAAGATGATGCTATTACCAAAATTACTATGGATTATACTCGAGAAGCCGGTGTTCGAAATCTTGAACGGGAAATCGCTTCAGTACTTCGTAAAACTGCCCGCGAAATAATAATTACACATTCCAACAACGGAAAAAAGAAAAAATCTAAAAAGAAATTTTCTATTGATCCATCTCTTGTAGAAAAATTCCTTGGTGTTCCAAGATTCAGAAGTCAAAAAGCTGATAAAGAATTACGAATAGGAAGTGTTACCGGTTTAGCATGGACAAGCGTGGGTGGTGAAATTCTTCAAGTTGATGCAACCGTTATGACAGGTGCGGAAAAACTTACACTCACAGGACAAATTGGAAATGTGATGAAAGAATCGGCTCAAGCTGCTCTAAGTTATTTACGTTCAAATGCAAAAGATTTTGGACTAGATACTAATTTTGCAAAAGGCAAAGAGATACACATACATCTTCCTGAAGGAGCCATCCCGAAAGACGGGCCAAGCGCAGGTATAACTTTGGCATTGGCCATGTTCTCTGCTTTAAGCGGTAAAGCTGCTCGTAATGATGTAGCTATGACCGGAGAAATTACTTTGCGCGGAAAAGTTTTACCAATCGGCGGATTAAATGAAAAACTACTCGCAGCTAGAAGAAGCGGAATAAAAATAGTTTTAATACCAAAAGACAATGAAAAAGATCTGAGTGAAATAAAATCGGAAGTTAAAGATGGGCTGAATATTATTCCGATTCAGACCATAAAAGAAGCATTAAAATATGTTTTTGAAGAAGACAAAAAACAGAATAAAAAATTATTGAAGAAAAAACCAAAGTAATGGCTGAGACTTTAGTTATTAATAAAAATCTTTCACAGCAAGAAATTTATGATTCGCTCCTTCGACAATTGAATTCGTTGATTAATGCGGATGAACCGTTAATCTCTAATCTTGCAAATGTTACTGCGGCTCTCAAAAATACTTTCGAAAAAATTAGTTGGGTTGGATTCTATCTCTTAAAAAACGGGAAGCTTTATTTAGGTCCATTTCAAGGAAAAGTTGCGTGCACAGTTATCGAAATCGGTAAAGGTGTATGCGGCAACTCTGCCGCACGAAAAGAAACGATAATTGTAAATGATGTTGATCTATTTCCGGGACATATCGTATGCGATAACGGTTCACGATCAGAGATTGTAATTCCTTTAATGAAAGATGAAAAGATTTTTGGGGTTTTGGATTTGGATAGTTATCAACTTTCTGCTTTTAATGAAACAGATAAACACTATCTGGAAATTTTGAGCAAAACATTAATTCAAAAACTTTCTTTTGAAAGAATAGTTTTGTAAATAGGATACAAAATGGCTGAGCAAATAAAATATATTGTTACTGCACGCAAATGGCGTCCGCAAACTTTTGCGGATGTTGTAGGACAGGAACACATTACTACAACGATGAAGAATGCAATCCTAAGCAATCGAGTTGCTCACGCTTATTTATTTGCCGGTCCAAGAGGCGTTGGTAAAACAACTACTGCACGTATTCTTGCAAAAGTTTTGAATTGTCTCAATCCCCAAAACGGCGAACCCTGTAATGAATGTGAAATGTGTAAATCTTTTGCTAATTCACAATCGCTTGATATTATTGAGATAGACGGTGCTTCCAACAGACGCATTGAAGAAATTAGAACGCTTAGAGAATCAGTTAAATATGCACCAACCAAAGGCAATTACAAAGTTTATATAATAGATGAAGTACACATGTTAACAACGGAATCATTTAATGCACTCCTAAAAACTTTGGAAGAACCGCCGGAACATACCGTATTTATTTTTGCTACTACAGATGTTCATAAAGTTCCGTTAACAATAATTTCCCGTTGCCAGCGTTTCGATTTCCGTCGTATTGAAATGAGTGTTATAAAAAAACTCTTGAAAGAAATTGCTGATGTTGAAAAAATTAAGATAGATGATATAGCCCTTACCCTTATTGCAAAAAAAGCTGATGGCGCTCTTCGGGACGCACAGAGTTTGTTCGATCAAGTAATTTCTTTCAGCGGAATTGATGTAGATTCAACTGTTCTCTCAAAAATGTTTAATCTAATTGATGAAGAAATTTATTTTAATATTTCTGATGCGATTCTTGACAAAAATTTTAGCGCTGCATTTGATGTCTCTCAGAAAATTTATGAAAATGGATGGAATTACGTTGATTTTATGAACGGTCTAATTGAACATTTTAGAAATACAATGACCGTTGTTATACGTAAAAATTGTGATCTGATAGAAGATGCTGAGATATATAAAAACAAATATTTTGAATATGTCGGTAAGTTTTCAGAAGGGGATCTTTTAAGAATTTTTGCTTTCCTCAATAAAGTTCAGTGGGAACTAAAATCATCTTCAAATCAAAAATTAAAAATCGAAATTTCACTTAGCCATCTAATCGGTTTAGAAAAATCTTCCACCATAACAGAACTACTTTCTAATATTGATCAGGGTGAGCTAGATACAAAGACAAAAACAATTTTTGATTCTTCAACAAAGTACAGCGCCTCATCTAAACAAATTAATTCTCCAATTTCTAATGTTCGACCTGCACTTAAAGAAGAAATTATTGTCCCTGAAATAAAGAAATTCGTTGTACCAACTTTGAATAGTAATACGGATTTTAATGATATAATATCAAAGTGGAATAATTTTATAGAACAGGTAAAATCAGAAAAATTATTTTTTGCATCGGTTTTGTTAAACTCAAATCCGGTTGAATTCAATGATCATCAATTGCATCTTGAGGTTGAACATCCGGAAGATGGCGATATAATAAATGACAACAAAGCATATCTTGATAAAAAGACAAAGGAAGTATTCGGTCAAAAAATTGAAATGAAAATTACTAAAGAGAAAAAATCTTCCTCAACAAAAAAATCCACAAACACAAATCTTAATAACAATACAGCTCAAACTGATGAAGATCCTATTGCGAATGCTATAATAAATGAACTCGGCGGAAGAGAAATTAAACGGTAGTTTTTTATTTACTAATTCTTATAACAAAAAAGCCCAATCGAATATCGAATGGGCTTGTTAATTTTAATCCTGGCGGCTACCTACTCTTCCACGCACCTGCGCACGCAGTACCATCGGCGTATAAGGGCTTAACTTCTCTGTTCGGAATGGGAAGAGGTGTTTCCCCTTAGCTATAACCACCAGAAAATTTTTGTTTCTGTCAAACATAAAATGAAAGAAAGAAAGAGATTGAGTCTTTAACATCTATCTTGAAATATAATAATGGCTAAGTCTCACGACTTATTAGTACTGCTCGACTTAATTCCTCGCGGAACTTGTATCTGCAGCCTATCAACCTTGTAATCTCCAAGGA
>JAHEZQ010000059.1 GCA_023250955.1 Melioribacter sp. | reverse complement strand
AAGAAAGTTTGTTAGGTTTGATTCCCAAAGAACATATAAAAATATTAAGTAGTCATTTAAGATTTAGAAAAGGTTGGATAGACGAACGAATCAGAAAATTATATTCAAGATTTGCGATACGTCTTGCATTCAACAAAGATTTATTCAAGAAAGCAAAAGATTTAAATAAATTATATTACTCATCGGAAATTAAAAATAATCGTGAAGCTATCAAGTCGCTTTTAGTAAATAATTTTATCCCGGTATAAATGAAACCAGTTGGAATATTAGGCGGGTCGTTCGATCCAATTCATTTGGGACATCTAATAACTTCTTATGATGTTCTGGAAAAAAGAAATCTCGAAAAAATTATTTTCGTTCCTTGCCATATTTCCCCTCACAAAACAGATCAGAAACCAACGGAAGATATTCATCGTTTGAATATGGTAAAATTAGCAATCGAACAATATCCGTATTTCGAATTTTCCGATTATGAAATCCGCAAAGGAAATGTCTCTTATACTTATAATACTTTATTAGAATTAAAAAAGACTTACGATCAAATAGAACTTATAATTGGTTTTGATAATTTAATTGTTTTTGATAAATGGTTTCGTCCGGATGATATTCTTCAGCTTGCTAAAGTTGTTGTTATGAAACGTGAAATTGATAACATTCCCGTTAAGCATAACAAATATTTCGACTCGGTAATACTTTTGGAAACAGCACTAATAGATATTTCATCAACCGAAATCCGTGAACGTGTAAAAAATGATGCATCAATTGATTATCTTGTTCCATCAAAAGTAAGAGAATATATTTTTCAACATAGTCTATACAAATAGAATTGGAATGAGATCAGAAAATTTTGTTGAAAGAATTTTTAATAACGACAAACGTGCAATTTCAAGAGCAATAACAATCATTGAATCCGGGAATTCGAATTCAACTGATTTGCTTAAGGATCTTCATAAAAATATTGGCAATGCTTATCGAATTGGTATAACCGGTCCTCCCGGTGCTGGTAAATCTACTTTAACAAATCAACTGACTAAATTTTACAGAAAACAAAATAAAAAAGTTGGTATTATTGCTGTAGATCCGACCAGTCCTTTTACAGGCGGTGCTTTGCTTGGTGATAGAGTACGAATGAGTGAAGTCGGTTGCGATGATAATGTTTTTATTAGAAGTATGGCAACACGCGGTAGTCTTGGAGGACTAAGCAAAAAAACTATTGATGCAGCAGATGTACTTGATGCCGCCGGTTACGATATAATTATTTTTGAAACAGTCGGCGTTGGGCAATCAGAACTTGATGTTGCAAAAGTTGCCGATACTACAATCGTTGTTCTTGTTCCGGAATCCGGCGATTCAATTCAAGCAATGAAAGCCGGCCTAATGGAAATTGCTGATTTCTTTGTACTTAATAAAAGCGATCGTCCCGGTGCTGATTGTGCTATGAGTGCACTCAAAACTATTTTGATGATGCGCGATCATACAGAAAAAAGTTGGCTGCCAAATATTATAAAAGCAGTCGCCTCAGAGAATTCAGGGACTAAAGAAATTGCTGATGAGATTTCAAGACATCATCAATTTTTAGAAATCAATGGGTTGCTTAAACAAAACCGTGAAAAAAATTATAAAGTACGTATTAAGGAGATAGTTGAACATTTGTTGAAAGATGAATTTTGGAAGGAGAAACGTGCCGAAAGTCTTCAAGCTTCCCTTTCCAAAGTTGTTGAAGGTGAAACTTCTCCATATCAAATTGCAGAAATATTATTTAATGATTTTAAAACTTCACTTAAACAGTAGGTCATCATGGTAGAGACTAAAACTGGAAACAATTTTACTCTTGAGTTCGATGAAAATCAGCTTACAATAAAAGAAACTATTAGAAATTTTGCAGAAGAAAAAATTAGACCGCGTGTGATGGAGTTTGATGAGAGTCAAGAATTTCCAATTGATCTTATGCACCAGCTTGGTGAACTTGGTTTTCTCGGGATATTAGTTCCTGAAAAATTTGGGGGTGCCGGACTTGGTTATGTTGAGTATGCTTTAGTTGTAGAAGAACTTGCACGAATTGATCCATCATTATCACTTTCAGTTGCGGCACATAATGGTTTATGTACAAATCATATTAATATATTTGCAAATGATGAACTCAAGAATAAATATTTACCAGATTTAGCAGGCGGAAGAAAAATTGGTGCGTGGGGTTTAACAGAACCCGCTTCAGGCAGTGATGCAGGTGCAATGCAAACAACTGCTGTGAAAGATGGAAAATATTTTGTCCTAAACGGAACTAAAGCATTCATAACTCACGGCAAATCCGGTGAGACTGCTGTTGTAATGGCAATTACTGATAAAGAAAAAAAGAAAAAAGGAATTTCTGCTTTCATAATTGAAAAAGGAACCGACGGATTTCATACCGGGAAAAAAGAAAATAAACTTGGAATGCGTGCAAGCGAAACAACACAATTAATTTTTGAGAATTGCCGAGTACACGAAGATAATTTGATAGGTAATGAAGGTGAAGGATTTACACAGTCAATGAAAATTCTTGAAGGCGGTAGGATTTCGATCGCCGCCTTAAGTGTGGGACTTGCTCAAGGATGTCTTGAGGCTGCGCTCACCTACTCTAAAGAACGCAAACAATTCGGTAAAACTCTTTCAGAATTTCAGGCAACACAATTTAAGCTTGCGGATATTGCAACTGATATAGAAGCCGCACGATTAATGACATTCAAAGCTGCTAAAATGAAAGATGAGAAAAAAGATATTCTTGAGATTGCTTCCAAAGCAAAACTTTTTGCAAGCGAAGTTGCAACGCGCGCAGCAAATGAAGCAGTACAAATTTTAGGCGGATACGGATTTACAAAAGATTATCCCGTTGAAAAATTCTACCGTGATGTAAAACTTTTAACGATTGGCGAAGGGACATCTGAAGTTCAACGAATTGTAATTGCAAGATCATTACTTAACGATTAATAGAATAATTATGGCACAAATCGGTTCACAAATAAACAAGAATGAATCTTATTTAAGAAGAGAAGATTTCCATAAAAATCTTATTAGAAAAATTAATGCTTTAAGAGATACTATTAAGCTAGGCGGCGGAAAGGCTGCAATAGATAAACAACACGAAAAAGGAAAACTTACTGCTCGTGAACGAATTGAAAAACTAATTGACCCAGGATCAACTTTTCTTGAAATAAATACTTTTGCTGCTCATGATATGTATAAAGAATACGGCGGAGCGCCGAGCAGTGGAACAATATTCGGCATTGGAAAAATTAAAGGGAAAAATTTTGTTATAGTTGCAAATGATGCAACAGTAAAAGCCGGTGCATGGTTTCCGATAACTGCAAAGAAAAATTTACGTGCTCAAGAAATTTCTATAGAAAACCGCTTACCAATTATTTATTTAGTTGATAGCGCCGGTGTGTTCCTCCCTCTTCAAGAAGATATTTTTCCCGATAAAGAACATTTCGGAAGAATCTTTCGCAACAATGCAGTTATGTCTTCAATGGGAATTCCACAGTTATCCGCAATAATGGGTCCATGTGTAGCTGGCGGAGCTTATCTCCCTATAATGAGTGATGAAGCATTAATAGTTGAAGGAGAAGGATCAGTTTTCCTTGCAGGTGCTCATTTAGTAAAAGCAGCTATCGGAGAAGAAATTGCAAATGAAAAACTCGGCGGAGCTCGTGTTCAATCAAATATTTCCGGTGTTACAGATTATATAATGAAGAATGATGACGAATGTCTTTTGCAAATTAGAAGCTTAGTGAGTAAGTATGGTGAATCTACCCAAGCTGGTTTCAATCGAGAAGAATCGGTTCTCCCAAAATTTGATTCAAAAGAAATTTATGGTTTAATTCCTGAAGATGGTGCAAAACCTTACGATACTTATGAATTGCTAGCAAGAATAGTTGATAACTCTGAAATAGATGAATACAAATCCGGATACGGAAAAAGCCTCATCACTGCTTATGCACGTATTGATGGTTGGGCAGTTGGAATTGTTGCAAATCAGCGGAATGTTGTTAAAACTGAAAAAGGTGAAATGCAAATTGGCGGAGTAATCTATTCCGATAGTGCCGACAAAGCAACAAGATTTATAATGAATTGTAATCAGAAAAAAATTCCTTTAGTTTTTTTACAAGATGTTACAGGATTTATGGTGGGCAGCAAAGCCGAACACGGCGGAATTATAAAAGACGGTGCAAAGATGGTAAATGCAGTTGCAAATTCAGTTGTACCAAAAATTACAATAATAATCGGCAACAGTTATGGAGCCGGCAATTATGCAATGTGCGGTAAAGCTTACGATCCGCGTTTTATTTACGCATATCCAAATGCAAAAATTTCTGTAATGGGCGGTGCTCAAGCAAGTTCTGTTCTTCTTGATATCAGGCTAAAACAAATGGAAAAAACCGGAAAGGAATTCACAAAAGAACAAAAAGAAAAATTACTTAATGAAATTATTCAATCATATGAAGAAACAAGTAATCCACTTCACGCAGCAGCCCGTTTGTGGGTAGATGAAATTATTGATCCCGCTTTGACCAGAGAATACATTTCTTTTTCAATCGAGTGTGCAAATAATAATCCGAACATTCCTCGTTTCAATCCCGGTGTAATTCAAACATAAATCTATTTGTGCGTAAAAACCTTCAAAATAAATTTTTGCTCTCGATCATCTTTATGGTCTTGATCACCTCTTACATAACAGCTCAGCAGAAATACGATAAATCTTTTTATGGAGGATTATTTTATCTAACGAATTATATGGTGTCTGATGAATACAAAACCTTCTTACACACTCATAATGATTTGGAAACTGTTGACCATATTTACGAAAAAGCTTTAGTCTTTTTTGAAGGAGATTATTCCGAAACTTTTTTTTGTTTGACCTTCGCATTAATACCATATAACAAAATTCTAATGCGATTACCTGTAATAGGCATTCAAGTAACAGTCTCTCTCCCCTCACCCCCGCAAAAGATATTTAATGAGAAGTTGAGAAATACACCTAAAAGATTGTTTAACGATTCACCGCCAAACAACTTTGGTGATAAAGACAAACTTGCACACTTTTTTGCAAATGCATTTCTTCATTATAACGTTAGCATTTTTAATTTGTCTGAATTTCTCGGTATCTTTGTTGAGTATTTCGAGCAGGGATTTTTTTTACAAGGTGGTTTCGATAGAAGAGATTTAATTACAA
>JAHEZQ010000058.1 GCA_023250955.1 Melioribacter sp. | reverse complement strand
GTTGAATCATGATTTGGTAACCGGATTCAACAGTATATTCTGCAAATATTATTAAACCTCCAGCGGATGCATAAACAGGAGAACCTGAAGCAACGCCAAAATCAATTCCCATATGTCCATTGGCTGAATTAAAACCTTGTGTAATAACTCCGTTTGTTGGTTCAATAAAAAAGAACGATTGAAGATTATTCTTTACTCCAAAATATTTTTCCACAAACGAAACAATAATTGCATAAATATTACCACCGATATTAATTTTTTTATCTATCTTTTTTCTCAAGGTATCATAAAGTGCATCGTTAGGTTTGATAGAATCTCTGCCGGCTAATTTCATTGCATAACGCATCCGTTCATTAGTAGAAGCAAGTTCTTGAAGCTGGTCAGTAAGAACAACAACTTTACTTTGTAACTCTTTAATTTTTTCTGTTTGTGCTTTCAGATCGTTATTGTCAATTACAAAAACATAATCTTTAAGAGGTGTTATAGTAAGTATAATAATCAGTATAAACCAAGCTACTATTGTATAAACACCCAAATATGCTGCAACTCTAAGTATGCTAAACTTATAACGCTTAGTTGTTATAATTGGGAAATTAGGCGTGATGTGGAATGATGAATTCTTAATGTTATCGAAATTAAACCACTTCATTTAATGCTCTTTTAATTAGGGTCAATATATGAATTTGCAGTTACTTTTTCTTACTACAATTTCATTTTATCTAAAGAAGAGAAAACAATTTGAGGCAAAAGTTTATAACCGCAGTCAAAAGTTTGTATCGGACACTCATTTCTTCCATGGATTCCACACGGTTTACAACTTAGAGCATCATATGAGACATATTTGCTCTTATCATTATAAGGTGCAAACCCAAAATCCGGTATGGTTGAGCAGTAAATTGTTAATGTTGGAATATTGGCTATCATTCCAAGATGAGTAGGCGCGCTATCATTGGAGATTAGAACAGAACATTTTTTTAACAATGAAACCGATTCAATAATATTTAATTTTCCCGCAAATGATTTTACTGATTCTAAAAATTCCTTTTCTATACCACTGCATAATAATTCATCGTCTTTGCCTCCAACCAACACAACAAAATAATTCATCTTGATTAAATACTTTATTATTTCAATATAACTTTCTCGTGGATATATTTTAGTTCTCCAAACAGAACCCGGGGCTATAGCGGCTATCTTTTTACTAGTAATATTTCTTATTATTCTCTCGGTATTACTTTCAAGAGATGGATCAATTTCTACAATTGGTAATATTTTCCAATTATCATTACTTGTATCAAACCCAATTAAATCAAGATTTCGCGCTACTTCGTGTTTCTCTTTTATATATTTTACAAGAATACTATATATGAAACTAATACTAGCGTTATCAAATCCAACTGTAGATCCCACACCAGATAAATAAATAATTAAAGAGGATCTAAAAGATTTATGTGGTGAATAGATGTGTGAATATTTTTTCTTACGAATAAGTAGAACCAATTTAAGAAAACTTAAAAATGATTTTTGCTCACCACGTTTGTCATAAGAAATAACATCCTTCACCGATTTTGAATGTTGGAATAATTCTTTTGATTGAGGAATACATAATACATCTATTTCATATGTTGAATATTTTTCTTTTAATTTTTGGATCATGGGCAAAGTAAGAACAGCATCACCAAGAAATGCGGTTTGTATTACAAGTATTTTTTCTTGCACTAGTATTTCCAAAGTTTATGCAGCCAAAAATATTGTTCGGGATTTTTTTTTATATGTTTTTCTAAAAAAGAAATATATCTCTGTGTAAGTTCTCTAATTTTATCTTCATTTTTTTCAGGCAAATCATTAAAGCTAAGCTCTTCAAAATGAATTTTATATGAATAATCAGGCTGGCGTTCAAAAGCTGTCATAATTACTAAACAATTTGTTTTTAAGGAAATATTAGCGGCACCTGTGAATAATGCGGTGGGTTTGTCAAAAAAAGAAAATCGCGGTCCTTCAAATGATCCACGCTGATCTCCTGCTATACCAACAATACCGCCATTTTTAAGATTCTCATATAACTTACGTACAGAAATACCGGATAAAATAATTTCATTCCCAAACGTTTTTCTTGCTTTCATTACATAATCTGAGATGATAGGATTAGATTGCGGTTGTGCTAATAACTGAAATGGCCTTCCAATTTTTTGAGAAAGTGATGATAAACAAAATTCCCATCCTCCAAAATGCCCAGTTAAAAATATTGCTGATTTATTATTAGATAATTTTCCTTTAACAATATCAATATCATTTATAGAAATTGATTCATCTATTTCACTCTTAGAAACAAAGGGTAAATACATCAATTCTAAAAAAGTGATTAGAATATTCTGATATGTTTTTAGTGTTAATCTTTTTATTTCGGTTTCAGATTTATTAGGGAAGGCAATATTTAAATTGCTCTTAACGACTTTCTTGCGTACTGGAATTAAATAATAAAGAATATATCCAAGAATATTCGCACTGTGCCGGGTCTTTTTTAAGCCGACTAATTGAAAATATTTTACAAAAGAAATAAAAAAGAAAAACTCAATCCTATGTTTAATTCGCATACTTATATTTAATTACCGCTAATTCTTTTTATCCAATTTTCATCTTTGACTTCCCCGCGTTTTGTCGAATGTAGTAATTCATAATTTCCGAAACCCGTTATATCTCCAAATATAAAGTTGACACCACCTTCAATTTCATTATAGAACCATACTTCGTAAGGTTTAACATCTGATTCACTCGGATAAAAATCTCTTTGATCAGGTTCACCGAACAATAATACAACTCTTCCCCTATCAGTTAAAAATCCCTCCTTCAACATAAAAGTAAAATTTTTATTAGCGTAGGCAACACGCTTCATATATTCTTCCTTAAATTCATTCTGCGGTGTAGAAGGATCATTATCCCTATTTCGCCAAAAATTATATAGAAATTCCTGCTTGGCTTTAAGAGAATCAAGAGTTTTATATTGGTTTATTTCACTATCATTGGCAATATATTTTACTTGTAAAAACATTTTGTCACATTCATCTTTGGTAAATAAACTGAATTCACTTCCTAATATTCCAGTATTAACTTTTGACACTTTGCTAGTGTCTTTAACGTTCGGATTATAGAAATAAAATCTTTTCGAAGATACAAAAGCTTGATTTGTTGTCGGATCAATTAAACTTAATACAAAATTATATGAGTCCGTTGGATATTTGGAAAGATTGACAACACCATATTCGACAACAGGTTCCTGTCCTTGTTTAACACTTTTTGAATTTTTATAAATAGGCGTCCCGGAACTATTGTAAAGTATTTTTTGTAAAGTAAAATTCGAATTGACATCTGCAAGAATTAGATTATATAATTCTGCATAATAAAACATAACAGGGGAAGAATTTGTATAAAGCATAGCAGGATTTGCTATTACTTCTAATGTGTTTTTATAGAATATTGAATTTGAATCTACATTTTCCTTTTTAATATTGTTTGCCAATTCAATATCACTAATTGAAAATTTATTCGATTTAACTGGATCAATTAAAAGTGTTTCGTTAATTGTCTTACTGAAATTTGGATTTTTAGAATCCCAAACTTTTACAAGAAGAGAATACTTCGCTTTCGGAACTACAAAGCTTAAAACTCCGCTCAATAATTTTGGTATACTATCATTACCGGTAGTAGAAACAATATCTTGAACTTTCCAATCTTTCTTAATAAAGAATTCATTAGTCACAATATTTTTCATCTCAATATGAACAATAGCTTCTATCATCTGGCCTTTATCGCTAATGAAAACCTGTATGTTTTTGGGATTAAGACCATAATAAAACTCGAGATAAACAGAAGTTGAATCATAATTAAATTTAGCATAATCGAATTCAAACCCTAATTCATTCTGAGCAAAGCTTAGTGTTGATAATGACATGAACACAACAAATAATGAAAATAATTTTTTCATTGAAATAATTCCTGTTTATTAACTAATAATTTTCTTTACAAAGATAATTACTTATTTACAATAATAGAACCAAGGTATTCGGTTTTTCACTATATAAATATTAGTACTAAATTCTTATTCGTATTAGCAAGTATTTAACAAAAAAAAACCCCGATATTAGTCGGGGTTTTTTGAAAATAAATGAATATGATTTTAGAAACCAAATTGAATAGCAAAAACATGGTTATTGTTAAAGAATTTAGTTTGTCTAAAAGCATAATCTACTTTTAATAATGTTCCGCCTAAGTCATATTTAATACCCAATCCGGCTGTAAGACCATAAATATTATAGTCGGTATTATCTGAGAAAGATGGGGTAAATAAATATCCACCGCGAACAAAGAACATATTATTTAAGGAATACTCTAAACCAACTTTGTATTCATCAGCATAATAGTTGGAGTTCTGATAAGTACCATCTAGTTGAAATGAGTTGGATGAATTAAAGTTGTAGGTGTAACTCAAACCAATTTCAAGAGTTGACGGAAGATCAAATGCAGCAGCATCACGTTTGTAAAATGCCTCTCCTCTTTCTAAAGAACTAGGAGTAGCAGCAATGTACATGCCTGAACCGTCATATCTCATTTGTGGTCCGAAGTTTTTTAACACCATAGCAAGATTAAATCCATTAATATTCGCTAAGTTTCTGTAAGTAACACCAAAGTTAAATGCAACTCCGTTTGTACTTACAAGATCCAATTTTTCAGAGATATAATTAACAGTTAATCCCACTGAAATTCTATCACTTAACATTCTTGAAAAAGTTAATCCAAGTGTAATGAACGATGGCTTGAATGATTGACCATTGCCATCAGGATTATCAACTGTCGTAACGTTAATATCTCCAATAGATAATGATTTCAATGTAAGAGCAATTGAACCAAAACCTTCTAATGAAGTGGATACACCAAAGTATGTAACTCCAATATCTGCAATGTAAGACATATTAGAAAACATAACATTAGTCCCCCCATCAATAGAGAGGTTTGCTGGATTCCAATAAAGTGCTTCTAATCCGCTTGATCCGGCAACAGAAGAACCACTCATAGCGATTCCGCGGGCGCCAACAGGTATCAAGAGCTGAGAAGCAGCACCTGTACCGTTCCTAACACCACCATCTGCAAATGCAACGCTGGCAGTAAGAATCAGTATAAATAATTTTAAATATATTTTTTTCATTTTTTGTCTCCCGTCTTTTAGAAGTGGTCAAGAACTTGTTGTTCTTGAATTACAGCCAGTTTTAATATTTTTGTCTGACCGAGATCAGGCATATCTACGTGAACTATATACAATCCGCTCGCTACAGGGAATGAGTTATCATTTACTAAATCCCAGGTAGTAAACTGGCTGGGAGAATCCTTCT
>JAHEZQ010000048.1 GCA_023250955.1 Melioribacter sp. | reverse complement strand
AATGGACATATGGGAATTGATTTTGGCGTTGCTTCAGGTTCTCCTGTTTATGCATCCGCTGGAGGTTTAATAATATTTGCAGAATATACTGTTGAATCCGGTTACCAAATCATGATTCAACATGATGATAATTATTTAACTATTTATAAGCATTGTTCTTCGTTAATAAAAAAAATTCGAGAACGTATTACTCAAGGGGAATTAATTGCACTTAGCGGAAACTCTGGTAAGAATACCACTGGTCCGCACCTTCATTTTGAAATTTGGCAGAATGGAAAACCGATTGATCCACAAAAAATTTTATCAAAGTAGGAGAAATATTTCATGGCAAGTAAAAAAGATTCTTTGGCAGAAGATGTAAGCATTATTAGTAACAGTGTTAAGATTGACGGCAATCTTTTTAGTGAAGGAAATGTCAGAATAGATGGAGTTATTTATGGCAGTGTTTCAGTGAATGGAAATTTGACTGTTGGAGAAGGAAGTGAAATTCAAGGAGAGGTAAAGGCTAAAAATATTACAATGAGCGGAAAAGTATTAGGAAAAGTAACTGCTCAAGAAAAAATAAAATTAGAATCTAAATGCGTGCTGAAAGGCGACCTTATTACAAAATTTCTTATTATTGATGAAGGCGCATATTTTGAAGGCTATAGTCATATGAATAATACCAGTTCGCTAAATAATACTAAAGGATGATCTCAGAAAATAAATCCTCCGAAAAATTTTCTAATTCTTTCAAAGATGTTGGACCATATTTAGGTTTAGGGACACAACTTGCCGCTACAATTGTATTAATGTTTTTTTTAGGAAGATGGCTGGACTCCCAATTTAAAACGTTTCCTATTTTACAAATTCTATTTTCATTCCTTGGTGGTTTTGCCGGTATATATAACTTCATTAAAACCGTTCTGCAATTAAATAATAAAAAGAAAGATGCAAAAAAAAGCTAGAATAGCACTAATTATCTCTGTCATTACAATTATGATTTTATCTCTTCTGATTTTTGCAAATAGTCTTAATGTTGAAATTGGAAAAGCTATTATTCTTGCTATTGTGATTTCAGTTCTAAATTTTCTTCTCTTTTTGGGTTCATTCAACTATTCTAATGGAAAATCGAACAAAATCTTCCTTTTTTTTATAATTGGAGGTATGGGAATAAGACTTTTTCTAATGCTTGCTGCTGTTTTTGTAAGCATAAAATTCTTGAAAGTTGACCTAGTTGGGTTTATATTTGGATTCTTTATTTGGTATGTTTTTCTATTAATTTATGAAATATCTATCGTCCGAATTGGTTTGGAAGGACGTAAAACGCAATAGTAATGAAATATGTGGATTAACAATCCTAAAATGATAACAGATACGGTAAAGACAGCTCTAGAGGTAACAAAAAAGCAAGATACTAGCTGGATTATGCACCATGTCCTTGATGCCCGCGAACTTGATTTTTCACCATTCGGAGTAATCCATTTACCGCAACTTCACCTTTTTGGAATTGATATTTCAATTACAAAGCATGTTGTATTTATGTGGTTGGCATTAGTGATTTTAGTGGTTACGTTTATTTTTGTTGCAAGATCTTACAGGAAATCATTAATCCCGCGTGGTATAACTAACTTGACCGAAGTTTTAATCGTCTTTGTCAGAGATGAAATAGCAAGACCGACAATCGGAAAAGGTAACGAAAGATTTTTGCCGTATTTATTAACGGCATTCTTTTTCATTCTTACTTGTAATTTTCTCGGGTTGATTCCTTACGGATCTACCGCAACGAGTAATATTGCTGTTACAGCAACACTTGCAACAATTTCTTTTATTGTTATTCAAGTCGGCGGGATGATGAAGAACGGTATCTTCGGATATTTCAAAGGATTAATACCACATGGAATACCAATGTGGCTATTACCTATAATGCTTGTAGTTGAGTTGTTAGGTTTGTTTACTAAACCATTTGCCTTGGCTATTCGTCTCTTTGCCAACATGACAGCCGGACATATTGTTATTATGGCGTTATTAGGTTTGATATTTATTCTTCATACTTATGTTGTGGTTCCAGTATCAATTTCATTTGCACTATTTATATTTTTATTGGAAATACTTGTTGCACTACTTCAAGCGTATATTTTTACAATGCTTTCCGGTTTATTTATCGGAATGGCTGTTCATCAAGAACATTAATTTTATTAACAGTAATAAAGGAGTAATCAAATGGAAGGAATGGGTTTTGCATATTTAGCAGCTGGTTTCGGTGCTGCATTAACCGTTATTGGCGGTGCATTCGGTATTGGTAAATTAGCAAGTTCAGCAATGGAGGCAAGCGGTCGTCAACCAGAAGCTGCAGGCGATATTAGAACATCAATGATCATCGCTGCTGCTCTTATTGAAGGTATTTCTCTTTTTGCACTTGTTATTTGTATTCTTTTAGCTCTTAAATAATTTTTTAGAAGATCTCTTTCAAAAACCGGATTCAAAATGAATATATTAAGTTATTTGTTGCTTCTTATTTTTTCAGAAGGCGGTGAAAAAGGCGGCAGTCCGTTGGATGTTAATCCCGGAGTAATTTTATGGACTGTTGTAACATTTATTTTTCTTTTGCTGATTCTGAAAAAAATTGCATGGAAGCCGATATTAAATTCCTTAAGTGAAAGAGAAAATTTCATCAAAGATTCTCTCGAAAAAGCAGACAAAGCTCAGAAGGATGCAGAGAAACTCTTAGCAGAAAACAAAGTCAACCTTTCTAAAGCTGAAGATGAAGCACAGAAAATTATTGAACAGAGCAGGGAATTAGCCGAAAAATTAAAAGTTCAGATTCTTGAAGAAAGTAAATCTCAAGCAAAGAAGATGATTGTAGATGCAACTTCTGAAATTGAGAGAAAGAATGCCGAAGCATTTAACAAACTAAAAGATCAAGTTGCAGACATTGCTGTTAATGCTGCGGAGAAAATCTTGAGAGAGAATTTGGACAAAGATAAACAAGTTAAATTGGTCAACAAGTACTTGGACGATTTAAAGAATTAGTATGAGCGTCTATCGTATCTCATATCGTTATGCAAACTCTCTAATGCAGTTAGCTGAAGAAAAAAAGATATTCAAAAAAATTACTGATGATGCTGAACTTATCTTTAACACTTTAAATTCTTCAAAAGAATTGAGATCTGTTCTCAAAAGTCCAGTAATAAAGTCTAATGATAAAAAATCCTTACTACAAAAAATATTCGAAAAGGAAATCAGTAATGAAACTGCAAGCTTTGTCAGCTTTGTTGTAGAGAAGAACCGCGAAGATATTCTTTTTGACATATTCAAAGAATTTATTGCGCTTGCAGATAAAAAAAATGGAATTGTCAAAGCAAAAGTAGTTTCTGCTTCCGATCTAAATGATCAATTGAGACAAAGAATGACTGATGATCTAAGCAAGAAAACAAATAAGAAAGTTTCAGCAAATTATAATGTTGATGCAAATTTAATTGGAGGATTTATTGTTCGCATTGAAGACACAGTTTATGATGCATCGGTAAAACATCAATTAAATTTATTAAGGAAGAAGTTTTCGGAAGAAATAATTTTATCTAATAATTAAAAAAATAATCCCGATTGATCGGGATCCTTGTTGGAGAAAAATAAAATGGCGGAAGTAAGACCCGATGAAGTTTCTGCAATATTAAGAAAACAACTGGCTGGATTTGAAAACGAAACCGACATATATGAAGTAGGAACAGTGCTTCAAGTTGGTGATGGTATTGCACGAGTTTATGGATTATCAAAGGTTATGGCAAGCGAGCTTGTTGAATTTCCTAATGATGTAACTGGAATGGTTTTGAATCTTGATGAAGATTCTGTTGGCTGTGTTCTCTTTGGTGAAAGCTCATTAATCAAAGAAGGGGATACGGTTAAGCGGACAAATCGAGTTGCTTCATTTCCTGTGGGTGAAAAACTTCTCGGAAGAGTTGTTGATCCTCTTGGTGAACCTGTTGATGGAAAAGGTACTGTTCAATTCGATAAGTATATGCCTATTGAACGGAAAGCATTGGGTGTTATTCAACGCCAGCCTGTTAAAGAACCTTTGCAAACAGGTATAACTGCTATTGATGCGATGATACCAATTGGACGTGGACAGCGTGAATTGATCATTGGTGACCGTCAAACCGGAAAAACGGCTATTGCAATTGATGCAATTATAAATCAAAAATATACTCATACTGCTGAAGCAAAAAAGTACGGAGTTAATCCTGTATTCTGTGTTTATGTAGCAATCGGGCAGAAGAATTCTACAATTGCTCAAGTTGTTGCTAAACTTGAAGAGGCCGGAGCTATGGAATATACAACTGTTGTTGCAGCACCGGCATCGGTTCCTGCACCACTACAATATATCGCTCCATATTCCGGTGCTACACTTGGCGAATATTTTAGAGACCACGGAAGACATTCACTTGTTATTTATGATGATCTTTCAAAACAAGCTGCAGCTTACCGTGAACTTTCTCTTTTGCTGAGAAGACCTCCTGGACGCGAAGCTTATCCAGGTGATGTTTTTTATTTACATTCACGCTTACTAGAACGTGCTTCAAAATTAAATGATGATCTAGGCGGAGGTAGTTTAACAGCACTTCCAATTATTGAAACTCAACAAGGTGATGTCTCGGCTTATATTCCAACAAATGTAATATCAATTACTGACGGACAGATTTATTTATTACCAAATTTATTTAATGCCGGTATTCGTCCAGCTATTGATGTGGGAATTTCTGTTTCCCGTGTTGGCGGTAATGCACAGATCAAAGCGATGAAAAAAGTTGCCGGTTCATTGAAATTAGATCTTGCTCAATACCGGGAGTTAGAAGCTTTTGCAAAATTCGGTTCAGATCTTGATAAAGCAACACAACGAACACTTGCTAAAGGTGCGCGTCTCGTTGAGTTATTGAAACAAGGTCAGTACGCTCCAGTTCCTGTTGAAAAGCAAGTCTTAAGTGTTTACGTAGGAACGAACAATTACTTCGAATCAATTGAAGTTAAGGATGTAAAAAGATTTGAAAAAGAATTTCTTGAATATGTTGATTTAAAATATCCACAGATATTAGAAAATATTCTTGTTTCAAAAGCACTGAATGATGATTCAGTTCAGTTGATCAAAAAAGCCGTTGAAGAATTTGTAGAAAAATTTAAGAAGAGCTAAATCTTAGAATGGCAACATTACGCGACATAAAAAGCAGAATCAAAGGTGTGAAGAATACACAGCAAATAACCAAAGCTATGAAGATGGTTGCTGCTGCACGTCTGCGTCGTGCCCAAGAGAATATTGTTAATGCAAAACCATATTCTAGAAAAATTACCGAAATGCTTCAACATTTACTCAATGTTGAAAAGAATTTCAGTAATCCTCTTTTTATAGAAAGAGAAGTAAAGAATATTTCTCTTATAGTTGTTACATCTGACCGCGGATTGTGCGGCGGATTTAATATGAATATTATCCGCAAAGCTGAAGAGATGATAAATGATCAATTTGCCGATTATCTTAAGAGTGGAAATTTAATGTTGTACTGTGTAGGTAAAAAGGGAAATGATCATTTCACAAAAAGAAATTTCAAAGTTGAAGGTTCCTACCCCGGTATTTTTTCCAACCTGAAATTTGAATTTGCTTCCGGACTTATTAAAGATCTTACAAGTAAATATATCTCAGGTGAAACTGATAAAATCTTAGTTATTTATAATGAATTTAAATCTGTCATTCAACAGAAAACAACTGTTGAGCAACTGTTCCCGATTAAACCATTTGAAGCGAAGGTAAATGAGCCGGTTCAAGATATTGATTACATTTATGAACCGGACAGAATTAGTATTATAAACAAGCTTCTACCTAAACACCTTAATGCTCAAATGTGGACAGCATTACTTGATTCTTATGCTGCAGAATTGGGTGCAAGAATGACAGCAATGGATATGGCAACCGAAAATGCAAAAGAGCTAATTCGTTCATTAAACCTTACATATAATAAGGTACGCCAAGCATCCATCACCAAAGAGATATTGGAAATTGTATCTGGGGCAAACGCTCTCAAAGAATCTTAATTTGTTTGAATTTGAAATGAATACTCTTTTTATTATCTTTAATTTAGGTTGGACTATATGCTCGAGGATTTGACCGAGAAAATTGAGAGGGCTCTTAAAAAAATTACCGGTCAAGGTAGATTAACTGAAACTAATATCTCGGATACTCTTAGAGATATACGCCGTGTTCTTTTAGATGCTGATGTAAATTATAAAGTTGCAAAACAATTTATTGAAGATGTTAAAGCGAAAGCGCTTGGCAAGGAAGTTTTAACTTCAGTTACTCCTGGTCAACTTATCACAAAAATTATGTATGATGAGTTAATCCGACTTTTAGGAAGTAATGGTTCTGAGTTAAGACTAAATGCCTCAGGAATTACTGTAATAATGTTAATAGGGCTTCAAGGTTGCGGTAAAACAACTTTTAGCGCAAAACTTGCTAAGTTCTTAAAAGATAAAAAAAGAAATGTTCTTTTAGTTGCTGCTGATGTTTATCGGCCTGCTGCTATTGAGCAATTGAAAATATTAGGATCTAGAATTTCAGTTCCGGTTTTTTCAATTGAGGGCAGTAAGGAACCGGTAAAGATTGCTTCCGAGTCTTTGGACTATGCGAAGGAAAATGGACTTAATACTGTAATCATTGATACAGCCGGTCGTTTACATGTTGATGAAAATATGATGAACGAAGCGGCTCAGATCAAAGCTAATGTTAAACCAACAGAAACTTTGTTTGTCATAGATTCGATGACCGGGCAAGATGCTGTTACTTCTGCTAAAGCTTTTCATGAGAAAGTTGATTTTGATGGTGTTGTTGTTACAAAACTTGACGGTGATTCACGAGGAGGTTGTGTTCTTTCGGTTAGAGCGGTTGTAGATCGCCCAATAAAGTTTGCTAGTCTTGGTGAAAAATTAGATTCAATCGAAATTTTTCACCCGGATAGAATGGCTTCAAGAATTTTGGGCAAAGGCGATGTGATTTCTCTTGTTGAAAAAGCTCAAGCTCAGTTTGATGAAAAAGAAACTGAAGATCTGGAAAAGAGATTTCGTGAAAATAAATTCGACTTTGATGATTTCTTGAAACAGATTAAGATGATTAAGAAAATGGGTTCATTGAAAAGTTTATTAGGTATGGTTCCGGGTGTAAGTTCTGCAATTAGAAATGCAGATGTTGATGATAAACAGTTAGTAAGAGTTGAATCTATAATTCAATCAATGACAAAAAAAGAACGGATAAATCCAAAAATATTAAACGGAAGCAGAAGAAAAAGAATTGCTCGAGGAAGCGGAAATACAGTTCAAGATGTAAATAGATTGATCAAGCAATTTGAACAGATGCAACAAATGATGAAAATGATGAGTAAAAATTCCGGTAAGTTTGCATTACCTAATATGAAAAACATAAAGTATAACTAGAAAATAAAATCAATAAGGAGTAACAAATTGGCAGTTAAGTTAAGATTAAGAAAAATGGGAAAAAAGAAACAACCGATTTATAAGATTGTTGCTGCAGATTCACGTTCACCAAGAGATGGTAAATTTATTGAAGCCATTGGTCTTTACAATCCCAAGACTAATCCGGCAACAGTAGATATAAAAGAAGAACGCGCATTATATTGGCTTGGTGTTGGTGCGCAACCAACAGATACCGTAAAAAATCTTTTATCAAATCAAGGAATAATTCTAAAAAGAGAATTGAAAAAGAATGGTTTGAGTGAAGAACAAATTTCTGCAAAATTAGATGATTGGAAAAAGATTAAAGAAGCTAATCTTGCTTCATCGTTAAAGAAAAAATCAGAAAAAGCAAAAACTAAAAAAGCATCGGCTGAAAAAAAAGATAGCGAAACGGAAGTAAAGGGTACTACTTCCGAACAAGCATAAATCTAATTTCTCAATAGCTTGCTTCTTAATAACGTACCCTGGAAGTCACTTAATTTAAAGGTACTCTCATGAAGGAATTTATTGAATTTATCGCCAAACACCTTGTTGACGCTCCGGATAGTGTTACTCTTGAGGAAACAACTCCCGATGAAAAAACAATCGAGTTGACTCTGAAAGTTGGTGCGGAAGATGTCGGCAAAGTCATCGGAAAACAAGGCAAAACTGCTCAGGCAATGAGAACCTTGCTTACTGCTATTGCGGCTAAAGAAGGCAAGCGAGCTATCTTAAAAATATTAGATTAAAATTCCGGTTGTGGATGATTTTTTTCTGATTGCAGAAGTTAAAGCTGTTTATGGCTCAAAAGGTTTTGTACTAATTGAGTCTTATTCTGATTTTTCCGAAAGATTTTTTAAGCTAAATTCTGTTTACTTAGAGTTCTTTAGCTCAAGGAAAGAGTTCTTTGTCGAAAATGTTATGGAAGTTGATGGTAATCTTGCACTCAAGTTCAAAGGGTTTGATAACTACGAAGATGTAAAATTTCTTCTTGGCAAAAAGATCTACGTTGATAAAGAGCATTCCGTTAAACTTTCTGCAGATACATATTTTATTCATGATTTAATAGGAAGTGAAGTTTTTCAAGGATCAAAATTTATCGGGTTACTTGAAGATGTGTTTGCTTATCCTGCAAATGATGTTTATCTGATTAAAGATATTGATCAAAAAAAAATTATGATACCGGCAATTAAAGATTTTATTCAATCATTCGATCCTATAAAGAAAAGATTAGAACTAAAACCCGATTGCGACTTGCTTTACGATGATGAGAATTGATATTATTTCTGCTGTTCCAGATTCTCTTGTGAGCCCGCTTAATACAAGCATATTAAAGAGAGCCCAGGAACGGAAAAAAGTTGAAATCGTTGTGCACAATCTTCGTGATTATGCTTACGATAAACATAAACAGATTGATGATAAACCGTTTGGTGGTGGTCCGGGAATGTTGCTTAAACCGGAACCGTTCTTTGAATGTATTGAAAAACTTATTAGTGAAAGAAAGTATGATCATATTATTTTTCCAACACCAGGCGGAAAAGTTTATGACCAAAAACTTGCAAATAAGTTTTCAATGACTGAAAATTTAATGATAATTGCCGGGCACTATAAAGGTGTTGATGACAGGGTCAGGGAAAGGTTTGCAACAGATGAAATTTCTATCGGAGGTTATGTTCTTACAGGTGGCGAGATTGTTGCTCTTGCAATTATTGATTCTGTAGTCCGGCTTATACCTGGAGTATTGAATGATAGTGAATCTGCACTTAATGATTCACTGATGGATGGCGACATAATAGAAGCACCATATTACACACGCCCTGCTGAGTACAAAGATTTAAAAGTTCCGGAAGTTTTACTTTCAGGACATGAAAAAAAAATTAAAGAGTGGAAAGAAGAACAATCAAAAATTTTAACTGAACATTGGAAAAAAATAAATAGTATGGAGTAATAAGAAATGGACAAGCTAAAAGAATTCACAGCAGATCTTATGCGCACGGATTTTCCCGCATTCAAACCTGGCGATCATATAAGAGTGCATGTTAGAGTTATCGAAGGCGATAAAGAAAGAATTCAGCCTTTTGAAGGTGATGTAATAAACATCCGCGGAACAGGATTAAACAAAACTTTCACTGTCCGCAAAATCGCAAGCGGTGTTGGTGTGGAAAGAATCTTTTCATACAGTTCACCAAAATTGGCTAAAGTTGAAATGGTTCGTGAAGGTAAAGTTAGAAGGGCAAAACTTTTCTACTTGAGAGAACTTTCAGGTAAAGCTGCACGTATTAAAGATAAAAACGTGAAGTAATTACCAAAATTTAATTTCCTTAATCCCGCTCATTAGCGGGATTTTTATTTTAAATTATCTGAGTTGCAAATGAAATTAATTCTTCCTAAAAATGTATTCTCGGCAATATTGAAAGAACAATTGCCTCAAGGGTACCTAACAGAGATATCGTATCAAGAATCTTCACTAATTTGCAAAAGCCTTGAATATAATACGTCAGCGGTTGCATTAATCCCATCATTGGAATTAGTAAACCATAGAAACTTATTTGTATCTAAGAAAGTTGCATTGTCGTTCGATGGTGTGCTGTCAAATTCATATTTCTACTTTATTGAGGGAGAGAAAAAATTTCAGAAGATATATTTACGAGGAGATATATCTCTTAATGAAATCCTCCTATCTAAGATATTGTTTGCTGAAAAATTCTCATCGCAAATTGAAATCACTTTAGATACAAATAAAACCGCTGAAAAGGGAAGAGACTATATAATTGTAGGTGATGAAAATTTTCATTCATGGAATTATCAATCAGCTATAAGTTTAGCCGATGAAGTTTCTGAAATGATTGATTTTCCATACGTGAATTTTGTTTTCGCTTCTCAAGATAAAGAAGCACTTGAAAAATTTAATGAACAGATCAATCCAGTTGATGAAAGAATAGAGAATGATATATTAAATATTGTTAATAGGGAGACAGTTCCTGAACAAGCGAAGAAATTTATAGTAGAGAATATTGGTTCAATCTATTTTGACATGACAGATAATGAAGAGAATGCTGTGAATGAACTGATAAAACTAATTTTCTATCATGGAATTATTGATGATATGTTTGATGTGAAATTTTGTTGACCCCACCTCTGTCCTCCCCTTGAAAAAAGGGGAGGATGGCAGAATATGTTAAATTGAAACGTGTGAGTAAGTTAAAACATTTGGATTATTTCTTATAGCTTCAAGCATTTCTGTTGTTGCAGGCGCTTTCATCTTCATTGTACAGCACGCAACTAATCCGCCGTCAAAAATAATATTTTCAACTTCCTCAATATTAATATCGCCCTCTCTCAGAACATCCAATATTGAAGCTAACACCCCGGGTTTATCATAATGTTTTACAACTAATTGATAATGAGTCTCCAGAGCTTTCGCTTTATTCACCCAATGTGCAATTACACCGCTATTGATAAAACCAAGAATGATATTAACTGTTTCTTCTGCAACTGCATTTTGTGCTTGTTCGGTTGATGCACCGATATGATGAGTCACATAGACATTATCAAGTTCTTGAAGTTTGGATGAAACAGATCCGTCTTTAGCTTCCGGTTCACCTTGAAAAACATCAAGACCAACTTTCAATCCTTTTTCTTTTACTGCACGAATTAATGCTTCTTCGTTTACAACACCGGCACGTGAAGTATTAATGAAAATTGCCCCTTTCTTCATATACCCAAACATTTTATCATCAAATAGATTTTTCGTTTCATTGTTTTGAGGTAAATGAACTGTAACGACATCAGCTATCGGAAGTACTTTATCAAACTCGGAAAAATCTTTTGCACCATAACCTTCAATGCGTGTAATATCTTTTGCGTAAATATTCATACCTAAAGCTTGAGCGCGTTTTGCGACTTCTTTGCCAATTGCACCATAGCCGACAATTGCCAATGTCTTTCCAAAAAGTCCCTCTGCTTTTGAATACTCGCCCTTATTCCATTTGCCCGCTTTGAAATCAGCAACGTTGTTAGGAATTCTACGGTCGAGCGCTAACATAAATCCAATTGCAAGTTCTGCAACAGCTATTGAATTTTTACCCGGACAGTTGGAAACATAAATCCCCTTTTTATTAGCTGAAACAATATTAATATTATTTACGCCGGCGCCTGCACGTACTATTAAATTAAGTTGTTTAGAATCTTCAATTGTTTTTGCATTTACTACTGTTGACCGAACAACAAGACAATCAACATTTTTAGCTGATTCGGGAAGATCATTCTCTCCTAATTTCGGTTCATAAATAACCTCAATTTCGGCATCCTTCAATCTCTGAATGTACTGCTCTGGAAATTTGTCTGCTATTAATACTTTCATTTTCATTTTGTTCCTCTATGAATTATTTCAACATTGGAATTTTTACAGAAAACTTTTTTGCATTATCAATTGCTTGCTGATATCCGGCATCAGCGTGGCGCGCAATTCCCATTCCCGGATCGTAAGTCAAAACTCTTTCAAGCCGCTCTTCCGCTTCTTTTGTTCCGTCTGCAACAACAACCATTCCTGCGTGAATTGATTTACCAATTCCAACACCACCGCCATGATGAACAGAAACCCAACTTGCACCACCAATTGAATTTAACATTGCATTAAGGATTGGCCAATCTGCAATTGCATCACTTCCGTCTTTCATTGCTTCTGTTTCTCTGTTAGGAGATGCAACTGAACCACAGTCAAGATGATCTCTGCCAATAACGATTGGCGCTTTAACTTTTCCTTCAGCAACAAGACGATTAAAAATCTTTCCCATTTTTGCACGTTCTCCGTAACCAAGCCAGCAGATGCGTGCAGGCAATCCTTGAAAATGAACTTTCTTTTGCGCTAATTCAATCCAACGGATTAATGCTTTATTCTCCGGAAAAGTTTCAATCACAGCTTTATCAGTTTCGTAAATATCTTTTGGATCACCACTCAATGCAGCCCAACGGAACGGACCTTTGCCGTCACAGAAAAGAGGACGAATATATTCCGGAACGAATCCGGGAATATCGAACGCATTTTCCAATCCGTTTTCTTTTGCTTCCCCGCGGATGTTGTTACCGTAATCAAAAGCAATTGCACCGCGAGCTTGAAATTCCAGCATCGCTTTAACATGTTCAACAATTGTTTTTTTTGAAAGTGAAATGTATTTGTTAGGATTGCTTTTACGAAGACTTAGTGCCTCTTCTAAACCCATACCCATCGGGACATAACCGTTAAGAGTATCATGAGCAGAAGTTTGATCTGTAATAATATCGGGAGTGATTTTTCTTTCTAAAATTTTCGGTAAAATTTCTCCCGCATTGCCCAGCAATCCAACTGAAAGAGCAATCTTTTTTTCTTTTGCATCCAGAACTAGCTTAAGCGCTTCATCCAAGTCTTCGGTTATAACATCTAGATAACCAGTGTCAATTCTTTTTTGCATACGCGATCGGTCAACATCAATTCCAAGAAAAGCTGCGCCGTTCATTGTTGCCGCTAATGGTTGAGCGCCGCCCATTCCGCCTAGTCCGGCGGTTAATAATAATCTTCCGCTTAATGTTGAATTGAAATGTTGCCGGGCACATTCTGCAAACGTTTCGTAAGTACCTTGTAAAATTCCTTGTGTGCCAATGTAGATCCAACTCCCAGCGGTCATTTGCCCATACATTGTTAAACCAAGCGAATCAAGTCTGCGGAACTCATCCCAAGTTGCCCAATCGGGAACAAGCATTGCGTTGGAAATAATTACGCGCGGTGCATTCTCATGTGTTTTAAAAATTGCAACCGGTTTACCGGATTGAACTACAAGAGTTTCATCATTCTCTAACTTTTTTAAGGAGGAAATTATTGCTTCATAAGATTCCCAGTTGCGTGCAGCTTTGCCGGAACCGCCGTAAATAATTAATTCTTCAGGTCGCTCTGCAACATCAGGATCGAGATTGTTCATCAGCATTCTCATCGCTGCTTCTTGAATCCAACCTTTGCAACTTATTTTAGTGCCTATCGGTGCTTTAATGATTTTGTTTAGTGTTTCCATTTAATTACTGAAATGAGTTTCTAAAAGATTTTTGTATTGGTTATAAGCAGATTTGTAAAGCCATCGCTTAAGAAAAAATCCTTTGTTAACCTGCTTTTTCATGTGATCAACATTTTCTTTAAGACGAAAAACCAGTTTGGTCTTTTCGTCCTTTGTAAGTTTCATCTCATCAACCGGATCATTGATCTTATCAATAATTGAATTGAATGTACGGAGATCGGCGTAAAATCTTTCGTCTGCAGTCATCTGTTTTTGAATGGTCTTGCAAAATTGGAGAAGAATTTTTTTCTCGTTCTTATCGAATTGATACGAATAATTTTTAAAAAGTGGTTTTGCCATAAACAAATTATACTTTTAGTGAAAGAAGTTTCTCCCGCATTTTTTGGTAACCGGGTTTGATAATATTATAAATGTATGGTAATCTTTCTTTGTATGGAATGAAGGAAGATTTCATTGCATTGATATTTAATTTTTCTATGTCATCTAATGTTAAACCGAACATATCGGTTGCGATCAAATATTCTTTTGTAAGAGTTGTATCACTCATCAAACGATCGTCTGTATTAAGAAAGACTCTGTACTTTTCTTTATAAAGTTTTATGAAAGGGTGATTTTCCATTTTATCAATTGCACCGGTGTGGACATTGCTTAACAGATTAATTTCGAGAGGGAGACGAGTATCTAAAATGTATTGAGCAAGATCGCCAAGCGAGACGATATTACCTTCTTTATCAAAGTGGATATCTTCAATTAAGCGTGTTGCATGCCCGATTCGGTGTGCCCCGCAAATCTGAATTGCTTGCCAGATAGAATCTATACCAAATGCTTCGCCAGCGTGTATTGTAATATTAAAATTTTCACGCTTGATGAATTGAAATGCTTCAATATGTTTTTTAGGGGGATAACCACCTTCTTCGCCCGCGAGATCAAATCCTACAACTCCTTGTCTTCTAAAATTGACTGCAAGTTCGGCAATCTCTAAAGTATTTTTCATATTACGCATACCGCAAAGAATCAAACCATAGCCAACACCAAAATCTCTTTTTCCTTTTTCCAAACCTTCAAGCACAGCATTAATTATATCTTCGTAGTAAAGTCCTTTTTCGGTGTGGAAGACTGGTGCAAATCGAGTTTCTACATAACAAACACCATCGTTTTTCATATCTTCCATCATTTCGTAGGCAATGCGCTGAAGGGCTTCTTTTGTTTGCATAACAGCGCATGTATGTTCAAATCCTTGAAGATATTCTACAAGGTTTCCTTTATTTGCGCCGCGGAAAAACCATTCGGAAAGTTCACCCGGATCTGAAGTGGGTAGTTTTGTGTATTTTAAATCTTTAGCTAGTTCAATAATGGTTTTAGTTCTAAGACCGCCGTCGAGATGATCATGAAGTAAGACTTTTGGAACGTTACGGATTATCTCTTCTGTTTTCATTTTTAGTTCTTTATTTCAAAAATATTCTTTTGCGTTCCGAAAATCAATTAATCTATCTGTTGTTTATTATTATTCATTCAAAATCAATAATCTTGTTATTGATTCTGCGAATAAATGAACTAATTTAACCTTGACTTGCCTATCTCAAATTGGTTATTTTTGTTCAAATTAATTACGGATTTATTTTTATTAAATGGAGCATCAATGAAAAAAGCATTTATTTATTTGAGCATTTTGACAATGGTTTTAGGTATAACAGCTTTTGAATGCGGTTCTGCTGAAATAGAAGGCGCTAAGTTATACATCAAACAAAAACAGTATGATAAAGCTAAAGAAGTTTTATTGAAAGAAGTTGCTAAAAATCCCGCCAGCGATGAAGGATGGAGTATGCTTGGCAAGCTTTATTCTGAAGAGGGTGATATTCCCAAAATGTTGGAAGCTTTCGATAAATCATTAGCAGTCAGCAAGAAATTTGAAGTTGACGTTAAAGAATTTAAAAAATATTCATGGGCAAACAGCTTTAATAAAGGAGTATCATACTTTAATTCTGCTGTTAAGACTACAAAGCAAGACAGTATGAATTTGTTTTTTGAAAAAGCTGTTGAACAATTTAAGTATTCAATTTTATGCGAACCTGATTCAACAATCGGATACGAAAACGTTGCTGCTGCATATCTTAATATGAATAAAAAAGAAGAGTCAGTTCCATATTTAGAAAAATTGGTAAAGATTGGTAAACCTGCTTACTCATTTTCAAGATTAGGTGCCCTATATTTAAATAAAGGCGCAGATTTAATGGAAGGATATCGTAAATCTAAAAATAAAGCAGATAGCGTAAGTGCTTTCGAATGGTATAATAAAGCAATTTCGGTTTTACAAAATGGCAGAGCAAAATTCCCGACTGATGCGGATATTTTGTTGCAGTTAGGTAACGCATATTATTCTGCAGACAAAATGGATGTTGCCGAAACTTCTTTCAAAGAACTTGTTGAAAAGAATCCAGCAAATAAAGAGTTAAAATATGCTTATGGTGTTGTATTGCTTAAAGCTCATAAATTCAATAAAGCAGCATCACAATTAGAACAAGTTATAAAAGTTGATGAGAATAATATTGATGCATGCTATAATCTTGCTGCAACATATATAAATTGGGGAAATGATCTTAGAGATGAGGCTGTTAAGAAAGAGAGTACAGATAGATCATTTCAAGAAAAATTTAAACTAGCTGCACCTCTATTGGAAAAATATTTATCTGTTAAACCAAATGAACCAAGAGTTTGGATAAGTTTAGGTCAAGTATATGCAAATTTAGGAATGGAAGAGAAATCTAAAGCAGCTTTTAAAAAGGCAGATGAAGTTAAATAATTATTTGTAATTTATTTTATATCAGCGAGGCTGTATCAAATTGTTAGAAATTATTTTTGAGATAGCCTCGCTTTTTTATGATTAATTAAGGTGAAAAGATGAATCAGAACAATGAACAAAATGCACAGCAGATAAATATTGAACTCGGTGAAAAAGAAGCTGAAGGAATTTATTCCAATCTAGCAATAATTACACATTCGCCTGCTGAGTTTGTAATTGATTTCACTCGAGTTGTTCCCGGCGTTCCTAAAGCAAGAGTACTTTCACGCATTATAACTACTCCACAGCATGCAAAGATGTTAATGCGCGCATTAAAGGATAATATTGATAAGTTTGAATCACGCTTTGGTGAAATAAAGATTGATAATCAACCAACTCCGCAATTTGGTTTTATCAATGCCGATAAAGGTGAAAAAGTAAATTAGCATTTGGGAAGATTTTATCGTGAAAACTTTCCCATGTTATAGTCATCACATTATCCAACCTTTATAAATCATTTCTTGAGTTAGAAAGAATAAATAATTACTTTATTTACAGAGTAAATGTGAATATGTCCTTTCTTCATAAGAATTCAAGTGGAGTTAATATTATGAGAAAAAATATTTCATTTTTAACCGTAATTATTGTCTTCATTACCTCACTGTCATTGAGTGCTCAAACTCAAAATATTAGTTTTGAGATACTTCAGGACTTATCTTCGTTGGATCCGGGTGCTTTTCTTATTACAAATAATGTAAGCGGTCAACCAAGAATTTTTCATGTTACTATAATCACTAACCGACCCAAAGTAATTATAGAAGGAAGGGTGGGATGGGCACAATCCTTGGGTTCGACTCCACAACAGTTACTAACATTTAGAACGTTTCCATTTACTCCAAGAAGTTTTTTTAATGATGAATTTGGTTCTGCAGATATCAAAATTGATCAAGTAAATTGGAATAAAGATCTTGGTACTGAGTTAGTAAAACGTGGAAAGCCAACAGGTGTATTAAGTATTATTCTTACAATGTTTGATGATCGTGGTAATTTTTTAGCTGATAATAGAAATTCAGATAATACAATTTCCTTCCTTAACCCAACTGCACCTACTTTATTTCTACCTCAAAATGTTCCATTCGAAGTCACTGTAGGGAATGCTCAAATTAGTTGGTCTGATGTACAAGGAACATTAAGATATAAAATTAAAGCATGCATCAGAGGTGAAAATCAAAGTCTATTAGAAGCGCTGCAATCAAGCGACCCGGTTGTAGATGCGGACGTAGGTACCCTTCTCAGCATTAACTTGATTCAATACAAACGAAGAGAATTGTTAGAAGGTCAAAGAATAGCAGTAATTGTTTCTGCAATCGTTTCGCAATCCGGAAGAGAAACTGAATTAGTAAGTGAACCAAGAGAATTGAAAATAATCGGTTCAACTTCGTCAAATTCAAATGCAACAAAAAATATTAGTGCTGAAATGTTAAGATTGGCGACTTTTCTTTCCAAATTAAATGTCAGCAATGATATTATTGATAAAATCTCAACAGGACAAATTACGCTCGAACAACTACAATTCTTTGATGAAAATAATCAACCGATTCTTCTGAGCGACTTTATGACAATCTTATC
Source organism: Melioribacter sp. (assembly GCA_023250955.1). Taxonomy (GTDB): domain Bacteria; phylum Bacteroidota; class Ignavibacteria; order Ignavibacteriales; family Melioribacteraceae; genus Fen-1258. Next base: position 1,512 of record JAHEZQ010000048.1, on the reverse strand, counting down.
GTTGTTGGAAAGTCAACCTGATTTAGTAATTTCAGCAATATTTACTGCTAAATAAAATTAGGAAACATAAATCATGAAAGCGAAAAGTTTTTTAATAGTTTTTATTATTCCGTGGCTAATTGGTTTTATATCCGATGAAAATTTACAATTGCCCGGTGATACTCCGGTTGCTTTGGTAAAGAAAATCGTGAAAGATGTATCATACAAAAAAGCTGGTCAATCCGATTGGGAAGTAGCTAAAACAGGTGATGCCTTGTTTGATGAAGGACAAGTAAAAACAGGATCGAAATCTCTTGCACTTGTATTATTTACGGATGGATCAGGACTTTTAAGGGTCAGAGAAAATGCTGTTCTAAATATTTACGGTAAACGGAACAACAAACAAATAGATAAGAACACTTACATTGATAAAGGACTAATTGGATTTGAAGTGAACAAACAGGAGGATGCAGAATTTAAATTTACAACTCCCACTGCAGTTGCATCAATACGTGGAACACTTGGATTTATTGAAGTTGGTTCGGACAGTTCAACAACAATCTCTTTAGAAAAAGGTTCAGTAGAATTTCAATCGTTAAGAGGAAATAGAGGGGGTGGAAGAGTTACCGGGGGCAATACAGCTAGAATTGATCCATTGGGAAATGTTAATCTGAACACAGCTTCGGATGAAGACAAAAAGAAAAATTCGACGACCAGACAATTGACGACAAAAAAAGTTAAAATTAAAACACCTCAAGGTGATTTAGAAATAGAATATTATTCTTCAGGCAATAATTAATTCAATTGTTATTGTTAACAATAAAATTCTTGAAAGTCGGCCTCTTTGGGAGATAAAGATTATGAAGAAAAAAGATTTTTTTAAGAAAAGATTTTTTCCAATTATCATATTTCTTCAACTTTTTACTGTCAATCAATTAGTTGGGCAGATAAGCAATATTGTTTCTTCTGTAAAGATCGGTGATGCGAAAGAAAAATCACCTTTAGCAATCTCCGCCGAATTATTTAGCGCAGAGAATATTTCAAACATTAGCATTGCGTACAAACCCTTCGGAGAGAACGAATTCAAAAAAGCAGAAATGCTCGTTGCAGGAAATTCTGCTTCAATAACTCTTCCATCGGAAGTTGTTATACCACCTTATTTAGAATATTATCTTATAATAAATTTAAGGAATGGTACAGCTCAAACATATCCTCTTGATATTACTCAAGGTGTTTCACCGCTTCAAATTTCAGTCTCTGCTGTTTCGGAGAAAGAAAAAGAAATAATTCTTCTTAGCCCTAATCCGGGCGAAGTATTATCCGGGGAAGAATTGCTAGTCTCAATTTCATTTATAAAAGCACCGGAAAATATTGATGTGAGTAAGACAAAGATTTTTCTGAATGATGTGGATGTAACTTCTTATGAGCTTTTAACCGGTGATTTAATTGTTCTAAGCGGAGAAAATCTTGCAGGTAAAATCGGCTTCGGTGCTAAATTGTTAACTGTTGAAGTTTATGATAAAGAAGGGAAAT
>JAHEZQ010000023.1 GCA_023250955.1 Melioribacter sp. | reverse complement strand
AAATTGGCTGTACTTTAAGTAACATATTTATTTATTAACAGGAGAGTAACAATGAAACAATCTGCTTTTATCGTAATTCTTTTCTTCATTGCCTTAGTTGCAGCTTTCGGTATTTATGAATTTATACTAGGCAATCCAGCTAATTTTGCAGACTTTGCTACAAAAGGAACTAAAGAAGTTCCGTTGGGTGGCAACATCATGGGTATGGTTTATGTCGGCGGTCCTTTGGTTGCATTATTAATCTGTCTTTCAATTATGGTTATTGCAATTACAATTGAAAGAGCGCTTTCACTTAAAAAAGCTGCAGGCAAACAAGCTATTCCTAAATTCTTTAAAAAAGTAATTGATCAGATCAGAGCTAATAAAATAAATGATGCTATTGCTTCTTGTGACGCACAAAGAGGATCAGTAGCAAATGTATTAAAAGCAGCGCTAACCAGATTTCAAGAAGTTACAGCATCTGGTTCATCAGTAGATTCCGAAAAGAAACTTGTGGAAGTTCAACGTTCAGTAGAAGAGTCAATGATGTTGGAAACACCACTCCTAGAAAAAAACTTAATAGCTCTTTCAACAATTGCATCAATTGCAACGATGGTTGGTCTTTTAGGAACAGTTATCGGTATGATTCGTTCATTCAAAGCCCTTGCTCAAGCAGGTGCGCCAGATGCAATTTCTTTAGCTACTGGTATTTCCGAGGCGTTGATCAATACAGCCGGCGGATTGTTCGCGGCTATTCTTGGAATAGTTGCTTATAATTTTTATGTAAATAAAGTTGATAGTTTTACATTCCAAATTGACGAAGCAAATTATAATGTAATGCAATTATTAAAAGAAAAGTGAGGTAATTAATGCCGCGCATTAAAAAGAAAAGAGTCTCTATTCGTATTGATATGACTCCGCTGGTGGATGTGGCGTTTTTGCTCCTTACTTTCTTTATGCTAACTACTCAGTTTAAACCCGCAGAAGAAGTAGAAGTTGTTTTTCCATATTCGCATGCGGAAATAAAGCTTCCAGAAACCAATACAATGATTCTATATATAGGTAAGGATTCAAGACTATTCCTTGGTTTTGACTCTCAAATATTAATGGAAAAAATGTTTGGTCAGGAAAATAAGCTTCGCCAAGCAGTTGAAGTTAAACAGGAAAACCTTGGCGATCTTTTTATCAAAGCAAGAATTTCTAACCCAAAACTTATTACTATTTTGAAATCTGATGCTGAAGTTGAATTTGGAGTTGTTCAGGATATGATGGAACTACTTCGTAAAGTTCAGATAACCAGATTTAATATGGTAACAAATTTTAAAGTAGATAAAAAAAGTTAAAATAGGAGAATAATATGGCTGGTGGTGACGTTGGCGGCGATGGCGGCGGACACAAAAAGAGAAAAGGTAAAAGGAAACCAAAGAAAAGACTCAATATTCGTATTGATATGACTCCTTTGGTGGATGTTGCTTTTTTGCTGTTAACATTTTTTATGTTAACAACGGTCTTCCGTAAGCCACAAACACTTGAAATAAATCTTCCCCCGGATAAAGATGTTGAAGTTAAAATGGCTGAATCAAATTTATTGACTATCAGATGCGATGAACAACATAATCTTTATTGGAGTATTGGTTTTGATCTACCTCATAAACTTTCTTTTGAGCAATTACCAAAATTTCTAAAAGAGAAAAGACAAGAGAACCCAAAATTTGTTGTACTTCTTAAGATAGATAGAAAAGCAAAATATCACGTTATGATTGATTTGGTTGACGAATGTGTTCAAGCTAATCTTAATAGTCGTGCTTTTGCACCAATCACTGATATTGATAAAAAAGAAATGTCAAAAGCAACCATATAAGCCGGAGGAAAATTATGTCTGAAACAATAGCACTTAAAAAAATTGGCGGAGTATATGGAGCGTTCGAATTAAAAAAACTCTACCCAAGAAATTATGCGATAGGAGTAACGGTTGCAATATTTCTTCACCTAACGCTGATAGCATCTTATTATATATATCAAGAGATTACTCGCGAGGATTTTGATAATGCACCAACGGTCGGCAGAGTATTAAAATATAGCGAACTTGGTCCACCTCCTTCAATTGCAAATGAAGCACCCCCACAAATATCTGTTGCAGGACCGGTAGCTCCACCAACGGTTGGAGTTCCTGTTCCGGTTCCTGATGAACAAGCTCCGCCTGAAGCTACAATTGCAACTCAACAAGAGATGAGTCAGCAAGTTGCGCCAGCTTTGGGAAATGATATTGGCGGGCAAGCACAGATTACACAGGATATAAAAATTGAAAGTGAAGATCCCGGAATGGATGCTTTTGTTGCCGTTGAGAAATATCCCGAAATGGTAGTTTCTGTAAAACCTGAATATCCTGAAATTGCAAAACGTGCCGGAATAACGGGCAGGGTATTTGTGAAAGTTTTGGTTGATAAAGAAGGTAAACCGAAAAGAGCTGTTGTAATTAAAACAGATTCGGATTTATTTAATGATGCTGCAATTGCCGCAGCAATGAAATCAGCTTTCACACCTGCATTACAAAACAATCACCCAATTGCAGTTTGGATAGTATTGCCATATAAATTCCAATTACAGGAATAATGAAAAACTTGATGACATATATCGCATACACTGCAGGAATTATTTTTATTTTACTTGGGCTGGCAATTTTATTCACAAATTTATTTCCAGCCCAACTTCCTTCTCAATTAAAAATAACTATGGGGATAGTTCTTTTTCTTTATGGCACGTTCAGAATTTTATCTACTATGTTCAAGGTTAAAAGACGTATAAAAGATGAAGGATCTAACTAAAATATCTTTTCTGTTTCTTTTTTTTATTTTGATATTCACTGCTTGTAATGAACGTCAAATTTCTCCAATCAAGGGCTCGCTTAAATGTTATGTTGATGAATCTCTTTACAATGTTGTTAAAGCAGCAAGAGATACTTTTGTTGTGCATTATCCCGGAAGCAGCATAGAATTAGTTTCTGTTAAAGCACGCGAAGGAATTGCGGCTGTTCTTAATCAAGAAGCAAAGATATTTATCAGCACTCGAGAATTGAACGCTGAAGAAAAGTCTTTTTCTGAAAAATCAAAATTAGATTTGCACCATTTTAATTTTTGTTACGATGCCATTGTTCCTATTGTAAGTGAAAACGATTCGAAATTTCAGATTACCGTTCAAGAAATAAAAAATTTAATTTTCGGACAAACAAAAAATTATAAAGTTTATGTCCCGGAACACAATTCCGGCATTTATGAATATTTGAAGGAAAATCTACTTGATAAAAAGGAACTACAGAATATTACAGCAGTTAAAAGTGAAGAAGAAGTAATCAGCAAAATAAAAACGACAAAAAAAAGTATCGGATTTATTGGAGTAAACTCGTTAAATGATGTAAAAGGAATTAAAGTATTAGAGCTAGGCTCAAAAATTAGGAGTGATGGAGAAGTGTTATATTATAAACCATATGCTGCTTATTTGATAACTCAGAATTACCCTTTTACACGGACTACAACTATTTATCTTAATGAAATTGGTGTCGGTTTGGCCTCTGGCTTTGCAACTTTCTTAACAAGTTTTGAAGGCCAGAAGATAGTAGCAAAAAATAATTTGGGACCTGCAACTGTTCCTGTAAAAATGGTGAACTAAAACGGCGGTAAATATGAAAAGAGCATCAATTATAATTGTTAGTTTAATCTTTTTAATGTCTTACAAACTGATCGCTCAAAATTATTATGAGGATGCAGAAAAAGCGATTAAGAAAAAAGACTATGCAACAGCTTTGAAAATTTCAAAAGAGTGTTTGGATAAAGATTCCGCGAGCACCGCTCTTAAGATATTAATTCAGTTGCGTGAAAAAGATTATAAAAACGACAAACAACTTTTTGAATATCTTGGCGATGCTTATGCCAAAATGAATGTGGCGGAACTTGCAATTACAAATTATGCAGAAGCTGAAAAATACGACTCCTTGGATGTTGCTCTTAAATTCAAGATGGCTGAGCTGCTATACAAATCTAAAAGATATAAAGAAGCAGGAAATACTTATTTAAAGATTATTCAACTTGATCCAAACAACGTAAAAGCACTTAAAGAAACAGCATCTATTTTATTTTTGGCAAAATATTGGAGCGAGGCAGCTACTTATTACGAAAAATATTTAGCTCTTGAACAAACCAAAGACGGTTATCAAAAAATTACAAAAGCCTTTTTAGAATCCAAGAACTACGAGAAAGCCTATAAGTATGCAGTAGAAGGATTGTCTAAATATCCAGGCGACGCAGTTATAACTAAAAATGCAGCAATTGCATCTTTTGGTTCGCAAAAATTTGAAGATGCTGGTAAATATTATTCCGCTATTCCAGACTCTTTGTTAACTGTAAGCGATTTGAAAAACGCCGGTAAAGCATTCCAAATAATCAAAGCAGATTCCATTGCTATTAAGTATTATGAAAAAGTTATTGAAAGAGACAGCACTCAATCAAGTCTCTTTATGGATATGGCCAACAATTACTTTAGAAGCAAGAATAATGAATTAGCTATTAAATATTATATGGCAAAAATAAAAATTGATCCCAAGTATGAGTTAGCATACAGATATATGGGTTTTGCATATTATGATATGAAAGATTGGAACGGCGCTAGACAATCATTCTTAAAAGCTAAAGAATTAGTTGACACAACTTTTGTGACAAATTATTGGCTTACTCAAACTTATAGTCAAATGGATTCGACTGATCAAGCAGCGGAACAATATGTTTATCTTATTAAACTTGCAGGCGGAAATGAAAAGCAGTATAAAAATGAAATATTAGAAGCAAATGGAGCATTAGGACAGAGAGCTTTTCAAAAGAAAAACTTTAACGGCGCTATTACATATTTATCGAAAGCACTGCAATCAAAACCAAGCGAGTGGAGATTTATGGAAATGCTTGGTGCATGTTATCAATCATTACAAAATTATGATGAAGCAATAAAATGGTATAAGGCAACCTTAAAATATAATCCCAAGAGTGAGGTCGCTAAAAAAGGTCTCCGAATGATGAGTGCCGACTAAACTTATACTGTGAAAAGAACAAATTATGACTCAAAATAAAGTTAGTAAGTATTTCAATCCATGGCACCATGTAAGTTATGGTGATAACATTCCGCAATTTGTAAATACAATTATAGAAATTCCCGAAGGCTCTAAAGCAAAATACGAGTTAGATAAAAAAAGCGGCCTACTTAAATTAGACCGAGTTTTATTCTCAGCTGTTCATTACCCCGCTAACTATGGATTTATCCCCCGTACATTAAGCGATGATGAAGACCCGCTTGATATTCTTGTTATATGTTCTGTTGAAGTTGATCCGCTTTGTTTAATTGAAGCAAAAGTTATCGGCGTTATGGAAATGGTTGACAATGAAGAGAAAGATGAAAAAATTATAGCAGTGGCGAAGAACGATATTTCCGTGAATTATATTGACGATCTTGAACACATGCCCCCACATACTATGATACAATTACAAAGATTTTTTGAAGATTATAAAAAACTAGAGCACAAAAATGTAGTTGTCGAAAAAATTGTCGGCAAAGAAGAAGCTTATAAAATTATTATTGATGGAATAAAACGTTACGAAGATATTTATGGAAAGGAATTATAATGGATAAAATTAATTCGATAGTTAATTCGGAACAAAACGAAGCAACGGGGAATTACAAACTTTCTAATTCACTTTTGTATTTATACTCGCTTTTGGGATTAATTTTCCTCGTAATGATTCTCGGTATGGCATACTTTCTTTATTTTATTTTCAAATAGAATCATTCAAAAATGTTATAAATAAAAAGACGCGTTACCGCGTCTTTCTTTTTTTAAAAATTATCTTTTATGTGATACTTCTTTTGCCTGTATTTCCAAAAAAAGTACATTGGTAAACCTGCCGCGATTAATATTAATCCCATCATTGCGTTGGAGGTATCGGAAATAATAGTGTTTGCAAGAAATAAAAATGAAAAGACAATGAATATTATTGGAGTATATGGATAACCCCAAACTTTATACGGACGCACAGCATCGGGCATTTTTTTGCGTAAGACGAATACACCGTAGGCGCCCAGCATATAAAATAAATATGCACCGAATATGACATAATCTGTAATTGTATCAAACGAACCGGACATTACTAATACACACGACCAAATTCCTTGAACTACTAATGAAACATGCGGTGTTCCAAACCGGGGATGAACTTTACCAAGACCTCTGAAAAATAAATTTGTTCGCGCCATTGCATATGGAACCCGCGCCGTTGCAAGTATACTGCCGTTAAGGGCGCCAAATGTGGAGATTATAACAGCAATAGCAATTAATGATCCACCTTTAGTTCCGAAAATTTTTTCTGCAGCGGTAGCAGCAACAAGCGGAGATTTTGCCATCTCGTTAATCGGTAATACATAGAGATAAGCAACATTTATTAAAACGTATACACCTATTACAATCAACGTTCCCCACAACAGACTGAGAGGAATATTCCTTTTCGGGTTAATTACTTCACCCGCAACATAAGTAACACTGTTCCATGCATCATATGCCCAAAATGCACCGGCAAAAGCGAGACCAACCATAGCTATTAAATTATTAGAAGTAGATTGTGGAATTGAAAATCCGGTGTAAACATTTGAAAAGCTTCCATTCCCAAGTAGAAGTAGAAATACTGAAATTAAAATGATGGAAATAATTTTTATATAAGTTACTATTGTTTGAACAACCCCGCCGAAGATAACACCGATATAATTTACACTCGTTAAGAAAAAAATGCAGAGAATTGCAACAGCCTTAGTTCCAAAATCCAAAAATGGATGAATGTTTCCAACAAGAGGCATATATATTGCAAAATCCTGTATATGCTGTGGAAGCTGCGGATACTTAATAAAGTAACCGAGATATTCGGCAAAAACATATGCTATTGCAGCTTGGCTTCCAGTTTGAATTACTGAAAGAATAGACCAGCCGTAAAGATATGCAGTAAAATCGCCGTACATTTTTCTGAAATAAACATACTGCCCGCCTGTCGCATCAATCATTCCGGCAATTTCAGCATTAATAAGCGCGCCAATAAATGTAATAATTCCAGCAGCTATCCAAATAATAATAAGTAGTTCAGGGGAACCGAGTTGTTGGGCCATTGATGATGGTTTGCGAAATATTCCTGACCCGATCATAGAACCGGCAACAATCATTATGGTTGCTGTTAATGTTAGTCCCCGAACTAGTTCAGTCTTTTTATTTTTCTCTTCCATTATCACCCGTAAAAGTTGGCACAAAATAGTTAAGTGTTAAGAAAAGTCCAATGGAATTATAAATCTGTTTCAATTCTTTTTGATAGGTCTTGTAATGATGTTTTGCTTTCAAGCAATTCCGGTATATATTCAACAGAGGTAACAAACGTCCACAAATAAGCGACTATAGAGTAAATACTTCCAAGTGAAAAATCATCCAGATCAATTGCAATATAAAGAACAAATAGAAAAATTATTAACAGAACAAATCTCATAATTCCGAAATTAGCAGCACCCCAAGTAGCAATTTTTTCTTGAAGTTTTGCCATCGTATTATAAATTGTAGTTACCTGTTCCGGTTTTCTCTTTGAAAATGTATCATAAATTGTTTCGTAAGTATCATGAAGTTCAGAATGCAGTTTTACAACATTTTTACTGTAGAGACTGCTCAGAATTATTAGCGGAAAAGAGATTAACAAACAAACCAAAGAAATTCTTAAATCAAAAAAAGTTAAAGCTATAACTGCACCAAGAATAGCAATAATCTGTTCTGCGATTTCAGGAATTCTATACTGGACAAATGTTACATATTCTTGTGAGAGGTGAGCGCGCGCAACAGTTTTAGAAGTATCATGCCCCAGTTTATTGCCGGCCTCGGCAATCTTGGTAACAAGCTGAACATACATTTTTTGAAAAACTCTCGGTTCAAATCTTCTGCGAAAAGTGCCTGAAGCTGAATTGATTAAATATGCAGTTATCCAAAAAATTAATGGTATAATGTGAGCAAATTTATCCGAAGGAACACTTGGGTTAGATCTTTGAAGAAATGCATCAATTAAGTTTCCAAACAAAGTTGGCTCTAGAATCCATGCAACATTTTCGACTAAAATAAGAAAAGCAATTAGCGAAATACCTCTCTTATGTTCTTTGATTAATTTAAATAGAGCCATTTATTATTAATCTTAAATGAGTGTTATGAGTAATTAATTAGCTCAAAATTTTTATGAAATAAAAATAATAACTATCTTGGCAATGTGCATTTTATGTTTTAATACTTTTTGAAAAATAATGAGGACTTAATGGAAAATGTAAGTAATAAGAGCAAATTAAGCGATATTCCTTTTTACTTTTTAATGGGAATTCTTGGATTCTCTATTGTATTTACGGTTGCTTATCTACTATATACAGTACTTTTCGGTTGATGATACTTCGTGTAAATTTTATCTCTTCTTCAAGATAAATGAAATCCCAAGATATTTCCCCAAATCCTTTTGGTGAAATAATTAAAGCAATGGGGCTTGTATTTGGAGATATCGGCACGAGTCCTATCTATACTCTCACTGTAATTTTTATATTAACTCCCGCCACTCAACAAAACATTATTGGAATTCTCTCCTTGATTTTCTGGACACTTATTATTCTTGTTACTGTTCAATACACTTTTCTTGCTATGAGTCTTAGTTCAAAAGGTGAAGGCGGAACAATAGTTTTAAAAAACATTTTACATAGTACACTTAAATCCGGAAGATCAATGTTGTTTGTTACATTTCTGGGCTATGTAGGTGTCTCTTTGTTAATGGGAGACGGCGTAATAACTCCTGCTATTAGTATTCTTTCGGCGGTTGAAGGATTGGAATTGATTCCCGGAATCGGGCACATTTCTCAAGACACAATTATATTGATAACCATAGTAATTACAATTCTTCTTTTCTCGGTTCAGTCTCGGGGTTCGAATAAAGTTGCCTCTTCATTCGGACCGATAATGATTTTATGGTTTTCATCTCTTTTTATTGCTGGATTAATATCTTTAATTCATAATCCTCAGATCGGCATCGCCATTAATCCTTATTATGGAATTAATTTTTTAATTCATAATGGTTACAGCGGGTTTATTGTTTTATCGGAAGTAATTTTATGTGCTACGGGCGGCGAAGCGCTTTATGCAGATATGGGTCATCTTGGTAGAGAACCAATCAGGCGAGCTTGGTATTTTGTATTCTTTGCTCTTGTTATAAATTATTTTGGTCAAGGGGCATTCCTTTTATCACAAGGTGAACGTAGCGAAGAACAAATTAATATTTTGTTTGCAATGATAAAACATCAAGCCGAATTTTTATATGTGCCGTTCTTAATCTTAACATTACTTGCGACAATAATTGCTTCACAGGCTATGATCAGTGCAGTTTTTTCTTTGGTCTATCAAGGAATACGAACACATATTTTTCCGTTAATGAAAGTGGAGTACACATCGAGCCACATAAAATCTCAAATTTATGTTAATGCTGTAAATTGGGGACTGTTATTTTCAGTAATACTAATGATCATAATCTTTAAAGGCTCTCAAAATCTAGCCGCTGCATACGGATTTGCAGTTACAGCTACAATGGCATCAAGCACTTTATTTATGATTTGGATATTTAAAAGAAGAAAAAATAAACTGCTCTTGCTTATTTCTCTATTTGTGTTTGTAATAAACATAATATTTTTAATCTCTGTTTTTACGAAACTACCACACGGCGGTTATTGGTCAATAGTAATTGCAGCAGTTCCATTCGCCACTATTTATTTGTGGACATTGGGTAATAAAGCGATATATCGTTCATTCCGATCGTTGCCAATCGATACTTATCTGGAAAGTTTTAATCAGCTTTATGAAACGGGAAAATATTTACCGGGTACGGCATTATTCTTTACTAAAAGTCTTGATATGATTCCGCCATACATGGTTCACAGCACAATCCGCGGCAGTATTATTTACGAGGAGAATATTCTCGCATCTATAATTACAATGGATAAACCATTCGGTGTCCAAAAATTATACGTTCCGGAAATTACAGATGGTCTTTCGGGACTTGAAATTCAAGTCGGATATATGGAAAGAATGGATGTATCAAAAATTTTAAAAGAAGCCGATATTGATCCTAAAGTTATGTTTTATGGAGTTGATGATATATATGCAAAGAGACCGTTCTTAAAACTTTTTTCTTTCATAAAGCGAATTACTCCAAACTTTGTTCAATTTTTAGAGCTTCCTTATCAAAAACTGCACGGCGTGATTACAAAAATTGAAATTTAAATTCCCCTTACCATCTCTAAACTTACATCCCAGAATTTCTTTCTTACAATTAAATCATTAACCACTGAGTGAGAGCGAGAGATTTTTTTATCTATAAAATATTCTCCGCTTATATTTTTAGCTTCTGATGATGAAGCAAGATAAACAGAGGTCTCGGCACCTTTCTTTACTGAAGTCCCGCTTATATTGAATCCTGCAGATAAAAGTTTAGTGGAAATTACTCCTGGATGAAGAGAGTTTGAAGCAACACTAATCCCCGTTAATCTTTCGGCAAGTTCTTTAGAGAAAAGTACATTTGCTAATTTAGAAAGCGAATACGCACCATAAGCATTAAATTTTTTTTCTGCGTTCAAGTTATCAAAATCGAGCGACGTATTCTGATGAGCGATTGAACTAACAGTAACAATTCTTCCTTCCGGACTTTTTTTGATTAACGGAAGGAGTTCATTAGTTAAAAGAAAATGAGAAAGATGATTAACCGCAAAAGTCATTTCAAATCCGTCTTCAGTTAATTCCCGATCTTTCATGTAAATGCCGGCATTATTAATTAGAACATCAATCCTATCATATTTTGATTTTATCGTTTCTGCAAATTCTTTTACTTGTTTAAGAGAAGATAAATCGAATGTAACACCGTCAATTCTCAATTCACCATTCTTAACCTGCCCACCAACAGGCAAGGTTCTCAATCGCCTTACCGTTTCTTCAACGCGCTCTTTGTTTCTTCCGTGAACTATAACTTGAGCTCCTAGTAGAGCTAAATCACGGGCCGTCTGCTTCCCGATACCATCAGTTGCGCCTGTAATTAATACGAGTTTATTTTTCATTAGTGATAAGTTTTTTTAATGGATGGGCTTCAGTATTAAAAACATATTTATCTAAAGCCTTAGTTCCATCAGTTGAAAAAAGCAAATAAAAATATTTAAGTGTCTCAGCAAAGAAAAAACTTTCCATCGAATCACTTTTCTCTTTTGTTACAACACTTTTTAATGCAGCATAACCTTCATCTGTTTTGCAATACTTAATAATACTATCAAAGAAAATTTTACCCATCTCAATGTACTTTTGATCCTTGGTGTAATAGTATAGATAGTATGCCGACTCAACGATCTCCGGACGCAAAACATAATTAGCATATAAAATTTTATTTGTTTTATAATCAAACTGTTCCGGCTCAATATCAAAATGTGTCCACATATAATAACAAGATTCCTGAAGTTGAAAGGCACGTTTTAGATCACCGCCATAAGCAAGTACAGCCGGAAGAAAAGCATCAAGCGCGCCGAATGTTGAAGAAATCTGTTTTCTTGTATTCATATCAACCTGGCCATACCACAGACCCGTTTCTGTTTTTTCCGGTAAATATTTATTTACGGCGGAGATACTCTCATCATACATTTTCTTAAAATCTTTATCGCCAAATAAATACCACGACTTCAAAAGATATTCATAATATGAATCAATCATTCCGCTAATATGGCTTTCAGTATTTTTCCATTCGCCGGTTTCAACATCTATCGTTGTTCCAACAAGCCCGATCTTAGATCTGCGATTAAATAATTCTACAATTCCTTTCTTGGCTTTATCATAATAGACTTGGTTGCCTGTTAATTTGCTTAATGTTCCAAACTCTAACATTAACGTTCCAATCTCTGCGGGATTATTTATCTTTCCTTTAGTCTCTCCGGTTTTGAGATTAACATTTACATACGGCATTCCGGTCGGAGAACTGAAAACGGGAAGCAATCTTTTTCCCAGATCTTCCGCCAGCGTCAAAAATTTTTTATCACCACCAAGCTGGTAAGCGGAGATTAATCCCCCGAGTAAACGAATGGTGATTTCAAAATTTTGAACAAATAAATTTTTATCAAAAGATAGCTTTTCCAAGATCAATTGTTTTGCCTCATCGGCTTCTTTTGTTAAACCCATTAACAGCATTGTATCAAATGCATCAATCGGGGTCATTAGCAGTGACTGACCATACCAATCGCGATATGTTTTGCTTAATGGTTTAAGCTGATCATGTCCCCATGCATATTTTTTATAAGCATTCCATGCATGAAGGAATTCCTGTTTAACTTTTTCTGCATAGAGAGAATTATCATCTTTAGATTTTTTTTCAGCTGCGATTGAATGACTGGCGAAAAAAATTGTTATAGCAATTAATAAAATTAATCTTGTTTTCATTATTAGATCCGTTGTATGTAATTAGTAAATAGTTTTTAGTAATTGAGGCCGTTCATTCTTTACTTTGATTATAAACTCGCCGAATAATGTATTTGCCCATGCAAACCATAAACGGGAAAACTTTGATGCATCGTCTTTGTCAAATGATTCGTGCATAAAACCAGTTCCTGCGTGAGTATTCTTCAAAGTTTTAATACATGCTCTTATTTCATCCTCGTTATTACTGGTTAATCCACGCATAATAATGCTCAGATTCCAGATTTTACCAAATCCAGCATGCGGCCCTCCAATCCCTTCTCCAGCTTTTCCTTTGAAGAAGTACGGATTGTTTTCACTAAATAAAAAATTTCTTGTGTTATGATAAATTTCATCTTCTATTCCAACCGAACCGAGATATGGAAGCGCAAGTAAACTTGGGACGTTCGCATCATCCATAAAAAGTTTATTGCCGAATCCGTCAACTTCATATGGATAGATTTTACCGAAACCAAGATGATCTGCAATGCAATATTTTTTTAATGCGGTTTTTACTTCGAGGGCAAAATTTCTGCAATCATCGGCGAAAAGTTTATCATTTATTACAACATCAAAAATTTCTGCAAGATTATTTAGTGCAGTAACCGCAAAAAAGTTTGACGGCACTAAAAAAGGAAAAGTCGTTGCATCATCGGAAGGACGAAACATTGAACAAATCAATCCAACAGGTTTAACTGGATTGCCGTAACCCCCTCCGGCAAGAGTATCCAACTGCCAAGAAGTTTTTCTTCCGAATTTGTAGGGACCTAAATTTTCTTTTCTCTGCTGCTCTCTAAATGTTTTGTAAATCAACTTTGCAGCACGCTTCCAGTCTTCATCAAAAACAGAAACATCTTTTGTGGTTTTCCAATACCCGTGAGCAAGGCGAACTGGATAGCATAGAGAATCAATTTCCCATTTACGTTCATGAAGCTCCGGTTTCATTTCGGTTTCATCTTTGTCCCAATAACTTCCCGTTGGTCCGTTATTAAAAGCGTTTGCATAAGGATCTATCAGAATACATTTTGTTTGACGGTTGATTACGCCAGCAATCAGATCAAGTATTTTTTTATCATCATTTATCAACGGCAAATAAGGCCAGACTTGTGCGGTCGAATCGCGAAGCCACATTGCATTTATATCGCCGGTTATTACAAATGTATCCGGTTTTCCATTTATAATTTGATATGTAACGGTTGTGTCGAGTGTATTCGGATAACAATTTTCGAAAAGCCACGCAAGTTCTTCACCAACAATATTTTCCTTTATCTCGGCTATTTTTGATTCTACAGCATCACTAATAAAATTGCGGTAGCTTAATTTCGGACGCTTACTTACAAAATTATTTTTATTAAAAATTGATCTTTCTAAATATCCGGATTCATTTGCAATTAAATCTTTGCCTAATGTAATACCCGCAAGTGCAAGTCCGCCGCTCTTTATAAAATCTCTTCTAGATGCCATGCTAAACCTAAATCTTAATAATGAAAACTATTATTTAATAATTGATTGTAAAATAAGTAATGAAATGAAAAGTAAGAAAGATTTTTCTTGAGCCATAAATGTCTATTTGCTATGTTGCAAGCAACTCATCTGGCAGATTCACTTTCTCATAAAAAAAATAAATAAATGGACAGATAAATTTTCCCCTGTTCATAAACAATAAAAAAGGAGAACAACATGGTAGAATTAACTTCACTCTGGTTACCCATCCTTTTATCGGCAGTAGTTGTCTTTATCGTTAGTTCAATCATACACATGGTAACACCATGGCATAAAAAAGATTACAAAAAAATTCCGGATGAAGGCAAAGTGCTGGATGCACTTCGTCCATTCAATATTCCGACTGGCGATTATATGGCGCCTTTAGCATCAGGCATGGATGATATGAAATCGCCTGCTTTTGCCGAGAGAATTAAAAAAGGTCCGGTAGTTATTTTCACCGTAAGACCAAATGAAATGTGGAAGATGGGGCCAACTTTGGGTCTTTGGTTTCTTTACTCAGTAGTAGTGGGATTTTTTGCCGCATACATTGCAGGTCACGCACTTCAAGTTGGTGCAACGTATTTATCAGTTTTTCGTTTTGTAGGAGCCACTGCTTTTATGGGATACACTTTTGCGCTTTGGCAATTTTCTATTTGGTACGGGCGGTCTTGGAGTACAACAATAAAAGCAACAATTGATGGGTTGCTTTATGCTCTTCTAACTGCCGGAGTATTCGGCTGGTTGTGGCCTAGAATAAGCATGTAAATTTTTCTCTGCGTCCTTTGCGAATTCTCTGTGAGCTCCGCGTTTAAATCTTTTAACCACACGAAGGGCGCAAAGAATATTTTTAGAATATTATTTCTCAGCAGCTTCTTTTTCTATGATTGCTTTATAAATTACTTTTGCCATTAATGCTGCACCTGCTTCGTTGGGATGAATACCATCGGGAAGAAGAATCTCTTTTCCTTCGAATGGTTTGTACAAGTCAATAATCTCAACATTTTTATCTTTGCTAATCTTTTCAACCATAGGGATTATATCATTTACAATTATAGAATCGCGAATATCAAAATTAACTTTAAATGCCGGAACGGGTTTGCAAATAAATATTTTCGGTTTAGACGGCAGATTCTTAAATACATCAACAAAATCTCCGTAATCTTTTTCGAAATTCTCTTTGAATTGCCAGTTCATCGGTTTCGAATCGTTCGTGCCGAGTTTGATAATAACTATATCGGGATTATATGTAAGTGCCTCTTGAAATGTAGGTTCGTTCCAGTAAGGACGGTTTCCTTTTCTCAACATTGTTCTTCCGCTTAAACCAAAATTTTTTACTTCGTAAGTGTCTCCCAATAATCTTCCTAACACGGAGGGGTAAGAATCTTTTACTTTGTCTTCGATGCCCGAACCAAATGTTATACTATTTCCAATGCATGCAACTTTTGTTGACGTAATTTGCTTTGCTTCTTGAGCAAAAGAAACGAACGATAAAGTAAAAAAGAAAAGAAAAAACATCTTCGATAATTTTTTTGAAAGAGATTTCATAGCATTTTTCTATTTATAAGTTGATAGATATTTCGCTTCGCTCAATATGACAAATTAATTTTATTCAAGGGTTTTAACTCCTATCACGGGCTTTGCTTCCGCTTCAATCAGATCAAAAATAATAATTTCATTTTTTCCTTTCTTTAACCAAGGTGCGGGACAGTATAATCTTTTTTGTGGACCAATATCCCAATATCGGCCGAGATTTTTTCTGTTAATGTATACAACACCTTTTTTGTAATTACTCATGTCAATGTACGTATCTGCAATTTCATTTAAATCAAATGTTCCTTTGAAGAAAAATCCTCTTCGATCCCGAGAGATGTTTGATTGCTTTACCGATTGAATATATTTCGTATCGAACGGCAAGTTGCAAACTTCCCAGTTCATCAATGTCATTCCGTTTAAAGTAACACGGTCGGTAATTCCCTTTCTGTCAATCAAGTTTTGTCCATAATTTATTCTTCCCATCGCCTCAACAAAAATTTCAAGAACCGGATCTTTTACATCACTTTTGGGTAAATCAATTATTTTTTCTCCTTCACGTCTGTCGAGCTTGCCGATATATTTTCCATTCAAAAAAATTGTTGCATAATCATGAAGATCGGTAATTGTTAGCTTGCCGCTCTTGTGTCCGATCAATTTTGTTTTGTACAAAATAAATCCTTCATATTGATCGAACATTTCCATCGGTTTCGGCTGTACTACTTGTTTTGGCTGAGGAAGATTATTCCACACGCTTGAGAACAATTGCATTTTGATTTCAGGGATTTCAATTGACGGAACCGGTTTCGGTAAATTGGAAATGTTCTTAACATATTTTGAGATTAAATTTCTCAACGCAAAATATTTAGGCGTTGGCAATCCTTGTTCATTAATTGGTGCATCATAATCATAACTTGTTATGTCGGGTTCAAAAGGTTTGTTGCCGGAATTAGCCCCCGCAGTAAAACCAAAATTTGTTCCGCCATGAACCACATACAGGTTAAACGATTTGTTGTTTTCTAATAAAAATTTTATTTCCTTAAAAAGACTTGCGGTATCAGCGCGTCCCCAATTACCTCCCCACGGAGTAAACCAGCCGGGGTAAGTTTCACTGCTGAATGAAGGAACATTCGGATTTCTTTTCTTTGCCTGTTCAAAATCTTTTTCGTTCGATCCGCTGTCTAAGCCGATTGCGGCACCGTCAATGTTCCCGGCTTCGAGCATGTATGGAGTTGGTCCGTCCGCAGTATAGAACGGAACATCAATACCATTCTTCAACCAAATCTTTCTTAGTTCCTCAAGATAATTTTTATCGTTGCCGTAACTTCCATATTCGTTTTCAATCTGCACCATTAAAATCGGTCCACCGTTGGTAATAAGGAGCGGTTTAATAATTTTTGAAATGTGAGTTAGATAATTCTCAACCGCTTTCATGTAGCGCGGATCAATGCACCTAACTTTGATATCGGGAATTTTCAAGAGATAAGGAGGCAATCCGCCGAAATCCCACTCGGCACAAACATAAGGACCGGGACGGAACAACACCCACATATTTTCTTCTTGTGCAATCTTAATGAATTGAGCTATGTCCCGGTTCTCGGATTTGAAATCGAATTTGTCGGGAGATAATTCGTGATAATTCCAAAATATGTATACGGCAATTGTATTGCATCCCATCGCTTTTGCCATTTGGATTCTATGTCGCCAATATTCTTTTGGTATCCGTGCGGGATGTAATTCTCCGCTTATTATCTGAAACGGTTTTCCATCGAGAAGAAAATTATCCGGAGAAAGTGTGAACGTATGTTTTTGTGCTGAACAAACACCAATAAGTACAAATAAAAATAAAACGATTTTTTTCATAAACATTCTCTGATATGATTATTTAATCTTCAACACCCATGCATTTTCACATGGCGGATTATTTTGTAATGCTTGCGGTATATGAACTGTAAAATTTTGTCCCGCCTTTTTCAAGTTCAATTTTACTTTTGAGCCGAGTAACGAAACTGTTGATTTACTTCCCACAACTGAAGAAGGCAAATTTATTTCGGTGGGAATTGTTTTTTCATTTTCATCAGCAAGGTAAATTGCACATGAAGTTCCGTCCTTCAACTGAGTAAAACAAATTTTTCCTTCCCTGTAAGGTGCAAGGGGACGGGTATTATAAATCGCTTCGCCATTAATCTTCATCCAGACACCAATTTCTTTCAACCTCAAATAAGCTTCATCATCCCAAGTTCCTTCGGGTGATGGTGCAATGTTAAGAAGAAGATTTCCGCCTTTCGAAACAATATCAACAAGAATATTTATCAGCTCGTGCGTGCTTTTGTATTTTGCATTGAATGCGTAACTCCATCCTCCGCCCATTATGATGCAAGATTCCCATGGGTAGGGAAGTAGCCTTCCCGGAATTTGATTTTCAGGAGTAAGATAATTTTGATAAGGTCCCTCTACAGCACGGTCAACAACAATTAATCCCGGTTGTTTCTCCCGTGCTTTTCTAACTAGCTCCGGCATATTTATATCCTGGCTCTGAGGCCGCGTTGCATATTTTGCAGAGAGCATTTGTTCTTTTACCTCTTCGTCCGTTTTGATGCGTACCCATCCGCCATCGAGCCATAGAATGTCCATTCTTCCGTAGTTGGTCATCAATTCCATAATTTGATTATGTGTGAACTCGACGAACTTTTTCCAGCGATCGGGATAAGTCGGAATATTATAATTTACATTCCGGTCTGGCGTTGCAAAATTCGACCACCAATAATTTTCATTGTGCCAATCTGGTTTGGAAAAATATGCGCCCGTCATAAATCCTTCATTGCGGAATGCGCTAAATATTTCTTTTGCAATATTTGCTTTCGGATTTGTACTGAATGCGCAGTCAGGATCGGTGATTTTATAATCGGTTTGTTTTGTGTCGAACATCGAAAAACCATCGTGGTGTTTTGTGGTGAAGACTACATATTTCATCCCGGCATCTTTTGCGGCTTTTGCCCACCTGCCCGGATCAAATTTTGTAGGATTAAAAGTTTTCTTTAGATCCTCGTACCTTTTTTTGTATTCAACATAGTTATCATTATTTCTTTTTTCCCATCCTTCATCTTCAGAACAGATAGACCATGATTCAACAACCCCCCATTGAGAATACGGGCCCCAGTGCATAAGCAAACCGAATTTAATGTCCTGCCATTTTTCCAATTGTTTAAGCACAAGCGGATCGGTTTCAGGATAATATTTTTGAAGATACTCTTGAGCGGAAGTTTTTGAGAGTAAGATTAAGAGAAAGAATAAGAAAAATTTTTTCATGATAAATTCCTTTATTGTCACCTTGGCATTTTGAACAATCCGAAGTTTGCAAAAATGGGATTCGAACGCGATTGTTCGATCACAAGTTTTACTCGATTAGTTTTCACAGGCTGGAAATGGAGTAATCGTTTATATCCAACAGTAGTTCCATCAACAAAATTATTCCAGTTCTTTCCATCCCAATACTCAAGATGAAATTTTTCAATGCGTTGTCCCACTCTAATTTCCTCTTGAAGCATAACGACATCAAAAGTTTTGGTGCCGCTTAATGTAAACTCCAATTCGGCATCAGTTTTTGTTGAATCGGTTGTCCAATATGTATTATTATTTAATAAATTTTTTGCAAAAACTTTTTTCATTCCAAACGATTTTATTTTTGCATCAACAACGAGATTGTTCTTAAATGTTTTATCCAGAATCTTTTTCATTCCGGTTAGACTTTTTATATCGTAATCTGAAATCAATCCGCGTTTATCGGGAGGAACATTAAGAAGCAGAACGCTATTGCGACCAACCGAGCTGAAATATATATCAACTAATTTCTCCGGCGATTTAACCACTGTATCTTCAGAAGCGCGGTAAAACCATCCGGGTCTGATTGAAACATCTGTCTCTGCCGGATACCAGAACAGACCATTTGCAGTTTTAATTTTTTCTCTGCCCCCGAGATCATCACCCATTAAATCTTTCGGCTGATAAATTTTATCAAGAGGATTTTTCATGGAGGCCGCTGACGTTTCATTTAATTTAGAAAGATCAATCGGAATAACATTCCATTCGGTTTCTCTGCCGTAACCCGATTCAGTTCCAACCCACCGAATATCCGGTGCCATGCCGAATATAACAGCATTCGGTTGAAGCTCGCGTATGACTTTATAATATGCTTGCCAATCATAAACTTGCTTTTTCCCGTTCGGTCCCTCAACGTTAGCACCGTCAAACCAGACCTCGGTTATCTCCCCGTAATTTGTTAGAAGCTCGCGCAGTTGATTGCAGAAATATTCGTTGTATTTCGGTGAGTCGCCGTAGTCCGGATTATTTCTATCCCAAGGAGAAAGATAGAGCCCGACGTTCAATCCGTATTCTCTACATGCATTTACAAATTCTTTAACAACATCACCTTTGCCGTTTTTCCACAGAGAATTTTTTACGCTGTGTTCTGTATATTTGCTTGGCCAAAGACAAAATCCGCCATGATGCTTCACGGTTAATATTGCCAACTTCATTCCGGCTTTTTTATAAACACGCGCCCATTGCCGAGCATCAAGACTTGAGGGATTAAAAAGTTTCTCATCTTCTTTTCCTGCGCCCCATTCGTTATTTGTAAATGTGTTCATTCCGAAATGTGCGAACGCGATAAATTCCAACTTCTGCCACTCATACTGTTGCTTTGTTGGAACAACATTTGCTACTTTTGTAATTATTTGTTCGGGTGTGTCAGTTGGTTTTATGAATGCAAAATTTTTTTGTCTGTTGTCAATTGTTTGTTGTGAATAGATAGTTGTTATAAATGCGAATAAAAAAACAAAGGCAATTATTTTTGTCATTAGTGTTTCCGAAAAAGTCTTTTGTGGTTTAATTACACTCTCATAAATATTTTTTTCTTATATAAGAAATAGAGAAGTATCCACTCAATAGCAATAACACAGCAAGCAAAGATTGCCGGTTGTAATCCTTTATCAAACAATGGGATTAAGCCCCCAAAGATCTTTTTGACTGTATGAGAATAATCAAATAAAGACGAAGCAAGATAAACCGTGATTGAGTTCATTCCGATTACGACAAAAAAGAATGACCATTTTTTAAAATCAAGTACATCTATCACAAAATAAAATATGGTTAAGAGAAGAATAGACCAGCCCGCTGTATACAAGGCAAATGAACTCGTCCAAAGATTTTTATTTATCGGGTAAACAAAATTTATGAGTAAAGCTAAAATTAGAAGTGAACCGGCAGCAATTAGCAAATAGCCAATTTTAGTAAAACCGGTTACCTTTTCGTTTTTTATATATGAACCGGTAAGTGCACCCATCAAAGCTGTTGCAGTTGCAGAAATTTTTACAAGCCATCCTTCGGGATCGTGAATGCCAAGATAAAGCCTTCCCGGCATAAACATTCTATCAATGAAACCGTTTATGCTTCCTTCTTTTGTCAACACCCCCGCTCCAAATCCCGGAACAGGAATAAAATTTTGAATTGCCCAATAGCCGATTAAAATTCCACCAACCCAATAGAGCTGTTGTTTCCAATTTGTGTTCAGGAAAATAATTGCGGCAAGAAAATATGCAATGCCGATCTGTCCAAGTACACTTGCATATCTGATGTTTTGAAGATTCCAATCGCGTTGACCATTGTAAAACACACCGAATAGAACTAATAACGCAGCTCTTCGAAAGATTTTCAAATAAATCTTATTCTTTGGAACCCCTTTTTCTATTTGTCGTGAAAGAGAGAATGGCATAGCAACACCGGAGAGAAAAAGAAACAAAGGAAAGATGAGATCGTAAAAACTAAATCCGTTCCATTCAGAATGTTCAAGCTGCGCCGACATCCAGACGAAAAGGGGAAAGCCGGTGTATTTTTTTAACACGTGAAATATTTCTTCACCGCCAATTATCCAGAACATATCAAAACCTCTTAAAGCATCAAGGGAGAGTAAACGGTTAGATTTTATTTCTTCCATCTTAATCCTCAAATATTAATTCTGAAAAAAGATTTTCCCTACAACAGTTTTAATTTACATTACCATCAATTCTTTTTTCTTCTTCCACATACCTCGTGTAAAATCCGGAAATTTTTGTGGTGCGCTTTTTTGTTTGATTGATTTCTCGCTCAGCTCACAAACTGCACTTATAACGGCTGCATCATAAACATCCATATCCGGCTCAACACCTTTAAGAAGCGAATTAACCAATCTGTAATCTTCGATAAAATCCATTCCGCCATGTCCAGCACCTTTGCTTTGTTCTTCAAGATCAACCCAGATTGGGTGTTCATATTTTTTCATATACTCATCAATCTTTTCCCAAGCGTCCGGTTTACCTTCCTGTTCTATATAAATTTTTTGTTCGGGATATTTTCTTACAAGTCCTTTTGTTCCCTGTACATAAATATTTCTGCTGTAAGGACGGGGAGAGCTTGTATCATGCGTAAGGACGATTGTCTCTCCATTCATAGTTTTAAGAACGGTTGTAACAACATCGCTTAAAACAAATTTCTCTTTTGCTTGAGGACTATCAGCACCGAATCTTTTTTCTGCATATAAATGAAGCCCCCGAGTTTTTGTTCCGAACGAAACTAAATAATCAAAATAATTTCCTCGGTTTATATCTAAACATTGTGCAACAGGCCCAAGTCCGTGTGTAGGATAAAGGTCGCCGTTACGTTTCATCGAGTGCGCTCTGCGCCAAAGACCTTCACCTTCCATATCGTGTTTTACTCCGCGCAGATCATGCAAATAACCGCACTCTGCATGAAGAAGCTCACCAAATAATCCTTTCTTCACCATATTTAAAATCATCATTTCTGTTTTATCATAATTGCAGTTTTCCATCATGATGCAATACTTTCCTGTTTTCTCCGAAGCCTCAACCAATTTCCAGCAGTCTTCAATCGTGTAAGCGGCAGGTACTTCAGTCGCTGCATGTTTTCCGTTTTTCATTGCTTCAATGCAAACGGGCACGTGCCATTCCCAAGGAGTAGCGTTATAAACAAGATCTACATCATCACGCTGGCACAGGCGTTTAAAATCAGTTTCGCTTTTTGTATATGCCTCCGGTTTTTTGAAACCGGCTTTAACGATCATATCTTGAGCTCTCGTTGCATGAGCTTCAACAATATCGCACACTGCCACAATCTCGGCACCTTTAATCTTAAGTAGATTGGAAACATGATCTGTTCCTTGTAAACCCACACCAACATAACCAATACGTACTTTTTCCATCGACTTTGTAGTTGGTGCAACTTTCGCGGGACTTTTTAATTTCTGCTGTAGCTCTTCTGCTAGCGCAACACTACTTACAGCAATTCCAACTCCAGCCATTGCACTTTTTTTAATAAAGTCTCTTCGATTTAATTCTTCGCTCATTGTTGTATCCTTTTAATCTTATTTAGAAAATTTTTAATCTTCTTGTAATTTCTCTTCCCCGTCCAATAACAAAAATGCTATCTGAAGTTAATGTAACCTTTGCAAAAGAAGCACTATCGGGAGTATCAACCATTCCCTTAAAGTTTATGAAATGTACTCCATCTTTCAGAGCATAACCACCAGGATGATTATGTCCGCAGAAATATGCTTTAACACATTTATAATCTGTTAACATTGCAGTAAGTTCTTCGTCATTAAATAAACTATGACACGCAACGGGATAAATTGGAAAGTGACACATCACAATTACTTTTTTGTTTGCTCTTACAGCATCTTCAAGCTGATTTTTTAACCATGTAAATTGCTTAGAGCTCAATCCGCCGTTAGCTTTACCGGTATTGCATCTTCCGGTTCTTATTAATTTTGCATACAAAGAATCTCTCTCGGCTTTTTTTATAGAGTCTTGCGGTACTCTAAAGCTTAAATCATTTCCATTTAGAAAAATAAATTTCCAGTCATCTTTAGAAATAGAGTAGTAATCATTTTTTAAATTCATTTTAGAAAGCACACTCGTTTTAAATTCTTCTTGCACATTAAACTCATGATTGCCAAGAACAAAATAAACCGGTGCTTTTGATCTTCTGAAATGAGGCAATATCACGTCAAAGCTATTGAAGTCACGATCAATTGCATCTCCAAGATGGGCAACAAAATCAAGTTTCTGGGAATTGAAATAATTAATGCAGCTATCAAGTTTTACCGCAGAATTATTATAGTAACGAACATCATTTGGTTCGCACGCACAATACTGAACGTCTGTAACAATTCCGATTGTTAGATTAGAATTTTCTTTGGGCTGAAAGTAGCAGCAGCTGAGAAAAAGTAGAAAGACTAGAAAAAGTTTTTTCATTATTATTTTCCAATTAATTTATTTTACATAGAACAACATTTCATCAGTGATTAATTGTTTTTTCATGCTGTTGCTTTCGATAAATACTTTTAACTCCAATCCGCCGGTTTTGTTAAAATAACTTATACGAATAGGGTGATATCCTGTTGCAAGAGGAATTAATCCTTTCTTTTGAACAACGCCATGCAGCCCATTATTATCAACAACTAATTGATCTCCAATGAACAATTTACTTCCGTCATCGGAATCTGTGTAGAATGCATATACTTCATCTTCCGGAATTTTGATATAACCAACAAATTCAAATCCGAAATATTCATTTTCAACTTTTTGTGACAGAGAATAATTAGAGAGCGTTCCTTCTTTTTTAGGTGTTAGTGAAGAAAAATCCGGAAGCGAATCCCAATTTCCTTCATAGTAGAAATATTTAATTCCGTTTGAAAGATTTTCAACTTTTTCTGATTTGATAGGAAATACTTTTGTAAATGTTGCTTGAACGGTCCCGCTAACGGGCACTCCATTTCTAAAACATCTTGCAGAAACCAGGGCGCAATCTGTTAATTGTATAGAACTTTTTACGATTTGCGATTTAATAGTTGGCGTTGATCCGTCTAACGTATAGCGGATTACAACATTTTTGCGATCTGTTTTTATCGGCACATTTATTTTGTCTATAAATTGATCTAACGAATTATCTATTACCGGAGGATTGTTTATATCTTCTTTACCCGTAACATCTAAAACAATAACGCTGTTAATTATATCTGGTGCTTGTGCCGGAACGCTAATAACAACAGCATCTTCTTTTCTCTCGGTTAGTAGTTTTTTCTTCGGATTAGACAAAAGATATGATTTCTTCACCTTGTTAAAAATTCCTGGGACAATCAACTTACCATCATTGGGCCAATTAAAAACATGAAGATAAAGACGAGTATTTTTCCCCAACGATTTTTTTGTACATCGCCCCCAATCGAGTTTTAAGAATGGACTTGCCTGCGTTCCGTAAATAGATTCACCATTTACTTTCATCCATTCACCAATTGCCTTTAGACGATCAATGCTTTCTTGTGGAAAAACTCCTTCAGAAGTCGGACCAATGTTCAATAAATAATTTCCGCCTTTCGAGGCAATATCCGCAAGCATCTGTAAAATTTCTTTTGTTGATTTCCAATTTTTATCATTCTTATTATAACCCCAGTGATCGTTCATCGTCATGCATGTTTCCCAATCAACTCCGGGTAATCCTGTTGCAGGAATTTGCTGTTCAGGTGTTCCAAAATCTCCGCCGAATTCCCCTTCTTTCGTTGATCCTTCCATATCGTTTCTTCCGGCACCAACTCTATTATTGATAATAATGTTCGGCTGTAAACTTCTTACATAGTTGTATAGTTCAATTCCGTATTTTGTATTCCATGTATTTTCCCATTCACCATCAAACCAGAGAACTCCTATCTCACCATAATTTGTTAGAAGTTCTTTCAGCTCGGCTTTCAGATATTGGAAGTAACGATTATAATCCGCGCCTTCTGATGATCGGGTCTTTTCCCATTCCCTTCGCGGTAAGTAATCCGGATGATGCCAATCCATAATTGAATGATACCAACACATTTTCATTCCGTATTTACGGCACGCATCAGAAAGTTCTTTAAGAATATCTCGGTGGAATGGAGTGGACATCACATCAAAATTCGTTTCTTTGGAATCGAACAAATTGAATCCGTCGTGATGCTTCGAAGTGATAACGATATATTTCATCCCGGCATCTTTTGCCATCTTAACCCAATCCTCAGCATTAAATTTTACAGGATTGAATTGATTAACAAATTTATCGTACTCCTCAAGAGGTATTTGTGCCGATGTTCTAATCCATTCCCCATAATCGGTTTTATCTTTCCATTCACCCGCTGGAATTGCATATAATCCCCAATGAATGAACAGTCCAAATCTTGCGTCGCGCCACCATTTTATTCTTGTATCGCGCTGCTGTTTGGTTTCTTTTGTAAAATCTTGTGCGTGGAGGGTAATGACGATGAACAACAAAAAAAATAGAACCTTTTTCATTTTTCCTCGATATAATTTCAGCTATATATTTTTATAACAAAAATTTTCGAACTTTATTTGCCAGTAATATCACTCAACACAATCGGTCTTAGAGAGACTTCAGAAGTTTGTATTACAACTTCGCCGCCTTTTAACTTTTCGGAAGTTGCTCTAAGTGTAATTATTCCTTTCTCTTTATTCGATTGAACAATTACCTGGCATTTTCCGTTGAATAAACTCCGCTGATAATTTCCGTTAAGATATTTATCCGCTTCATGACTACTTGGATCACCGTTGCCAACGCCAATTATTTTTCCGTTGCCGGCAATCTCGAACTTAATTAAATTATCTGCAATAGGGACTTCTCTTCCTTGTGAATCCAAAGCTGTAACAGTGATGACAGAAACGTCCTCTCCATCTGCATTAATAGAAAATCTATTCGGAGTAAGTTTTATTGATGCGGCTTCATTTGTTGTTTCAATTTTTGCAGAAATAATTTTTCCATTCTTAATTCCTTTTGCTTCAATTACACCCGGCACGTAAACAACGTTCCATTCAAGATGGGAATTTTTCTCCATCGTTTTTTTGCCAAGACTTTTTCCGTTTAAGAATAATTCTACTGTCCCACAATTACTTTGTACCCAAACATTAATCGGTTGACCCTCTTTTCCTTTCCAGTTCCAATGAGGATAAATATGTAGTACATCTTTGTTAGTCCACCAGGCTTGATAGTAATAAAAATTATTTTTTGGAAAACCGCACACATCCATAACTCCAAAATGAGAATTTATGCAAGGCCATTTGTAAGGTGTTGGTTCACCGCGGTAATCGAAACCAGTCCACACAAAAGCTCCGGCGAGCCATTCACGTGCGGCAAAAAATTTCCACCATGGTTCTGCAAGAGCGCCCCATCCAGGTTTATTATGATCGTAATCATCCACGTACCCTTTTGTAGAATCGTTCGCATATATTCCGCGAGTGCAAAGTGTGCTCGCTTCCTCGCTTCCAAATAAAATTTGATCGGGATGTTCTTTCCGGTATTTATCAATATCACTGATGTTCATGTAATTAAATCCGCGAATCGGAAGAACACTGTTGATTCCATTAAATTGATTTCCATTATTCGCGGCATAGGTTACAAGACGTGTCGGATCTAACTGCTTCTGAATTCTAATCAAAGATTGTGCGATTCGTTTTCCAACATCGTTGTTTTGAATTTTCCATTCTTCATTTCCAATTGACCAGACAAAAATGGAAGGATGATTTCTGTCGCGGAGAATTAAATGCTCAAATTGATCTGTAAATTCCGGCGTACTTCCCATTAATCTGTTTTCATCCATTACTATCATTCCAAGACGGTCACACGCTTCAAGCAATTCTATTGTAGGGGGATTATGGCTTGTTCGGTAAGCGTTAACGCCCATCTCTTTCAATTTTTCAATCCTATAATATTGCAAACGATCAGGCAAAGCGGAGCCTACTCCGGCATGATCTTGATGATTACACATTCCCTTTATCTCAACACGTTTTCCGTTTAAGAAAAATCCTTTGTCTTTATCCCAGCGGATTGTTCTAATTCCAAATTCTGTCTCAACTTTATCAAGAATTTTATTTCCCGCTTTAATTACAGAAACGAGTTTGTAAAGATTCGGTTCTTCAATTGACCAAAGTTTAGGATTAGCAACATTCAACTTTTGTGTAAATAGTTTTTCTTCGAAAGATGCAGCTTGATTTAACTTCTTTACTGAAGAAGTGATTTCTTTTCCGTTTTTATCGAAAATTGTTGTTAACAGATCGAACTTTTTGCTTTCATCATATTGATTGAAGATTTTTGTATCAACTTCTAATGTTGCAAATTTTTCTTTTACATCGCTTTTTACGAATACACCGTAAACGGGAATGTGGAGTGGATCCGTTTTGATCAGCCAAACGTGGCGGTAGATTCCGGCACCTTCGTAAAACCATCCTTCATAATTAGAAACATCAGCACGCACAACAAGAACATTTTTCTTGCCGTAGTTTATGTAATCGGTAACATCAAAAAAGAATTCGCTATAACCGCTAAGATTTCTTCCGATGAAATGACCGTTCAGCCATACATTGCAGTCACGGGAAACACCATCGAACTTTATCGTGATTCTTTTTCCTAAATCCGCATTCGGAATCTCAAAAGATTTTCTGTACCAACCGATTGTTGTCTCGGGAAATTGTCTTCCGACCGGCCTGTATCCATGCGCCGTAACATCGCCATCGTTTACATTTACAAAATCATGTTCGATTGCCCAATCGTGAGGAAGATTTATTATGCGCCAAGTGCTATCCTTAAACTCGGGACGCATTGCACCGGCTCCATCTCCTGCTTTTGCAAAAATTGCTTCTGTACCGTAACCAAAATCATCTTTCGGATTTGATGCATTTCCAAGATGAAATTTCCATCCGAAATCCATCAAAAGTTTTTCACGAGGAGACGATTTAATGTTATTTTGAAAAGCAATTGTCTCGGTTGCCTGAACTGTGAATAAGACAAAAATCAAAAAGAAAACAGAACAAAATATTTTTTTCATAACAGACTCATTTTTTTCTAAATAAAAAATTCTTATCAGAACGAAAAATATTATTCTATCGCTACTTCATCAGCGAAGATCCAAGCCTTACTTCCTGCACCTTTATGCCAATCCGGACAAACACCAATATTCTTGGCAAAAACTTTTAAGTAAAGAGCTTTAATATTATCAACAGTGGCCGAGAATCTCTTGATCAACAATTCTTGACTTGTACCAGGAATATCATTCACAACATTAGCAATTTGTGTAAAATTTATTCCGTCATCCGAAACAGAGAACACAACTTCAGTTGGAAGAAATATCCAAACATTTGGGTCGTTCAAGAAGCCGACGGACAAAGTGTTTAATTGTGTTGGTTTTGTTAAATCAATTACCGCTTCAAGATCATTACCTTCAAATCCCTGCCATTCTCCATTTTGAAAATTTGTTGTTCCTAACCTGCCGTCGGTAAGTGCCATTGCACCACCACCGTTATATCTTTCATGAAATTTAAATGTGTATTTAGCGGGTGGATATTTTGATTTGGTGAATTTTGAACTCATTGTAAAACTTCGATCATCTGCACTTGTGTAAGTAAAAGCTTTGATAGTAGTTGATTGCTGGATAATGATTGGATCGCTATAACGCGGAGAATCCATAGTGGGTTCGCTTCCGTCCGTTGTATAGCGAATCTTTGCATCTTCCGTTCTACACATTAATCTAACTGAAAGAGTGTCGTAAAAAGTTTCTCCATTAGAAAAAACATACGGCATTATAACACCTTGTTCTACAGGACGCATGGAAAACAATTCGGAATTTTCATTGCCCCACGTTTTATTTGGAGTGTCGCCCATTATAAAAAGTGATTCACCGCCATTCATAATTTGTTCATGTGTAAAAAATGCGTGATTATAAACTCTACGGTTAGATGCGGCAAACTGTATATATTTATTTTGTTCTGAAGCGTACAAAGTATTAATTATAAATTTTTTCCCGTTTTCTAAATTGATTGTAACTTTATCAAAGATTGGCGATCCAATAGCATAGGTATTTTGCCCGGGTGTTACTGGATAAAAACCCATAGCTGAGAAAACATACCATGCTGACATTTGTCCGCAATCATCATTTCCGCAAAGTCCATCTGGTTTTGATGTGTACAATTTTTTCATTATGTCATGTACACGTTCTTGAGTTTTCCATGATGCGCCGGCATAATTATATAGATAAGCAAAATTGTGCGATGGTTCGTTTCCGTGAGCGTATTGTCCAATCAAACCAGAAATATCCGGTTGAAATCTTCCTTCAAGTTTGTCAGACTCAGCAAATAAACCATCAAGTTTATTAACAAAATTTTCATTACCTCCATAAAGATCTATCAGTCCTTTAAGATCGTGCGGAACGAAGAAACTATACTGCCATGCATTTGCTTCAGTATATTGCTGTGTAACCGCCTTCGGTTCAAACGGTGTAATCCATGAACCATCAGACATCCTTCCACGCATAAAGCCGCTTGTATTATCAAAAAGGTTTTTATAAAAGAGTGACCGCTGATTGTATTTTTTATAATCATCTTTTTCGCCAAGTTCTTTTGCAAGTTGTGAAATGCACCAATCGTCATAACAATATTCAAGAGTTTTAGAAACGGATTCATTCTCTTTGTCTGCCGGAATATATCCGCGTTCCCTATAAAGCTTTTGTCCATTCTGATCACGTTCAGCGCTAACCTTCATTGCCTCAAGAGCGTTCTTTGCATTGAATCCATCCAGACCTTTCATATAAGCATCGAAGATAACGGGAATAGAATGATAACCGATCATACACCATGTTTCATTTCCGTCGAGTTCCCATACAGGAAGTAATCCACCATCATTATATTTAGCTAAGATTGATTTTACAAAATCACCCGCCCGCTTTTTGTCTATTATTGTAAATAAAGGATGTTCGGCGCGGAAAGTATCCCACAAAGAAAAAACAGTATAATGATCATACTCTTTCGCAGTGTGAATTTTATGATCCATACCAAAATATTTTTTGTCAACATCTGTAAATAAATTTGGAGTTAGCATTGTATGATAGAGCGCGGTATAAAAAATTTTTTTCTGATCTTCATTCTGACTTTCAACTTGAATCCGATTTAATTCTTTTTCCCAAATCTTTTCAGCTTGAGTCTTAACTTTATCAAAATCGAAATCAGGAATTTCTTTTTCAAGATTTTTTCTTGCACCACGTATGCTTACTGCAGAAATTCCCACACGTATAAATATTGTCTCTCCCTCGCTTGTAGTAAATCGTATATAAGCTTTGATATTTTTGCCTGATGCTTCCCGGTTTCCATCTTTAACAATACCATCCCTAACAGTTCCGAATTGAGTAATGTTTTTTGAAAATTCAGCAACAAAATAAACATAGTGTTCTTGAGCCCAACCGCGTGATTTTCTCATTCCTTCAATTCTGTTACTACTTACAAGCTTA
Source organism: Melioribacter sp. (assembly GCA_023250955.1). Lineage (GTDB taxonomy): Bacteria > Bacteroidota > Ignavibacteria > Ignavibacteriales > Melioribacteraceae > Fen-1258. The sequence continues at coordinate 38,915 of JAHEZQ010000023.1, read as the reverse complement.
ATATATGCCTCTCTGTCTGAATCGAGACCATGTTTGAGATCAATAATTATATTCGAACTGTAACTTTTTGGAAAAGTGTATTTGTGTAGACCTGCGCGTAATGAAACCGTTAGTTCGGCTTTTACTTTATAATCATCAAGATAAACGCTGTAGTAACCCGGTGAAGCAATTTCATTTTCATGTTTAAAACGGGAGCGGTATCCTTCGCCCGGATGGTCTTTTCTACCAGGAATAAATTTTAACTCGCCTACAGTCGGCATAAATAATATATCTGCTAAATCTGTTGCACCGGTACCGCTTAAATGTGTATGACTAAAACCCATGATTGAATTATCTGAGTAATGATAACCAGAACACCAATCCCAGCCTTCTATTCCAGTATCAGGAGAGAGCTGCATCATACCGAACGGAAGAGTTGCGCCTGGATAAGTATGTCCATGTCCGCCCGTTCCAATAAACGGATCAACATAATCGATTAGTTTTTTGTTTTGGGCAAATAAGTTTAATGAGAAAATGAAAACAGTTATTAGAAAAATTTTTTTATTCATGATAACACCTTTTTCTTTTGCGAATTTCTAAGTGTTCTTTATGTTATACTTTTAATTACTAAACCCAGCAAGACTATTTGTTAAAAAACAAATTTGCCGGAATTATTCTCATGCTAATCCCCAGAGACTCATATTCCAGTTTTAATGATTGATCACCATTACCTTCAAAGTACAAGATTTTTATAGGATACTTTCCTGCTTTAAGAATTGTTTTTGCGCTAGCCTCTTTACTGCCGTGAAGACCATCGTTATCTATTAATATAGAATTGTTTAAGTAGAGTTTACTTCCATCATCTGAATTCAAGTAAAAAGTGTATTCACCATCCTTTTCAATTTTAATAAATCCATATAGTGAAATTCCAAAATGGTCTTCTCTCGGTTTTATTTCTTTCAGAGAAATTTTGTAAATCTTTCCGCTTTTGGTCGGCGTCAACGATTCAAAATTTGGAAGTCCAGTCCAATCTCCCTCATAATAATTATAATTCAATCCGTTTGTGGTGGTATCGATAATACTGATTGTTAGTGATGCAGTAACACTTGTCCTGTCGTTTTTTAGAAATGTTTTTGCTTTAAGCAGTGATGCTTTAGAAATTTTAAAAGGTTTAATGTAAGCTTTTGATTTTTCAATCGGCTCGCTTCCATCGAGAGTATAACGAACAATGGAATTCTTAATTGGTTTTTTTAGCTCGATCGACTTCTTGCCTGTTAATAAAAATTCTCCGCTTTCTTCAATCGGAGCTGGAACACGGAAATTATAATTCTTCTTCGAAAGGATGTCATAATGTTTTTCAATTCTTTTTGAGAAGTCATTATAATCTCTTGATTCTTTCGGTGACCACACAACTTCGCTAAGAGCGAGCATTCTAGGTAGCAGCATATATTCAACATGATTTGTCGTTTCGATATATTCAGTCCAAACATTTGCCTGAGCGCCCATTATATATTTTGCTTCGTTGCCAGTTAAAGCATCCGGCACCGGCTCGTAAGAATAAACTTTTTCTAAATTTGTATACCCACCGATTGCCTTTGGTTCTCCGTTCAATCCTTGGTAATGATCGAAGTAACAATGTGTGCCCGGACTCATAACCACATTATGATTTGCTTTAGCTGCAGCAATTCCACCTTCAACACCACGCCAACTCATTACGGCAGCATTCGGTGCAAGCCCGCCCTCAAGAATTTCGTCCCAGCCAATAATCTTTCTGTCTTTTAAATTTAAATATTTTTCAATTCTTTGAATGAAATAACTTTGCAGCTCTGCTTCATCCTTCAATCCTTCTGATTTAATTCTTGCTTGGCATTTTGGACAAACCTTCCATCGATCTTTAGGAACCTCATCGCCGCCGATATGGATGTATTCACTTGGAAAAAGATTTAATACCTCAGTTAAAACATCTTGTAAGAAATCAAAAACTTTGTCGTTACCTGCACAGTAAACGTCTTCAATAACACCCCAAAGATTTCCAACCTCAAATGGTCCGCCAGTGCAGGACAATTCGGGATAAGACGCAAGTGCGGCAAGTGAATGTCCGGGCATTTCAATTTCAGGAACAACATTTATATATCTGTCTTTCGCATATTGAACAATATCTCGGACTTGATCTTGCGTGTAGAATCCGCCGTATTTTTTCCCATCGGCTTCTTTTCTCCAAGCTCCGATCTCAGTCAGCTTTGGATATTTTTTTATTTCAATTCTCCATCCTTGATCTTCGGTTAAGTGCCAATGGAATGTATTCATCTTATATGTTGCAAGAACATCAATATATTTTTTTATGAACTCAACGGGGAAAAAATGTCTGCAAACATCAAGATGAATTCCTCGCCACTGAAATCTTGGCGAGTCTTCGATTAATAAACACGGAACAGAAAAATTATATTTATCAGGATTAACCGGCATTAATTGCAACAGAGATTGAACAGCATAAAAAATTCCGGCACCGCTTCCAGCAGAAATTGTAATTTTATTCTGATTGATATCAAGTGTGTAAGCTTCTTTTGATTGAAAATCCTTCTTCAACTGAAGCAGTACAAGACTTCGCGGAATATTACGAGTCATTTTTGCGGTTGCAAATAATTTCAACCCGGTTGATTGGTTAACGCTCGAAGCAATCAGATCACCTAATTTTTGAAGTTCATCCGACGGTTCATTAATCCAAATTTTTGTTTGATTTGAAAACTTAAATACACCGTTGGATATTTCCATTTTAACAGGTTTGGGAATCACAGAAACAATTTCTTTTTGATAGGCATGAATTGAAGTAAATAAAAATATCAAGGAAAAAATAATTGCAGAAGTCTTTTTCATTATTGAGCTCGCATTAGGTTTGTTTATCAATTTTAGAAAAATAAATTATCATTTTTATTATTAGAAATGATATTGTAATAAGCATAATTGCAAGATAGATCCATACAGCAAATGTTAATTTACTTTTGCCGGTAATATTTGTGTTATAAACTTCCTGAATTATAAATGATAGAAATCCAATTGTAATGCTTCCAAGCCAAAACATGAATCTGCGGAAAACAAGAAATGTTTCTTCGCGATTATTTTCGTTCAACCAATAATCTTTATTAGGAAGATTAATCATTGACTTGGGCAGTTTTGGTATAAAATAAATAAAGCAAGAAAACATTATTGTGAGAAAAGCTACAACAGCATAATGAATAATAATGGCTGATTGTTTACTCATCCATGCGTTAGGTTCATTCTTAAAATTATAATGTGATGCAATAATTTCAGGAAGACGCGGATAGTAAAATACCGGCAGAACAAACGACAAAGTAACAACTGCAAAAAAGATTATTGCCGGGTACCTTAAATTTGACATTGAAAGCTGAAATTTTAGTAACAAAATCCGTAAAAATTAGGAGAGAGAAAAGAGGATTATTAAACAAAGTTTAAGCTTTAATGTTAAGAGAACTTGTAAAGACAATATTATTTTACTGATTTATTCCAAATTGTCCGAAATGATGCGTAAAATGTTTCTCATGAAAGACATCCCATTCATTTTTATTGAGTTCGCCAAAGGTTGGATTAACTAAGGAAGCGTCCGGATGCTCTTCGAAGTATTTGTAATAATCTTCAACTTCTTTCTTCAAAATTATTTTTGCTTCTTCCAGATTTTCATATTCTAAAGGCATTAACTCCTCACCAATAAGCGGATTAATAAATCCTTTCGGTAATTGTCTGCTGCTCATCAAAAATCTTTTTAATGTCGGCCATTTTTCCGGCGGATTAAAGCAGCCGATACTTAGTTTACCGTTGCTAGTTCTAGCTGCAAGAATTAAATGCTCAATCATATGTTGAGCCGACATTTTTCCCCACAGCTGTTTGGTATCGGTATGTAGTCTGTCTAGAGATTCCAGTTTTCTTAAAAGCGATCTATTCAAATTAATCCTTTCTAAGTATTGTTATTCTTAAGTTATAAGAATACTTCCTCTGTTTTCTCGAACCATTCTGGAATAAAGTGAAAGACTAGGATCGAATAAAAATTTTAGCCACAACTTCATCCATGATTTATGTGAAATTAATGTATCATAAAATTCTGGTGCAGTGCTTTTCAATTTAGGAAGTTTATTCCAAGGAACGGATGGAAAATCATGATGTTCGTTATGATAACCGACATTAAGAGCAACCACATTTAGCGGACCATAGTAACTGTATGTTTCTTGCGGCGGATAAGTTAAAAAATGTTCTTGAATCCAGCGCGCTCCAAGCGGATGAAGACCGATAGAAAAGAAAAGGGAAGCAATCATATATAAAAATGAAACCCATCCAAAGAAATAAATCAGCAAGACATCAAATCCAAAAACAACGATCCAATTAACTATTGTCCACTTATTTATGAATTCAATCTCTTTTAATCTTGGCGGACGCAATCCTTGAAATACAGGAAAAAGTAAAAGCCATAATCCCTTTCCTATAAAAGAATTTCCTATAAGTTTTGCTTCCCATTTGCTTGCAAGATCGGCATCAAGATAATAATTGCCCTGAAACGAGTGATGTTTCAGATGATAACTTCTGAACGATATAGAAGTGGGAATGCTCATCGGCAAATCGCAGATAATTCCGGCAATCATATTGGCAGCTCTACTTTTAAAAATTAAATTGTGAGAAGATTCATGTATTAAAACAAACAAAGCATGATTAGCAAACGCACCGATTAAGTAAGCAATAATTAATGCAAGCCACCATTCTTGATCGTTGAGTAAAACTGCTATTGTAATTTGTAAAGCGACAACAAAAATTATAAAATAAATACTCTTTGGATTACGGCCAATAAATTCTCTCACTTCGGGGTGTGTTCTTAAAATCTCACGTGTTCGCTCTTTATGAGGTTCAGGCTTGTCGGAATATTTAAAATCTTTTTCCCGTCTCAACATATTTTTAAACCTCTTTTAATTTAGAAATAACTTAAAAAATACAAGAAAAAAACAACTCGTTTCTTCAACGTAATAAGCTAAAATGACTTAGTCAATTCTACTAAGAGACAGCGTCTTATAATTTAGTTAGAAAATAAAACTGTGTGGATTATTGTAGATAAGATATTAATTTTCGCTTGATGGAAAGTCATTTTATTTATATCATATTTGTATAATAATTAAAGATTGTCTTTACCAAGACAAAACTGTTTTTTTAATGGTAATTAAATAATATAAAAGATGACGCTTTGACTGTTGATAACACAAACTATGTTGAGTATCTGATCGAACTTGCCAAAACGGGAAGAAAACGATCGTTTATTGATTTATGTGAAATTAATCTTAGGAATGTATACACTATTTCTTACCGCCTCCTCTCCAATGTAGATGAAGCACGAAAAGTTACACTTCATACATTTGTAAAATCATGGGAAAGAATTAAAGAATATAATGGGAAAATTCCTTTCTCAATTTGGATGAAAAACACGGCAATTGAATATTCCATTAGAATGCTAAATAACAGAGATCCGGATTATGCAGAAAAGAAAAGACCGATAAAAATTTCTTCGGAGCAGGAGTTTTTAGAAAGCCACATATTATCTCTTCCTAAAAACGATAGAATTATTATTATACTTCATGATATCGAGGGATACAGTTACAAAGAGATTCAAAATTTTTTTGAAAATCTAGAAATAGACGAAATAAAAAGTAAGTTAATTAACACTCGAGAATATTTGATAAATAAGATTTCAGTATGAATTGCGAAGAAGTAAAAATTGGTCTCCATGATTTTGTAGATGAACTTTCCGACAACTTTATGAAACGGGAGATTGAAATTCATTTACGCACTTGCGATAAATGTTTTAATGAATACAAGAAGCTGAAAAATTTTTTTGATAAACTAAAAGATCTTACTAATACAGTAGAACCTCCCGATGGAATAATCCAGGCCTTTTCGTCAAAACTTTTGGAAAGAAGCATAAAGGAAGATTTAAAAGAAAAGATTATTTCCGATCCCGAAAAAATTAAACAAGAGCAAATAAATCTTGAAAGAAGCATGCAGGAATCAAGCGGCGCACTTCGTAAAAGCGTATTATCAATGACTTTAATAGCTTCGGATATTTCGAAAGCAATGCCTTCTCCGTCCAGAATAAATTGGTCTAGAGTAATTTTAATTCTTCTTCCATTTGCTTTGCTTGCGATAGCTTACTTGGTATATGATTTACAGAAAAATAATTCCCCGTGGAAAATAAAAACTTCAGAGGGCAGAATACTTATTAATGGAAAGGAAAATAACATCGGGACAATTTCTGAAGGTGAAAGTTTATTAAGTGGCGATTCTTCAAAAACAGAGATCCTTATACCACGCATCGGAAGTATTGTTGTATATCAGAATTCAATTATAATTTTGAAAAAAGCTAAGGATGGCGATAATAGAATTACGTTAGAAAAGGGGTTAGTTAAAATCAAAAATGTTTCTCTAGAACCTGATTTTGCGATTGGTCTAAAGAATGGTTTTATAATTGACCGGGGAGGAGAATTCACTGTATCTGTTGATGAATTTGAGAATGCTAAAATCTCAGTAGATCTCGGCTTTACTGAGATATTAAAAAACAATGAAAGCTATTTTCTTAGTGAAAAATATAGCTGCGATATTATAAACGGGGAAAAACCCGGAACTCCTTATCGCTCTGATGCACCGGATACATTAATAAAGGAAATCAAAAATTTTGATTACAATAATGGCGGCGACTATTCTATAAATAACATTATTGCAATTGCACAGAAGCCGGACATGTTAACACTTCTTGCTATAATTCCACAGGTTTCTCAAGCAAAAAGAGAAACATTGTTCCAAACAATAACAAATCATTTTCCACCGCCGGAAAATATTACGAGAATGGATATACTAAAAGCTGATAAAAAAATGCTTCGTGTATGGTGGGAAGAAATCAGAGAACAGTTAAAATTTATTTCTGATCGTAAGTAAAAATTGGTGTAGAAACATATCTATAAATCTTCCAAGAACCATCTTTTTGTTTTTTTAATATTCTAATGCTTTTTTCTGAATAAACCGGGTTCAACTTCTTTTCTATAACATCAGGCATTAAAAAGGAACCACTGCAAATGAGGTACGTAAACTCTCCGGAAATGTTTATTTCATCAATTATTATTTCCCATTTTCCTTCAGGGAATTTCTTTTGTGAATTTACTAATTCTTGACGAAGTGCCTCTGCCCCGGCAAGATTGTCGGAATCGGCAATAACACCTTTATAGTCCGAATCGAAAAATGACATGGCTTTCTCTAAGTCATTAACATTGTATGCACCAACAAAATTCTGGATAGTCTTTCTTGCGTTATCTTCATCGGCTGTTTTGTTTATTTTTTTTTCTGTCTCAGGAACATCTTTCGTGCAAGAAGTGATCAGAATAAGAACCATCAAAGTTGCAACTATAAGCCGCATTTCAAATCTCAATTATGGTTGAAAAGGTTTGTACAATTATAAGGATTATCTGTTTTATGTGTGAAATTATTTTAATAGACTTTATGAGATAATAAAAAATTTTAAATAATATTGAAAATAGATACTAAATTTTTACATACAAAAATTATTGACTTTAATTTTCAACTATAATTTGCGAGTATTATCCCAGTCACTGCGGTGACTCTAAATGAGTCGGAGCTATAAATCACAAGTGTGAGAAAGGGTTAGCTTTTTTTGACAAAAGTCTAAAACTGCGGTGACTTTTTATAAAAGAAATTTAAAGTAGAATAATCAAAACTGATAGGCGAAACCAACCCCCAAGCCATTTTTATAATCCGGATAAATTGACCAGGAAGAATTACCCTCATCGTCTTGTATTAATGTATTTCTGCCCGAGATAACCTTTCCAAACATATATCCTATAGCTACCGCTAAAGGATAATCGCTGAACCAATGCCATCCTCTTGCGACTAAACTAATTCCTATCAAACCAATTGCAGAGTAACCAACAGGTTTGATCCAAGAAATTTCGGGATAATTATCTGCAATTACAGTTAGCACAGCAACAGAAGTTGAAACGTGCCCTGAAGGAAAAGAATAATATTTAGTTTCATTGTTTGAATAATCGTTCATGTTTGGAAATGGCCTAAACAACCCGTGAAAGTGTGAAGCCGATTGAGGGCTTTCTCTGCCGCTTATGCGTTTTAGAATTTGAACAGTAACTCCAGTTGCCAATTCCGCTTCAACAATTTGTAAAGCAGTTCTTACTGCTCGATTATCACCAAGGACTAAACCGACTCCGCCAAAAGCTGAGGCCATGATTAAATGAAATTCACCACCGCCGAGCCAAGAAATGTTTTTACTCCACTCATGTATTGTTGGGGAGGTTTTATAGTTGGATCTAAACGGTTCAATAGTTTCATGATCAATTGAAATAAGAAGGCCGGTCAAAATAGTTAACTCTCCAATTGTTCTAATACTATTTGTACTGAAAGCATTTTGACCTAGAGAATAAAAATCATTAGGAAGTTTTGTAATAGGATCATGCCAATTAGATGTATTCATGTTTTCTATTTTTAAAACTGATCGGTTTTGTTGAAGAGTAATTGGATGATTTTCAAGTTGGAAAAGAAATAGACTGGGGTCTTCTTGTGCAGATAAATTAACAAGATAAACCGTACCTATAAAAAAAAGTATATATATAGCTCTAAGCTTCTGCTTCATTTTTAAATTATTAATAGTTTTACAGACCCATTCGGAAAGAATTAATGGCAATATAACTAAAAAAGTTATTTACACAATAAGATTTTTGGAATTTCTAAAAGGAATCGCATAGCAAATTTAATCCGATAAATACTCTATATAAAAAAGAAATATTTATCTTGTATTGGTTGTCAATTATTAGAAATAATTTCTTAAAGAATTGGTGTATATAAAAAGAACTTTAGAATAGCCGCTGCCAATACTATCTGATCTTTTGTAATTCCCAATTTCTCTAATATTTTTTTAAGATCAATAATATCTTCACCATAAATATCAGACAGCATTCTTTTAGTTAACGATTTATTCTGTTCGAAAATCATTAACGCATTGTTGCTAAGTCCGCTATTAAGATCTTCCTGCTGAAAGTTGTAGAACTCAAATTTTTCATCAGCAAATATTTTCTGATAAATTTTCAGATTTAGAGGGATCTTAAAATTATCTTGACGAATTTCAAGACGATTGAGTCTTTCTATATCAAAAATATTAGACTTAGCATTTAATTGTTTCTTATCGCTTGTCGTAATTTTTTTATTACTTAAAATTTTACTGGTATCATGTTCTGTTTGTGAAAACAATTGAGCTATGGTTAGAATGACGAGAAAAAACATCTTCAGGAAAAACTTCATAGAATGCTCAACAATAAAATAATTATAACTCCAATTGTTTTTGCTACTCCTAATATGGTTCTAATTTTAGCAAGTGTAGGATAAGTTTCCTCTTCAGGAGGCGGTGCTTTTATCAACTGTTTAACAGCTTCTTTGTTTTTCTTATAGCGCGCCAATTCTTTATCCGATAAACCACTTTCTAATTCTTCAGCGGAAAAATTTGAAGTATCGTCAATTACAATAAAAGGATTTTCTTTTAAGTCTTTAATCTTTTGAAGGTCTTTCATTTTTATAATTAGAGATCTTGGCGGAAGCTGCTGTACGATTTGTGTTTTTTTATTCAAACTGTCTTTAATCTCCATTTTATTTTTTTCATTTGCTTTTAGAATGGTGGAATCTTGCTGAGCAATTAAATTAATACGTAAAAGAATCAGCAGCGAACTAATTACTATTTGTTTCATTGAAAACCAAATATGCTAATTCTTATAAAGGAGTGTATCAAGCTAAGTTCCGTTTAAAATAAAAAGAGGCTATCTTTTTGAGATAGCCTCTTAAATAAAAAACAGAAAAGTTATCTTCCAACTTTATCCAAATGTTCTTTCTTCGCAGCTAATTGATCTTTTGTTTCTACATGATTTGGATCTGGGGCGATTGCTTCTGTTGGGCAAGCAGGAATGCATTGCGGTTCATCATAAAAACCAACACACTCGGTACATTTTTCTGGAACGATGTATGTGTGTTCTTCTGATAAAGCTGCGAATTCTTGTCCACCTACGTTGTATGCCAATCCTGGTGAATAGATAGCAGTGTTAGGACATTCAGCTTCGCAAGCGTTGCAAGAAATGCATTCATCAGTAATCATAATTGCCATGAGTATTTCCTCCGGATGAAAAATATATTTGTAAAAATGCTCGTCAAAAATAATCAATTCTTTTCAATACAGAGTAATCCAGAAAGAAAAATATTTCGACACAGACTAAATGTCCGATTAAATTATTTCTTTGCTTCAATCTCTTTTAGTAATTCATCACAAGCCGCTTTAAGTTGTTCATCAACACCTTTTGCAATCCAGTTCACAGAATTCTCAACAACTATATCCGGAATCGCGGGCCCAAGTTCTTCGTTTTTGTCTGTTGCTTTTACAAACCAACCCCGGAGAGGAAGACGAACAAACGAACCATCTATCAATCCTTTGCCGCCGGTTGAAATAACAGAACCATTAGTGGGATAACCAACCAGCTTTCCAATTCCCAAGGTTTTATGTGCATGAGAAAAAATTTCTGCTTTAGAATAACTGTTCTCATTACTAAGTACAATCGAAGGATTGGAATTGTGTTCTTCATCCTTGCTCAAACAGAAATTAATATCTAACTTTTCCAAAGTAGTTAACTGACTAATTCAAAAAGGATTATAAATGAAATTATTTCAACGGCATTCAAGAACTTATAGTGTGATCATTTTTCTGTTACTCTTCGCGTTTATCCAATCATGCGATATAAAAGAACCAACAGCGCCGAATTGGGATGTTTCGTTAAATGTTCCGATCGCTAACAAAAGTTATACGATGTTTGATATTCTCGAAAACAAATCATCTACAATCCAACATTACACGGATATTACAAACGGAAATTTGCTTTATTATTCAAATACAAAGCAGATGGATAAGATAGTATTAAGCAATAAATTGAAATCAGATTCTCCCGGAATTAATGGAGCGATTAGCATCAATTCCGATTCAGTTACTTCCGATATTGATTTTTCGTGGATCAGTCCGCCAGTAAGCCCCGGTATGCAAGTTGTTCTTCCGCCTGTACCTGAAACAAATGTAACGGGTAATTTTAGTCTAGCAGGTCAGTTTGAATCCATAAAAATCGAATCGGGTTTGATTGATCTAGAGATTACAAACTATTTCCCATCGCCTGTTAAAATAACTCTTAGAAATTTAATTCTGAAAAATACTGGATCGGGAGAAATCATTGCTCAACTATCAACGTCAATTGAAATTTTACCTTTGCAAACTGTTAAAGTAAATTCAATTCCAATTTCACCCGGTGTAAAAGTAAAAAATCAGTTGAGTTTAGAATCTAAAATTTCTTCAACCGGAAGCAACGGACAACAGATTACATTGCCGGATAAATCATTAAGAATAAAAACAAGATACCGTAAACTTATGGTCTCTGAATATACAGGACAATTAGAACCAACCGTGTTGGAAAAAACCAGAAGCGCCGTTTCTCTTGATGTTAAAGACATTCAAAAGAAATTGCAGTTTCAGCAAATCAATTTGAAAAATCCTAAAATAGAACTCAGGTTTAGATCAACTGCAAATGTTGAATTTAGTATTGACGGAAGTATTGAAGCACGAAACACAATAGGACAGCGAAGCATGATGTCTCTAAGCTCAAGAACTCTGAATAGAGTAATTATTTCACAAGTTGATTCGATCATTACATTCAACGCAGACAGCGTTAGTAATTTCTTTAATAAATTTTCTCAATTCCCGGATTCAATTATAGTATATATCGGTGGAACAGTTAATCCAAATCATAAAACAATAAGCCTAAACAAGAATGATCAAGTAACAATAAATAGTAAAATGGAGTTTCCGCTTGAGTTTGGTTTAAGCGGTGGTGAGTTTAGCGATTCAGTTAAAGTTGATCTGTCAAATGATGACCGAACACAAATAAAAGATGTTAATTCTCTCGGCGCCGGATTAAAAATTACAAATGGTATTCCTGCATCATTTAGTTTTACAGCTAAACTTTACGATCAATACAATAATTTTTTAATGTATTTCCCGCCTAAGTATTCAGATCAAGATACGGTTGTTAGTGTAAACGGGGCAGTTGTTGATGCAAATGGGAATGTTACTTCAAACACAATTCAAAATGTAACTGTTAAAACCTTAAAGAGTGAGATTGATAAAATCTCTAATGCAGCCTATATGCGAGTTAAGGTTAGGTTAAGTACATCGGGGACTGGAAATCAAGCTGTAAAATTTAAAACTGATAATGTGATCAAATTCCTCGCTTCGGGTTCAACTAATTACCACATTAATCCGAAGGGGAACTAAAATGAAATCATACAAATTATTATTCGTTTTGGTTTTTATCTTTTCAGCAAACGCTTATTCACAATCCGGCGGATCAATAGGAATGAGTGATGCGCGTTCCGATGCTATGGGAAAAACCAAAGTAACATCATCGTTTGGTCTTCGTGCGCTTGGTAACAATCCGGCTAATTTGTATAACGACTCATTAAAACATGTAGAATTTATAATTCCATTGCCGCTACCAAGTCTATCCGGAAGCATAGGTACGAATTTCATGTCAATGGATGAATACAATTATTTCTTTGGTTATAAAACAATAGACATAAACGGAAAAACTGTCGGCCGATATTTAACTGATTCCGATAAAAGCAGATTAAAAAATTTGTTTGCAGACGGCGGTGCTATAACTGGCGATGTCCAAATTCAATATTTCGCAATCTCCATTAAACCAAATAATGATTTCGGAACATTTGCGTTTTCAATGGGAGACGTCATTTCCTCTAATGTAACTTTTCCACAAGGAATTGTAAGTATAGCGTTGGATGGAAATCCCGTTAATCAAGTTTATAATTTTAATGATACAAAAATGAAAGCGTGGTTGCTCCGTAAATATTCTTTATCATATGCACGCAGTCTGAATATACTTCCAATATTTCAACAAATTTCTATAGGTGTTTCATTTAATATAATACAGGGATTTGCTTACGTAGGACTTGATCACGTTGGTACACAATTAACTACTGGTGATGGAAGTGTAATTAATGGTAGAGGAGATTTTCTAGCGTACGCGGCTTTCTCGCCGGATTTTAATGTTAAATACGATTTTGATAAAAGAACAACAGCAAAAAAAGATTTTGATGTTTCACCGTTTCCAACTCCCGCAGGGAATGGTTTCGGTTTTGATTTTGGTGTGAAAGCAAAATTAAATGATGTTTGGTCTTTCGGGATTGCTGTTACAAATATTGGAAGTGTAACCTGGAATAAAAATGCTGCTCAATATTCTTCTAACATGCCGATCTATTTAGATGATCTTACAAATCAGAGCCAGCGCGATTCTTTGGTGAAAGCTCTTACCGGAAAAGATGGTGGTAAATATATCAGCGAATTTACCACTCCATTAGCAACAGCGCTTGGTATTGGCGCATCAATGAATTTTAATAACAAATTGTTATTGGCATTCGATTACAATCAAGGATTTAATGATCAGCCTGGTAATTCTAAAAAACCAAGATTTTCGATTGGTGCAGATTGGATGTTTGGATTTATTGCATTGAGAACAGGATTTTCATTCGGCGGGTTTGATAAATTCAATTGGGGAATGGGATGTGGTTTTGATTTTGGATTTCTGGAAATGAATTTGGGAACACCGGATTTTCAATCCGTCATAAGTCCAAACACTGCAAAGAGAATTACATTTGCGTTTGATTCAAGATGGAAGTTTTAGTTAGTGGTGATTGGTGATTTTTTTAATCGCCAATCACTTTTGAATTCTTTGTTCAAGCTCTAACAATCGCTGTTTTCTCCAAAGTCCTCCACCATAGCCACCAAGATTTCCATTCTTGTTAATTACGCGGTGACACGGGATTACAATTGCGATTCTGTTCAATCCGTTAGCATGTCCAACTGCTCGCTGTGCTTTCGGAGTCCCGACTTTTATTGCCATCTCTTCATAAGAAACAGTTTTTCCGAATGGAATTTTTAACAAACCATTCCAGACTTTCTGTTGGAACTGACTGCCTGGATATACAATTGGTACTGTGAATTCTTTAAGAGATCCTTCAAAATATTTTTTCAATTCCTTCTTGAGAAGCTCAATGTGTTTATTCTCTCCGGGAACAACCGGGCTCTTAAATAATTTCCGTAAAGTTGTAAACTGTGCATCAAGCATTCTTCGATCAGAAAATTCTAACAAACAAATTCCTTTTTCAGTTGCAGCGGCAACCAACGGTCCCATCGGACTCTCGATCCACGCAGTAACAATACAATCTTTTGATTTGCTTTTTCCTGGCGGTGTGCCGAAAGTTTTTACAAATGCATCGCGAAAACCGCTGTGAGATTCATAACCATGTCCAAGAGCAACATCATCAAGATCTTTTCCATTTTTAATTTGTTCGAAAGAAATTCCAAGCCGTCTTCCACGGCAGTATGCTTGAAATGTCATGTTGTAATTTTTCAAAAAATATCTGCGTGCGCGTGCCGGATCAATTTTTATGGAACGGAGAAACGCATCGTTGTAACGTGCTGTTGGATTTGCATCAATTGTATTTAGCAATTTAGTTACCCATTCAGGAGGAGTTCCGTGTGCTTCGAGAGGGCGACAGCGTTTGCACGGACGATAGCCGGCAAAGACTGCTTCACGTGCAGATGGAAAATATTCAACATTTTTGGGCAATGGTTTTCTTGCAGAACAAGATGGCCTGCAAAATATTCCCGTACTGCGAACGGCAAGATAAAAAATTCCATCGTAAGAGCCGTCGCTCTTTTTGTATGCTTGTTCCATCTCTAACAAAGAAGGAAGTGTGTTTTGACTTGAAACCGTGTTCATAAATAAATTCCATCAAATTTCGTTGAGCAATTATACAATCATTCTAAAGTTGAGTCCACCGAAAATTGAACATGGATATTTTTTATTGCGGTCAGCCATCAGCCCTCAGTTAAAGATTCCTTCTTACTGCTGATTTCTGAATTCTGATTTCTTATTTAACATACTTCGAAATAAATTCTTCTACTTCAGGCAAACCGCCTTGGTAAATTAAATAACCGTTGCTCGGTTCACGTTCTGTAATTTCTCCGGCAATTGATGTAAGCATTATCTCTTTCACTTTTTTCTGATCGGTTGTTTGTCCTAAAGCCCAGCATAATTTCATGTAAGCAACTTCGGGCAGCATATTTTCTCCGGGAATTACACCAAGCTCCATCATATCACGACCAGTATCGTAAACGTACATTTGTACGTAACCCCAAAGTGTTTGAACAGTCATGTAAATTGAAATTCCTTTTTCGTGCGCACGCTTTAGTGCGGGATAGAGCGGTTTGTTTACATGTCCAAGCCCTGTTCCCGCAATAACAATTCCTTTGTAGTCGTTATCAATAAGTGATTCGATAATATCTGGTTTCATATTTGGATAGTAATAAACAATACTGACTTTCTCTTCAAATGCAGTGTTAATTTTTACGTTGCGGTCTCTGCGGCGGTGTTTGTAATCTTGTCTTAGCGGAGTGATTTCATCTCGGCTTACTTTTGCAATTGGAATATCTCCGATAGTTCTGAATGTTGAACGGTAGCTCGAATGCATTTTTCGTACGCGAGTTCCCCTGTGAAGTAATCCGTAATAATCCGATGTCGGTCCGAACATACAGACCATCACTTCTGCAATATCGCTTTCCGCTGCAGTCTTAACACTGTGCATTAAATTAAGAGCTGCATCAGAAGAAGGACGGTCGCTCGATCTTTGTGAACCAACCATTACAATTGGAACAGGAGAATTCTGTACCATAAAAGATAGAACAGCCGCTGTATGATGCATCGTATCCGTTCCGTGACCAATCACAATTCCGTCAACGCCTTTTTCAATTTCTCTTCCGATTGCTTCCGCTGTTCCTTTCCATTGATCAGGTCCCATGTTCTCACTAAAGACGCCGTAAAGTTTTTCAGTTTCGAGATTGCAATAGTTGGCAAGTTCAGGAACCGAACCGTAAAGTTCTCCCGGAGAAAATGCGGGAATAACTGCACCGGTTCTGTAATCAAGACGCGAAGCAATTGTTCCACCCGTGCCTAGAAGTTTTACATTTGGTTTTAACGGATCGCGAGGGAAATCTTTTTCGGGAATTTTATAATGCGCTTCTTTGCGCCCTCTAATTTTTATATCTGTAACAAGATCAGCAGCAACGCCAATGTTGTAGCCGATCGGCATTTTTATTACAATGTGAAAAGGATCAGCAGTTTCAGAACGGGGAAGAATAATGCCTTTGTAATTTCCTTTCGTTGTTGTGATCTCAACATCACTCCACACAAGCGCGCTGAAATTTTTTAGAACCGAAAGTGCTTTCCCTCGATAACCTTTGTAATCTTCTGCCATAATTTTTCCTTTGCGAATTCTGCGGATTTCTTTGTGCCCTCTGCGGTTAAAAGCTTTAACGCAAAGTGCGCAGAGAAGACGCTGAGAACGCAGAGATTATTGTTTATTTTTTTGCACCAGCTTTTTTTAATATCTCTATAATCTCTTTATGACCTTTAAGCTGAGCTAACCGCAATGCAGTTTCATGATACGTATTCTGGAAATTTGTTTTGGCTCCTTTTTCTAAGAGCATAATCACAACTTCTTTATACCCGTTTTGTGCAGCTCTCATTAATGCAGTTTCCTTATTACCCGGCAGAATATTTGGATCTGCACCACGGTCTAATAATGCTTTTACAGTTTCTAATTGTCCGCGTTCAGATGCAATCATTAAAGGTGTTTCTCCGGCCAGATCTTTTAAGTTTGGATCTGATTTTTTATCAAGAAAGAATTTTACCGATTCAAAATCATTTGCACCAATTACCATCATTAGAGGAGTTGTTTTATATGAATCTTGAATATTTACATCTGCTTTATTATCGATCATAAATTTTATAAGGTTTGGAAAAATGTCAGTCTTTGGCCAATTACGTTTTCCGGCAACGGCCATAATTAAAGGAGCTGGAAGCGTACCTTTATTTTTAAAATTTAGATCGGCACCGCGCTTGATAAGTTCGGTAGCTTGTTTGGCATTAAATTTTGACATTGATATAGATAGCAGAGAATTTCCATCTTTTCCTATTGAGTTTGGATTGGCACCATCATTAAGTAGATCATCGAAAATTGCATTTGTGGTTACACCTTCAACACGAGCCACATAACAAATCGCCGGATCGCCATCTACAAGAATATTAGGGTCAGCACCATTTTTTAAATATTCTCGCACTTTCAAAACGGAATAATATTTTACAGCATCGGCAAAATTGTTGATATTTTGTGCAGGCGCTATACTTGCTAATAACAGAAAGAGAACAATCTTTTTCATCACCATTCTCCTTATTTATTAATCTTTATTTTTTCAGCGACCAATTTCCCTTCTACACCCATTCTTACTTTGTTCATCACTAATCCTAATAAAACTTCTTTTCTGTTTTCATTGTTTATCAACCGCACTTTACTTAATTCGTTATTTGTTCCGGTTATAATTTCTTCCAACTCTTTTGTGGTTAGTGATTTTGGCAATAGCTCGGAATAAAACTTTCCTTTCTTCATTGATTTTTCCATAGCCAACAATATTCCGTCGCTAGAAAGCAAACCGTCTTTGTATGATTGAAATATTTCTCTCATCATATCTTCATCTAACAGACTTATATCCGCACCATTCTTCTTCAACCGTTTAGGATATTGGATAAGTGTAACTGCAGCAAGTGTTGAATCAATTTTCCATTCAGTCACAAAGAACTTGAACAACTGGGCGAATTTTGAAATTGATAATTCTCGGATTGTATCTTCGGGGATTCCAAGTTCACGGTACCATTTTTCTCTTTTCCAAAATTGTTCAGGAAGATTAGTCTGTAATATTTTCAACCGTTCTTCTGTAATTCTTGTTGGCGGTAAATCGGTATCGGGATACATTCTATCAGCACCGGGTAAAATTCTCTCAAAACCATTTGTTCCGTCACGCATCGCTTGTCGTGTTTCCGATGGAACTCCAACCGTGGCTTCTTTTGCGCGAATTATAATTTCTTTTACAGCCATTTCAGTGTCTTGTTCATTTCCCCAAACCAGTACCATTGTATCGTTGTCGGTTGCGCCTACTGTGCGTTTAATATTTTGCCAATCCGCGGAAGTTAAAGTATCACCCTTACTATCAGAATGAATAATGTTTGGAATATTTGTTAGGCAGGCAATCACGCGCACACGGTCTGAAATTTCTTTTGAGAAATAAGTATCGGTTTGAGTTTGCCAATGAAGAAGTCCAGTGTATTTTCTCAACACAACGCACTTAACAATCATTCCTTGTTCTATCGCAGCTCGGATTGGCTGATAGTGAGCTTTTTTTACGATGCGGGTAATATCATCGGACTTTGCCTCAAAAGTTTCTTTTGTAATTCCTCTTTTATGAAGTTCATCGCGCAAACGTAAAAGATTCCACTGACGCATCGCTTCATTGTATGTTAGATGCGGAATTCTTCCGATCTTCGGCACTCCTTTTATCTCAACCCTTGTCCCGCCTTCAACACTTACGTTAACATCTTCACGCGCAGATCCAATTCCACGGCGAACTTTATTTGTACTTCTAACGAGGTTAGCACAAATCTCTGCTACTTCTGCAACCTCGAACGGAGTGCGCATATTCGGTCCGGTCACTGTTTCGATAAGCGGCATTCCGAGACGATCAGCTCTGTAAACACGCAAGTGACCTGCGTCTGAAACTTCTCTGCAAGAATCTTCTTCGATTGACATCTGCACAATATCTATAGTTCGGTTCTTGTAAGGAATTTTTCCATCGAGAGCAAAAATTGCCGTACGCTGAAACCCGGTGGGAATACTACCATCAAGATATTGTTTCCTTGCGATGTGTAATTCATCAACGATTGAACAATTAAACAACATTCCACATTGTAAAGCGATGTCGAGTGCATCATCATTAATTAGAAACGGGGGAGTGTCATCCATTTCGTAAGTACAAACACTTTCGCGATTGATTCTGTAGAGAATATCTTTCTTTGTTTTAAATTCCATCAAAGCTGTGCCGTCGTATTCGCCAAGCTCGGACAGAGTCGGACGCATGTGACGTAAAATTTCTGCATCGTAATGTTCGCTGTATTTTCCTGCCGGGCAGCGGCAGAAAAGTTTTTTTGTAGTGAAAAGCTGCTGATGAATTTCCAATCCGGATTTGAAACCAACCGTTTCATAATCCTTGTTGGTCATTTCTTCAAAAGGTTTAAATAGAAATTCTTTCATTATTAATGCTGATTCCGTGGTGAGAATAAATGATGTGAAAAGTTATTCATAAGCACTAAAAGATATTGTTTGCTTATGAAAACTTAGCGAGAGGTGTTTTAAGAAGCAAACGTGGAAATCTCAATTATGAATTAGAGCAGATTGCTTGCTAATTCTGCAAGTTCAGATCTTTCACCTTTCTCAAGATTTACATGCGCGTAAAGTTTTTGTCCTTTGAAATGCTCGATCAAATAAGAAAGCCCGTTCGATTGAGCATCAAGATAGGGGTGATCTATTTGATAAATATCTCCCGTTAAAACAATCTTGGCACCTTCTCCAGCGCGTGTTATGATAGTTTTAATTTCATGTGGAGTAAGATTCTGTGCTTCATCAACGATAAAATAAATTCTTTGCAGACTTCTTCCCCTGATGTAACTAAGAGGTTCAATTACAAGTTTCTCATCTTTTATCAGGGCGTTAATAAGTTGATAACTTTTGTCAGTTTCCGGGAATTGATCTTGTATAACTTTTAAATTATCCCACAACGGCTGCATGTATGGCGCCAGTTTACTTTCAACATCGCCCGGCAAGTAGCCGATATCTTTATTGCTCAAAGGAACAACGGGACGTGCAATATATATCTGCCTATAATTTTTTCTTACTTGAAGCGCGCACGCAAGTGCAAGCAAAGTTTTTCCGGTGCCGGCTTTTCCCGTCATCGAGACAAGCGGTATATCGGAGTTAATCAGTGCATCAACTGCAAAAGTTTGTTCTGCATTTCTTGGTTTAATTCCATAGGCAACTTGTTTATCAATGCGCTTAAATTTTTCCATCTCTTGATCTAAACATGAAAGTATAGAACGGCTTGAGTTGCGCATTATAAAGTATTTATTCGGAACAGCCTCATTTTTAATTTTCTTGAGAATTTGTTTTGCGGGAACTTCAAAAGGCGGTTGATAAAGACGCTGTAGAACATCATCATCAAAATCCTCAATAATGGTTTTGCCGCTGTAAAGTTCTTCAACATTTGTAACCCAGTCGGTTGTATAATCTTCTGCGGGAATACCAAGAGCTTTTGCTTTCATTCGAAGATTTACATCTTTCGTTACAAGAATGGTTCTCCCTTTTTCTTTCCCGGATTTATTTGCTTCAAGTGCGGCACTTAAAACTCTGTGGTCAACATTATCTTCGCGGAACACATCATGAATCTCCTGAGCCAGTCCGCGTGTTATAACTATTCTTACCTTACCCTTTCCTTTTCCAAGAGATACGCCGCCGTTGAAAATCTCATTTCCCGTAATTGAATCAAGTGTGCGTGCAAATTCGCGCGCGTTTAAATTAATCACTTGATTACCGCGCTTGAAATGATCCAATTCTTCTATTACGACAAGTGGAATGATTATATTATTTTCTTGGAAGTGATTTATGCAAGTTGGATCGTGAAGGATTACGTTTGTGTCGAGTACAAAATTTTTAGGACTGGGTTTTTTCATAAAGAACAATAATTTATTGTGAAAGATTTTCTGAGTAATTTCAGATGGAACATAATAAATTTTTTCTTTCTTTGTCGAAAATTTATTTTTCAGAATGTTATTTAGCACAAGTAGGAAATAAATCATGGCTATTCAAACAATCAACCCCGCAACAGGTAAGATCGAAAAAATATTCAAAGAACATTCTTCCAGCCAAGTAATGATAATGATTGAAGAAGTTAATGATGCATTTCTTGAATGGAGGAAAACAGATTTTTCATTTCGAGCTAATCTGATTAAAAAAGTTGCTCTGGTACTTCGCGATAAAAAAGATCATTACGGAAAAATTCTAACGCTTGAAATGGGAAAACCGATTACACAGGCAATGGCGGAAGTTGAAAAGTGTGCTTTAGTTTGCGAATACTATGCTGATAACGCACAAAAAATTCTAGACGAAGAAATTATTCAAACAGATGCTTCGCAAAGTTATGTTCGTTTCGATCCAATCGGAATTGTTCTAGCAATAATGCCATGGAATTTTCCATTTTGGCAAGTATTCCGTTTTGCTGCACCGGCTTTAATGGCTGGGAATGTTTGTATGCTTAAACATGCTTCAAATGTTCCGATGAGTGCACTTGCTATCGAAGAGATATTTATTAAAGCTGGATTACCACAAAACACTTTTAAAACTTTGCTAATAGATTCAACGCAAGTAAAAGAAATAATAAATCATCCGCATGTAAAAGCAGTGACATTAACAGGAAGCGAACCGGCAGGCAGGCAAGTTGCATCATTATGCGGATCGAAATTGAAAAAAACAGTTTTAGAATTAGGCGGCAGCGATCCGTTTATTGTACTTGATGATGCAAACATTGATGAAGCAGTTAAAACAGCAGTTACTGCACGATTAATCAATAACGGACAAAGTTGTATAGCCGCCAAAAGATTTATTGTAGTTGAGAAAGTCTATAATGAATTTGAAAAGAAATTTGTAGATGCGATGAATAAAACAAAAGTTGGCGATCCGATGAATAAAGAAACCGAGCTTGGGCCGATTGCACGCGAAGATTTGTTGAATGAATTAGATGCTCAAGTAAAACAGTCTGTAGAAAAAGGAGCGGTGGTTCTATGTGGAGGTAAAAGAATTAACCGAGAAGGATTTTATTATGAGCCGACAATTCTTTCAAATCTCTCCAAAGGAATGCCTGCATACGACGATGAAATATTTGGTCCCGTTGCATCACTAATAAAGGCAAAGGATGAAGACAATGCAATAAAGATCGCAAATAGTTCTACATTTGGACTCGGTGCCTCTTTATGGACTTCTAATATTACAAAGGCAAAGACCCTTGCGAGTAAAATAGAAAGCGGTTCAGTATTTATTAACGGAATGGTAAAATCCGATCCGCGATTACCTTTTGGTGGAATAAAAAATTCCGGATACGGACGAGAACTTTCTCATTATGGAATAAAAGAATTTGTAAATATTAAAACTGTTTGGATAAAATAATGGAGATTAAATGAAAACACGCTGCGGCTGGTCAACAAATGATCCGTTATACATAAAATATCATGATGAAGAATGGGGAGTGCCGGTTCATGATGATAGAAAGCTTTTTGAAATGTTAATCCTTGAAGGTGCACAAGCGGGATTAAGCTGGATTACAATTCTGCGCAAACGGGAAAACTACCGCAAAGCATTCAATAATTTTGATGCAAGGAAAATTGCAAAATATGATTCAAAAAAAGTTAAACAGCTTTTGCAGAACGAAGGAATTGTCCGCAACAGATTAAAAATCGCTGCAGCTATTCGGAATGCAAAATGTTTTCTTGAGATTCAAAAAGAATTCGGTTCATTCGATAGATACATTTGGCAATTTGTGAATGGGAAACCGATTATCAACAATCGTAAATCACTTAAAGATATTCCGCCAATGACAAAAGAATCAGATGCAATGAGCAAAGATCTGAAAAAACGCGGATTCAAGTTTGTCGGCTCTACAATTTGTTATGCTTTTATGCAGGCGGTTGGAATGGTGAACGATCATGTTGAAAATTGTTATCGCTACAAAATATTTTAAAATAAAACTGCCCGGTTAAACGGGCAGTTTCTGTAAATCATAAATCTATTTTTATTAATCTTGTTCGTATGCAATCTCTCCGTGCAACGAACTATCCAACCCGGCTTCTTCCTCTGCTTGTGTTACTTTTACCGGTGTTATATAATTTATTACTTTCAGCATTATATAAGTAAACAAGAAGCAGTAAACTCCAACAGCAACAACAGAAATTAATTGTTTCAAAAAGAATTCAGCCGAACCGCCAATAAAAAGACCATCAACTTGCACCATAGGATTAACAGCTCTTGTAGCAAATAAACCGAGCATTATTATTCCTATTGTTCCGCCAACTCCGTGAACTCCCCAGACATCTAACGCATCATCCCATTTAAGTTTATTTTTTAATGCAACGGCAAAGTAACAAACTATTCCCGCTACAATACCAATGATTGCTGCATTACCAACCGTTATAAATCCTGCAGCCGGAGTAATAGTTGCAAGTCCCGCGACAGACCCGGTTAACAAACCAATAAACTTAGGTTTCTTTTCAAGAATCCAGGCAAGAAATAGCCATGTAACTCCCGCAAATGATGCAGCAACGTCTGTATTAATAAAAGCCGTTACAGTAATAGTGTCAACTTTTAATTCGCTGCCGGCATTGAATCCGTACCAACCGAACCAAAGTAAGCCTGTCCCTAATGCAACAAGTGGAATACTATGCGGACCACGCTCGGCAACATTTCGTTTGCCGACATAAAAAACAGAAGCCAATGCCGCCATTCCCGCACTTGCATGAACAACGATTCCGCCTGCGAAATCTAGAACACCCCATTGAGCTAGTAAACCGCCGCCCCAAATCATGTGAACTAATGGAAAATAAACTAGCACTAACCAAAAAGTTAAAAACAAAAAATAAGCAGGGAAACGAACTCTGTTTGTAAATGCACCAGTTATTAAAGCGGGAGTAATAATTGCAAACATCATTTGATACGCAACAAATACATAAAGCGGAATTTGATTGTTGCCCGTGAATATAGAATTCAGAGTTGTTCCCGATAAAAATGCCATGTTAAGATTACCAATTATTCCTCCTTCTCCTCCACTGAAACAAAGTGAATATCCGAACGCAAACCAAAGAACAGTCGTCCAGACTAATGAAACGAAACTTTGAATCATAATTCCTAATACATTTTTTCTTCCAACAAGACCGCCATAAAAAAATGCAAGTCCCGGTGTCATAAGCATTACTAAGCTGGATGCGACAAGCATAAATCCAGTACTTCCGGTATCGAACATAATTACCTCTAATTATTTTAATTTAGTTTTAGTTAAATGGAGATTCCAAAAATCAAATATGAAATCTCTGCTCTGGGATTGAGAACATATGAGCAGTAAACCGGTAAAGAAAAATTTTCTGTTATTTTTATTTGCTTCGATGCTTTCAAACCGATGTTGATTAAATTAAAATTTTCTGTTCCGTAACAAGAAGGGTTACTCTTGCTTCCGGTTGCAGCGCCGACAAAAAATCCCAATCCGTAATCTTCAATCTTAGTTAAATAGTCAATTTGAAAATATGCATTGCTTCCCGCATCGTTATGAACATTTACGTAGCTGCTAAACGTTAGCGGAAATGATTCCTGTCCGCCGATTGAAACACCGGCTTCGATAACATGAGCACCGGGACCATTCTTATTATCGTAATTATTAAAGTTTCCGATTCCTACTGCTCCGTTAGGATAGTAGTAATCGGTTACAATTGCGGTTATGTTTACGGAGTTTTCTATTGCGAACGAATAGCTTATCCATGTATCAATTTCATGACTTGTCGAATGTGATTCATCAGTAGTATTCGTATGAGAAAGTCCGTACGAACCCCAAAATCCAAATTGTAAATTTGATAACTTAAATGTAATTGCCGGCTGAACATTTGGTTGATCATTAACATTTAATCCACGCCAAATATATCTGCTAACAAGATCTGCATTTAAGTTAACAGATAATTTCTGTGCGGATGCAGAGTAACTAAAAGCTAAAAGAATAATTGCAGTAAAAAAACAAAAGTAATTCCGTTCTCCTTTCATAATTTATTCCTTAATTGATTTGTGCATTGTTGGCTAATCATTTCAGATAAAATTTTCGTATGCAAAGTTTGAATTTATTTTTGAGAGCAAATAACTAAATGCAACAAGTGCAGCATTTTTGTCGTAAACGGGTAAATATTTGAATGCGATAAATTGACTTAATTGAAAAATAGTCTCTATCACAAGAGTTTGATTAAGGATTTTTCGGAATTGTTTTCTAAGTTTTCATATTAAAATTTGGTGCTTTCTTGAAAAAAGTTCTTGTGATCGAAAACGCAAGCGAGGAATTAAAACATATTGAATCACTTCTTCCTCAAACCGATTTCGAAATTTATTTGTCACACAACAAAAAAGACGGTCTGGAAATTGCCGCACGGTATTTACCGGATTTAATTCTTTTCTTTTTTTCCGACGGTCAAACCGATATTGAATTACTAAAAACAATTTGCGGTGATGATACTACTTCGCATCTTCCTTTAATTGTTATTTCAAACGAATCATCTTTCGAACAACAACGAGCAGTAATGGAATTAGGCGCAGAAGACTATCTCCCCTTGTTTACACTCGGAAAAAGCTTGTTGAGTTCAGTAAAAAAAAGATTTGAAAAGTTAGTTAATATGAAAACCCGTTTGAATAAAGAGCTTGATACTTTTGATGAATTTACGTCACGTTCGCGAAATGATGATCACATTCTCGTTAAGATCGGGACTAAGTTAAAGCTCGTAAAATTTACAGAGATGGTTTGTGTTATTGCGATGAAAGAATACAGCAAAATTATTACCAAGGACAACTGTAAGATTATCGTACGAAAATCATTAAGAAATTGGACTAAAATATTACCGAAGAATTTATTTCTACGCATTCACCGTGCTACAATTATTAATCTGGATTGTATTGATAAGATTGTCCGGACAAACGAAAGAACTTATACAGTCCATCTTAAGTACATAGAAGAGACTTTTGATTTCAGCCACAGGTATGCCAACATCATGCGGCATACTTTTCCGACTTAAATACCTTTAACAATTTTCTCTAACGATTCCAGCGCCTCATCAATTTTTTCTACATCTTTTCCTCCGGCAGTTGCAAGGTGAGGGCGCCCGCCTCCACTTCCGCCAACAATTTTAGCAACCTCTTTAACAATATTTCCCGCAAGAATTTTTTTCTCTTTGATTAGATCATCACTTACTACGGCAACAATTCCGACTTTATCTTCTATTTGAGAGATAAGCACACCAACGCCGCTTTTCATTTTCTCGCGGAGTTCATCACCCATTGATTTTAATTCGTCCATATTAGAAGCGGAAACTTTTCCCTTAAATAACTTTATTCCATTTACAGTAATAGGCGACGAAATGATCGAATCAATTCCGCCAAGCTTTTCTTTTAATTGAAGCGAGGCAATTTCCTTTTCAAGCTTTTTCTTTTCTTCCGCCAACTCATTAATTCTTATTTCTGATTTCTTATTTCTTTCTTCTTGCTCTTTAATAAATTTTTCAACACCCGCACCGGTAACCGCTTCAATTCTTCTTACTCCACTGGCAATAGATGACTCGCTCATTATTTTAAACAAACCGATCTGCGAACTATTCTGTACATGCGTTCCACCGCAGAATTCCATTGTAAAGTCACCGAACTGAACAACGTTTACTTTATCGCCGTACTTATCACCGAAGAACATGAGTGCACCCATTTTTTTTGCTTCTTCAAAAGGAGTATCTAGGTGGTGAATCAACGGAAGATTTTCTCTTATCTTTTCATTAACCAGTAATTCTATAGTTTCAAGTTCCGATTCTTTTAATTTTTCGAAATGTGTAAAATCAAAACGGAGATAATCTGGGCCGACATATGAACCTGACTGCTGAACATGCTGGCCAAGAATTTGTCTTAATGCTTTATGTAAGAAATGTGTTGCAGAGTGATTGCGCATAATGTCCCATCTTCTGTTTTCGTCAACCACAGCTGTTACTTTCATTCCAATTTCAAGTTTTACTTTTGATTCATTATCTAAAACGTGAACCACTTGATTATTGATCTTGACAAGATCCATCACACCAAGATGTGTGTCGCCGATAAAAATACTGCCAGTATCATCTACTTGTCCGCCAGATTCAAAATAGAAAGGAGTACGATCAAGAATAATCAATTCTTTATCATCATCTTTTTTAATGTCAATTATTGTCGCTTCTGATTTTAATTCATGATAACCAGTAAATACAGTGGGTTCAATAATTTTAAGTGTCGGATATGCAAAGAGAGTGGCATAAGCATTTTGTTCTCTGATCTTATCTTTTGTAGATTTTCTTGCTCGCGCTTTTTGTTCATTCATCAATTCGTTAAATTTTTCTTCATCGATCATAATTCCTTGTTCGCGTGCCATTACTGCAGTTAGATCAACCGGGAAACCGTACGTATCATAGAGTTTAAAAACTTCCCTACCTCTTATGAATACATTTGATATAGCAAATGTCTTTAAAAAATCTTTGTCTATATCTTTCGAATAAATTTTTCTAACCAAATTATTTCCGGACTTATCATAAATATCAATTTGCCAGTCTTTTCTCATATCGTTATATACTCTGGAGATGCTGTAAATCGATTTTTCGTTTAATGTTTGACAAACCCTATTTGAAATAATATCCGCATATTCTTCCATGCCTCTATCTAAAGTTGCATTAAAACTTTCTTCTTCCGCTTTAATAATTTTTTCAATGTTGAATTGATTTGTTTTTATTTCCGGAAAAACTTGTGAAAAATTTTCTACAACAACAGAAACAAGTTTGTAAAGAAACGGATCTTTCAAATTTATTTTTCTTCCATAACGGGCAGCGCGGCGAAGTAATCTTCTTAGAACATAACCGCGTCCCTCATTACTCGGTGTTGCACCATCTGCAATAGCAAATGTTAATGTGCGTATATGATCTGCAATAACTCGCATGGCAATCATATCTTCTTCTTTTTTATAGCTTACACCGCAAAGGTTTTCAACTAATTTTATAATAGGTGTGAAAACGTCGGTATCATAGTTAGAGTTTTTATTTTGGAGGACGGCACACACACGTTCAAATCCCATTCCGGTATCAACATGTTTTGCAGGAAGATCGTGAAGTGTTCCTTTTTCATCGCGGTTGTACTGAATGAAAACCAAATTCCAAATCTCAATACATTTTGGATCGCCTGCATTTACATATTTTGGATTATCATAATCATCACTTAAGTTAATATGAATTTCAGAGCATGGACCGCACGGACCGGTTTCGCCCATTTCCCAAAAATTATCCTTCTCATCAAACTTTAAAATATGTTTCGGATTAATATCAGTCTCACTCTTCCAAAACTTTAACGCTTCGTCATCTGTCCGGTAAACAGTTGCCCAAATTCTTTCTTTCGGAAGTTTCCAAACTTCGGTTAATAATTCCCACGCCCAGCCGATCGCTTCTTTTTTATAATAATCGCCAAAACTCCAATTGCCAAGCATTTCAAAAAAAGTATGGTGATAAGTATCGCGACCTACTTCTTCAAGATCGTTATGTTTTCCGGAAACTCGGATGCATTTTTGTGTATCGGCTGCGCGATTGTATTCACGTGAACCGGTTCCTAGAAATACATCTTTAAATTGATTCATTCCGGCATTAGTAAAAAGAAGAGTCGGATCACCATGCGGAACAACAGGCGCACTTGGCACAATCCTGTGATCTTTGCTTTTGAAGAAATCTAAAAATTGCTGCCGTATTTCATTTGATGTCATAAGTCAATCTAAAGTTTTTAATGAACAAATATAATAAAAATAGCTCACAGCAATCTGCTATCAGCAGTCGGCATTCAGCAGTTTTTTTTAATTTTTAAAAAGCTGAAATGATTATTTCAATCAATCAGTTCATTAAACTGATAGCTAATTGCCGACAGCCGATAGCTATTCCGATTGCAATTTTGATATAGTAATGATACTTTTGATTGTAAACATTCAACAAAATTGAAGAAGCGTGAGTAAATTTAAAGAGTTATCGGATTTAGAATTAATGCGGGAGATCGCCCAGTTTGAATCGCGCGCGCTGGAAGAACTTTACGAAAGATACTCATCACTATTATATACAGTTATCAAGAAAATTTCTCCGGATCAGGCCACATCAGAACAAATTTTAATTGAAGTCTTTGTAATCATCTGGCGTAAGATCAACAAGTTCGATTTAAATAACGGAAATGTATTTAGCTGGCTGGTAACTCTTGCTCGTAATAAAGCGGTTGATAGTTTAAGAAGAGAGCGATCTGCTGGTGCGACGGTTCAATTTTATGACGATGATTATGAAGATTATTTTATTCTTCCATCGTTCCCAAATGACATGGATAGTTTGGATTTTAACACGGCCTTCACAATTAAACCAAAGATCGAACAAGCATTATCGAAATTAACAGACACTCAGAAATATGTTTTACATTTAGCATATTATGAAGGATACGCGATAGATGAGATTTCCGATAAGCTTAATGTGCCCGTTGAAACTGTAAGAGGAAAAATTATGACGGCTCTTTCGAGTCTTAGAGATTATCTGGTAGGTGAGTGATGGCAGACAAAGCATTAAGTGAAATGATTGCTGCTTTTGCCGCCGGCTGTATGGATAAAGATAATTACATGCAGTTCAAAGACTATATGGATGACGGCGGATTCTTGCCAAAAGGAGAATTGGGAGAATTACAAAATATTATTTCTATGATTCCTGTTATTCTTGATTTAGAAAATCCGGATCCATCGATTAAAGATTTGGTTGCAAAAAAATTGATTGGCATGAAAGAAGAGATCAAAACAAAAATTATTGAGGGAAAGAAAAAAACATCTGTAGCAGCAACCAAATTAAGTAGATCTTCAATCAGTTCGCCGAAAAATAAAACAATAAGTTTTATTGATAAAAAAGCATCAACAGCAACATCTGCTTTTCAATTTGGGGATGAAGAACCCCAAAATCCATTGCAGGCAAAGCAAAATAAAGCTAAAGCACAAATACAAGAACCGAAACCCCCGGCTATGGAATCTAAAAAAATTGAATCACCCGAAAAAACAACTGAACCGAAATCCATAATAACGCCTTCACAATTAATTAATCAACCTACTGCAGAACGACCAAAACCAACAACCCCGGAAAAAAATTCATCGGGATTAATGGGATTAGTTGCTTTATTATTATCTATTGTTCTTTTTTCAATTCTAGGATATTTTACTTTTACATCCATCAAATCGCTCAATGGAACAATTGATGATTTAACTACGCAGGTTAACTCACTAAAAAGCCAAGTTTCCACTGCAAATAATTTTATCAGCAATTACACATCATTAATTGAATTTTTTAATTACAAAGATATTTTAGTAACAGGCTTATCCAGTTTAGATGCGACAGAAAAAGGCTCAGCTCAAATTCTTTTGTCTTTTAGTCAAAAAGAAGGATTAATTCAATTCAAAAATGTAAAACCATTGCAACCAAATCAAGGTTATCAGATTTGGGTTCAAAGTAAAGGCCAGTCTTATTCACTTGGCGTGTATCAACCGAGTGGAAGTGAGTATTTGAAAATAAGTTCCTTTCCATTTCTCCCGAAAGAGAATATTGAATCATACTACGTTACAATTGAATCTAAAGAAGGATCACCTACTCCTTCAACAGTAATTTATTTGTCGAGTGCTGCGGGCGGTAAAAGGGTTAAATAAAATTATTACTTTTTCCTGTTGACGAAAATTATCATTCCCATCATAATCAAAATTACTGGCCAGAATACTTCTAACAAATTTCCAACTCTATTCGCAGAAATAAACAATCCCCATCTTTTAAATTGGGTGATGCTTAAATAACTCAGCATAAGAAAGAAAATACCGGCGTAAAGGAAAACTTTTTCTTTTATATTCTCAATGAAAAGAATTATTAAAACAGATCCGCTTATAAATAGAATAGAAAAGAAAACTATTCCCCGTGTATCAAGGATTTCAAAATACGATTTTACCAAGAAGACTACCCCGACTAGAAACAGTATAGTTGATACAATTAATTTTCCCCTTTCACCATTATTTAATGCCGAATAAACTGTTGGTACCGAATAAAAAATAAAAACTATTCCAGCAACATCTTCAAAAGTTAGTAAAATTATATTACGGCTACTGAGCATAGAGAGTATACCGAAAATCAAAAAACTAATTCCAAGTATAATTTTATTATTCAAATTTTTGTCCTTCTTCGTAAGGAACTGAAACAACAAGAATGAGATAGAGTAAAGCAAATATTCCTAATGTTAATAACGTAGCAAGAATAAAAATTGTACGTAATACGGCTGCATCAATCTCAATATATTTTGCAAGTCCTCCGCCTACACCGGTTAATTTTCTATCTGTTCGTGATCTAAATAATTTTTCCAGCGGTGCAGATAAAATTATTTCGTCTTTTGATGGTTTAATTATTATAAAATAAATTCCGACTGCAAAAGCAGCTAAAGGAAATATAAAATCATTTGGCAGAATAAAAATTCTAGAACCACCGGCAACTCCAATAATTTTAAAAGCGAAATAAAATCCGGACACTATTAATAATCCGCTGATAACAGTTTTGAAATTTTCTTTTCTTAAAGAAATTATTTCGGTTTGAGAAAGAGGCAAGGAATTTTTATCAACCGGAATTAGTGAAGCGGCTATTAAATATGCAACGATACTCCACCCGCCGAAGAGAATGGTTAAAAGTGCAATAACTCTAATGTTTGCCGGTTCTGTTTTCATATACGCAGCGATTCCGGCACAGACACCCATGATAACAACATTGTTTTTTGAACGGGCAAATTTTTTCATAGGCGAAGGTGTAATCGGGGAGTTATCCATTTTATCGAAAAGTCTTTCTTCGGAGCGAAGAGATTCGTTTTGATTTTCCATGTTTGATTTGCTTTCGTTCAGTTCGATCAGATTAACTTCGAAATATTTTTAAATGTTAAATTCATCGTCAATTATAAAATTAATTTTCTTTTTGAATATATAAAATTATGTTTATGCTAACAATATTTTGATACATGCATTTGCTAATCCATTCTTCACGTTTTATGTAGAATTATATAGCACCAAATATAAATTAGAAAAAAACGAGGAAGCTATGCTTACAAAATATTTCCACCTGAAAGAACTTAATACAACTATCAAACAAGAAATTATTGCCGGGGCTACGACCTTTGTAACAATGGCTTACATTATTATTGTTAACCCCAAAATTCTGGAAGCTGCAGGAATGCCTTTTGGAGCATCAATGGCTGCAACAATACTAACAGCTTTTTTCGGCACTATTACAATGGGCGTATATGCAAAAAGACCTTTTGCAATCGCACCTTATATGGGTGAGAATGCTTTTGTGGCATATACACTTGTTAAAGTATTGGGCTATAGCTGGCAAACAGCTTTGGCTGCAATTTTTATTGCGGGTTGTTTATTCACAATATTAACGATAATAAATATTCGCAGCTGGTTAATTAATGCAATTCCGGAATCTCTTAAGATTGCGTTCACAGTTGGTATTGGTTTCTTTTTGGTGTTCATTGGATTGAATGATACGGGCATAGTTAAAATTGGAATTCCGGGAGCGCCAGTGCATGTAGGAAATTTTAGAGAACCGGCAGTTCTGCTTGCAATACTTTCATTTTTAATTATTGCCATCTTGATGATAAGAAAAATTAATGGTTCAATTCTAATTGGAATAATAACTGTAACCGTACTCGGATTTATTTTTAAGATATCACCTTTACCGGAACAGTGGGTTAGTTTGCCGCCGGATATTTCTCCAGTATTATTTAAAATTGATTTCGCCGGAGCTTTTACATGGGGTTTTCTTGCTGTAATGATAGTTGTATTTGTTATGGATTTTGTTGATACGATGGGAACATTGATTGGGCTTTCTATAAAAGCAAATCTTGTTGATGAAAAAGGACAACTGCCGGGAATTGAAAAACCATTACTGGTTGATGCACTATCAACAGTTGTTGCATCTTTGTTGGGAACAACAACTACAGGTGCGTATATCGAGTCTGCTACCGGAATAGAAGCCGGAGGAAAATCCGGATTAACTGCCGTTGTAACTGCATTTTTATTTTTAATTGCATTATTCTTTGAGCCGTTTCTAACAGCCGTACCACCATATGCATATGGATCTTCGCTAATAATAGTCGGATTGCTAATGATGTCTCCAATTACAAAAATTAATTTTAATGATATGTCGGAAGTGCTTCCGGCTTTTGTAACAATTGCATTGATGAGTTTTACTTACAATTTGGGTATAGGAATGACCGCAGGTTTTCTAATTTATCCAATAACAATGCTCAGCGTTGGCAAAATCAAACAAGTATCATTTGGTATGTGGATTTTGTTTCTCTTTTCTATTTTGTTTTACATTTTTTATCCTTATTAGTTAACAGTATACAGTAAACGGTTAACAGTTTTAAAAATTTATGGAGGGGAAAATGCAAGATTATAGATCATTAAAAGTTTGGGAGAAAGCACATCAACTAGTTTTAAATGTGTATAAAGCGACAAGTAATTTTCCTAGAGAGGAATTATTTGGACTTGTTAGTCAATTACGAAGGGCTGCGGTTTCAATTCCAACCAACATTGTAGAAGGTTCAGGTAGAGGAAGTAAAGCAGACTTTAGCCGCTTTCTCCAAATTTCTTTTGGTTCAGCTAGTGAGCTGGAATATGAGTTTATGCTTTCGAAGGACTTAGGTTATATAAATGAAAATTCATTTCGGGAAATAGTTCTTCTTATTGAAGAAGTAAAAAAGATGTTGGGCGGATTGTTAAAATCTATCAAAAAAACAATTAACTGATTACTGTTAACTGAGAACTGTAAACTGCGGAGTTTTTATGATTGATCAATTTCTACAAGCAGCAATTGAAGAAGCAAAAAAAGGATTAAGCGAAGGCGGAATTCCCATTGGCTCTGTTTTAGTGATTGACGGAAAGATTGTTGGACACGGACATAACAGGCGTGTTCAAAATGGCAGCCCAATTCTTCACGCAGAAATGGATTGTTTTGAAAATGCCGGAAGACTAACCGCTAAAGATTATCAGAGAGCAATTTTATATTCTACACTTTCTCCTTGTGATATGTGCAGCGGTACAGCGTTGCTTTATAAAATTCCCAAGATTGTTATTGGCGAGAACAAAACTTTTCAAGGACCGGAAGAATACGTTAGATCACGCGGGGTAGAGTTGATAATATTAAATGATTCAACCTGTATAAAGCTGATGGAGGATTTTATTTCGGGTAATCCAAAATTATGGAATGAAGATATTGGAGAGTAAAAAAGCTATTAGCTGTGAGCATTTAGCTATTAGCTTTAATAAAAACAGAATCTTTTCTAAACAATTTTCATCTTATCCTATATGAAAAGCTGAAGGCAGAGAGCTGAAAGTTGAAAGCAAATAACATGGAGTTAAAATGGCAACAAAGAAAGCATTAGTTAAGCATATTAAAGGAATTACATTTTTAGGGAAATCGGATTCAAATCACTGGATAACGATGGATGGTCCTGAAGAATTTGGCGGAAGCAATGCCGGAACGCGGCCAAAAGAATTATTACTTATTGCACTTGGCGGATGTACCGGAAGTGATGTTGCAACAATTCTTCAAAAGAAAAAAATTAAACTAGATGGATTTGAAATGAATATCTCAGCCGATGTTCAAGAAACTCATCCGCAAGTTTATACTAAGATTCATCTTGAATATGTTTTTTATGGAAAAGATATTCCGAAAGATGCTGTTGAAAGAGCTATAAAACTTTCGCAGGAAACTTATTGCAGTGTTACAGCCATGCTGCAAAAGGCAGTTGAGATAAATCATTCTTATAAAATTATTGAGAGCTGAAAAATAGCTAAGAGAAATTTTTAGATTAGTTTCTTTGTAAATATTCTTCTGGTATCGGTTTTCTTCCGGCAAATCCTTCTTCAATACCATGATAAAACCGGATATCATCTTCATCGCTACGCCAGCAAAGAAGAACTTCTTCATTATCAATAACTGCGGGGAAATCAACTAAGCCAATTTGAAAATTCCAATCTTTATAAGTACAGCCGATATCATTAAGCTCTTTCATAAAAGAATCTATATCAGAAATTAGCTGCTGAATTTCCTGATTGTCTTCTATTTTCCCGCCTAATGATTCTGCAATAGTTTTTATTTGAAATGCATTATTCAAAATATCACGAACGATCTGTTTTACCAGCGGCAATGTGCGCTTAGCTTCGTATGGTGTAAAATATTTGACTTCTGTTTGCGACATAAAAATTATTTTCTCTCCGGAAAGATTTTATGTTCAAATTATATTTCCAGACTAATTTAATATTAAATGTGCGACTTGACAAGGCATATAAAAAAAATTATTTTGAACTCGAACTAATTATTATTGGTTTAATTATTAGATGAAGACAACAAAGAAATACGGGAAAAAAACAGATCTGGCATTAACAACGTGGGTTAAGTTAGCCCGTGCATTTTCCTCATTCAACAAAAGATCAATAGAGGGCATTCGGAAATTCGGCTTAACACAACCTCAGTTTGCGGTTATAGAAATTATCGGGCATTTGGGACCATTGAAGGTCGGCGAGATCTGTAATAAAATGTTGGTAAGCGGCGGCAACATGACATTAGTCTTGGATAATATTGCAAAGTTGGGTTACATTGAAAGAGTACACAGTTTAGAAGATAGAAGGGCAATATTGATTCAATTAACACAGAAGGGGAAAGATCTGTTTGATAATGTTTTTGAGAACCACGCCGAACATGTTACAAAATTAATGTCCGTTCTTTCGGTGGAAGAACAAAAAACACTCGGTGAACTTTTGAAAAAACTAGGATTGAAGGTTGGGAAACTAAAATAAAAATTTTTATGTTATTATTACTAACTCGTAATTTACTAAATCGGTTTATAATTGAACAAATTATCCACAGAAAGGTAGTTATATGATTGAAGTAAGAAAAAGCAATGAACGCGGTCATACAAAAATAGATTGGCTAGATAGCCGTCACAGTTTTTCATTTGGAGAATATTATGATCCAAAGAATATTCATTTTGGTTCTTTGCGTGTTATAAATGATGATATCATTCAATCGGGTGAAGGATTTCCAACTCATCCTCATCGCGATATGGAAATTGTTACCATCATTCTTGAAGGAACAGTTGCACACAAAGACAGTTCAGGCGGAGAAGGAACTATTACTGTAAATGAAATTCAAAGAATGACTGCCGGCAAAGGAATTATGCATTCCGAGTTTAACGCATCGGACACAGAAACTCTAAAACTTTTACAGATTTGGTTTATTCCAAACCAACAAGGATTAACACCTGGATATGAGCAGAAGAAATTCTCTCACGAACAAAAGAGAAACAAATTGCTAAAAGTAGTTAGCGGAAAAAAAGAAGACGGAATAATTTTCATTAATCAAGATGCAGAAATATTTCTCTCTGATCTTGACGAGGGAATTAAACTTAATTATGAAGTAAAAAATAAACGCGGCGTCTATATTCAGTTGATTGATGGGATGTTGAATGTTAACGGCAACAAAATTGAAAAAGGAGATGCACTTAAAATTACCGACGAAAAGAACCTAGAATTAACAGCGAAAAAAAACGCAAAGATTGTTTTGTTCGATATTACTCTCGAATTTTAACATATTTTACACATTATTGGATTGTCTTTCCTGTCAATGATTGATATTTTAATCCCCGCATACAATATCAATTTGGAGTTTTTATTATGAAAAAGATTCTTTCATTTGTTGCAATTCTTGTCTTCTTTTTTGGTGTTACTTTAACTAATGCTCAATCGAACAAAAATTTTTCATTCAAACCTGAAAAACCAAAAGCAGGAGAAAAAATTACAGTAACATATAATCCTGATGGAAGTAAACTTGCAAATGCAACTAATGTTACAATGCTTATTCACGCATACGGAAAAATTATTTATTACAGCGATGAAGTTGTTTTGCAGAAAGAAGGCAAAGTTTGGAAAGGAACATTTACAGCCGCTGATACATGCGCAGGAGTTGTTTTACGATTTACAGACGGAACAGAATACGATAACAATGGTTCGAAGTGTTTTCCAGTTCGATTTTATGGTAAAGATGGAAAGTTGGTAAAATATGCTTCTGGCGGATTAGCAACCGGATATGTTAATTGGTTCGGTGCGTTCGAAATTGATTCTGATCCCGAAACCGCATTGAAATTATTCCAGGAAGAGTTTGAAAGTAACCCTTCCACAATGAGAGATTTATTAATGCTATATAATTATGCTTATACAAAAGTTGATAAAGAGAAAGCTGCGGAGTTTATGAAAAAAGAAATTGAGAATTATGAAAAAACACTTTCTCAGAGCGAAGAAGATCTTGGATTTTTAATGCAGCTTTATAGTAATCAAAAAATGAAAGAGAAGGTTGATAAAACAAAAGCACTTATACTTGAAAAATATCCCACAGGCAAACAAGCAGAGATGATCAAATTCCAAGAAGCTTATGGAATGAAGGATGCGGTAAAGAAATCCGAACTTGCTAATAAATTTAAAGAGCAATTTCCAAATTCGATTTACATTACTTATTTATTTCCCGATCCTACACAAGCATTAATACAAGCCGGTAAATACGAAGAAGCTTACAATGCGATTAAAAAAAATCCCAAAGCTGCAAGCGGTCTATATAACAACTTAGCTTGGGCAATGTTTGAAAAAAATGTTAATCTACCTCTTGCAAAAGAAGTTGCATCAAAAGGAATTG
Organism: Melioribacter sp.; assembly: GCA_023250955.1. GTDB lineage: Bacteria > Bacteroidota > Ignavibacteria > Ignavibacteriales > Melioribacteraceae > Fen-1258. Next base: position 1,212 of record JAHEZQ010000023.1, on the reverse strand, counting down.
GATTAGTTGATGCTGAGGTACAAGCCTCATTATCCAAAAGATCACCTTACTACAGCGAAAGCCAATGGAAAAAACTTATGAAGCCTTCCAGTTATGCAATTATTGATACTTATGGCGCCATTCTATTAAAGTTAGGTGAAAATGCCGAAGCATTAAAATATTTGTCTCAAGCTTATGAAATGGACGGCGGTAGAACTGCAGATGTTAATGAAAGATATGCTCAAGCATTATTATCAAACGGAAAAATTGATGATGCAAAAAATAACTTAGAGAAATTTATTGCAAGCGGAAAAGGTACTGCCGGAATGAAAGAAATGCTCAAGCAGACTTATGTAAAATCAAAAGGATCCGATTCGGGCTTTGATAGTTATCTCATAGCTTTAGAATCAGATGCGAAAAAATCTGCTATCGATGAAATAAAAAAGAAAATGATTAATGAACCCGCTCCAAAATTTACATTGGTAGATTTAGACGGGAAGAAAGTTTCTCTTGAAGGATTAAAAGGAAAAACTGTTATTATTGATTTTTGGGCAACTTGGTGCGGTCCATGCAAAGCTTCTTTTCCCGGAATGCAAAAAACGGTTGAAAGATTTGCAAACGATCCAAACGTAAAATTCTTATTTGTAAACACTTGGGAAAATAATGTTGATGATAAGAAGAAAAATGCTCAAGACTTTATTACACAAAACAAATATACTTTCCATGTTTTGTTGGATAACGATAGCAAAGTGATTGACAGCTATAAAGTGAGCGGGATACCAACAAAGTTTATTATTGATAAAGATGGAAATATTAGATTCAAAAGCGTTGGATTTGACGGCAATACAGATGGGTTAGTTGAAGAACTCTCCACAATGATTGCAATGTTAAAGTAAAGTTCTTGAGTGACTAAGTTTCTTAGTGCCTGAGTTTAAAACTTAGGCACTAAGGCACTCAACTATTCATGTATCCATAAACAATTCACGTCAAATATATTTTACTATCATATCCTTAAGTGCTAATTTTCATAAGTAAAAATTTCGAAACTATGGAGTGATTATGGCAATTATCCGCCCATTCAAAGCAGTTAGGCCAAATGAAAAAGTTGCTCACCTTGTAGCAAGTGTACCTTATGATGTTGTAAATCGTGAAGAAGCCGCTGAATTAGCAAAAGGAAATCCTTTAAGTTTTTTACGTGTTACCCGTTCAGAAATTGAAATGAAAAAAGATGTT
>JAHEZQ010000022.1 GCA_023250955.1 Melioribacter sp. | reverse complement strand
GAAAGCAAAAAGGAAGACTATGTAAGCGAGGATTCCGTAAAAAAATGCTATTGACCTTTTCATAAAAGACTCCCAAAAGTTGAATAATAATACATAAAGTCTTATTTAATGACAAGAAAAATTATCTTGCTTAAAAAATAATTAGTTGGGTACGTTTGGTAGGATAAGAGGAAGCTGAGGAAGAAAGAGTAAGTAGAGAATCCACATTGCAATGCACATTGTAATTGGAATCATAAAATTGTCGTCAGCCCATTCGCCGGAAATATTTTCCGCAATAGCACCGACAGCGACTGCCACAAATCCAATTAAATATTCTGAAAAACTTCCTTCAATCTTAGGTGCAAGAAGAACAACGAAACATGAAAAGAAAAAAAATGCAAGAGTTCCTTCCAAACTCTTAAACAAAAATTTTGTCTTACCGAATTTTCTTCCAATCAAAGCTGCGGATATATCACCAATAATCAAAACTGCAAAAGCCGTAACAACAAATACTTTGGGAAAGATTAAAACAACTATAACAGCGGAAATCAAAACATAGGTTGCCCCATTTAAATTTTTCTTCTTGGCATCAAACTCATGCTTGCGCATTATAATTCCAAAAATTTTATTAATTATATCTGCAAGAGGTTTGCTGTAATATCTTCCATAATCTAAAAGGAGTGAAAAAATAGTCAAAGGAACCAGTATGTTTAATGCCAGTTCCTTTGTTATAAAATAGTAAACAGTTGGGATAGAAAGAGAGAACAGATGAATAGTTTTTCGCAGTACTTCACTCTTATAATCTATTGTAGTGCGGTCATTTGCTATCATTACTCTCTGGAGTTTTTGCTGATTCTTTTTTCTTTTTTTCAACAATTAATTTTTGAACGTGATCAGGAATTTCACTTTCGGCTGCTTTAACAGGATCGGTACCATTCCGTTTAACAGGAGGAAGTTCTTCACCGCGCATAATTTTATCAATCTCATCACCGTCAAGAATTTCCCGTTCCAATAATTCTTTAGAAAGTCTATGAAGCAGATCAACATTCTCAGAGAGAATTTTTTCAGCACGCTCCATTCCGTTCATAATTATTCTCTTCAATTCCGTATCAATATCCTGTGCGGTTTGCTCACTGAAGTCTTTATGCTTTGTAATTTCACGTCCTAAGAAAATTTCTTGATCTTTTTGGCCGTATGCAATAGGACCAAGTTTATCGCTCATTCCCCACTCGCAAACCATCTTGCGTGCAATGTTAGTTGATTTTTCTATATCATTCCCAGCGCCTGTAGTAAACCTGTTGAATATCAATTTTTCCGCCGCACGGCCTCCAAGCGCATAAGTTATCATCGCTTCAAGATAATTCTTTGAGTACGTATGTTTTTCATCAACAGGAAGATATGTTGTAACACCAAGTGCGCGTCCACGAGGAATGATTGTAACTTTGTGAACGGGATCTGCTTCGGGAACCATCTTAGCAACAAGAACATGCCCGATTTCATGATAAGCAGTAATCTTTTTTTCTTCTTCTGTAATGATTAGACTCTTCCGTTCCATTCCCATCATTACTTTATCTTTTGCTTCTTCAAAATCTTCCATCCCGACTGTTTTTTTATTCTTGCGCGCAGCAAGAAGAGCCGCTTCGTTTACAAGATTCGCAATATCGGCACCTGCAAGTCCCGGAGTACCTTTAGCAAGCACTTCAAGATCTACATCAACATCAAGCGGAATTTTTCTTGTATGAACTTTTAATATTCCTTCTCTTCCTTTTACATCCGGACGGTCAACAACAACCTGACGGTCAAAACGGCCGGGACGTAATAATGCAGGATCGAGAACATCCGGTCTGTTTGTTGCAGCAATGATAATTACACCGCTGTTCTGTTCGAATCCGTCCATCTCAACAAGAAGTTGATTTAAAGTTTGTTCGCGTTCATCATGTCCACCGCCAAGACCGGCTCCGCGGTGACGTCCTACCGCATCAATCTCATCAATAAAAATTATACAAGGTGCACTTCGTTTTCCTTGTTCGAATAGATCACGTACTCGGCTTGCACCAACACCAACAAACATTTCAACGAAATCTGCGCCAGAGATCGAGAAGAACGGAACACCGGCTTCACCTGCAACTGCTCTGGCTAATAAAGTTTTTCCGGTTCCGGGAGGCCCCAATAATAAAACTCCGCGTGGAATTTTTCCGCCGAGTCTTTGAAATTTACCCGGCTCTTTTAAAAATTCTATAATCTCTTCAAGTTCTTGTTTTGCTTCATCTGCACCGGCAACATCTTTAAATGTAACTTTTATTGCCGATTCGGAAATTAATTTTGCTTTGCTTTTTCCGAAATTGAAAATACCACGGGCACCGCCGCCGCCCGCGCCGCCCTGCATTCTTCTAAAAATCAAAATCCAAACACCGAAAATTAGAATCCATGGAATTAATCCGAGAAGAACCGTCATCCATTCGTTCGATTCTTTCACAAAGGTGAACTTTACATTTTTTTCTTTCCAAACCTTAATGTTATCCTGAATTATAGATTGGTCGAATGTTAGCGAAAATTTTTGAATGTCAATAGGAGTGCCGTTGAGATTCTTTTTTTCTTTTTGAATTAATGTCCCTTCTAATCTATAATCCGTCGCATCGGATTTAACAACTTTAACCTCTGCAATTTTTCCGGCATTTAAAAATTCTTCGTAAACGTCAAAAGTTATTTCAACATTTCCGGAGGAACTTGCTCTCATAAACTGCATAACAATTACTGCGGCAACAATAACAGCGCCCCAGCTGAAAACAGTTTTTATAATTTTTCCCCAATCAAATTCACCATCCGGTTTCTGAGGCGGAGTAAATCCTTTCTTGGGTTTGTTCTGTTTCGATTTTTTTCCTTCGTCAGCCATGAATAATTTATTCACAATATCTTGCATTTTTAATTCTTTCTCCGTTATTCACTTAAAACATAGATTGAGCTTAGATTTCGATACTTCTGTGCGTAATCGAGACCGTAACCAATCACAAATTTATTTGGAATTTTGAAGCCAATATAATCAATTTGGACATCATATTTTAAACTCTCGGGCTTCACTAAGAGCGTTGCTACTTTCAAACTTGCAGGCGTGTGTTCTTTAATAAGTTGTTCGATGTAGTTAATTGAAAGACCGGTATCAATTATATCTTCAACTATTATTAAGTGGCGGTCGTTGATATCTGCGTTTAAATCCTTAACCATTTTTACTTTGCCTGATGAAATTTTTTCATCGCCATAGCTAGATAATTTGAAGAAATCCATTTCACAGTTTATTGTAACGTGTTTAAGAAGATCCGCCATGAACATAAATGAACCGTTGAGCACACCAATAAATATTGGAAGTTTTGCTTGATACTCTTCCGATAATTGTTTGCCCATTTCGGCAATTCTTTTCTGAATTTCTTCTTCGGATAGGAACGGAACAAATTTATCAGTTCCAACCCAAATCTCGTTTTTCTGATTTTTCATTTCACCCATAATTTATAAATCTTTTTTGTTTTTGAATTCAGTTTGTATCTGTCGTCTATTCTTAAACCAACTATCCACACAATTTGGTTCCGGTTAGTAAGTACAAGTCGGTTTTTTCTTTCTGATACAGAAACTTTTTGATCAGTTAGGAAATCAGAAATCTTTTTGAAATTTTTCATACCGAGCGGTTTGAATTTATCTCCAAATTTCCACGTACGTAAAATAAAATTTTCATTCATACCATCTGCAGAAATAAATTCAATTTTTCCGTTATTCTTGAATTGGACGTTTTCGCTATTCACTTGTTCTATGCCAATTAATTTAGATCCAAGTTTAATCTGATTACCAGTTTTTAATGTAACAATTTGGTTAGATGTTTTACCGCTTAATTCGATTCTAATACTTTCTTCTTCACGAATTGCATCTAATGTTTTAGAAAGCTGAATCTTCTTTCCTTTTTGTTTTGTGATCAATGAATTGATCTTAACGTAATCATCGTATTCAAATTCATGTTTTAGATATCTCTTAAAAATAATTTTTAAAATCTCACCCGGGATCTTCCCGTCAAATAAATCCGCAAAAAGTAAAGGAAAGCTTACTTCATTTGAATTATGTGTAACGTATTCCGCAACGATATGATCAATCAGTTTATAATTAAGGAATAACGTATTCTCAAAATTTTTGGATGAGCGGAACAATGCTTCATCAACCGAAGGATTTAATTTTAGCCGAACCAATGGAAGAATTCTATTGCGGATATAATTCCTTTTATAATCATCCTTCATATTCGATGAATCAACTCGGAAAGAAATTTTTTCATGTTCTAAATAATCACTGATCTCTTGCTTAGTCAAGCATAGGAATGGACGGATAATATTTCCGCGTTGGATTGGAATTCCGCTAAATCCGGAGAATCCGGTACCGCTGAATAAATTTAATAGGATTGTCTCTGTGTTATCGCTTTGATTATGAGCAGTTACAATTTTTGTTGAATGAGTTTTTTCCGCAATCTTTTGTAGATTTTCATAACGGAGAGTTCGTGCAGCTTCTTCAATTGAAATTTTATTTTTCTTAGAAAATGATTTTACATTTAGTTTTACAACATCTAGCGGAGTAGAATTTTTCTTACAAAACTCTTTGGAAAAAATTTCATCGGCATCGGATTCTTTGCCGCGTAATCCATGATTAAAATGGACAGCCCGTAAATCAATTTTATATTTTCTTCTAAACTTTTCTAAAAAATGCAAAGCAAAAACAGAATCGGGTCCGCCGCTGAAAGCAACCAATAATTTATCGCCTGCAGAGATTAATTTATTCTGCTCAATAAATCTTAAAACTTTTTGCTCTGTCTTTTTCATTTTATTAATGACAATAAAAAAAAGAAAGTCTCAAATGAGACTCTCAGTTAATATCCGCAGAATTTTTCTTAAAACTATTCTATTTTCAAAATTTCAAATTTTATAAGACCTGCCGGAACCTTAGCCTGAACAACTTGCTTGATTTTTGTACCCATCAGAGCTTGCCCGACCGGTGATGTAATAGAAATTTTTCCTTTATCAATATCAGCTTCCTCCGGAGAAACTAAAGTATATCTATAAGTTTTGGAATTGTTTATGTTTTTCACTGTAAGCGTTGAAAGAATGTGAGCTTGATCTTTCGGCATATTTGTAATATCAATTACTGACGCTCTGGAAAGGACATCTTCCATCTTGCTGATTCTTAATTCAAGCAATCCCTGCTCTTCTTTTGCTGCATCATATTCTGCATTCTCGGAAAGATCGCCGTGAGAACGGGCTTCAGCAATTCTTTCAGCCATTGCTTTTCTGCCGCCATTTTTCATTTCGCTAAGCTCTTTTTCAAGCTCTCTGATTCTCTCTTTGCTTAAGTAGACAAAATTCGTCACTTAATAAACTCCTATTTATGTGGTCTAATAAAAAAAATTGCCACTGCTTTTATGCAGTGGCAGTCCAAACTTATAAAAATATTGTATTGATTTCAACTATTACAAGAACCCTACGTCTTTAAGAAGTCGGTTTTTACCAAGTTTTAGTTGCTCACCTCGTCTATCCTGCAGACAGTTCTAAACTGGCAAAAACGGCATACCTTGTTTTCCCTTTCTTCAAGTTTTGAGAGGTAAAACTTCCCTTTCGATATATCTTCAACATAATTTTTAACATGTTCTATTGATTTATCAACAAGCTGCTCCACCGATTGAATCTCATCTCCTTTTTTTGTTGATGTTACTCTATCTTTTCCAAAATCATCTACAGCATATTTCAAAGAGTAGATGAACATTTCATTGGGAGAATATTTACCATTGAATTTTCTGCTAAGTAATTCACTTGCAGCGAAAAGATAAACCGGAAGCTGAAGCGATATTCCTGTTTTCAGATCATCAAAACTTGGTTTTGCTCCGCTAAGTTTGTAATCAACAATGTTGAATGATTTTATTTTTTCATCTACCTCTATCCGGTCAATCTTTCCGCGAAGTTTTATGTTGTCAATTATGATCGGTTCCTGATCGCTTAATATTTTATCAGAACCACTTTCTTTTAACCTTCCAAAACTTACCTCGAAGAACATAGGGATAAAATCATCTTCGCATTTCCGTTCGGTCTCTAAGAACTTATACAGAATTGATTCTTTTTTATTTCCGTTTAGACCAAGAATTTTTTCGCGTTCATAAAATGTTAGTGGCGATCTAAATGCCGTTAACTGAAGCTGGTCTGTAGCAATCTCAAAAATTATTTTCTCTGCCTGCTGAAAAGTTTTTTCATCGCAATTAACCAGTTTTATTTTTTTCTCTCTCAGCGAAGAATAAAATTCATATAATATTGAGTGAAGCAATCTTCCCATTTCTATCGCTTCAATATCTTCGGTTGGTTCTTCAATTGTTTCTATTCCCAATACACGCTCAACAAAAAACTTGAACGGGCACTTAGCGTAAGTTTCCAGCTGTGAAATAGAATATTGTTTTGATAGGAATGAATTCAACTTAGTTGTGATTTCCGGATCATCGGAAGAAATATTTCCGGAATACGGAGATTCAACTTGCTCTTCAGAATTTCTGATCTTATCTATTTCTAGTGCGTGTGATATTTTATCAAGATCAACCGTTAGATTACTTTTCATTTTACCGCTGACAGACTCCGTTCCGTTTTTTCCAATAAGAGTTTGCAAATCTTCATTCGAAAAAATTATGTCTTCATAATCGTTTTCATTTTTTGATGAAATAGAAAAGACTTCCTCAAACTCGTCCAGAAAAGTTGAGACAATAATTTCTTTTCCGCTTTCGGTCAGCGGGTAAGTCAAAAATAATTGCTTCTTCCATGTACAAAGCGCTTGATAAAAACGGTAGCGTTCTTCGGTTTGATGAATCTTTGCTTGTTTCTTGAATGAACCTGAAGAAAATATTTCCGGTGAATAACGCGTAGGCAAATCCCCATCGCATAGCCCGCCTATAAAAAGATAATCGAACTCCAATCCACGAATTTCATCGAGAGTAGTGATCTGCACGCCGTAATCTGATTTCTCTTTTACATTGAAACGCGCCCAGTTGCATGCTGTGCGTATTTGGTCCATATAAAAATCAATCGTAAATGCTTTTTCATTACCATATTCTTCGGATAAGAGCTGGAATATTTCAGACATTGTTTCAAGAAAATCGGTAAACGCTCTTACATTTTTCTCCTGGTCTATTTCTATCGAAAGAAGCTTAAAAGGAATTTTTGTCTTAACAATAAAATCACTAAACCTCTTATGAAATACCTCAATCGGTAATTTCCCTTCGAAAGGTTTTAGTAATTCCGATATAAATTGAATGTCGCTCAAAGCCTTATTATAAAGGCTTTTCTTTGCGTCGCTGTCGTTATCATCATCACCGCTGTAATCAAGATTTGCGATTGCATCTTTAAGTGAGTTGGTCCAATTCTCTTTTCCGGAAACGATTTTTAATTCTGATGATAGTCTGTAAAGATTAGAGACATCAACATTATTAGTATCTATGAATCCGCTGCTTAATGCGCGAAAAATGTTTTTGAAATAAAAATCGTTTTCAGCTATCTCTAAAAAATTTACAATTGCGGTAACGGGATTAGAATTATCAAGCGGTGTTCTATCCGATAGATTATACGGCAATCCGTACTTCTCGAATACATCTTTAATGGTCGATGAGTAATTCTGAATTAGATTAAACGCTAGACATATTCTATGCGGTTCACAATTTTCATAAGTGATTATTTTTTTTATTTCCCGTGTGATTAGTTCGATTTCTTTTTCGCGGTCGTTGGCAATAATTTTTGAAATGCTTACAGTATAATCAATCTTTGATGTAAGCTTTTGCGAATTGAATAATTTATCACGCAAGATCGTGTGAAATTTATTTTGGTTATGAATGTTTTTCTCTTCGATGTTAATAAATCCTAGTTGATAAAGTTTATCGTAACATTTATCAAGATGGGAAAAGATTGATTTATTATTTGGTGAATAATCGAAACTCAAAAATAATTTTGTGTTGCCAACGCTGGAAAGTTTTTGAATGATTTCTATTTCCGGATTAGAAAACTCATTGAATCCATCTATAATTATCAAATTAACTTCATCATACAGTTTGCGGAAGTTTACAATAAATTCTTTGATTGTTAGCTGATTCAGCTGAGAATAAATATCTCCGGTTTCATAAGCATTTAGCGCAAAGCATTTATTGCGGTAATTTTCATAAATGTCGGCGATGTCTAATGCTTTTTGCTTTTCTGATTGTTCCAGCTTCCCGGCTTCGCTTCGCAACAAGCTCGGTGTAATTCCTTGCCGTTTGTATTCTGAAATTACATTCTTTATCCGGTCTAACGCACCAAAAGGAATTTCATTCTTATAAAGAGAAAAATATTTCAGTTCAATTTCAGCAGCACTTTGTCTGATAAAAACAGTTGCTGCAGCTTCACTCAACTGCTTGAAGGGGTGTGAAACAGAAAGAAGTTTTGTTGAAATCGTTCCGAGTGTTTCAATATTTAATCCGGATGTTGCACGGTTTGGAATTCTTGATATAAATTCTTTCCTAAGATTTCTTGCTTTACGGTTCGTTGGAACAATCAGCAATAATTCGCTCAGCTTGGATGCATCAATCTTTTCGCTAATCAAAAGATCAACATTTACATTTCCAATATTTTCTTTTGTCAGAATCATTTACTAAGCATTAATAATTTGTAAGACTTTCTAATTTGTTTGTTAAGATCAAGGTTCAACAATTTTATTATTTCCTTAAAACGCGCTTCTGCATCTTTTCGTGTTGAAACCAAAAGTGTTTCCAGTTCAAGAAATTTTCCGAGTCCTTTAACTTCATCAAGATGAATCCGTGTATTCTTATATAGATATAAAATTCTTTTTTTCTCAGCGATTGTATCAACATCAAAGACATCTTTCAAATATTTTTCCGGATTCTTCCCTTCTAACCGCAGTAATTCATAGTTACTCCAACGTTTTCCTTTTTCATTACGTAAATATTTTATTAAAGTGTAGGAACTTCCCTCTATACGTAGTTTGAGTAAACCGTTCCTAGTTTTGTAGTAAACGTCTTTTTGTTTAAGAATGCCTTTTTTTTCAGCATTTATTCTTCTAAGCGCATTTATTAATTTTGTATGTGATTCTACTTTGATTTTTAGTTCTAAATTTAGAGGCATTTTTTTGAACTTATTTTTGGTTTGTGTTGTCTAAGAGTTAAGATTAACCCTAGTGTGAATTAATTTCTCCGGTTGATTTTTAACATATAATCCATATCTTTAATAAGAAGCTTAGCAAAAGGAAATATAAGATGAAAGCGTTAATGATTCTTCTATTAATTGTTCCGTTCGGTTTATCAAGTGCTCAAAAAATCGGCGAACTAGCGCCGGAACGGCCGCCGGAAATATTTCCAAACAACGCCTGGGGTGTTGATGTTATGTTTACCGAGGGCGGATTTGGTCTCGGCACTTTTTTACGGAAATCGTTAGGAACTGATCTCACCGGATTTATTGATTTCTCGATATCTGAAACAAAAGATGAACGCGAAGTTACATACATAGATTATTTCGGAAATACTTTTACTCCAGATAAAGTAAACCGTTCTTTCCAGCTACCAATAAATTTTGGTGTTCAATACAGATTATTTTCAGAATCTTTAACTGAAAACCTCCGCCCATATTTAACTGCCGGTGTTGGACCAACTTTAATTATAACCACTCCTTACAATAAAGAATTTTTTAATGCATTCGGTTCTGCACAAACCAAATATGCTATTGGCGGGTATGTTGGATTTGGCGCTAACATGGGGGTGAGCAAATCAAATTTGATTGGCTTAAATGTTAGATATTACTACACCTATGTTTTGGGTGATGGAATTGAAAACATTACTAATATTTTTAGAAAAAATTTCGGGCAGTTTGCTTTAACTCTTACCGTCGGGATAATGTATTGAAATCCGAGAACAATTCTTTCAACGGTTTCAGCGAAGAGATTTTTAAATTTCTGCGCGGTTTAGATAAAAATAATTCCGTTGAATGGTTTCATAAGAATAAAGAACGGTACCAAAAATTTTTAGTTGAACCTGCAAAAGGATTTATTACAGATCTTGCACCATTCTTAAACCAGCTTAATCCCGCAATTAGAACCGAGCCAAAATTTAACAAAACAATAATGCGTTTGAATAAAGATATGCGTTTTTCAAAAGGCGATCCTTACCGCGCATTTTTATTGATTCACTTCGGCAGATTTAAATTAGACAGCGAATTTTTTCTCTACTTTGAACCTAACGACTATCAAATAGGATTATTCATCAACAACACAAACGGTGAAAATCTTTACTTCCGACAAAATTTGGCAAAGTTCAAGAAAGAAATTATTTCCGTCTGCGGCCGTTTTGGTATAAATGATAATTTCAGTTTGTATGAATTAAACAAAGAAGATGAAGAAATTGTCGGAAAGTTTAATGCGGAAAAACATTACGGCAAGCTGGAAGAAATTGAAATGATAATTCTTCATAAGAAGAAAAAACCAAGTCTAAAAAAATTATACTCGAGTGATATTATTCCCGAGATGATGAAAACCATAACCACACTTTACCCGCTCTACTGCTTCGCAATCTCGCCTCAGCCGATGAAAGAATTACAAAAGTTTGAATAAGTTTGCAGTATGCAGTTTACAGTTGGCAGTATTAAAACTGCAACTGTTTACTGATAACTGTCTACTGTAAACTAAGTATTGACATCAATTTCCTTTTAAGCTAAGTTGAGATAGTACCAAAAATGCTTCTATAATTGGGGTACTTTGTTTGAAGATATGAACAAAGAAAATAGATTTCCTTTTCTGTCTGCAAATTAATTAAAACAAAATAAATGTTGGTAGATAACATTCCAAGAGTTGAAGTCTGCTGCGGGCTAATTAATAGTTATACACAAAGGAAGAATATGACACTTCACGAGGCAATAATAAAAGTATTAGCTGAGAATAAAAACTCGATGACCACACAAAAAATTGCAGACCTACTAAATAAAAGTAAGTGGTATGAAAAGAAAGATGGCTCTTTAATTACAGCATTTCAAATTCACGGAAGAACTAGAAAATATTCACATTTATTTGATCGCAAAGGAAATATTGTCATTTTAAAAGTTATTTCTGGATTATCTAAAAATTCACCTGTTCAATTAATCAATGAACATCCTCCCAAAGTTGATTTTCAAAATTCTGTTGATTCAAAAGAGCTGGAAAAATATTTATTTAATTCCGACAACTATATTGATGCAAATACTATTGATGAAAAAGTGCCCTCTGTTCCTGGAATATATTGTATCAGAATTAAAAATAAAGATTCAATTCCCGCCCCATTTAACGAACATCTTAAAAAACGGAATCACAATATCATTTACATTGGTATTGCGACAGAAAGTCTAAATACTCGTTTTTTAAATCAAGAATTAAGGGCGAGGGGTCACGGAACGTTTTTTAGAAGCCTTGGTGCTATTTTAGGTTTCCTTCCAATAAAAGGTTCATTGAAAAACCATTCTAACAAACGTAATTATAAGTTCAACAAAGGAAACGAATCCACCATTATCAACTGGATTAATACAAACTTAGTAGTTAACTGGATAGAATTTGCTGGTGATTTTGAGAATATGGAGAGTTATCTAATTAGAAAATATCTTCCATTAATTAATCTCGCCAAAAATCCAGTAGCACTTAATGAAATATCAGAATTAAGAGCAAAGTGTGTTGAATATGCAAATAGTTAATTGAGTTTGTGTATAACAAGCGTCTCATGCGGAACGCTGTAGTCGGTCGTGGTATTTGTAGTTTTAGTTGATTTGGTTTTTGTTCGACATTTGTGCAAATGAAATTTATAAACAATAAATCATGTTGTTGGTATCCGACACTTCGTGGCGTCCGCTTAACCGTAACGCCGTTATACCGCATATGTTTTTACTAAAATGTAAAGGAGTCTAAATATGGAACGAACATTAAAGTGTCCAGTTTGTGGAAAACCTTTGACAGAAACTGAATATGATAAAGCTCTTGGCTTGTGGAAAGACAAACAAGAACATATAAAACATCTTGTAGCTGAACAGAAGAAAATGAAAGCACAAGAACAACTTAATAAAAAGAAGTTGGAAGCCGAGAGGAAGAAACTTAAAGAGCAAGAAAAAGTTTATAAAGATCAAGTTAAGGGACAAGCGAATGAATTTAAGAAACAACAAGCAAAATTATTGCGTGATTCTAAACGCATTTTGACTGAACAAGCAAAGAAAGCTTCGTTGCAAATGAAAAATCAGCGAAATCAATTAGAAAAATCTTTCAACCATAAATTGAAGACTGAGATTAAAAAAGGAGTTGATAAAGGAGTTGAGACTCAGAAAAAAGAATTCAAGAAGCAGCAAGACGACCTTAAAAAAACTAAAAACAAAATGTCTCAGCTCGAAAACAGTCTCAAAGTATCTGCTAAGAAATATGAACAAGCTAATGACGAAATCAAAAAACTGAAAGAGCAAATAGAGAAAGGTATAACTCCACAAATTGAAGGTTTATTAGAAGAAGATAAACTTCTTGCAAAGCTCAAGGAGCTTTTTCCCCAAGACAAATTTGAACATCCTGGAAAAGCTGGCGACATTATTCAGATAGTTCTCGAACAAGAAAAAGAAATTGGGAAAATTGTCTACGAATGCAAAAAAGTAAAAACATTTAGCAAAAATCATATCGAACAAGCTAAAGAAGCTCGCAAAATACGCCAAGCTGATTTTGCAATATTGGTTACAAATGCATTCCCTTCAAAGAAACAATATTACTTTGTGGAAAATACCGTCTTTGTTATAAGTCCAGTAAGTCTTGAACCAATAACTTATACTCTCCGTGAAAGTCTTGTAAAAATAGCATTGCTGAAAATGTCAAACGAGGCAAAACAAAAAGCTGTTCAACGTGTTTATGATTATCTATCAAGCAATGATTATAACAATAAAATGAATGATGTCGCTGGTCAGCTAATGGAACTAGGAAGAGATCTCAAAGTGGAAATTTCATCTCACAAGAAGACGTGGGAGAAACGTTATCATATTTATCGTGATCTATTTTCCGATATTGGTATAATTGACTATAAACTTAAGGACTTAATTCAAAACAGAATTGAACAAAAATCTAAGTTGTTACTTACTGAAAAAAGTAAATTTATTAGAATCGAAGAATTGGAAAAATGATTTTCTGTTCTTGTTTAATACGAAGGCGGTATAACCAGTTTTCCAAGGCGTCCGCTTTAAACATTGCGGCATTTGTGTTGTTATAAAGTAGCTCTGCAAAATTTAGTTGCTTTTTGAATATAGTGGACAAAACACATTTGTAAATAATTATTGGCGTAGGTTTTTCAAAGCGGCATTGCAGTTATGAGCGGCGGCTTAAAAACCCCGTCGTTACCACTATCCAGAACTTAACATTTATTACTTAAAATTTATTTTTTCCATTTAATCGTACAACCTATAGTAAACGTTTCCGGCACAGAGATTTGTTTTCCGCTTAAGAGTTCATCAATTGCATTTCGTAAATATTTACTTTTTACACTTTGAGGTTCTTGCCAGTTATCGTCAATCTTTCCGTGGAAGACCATTTTCCTTTCTTTGTCAAAAAGAAAAATTTCCGGCGTGTGAGTTGCACCGTAAGCTTTTGCAACGTTTTGAGTTTCATCATGCAAATACGGAAAATTAAACTTCTTCATCTGCGCACGTGCTTTCATATTCTCAAAAGAATCCTCCGGATAATTTTCATCCTCGTTTGAACTAATCGCAATTACCTGAAGATCTTTTGCGTAATCTTTTTGTATTTCCATAATCCTGTCTTCATAAGCTTGAACATAAGGACAGTGATTACAACTGAATACCACTATAAGTGCTTTTTTATCTGCAAATGTGTTAAGCGAATATTTCTTGCCGTTGGTTGCAGACAAGTTAAAGTCCGGTGCCAAAGAGCCGATTTTTAATGTATCGGTTGCCATAAAATCCTCCGTGTATCTAAAATATTTCTTAAATTATTTTTGAATCAATACTAAACTTGTTGAAATTTACTTAGTGAAAAATAACGGAGTATAAATTGAATTCCAACGAACTCTTTAAGTCACTTTTTAACGATTATGATAATTACCGCGAGAAAAAACTTAATTCAGATTTTATTAGTCACGCACAGCTCAAAGAACTTATTGCCGGAATGCAAACCAACAATCTTTTCCGAATTGAAAAAATTGGTGAGTCGCTTGAAAGAAAAGAAATATTTTCTGCTGTGTTGGGTGAAGGTGAAACAAAAATTTTAGCTTGGTCACAGATGCACGGTGATGAACCAACCGCAACTTCAGCACTGTTCGATCTGTTCAATTTTTTCTCTTCAAGTGATAAGTATGATGATCTGCGAGAAATCCTTCTAAAGAAAATTACATTTCATTTTATCCCGATGTTAAATCCCGACGGTGCCGAAATGTTCACGCGCGAGAATGCTTATAGTGTTGATCTCAACCGTGATGCTTTGCGTTTGCAATCCGATGAATCAAAAATTATTTGGGATTATGCAGAAAAGCTTGAACCAGAGTTCGGCTTTAATTTACACGATCAAAACAGCTATTACACAGCGGGAAAATCAAATAACGCTTCGGCAATTTCTCTTTTATCTTCGCCGATGAATTATGTTAAAAGTATAAATTACACGCGCGAAAAAAGTATGCAGGTAATTTGCAGAATCAAGGAAGCTCTTTCACTTTTCATTCCTCAAAACATTGCGCGTTACAAAGATGATTTTGAACCGCGTGCATTCGGTGATAATTTTACCAGGAATGGTATTAGCATAATTTTAATTGAGTCCGGCTTTTATAAAAACGATGTAAAAAAAGATTTTGTCCGCAAATTGAATTTCGTTGCTTTACTTTCCGCTTTCAAATCAATTGCGGAAAAAGATTATGAAAGTATTGAACATAAAAAGTATTTCGATATTCCGGAAAACGAAGAACTTCTTTTTGATCTACTTTTAAGAAATTTAACCTTAAACTATAACGGAAGAAATTTTAAGATTGATATCGGAATTAAGCGTGAGAAAAAACTTAATAAAGAATTACAATCATTCTATTATAAAAGTAAAATTGCCGATTTAGGCGATCTTTCAATTTTCTACGGTATAGAAGAACACGATCTAACCGGTTATCAAGTAATTCCGGATAATAAACTTAATGTTGATGAACCTGCCGATCTGAAAATCTTATTTAACGGTCAACTTAAAAAAGAAGTTAGGAACGGATTCATTATAGAAAAGGTTAAATAGCAGATTACTTCATTATCAAATGGAGAGCTAATTAATTATTTTAATGATAACAATAATTTTTTATTGTTAGAAAGCGACTACAATGCGCGCAATAACAAATACGTTGAATGATAAAGAACTTCAACAGAGGTATGCAGAATTTGAAAAAGAAGCAGTTCCTCATCTTGATGCAGTATATAACTTCGCACTAAGGATGACCGGCGATGAAGATGACGCCGATGATCTCGTTCAAGAAACCTATCTAAAAGCATTCCGCTTCTTCGATAAATTTGAAAAAGGTACAAACTGCAAAGCATGGCTCTTTAGAATTTTAAAGAACTCATTCATTAACGATTACCGCAAGACGACCAAAGAACCAAATAAAGTTGATTACGACGACATTCAAAATTTTTATGAGAATATAAAAGCCGATGAAGTTGAGACCCAGCACTATGAAGAAGATGCTTTTGCAAATCTGCTTGATGATGATGTCTCGAAAGCAATATCGGAATTGCCGGAAGACTTTAGAACGGTAGTAATCTTAAGTGATATTGAAGGATTTACATACGAAGAGATTGCCGACTTTGTTGATATCCCGGTAGGAACAGTTAGATCGCGTTTACACCGTGCACGCAAAATGCTTTATGTCCAACTTTTCGATTACGCCAAAGACAAAGGTTTCATTAAGAAAAAAATTCTCGCAAAAAAATCCAGTTTATAAAAATGGAATTGTTAGAAGAAATAACATCTTACGTGGATGAAGAATTAAAAGATCAGAATATTTGCTTCCGCATGAAAAGACTTATTGCTGATGATTGTGTTATCCGGAAAGAATATATGATTCAAAAATGTATGAAAGATCTTTTAAGAACACGGTTCGCCTGCTGTAAATCCCCAATTGGTTTAGACAAAAAAATATTTCTATATATATCGCAAAACATTAACAACTAATCTTCTTCATTAAGCTAAAAATATGTTCATCATCAAAAACATTATCGTTCCAACCGATCTAAGTAAATTTTCTGCCAGTGCATTTAGTTATGCTAAAGATCTTGCAGAAAGAATGAATGCAAATGTTCATTTGATCCATGTATTAGAAAAAACTCCGCCATTTTCGACTTCAGGAAACCAAGGTGATTCTAAAGAAAATATTCTTCGTAAGATGGAAGATGATGCAAAATTACAATTAAATGAAGCTGCAGAAGATTTGAGAGAAGATTCTTCATTAAATGTTATTGAGGTATTAAGAAAAGGAATTGATTACGAGGAGATCATCAAATATGCTAATGAGAATAGTTGTGATTTGATTGTCATTGCTACACACGGAAGGACAGGTGTTCTGCATACTTTAATGGGCAGTGTAGCTGAAAAGGTTATCAGGTATGCAAAATGCCCGGTTTTAGTGATTAAACCCGATGAAGATTAAAGGGGTTGTAATACCAATTACTTGCCTGATTTGATTCTCAGTACCGATTTTTATAGGTTTACGCCGCAAAAATTTTATCAACAATAAGGTAGGTGATATCAGTTGGTTGGAATTACCGTTTCAGAGAACGAGAATATTGATAAAGCGTTAAAGCGTTTTAAGAAAAAATATGAGCGTTCAGGTGTTCTAAAAGAATTCAAGAAGAGAACTTTCTTTGTTAAACCGTCCGTTGAAAAAAGATTGGAAGGAATTAAAGCAAAGCGAAGAGCTTCAAGAGATCAAGCTATGCGCGATAGAAAATCGTCATAACAAAAAAAACCCCGCACTTGCGGGGTTTTTTCTTATTTACCATTATTGTGATTATTGAGATAATGTTTTCTAAGATGTGAAGTGATTTTTTCAAATGCTTCGTCAACGTTGGAACAAAAATCTAAAATTTTCATATCTGTTTTGTTAATCATTCCATGTTCAATCATTGCATCAAAATTAATAACCTCGCGCCAATAGCTCTCGCCATATATAATTACTTTAAGCGGCTTGGTAACTTTTTTCGTCTGAATCAAAGTGATAACTTCCATTAGTTCATCCATCGTGCCAAATCCACCCGGGAATGCAACAAGAACTTTTGCCAGATAAATAAACCAAAATTTTCTCATAAAGAAATAGTGAAACTCAAAAGCTAATTCGGGATCAACATATTTATTAACAAATTGTTCGAAAGGAATGCTGATGTTCAAACCTATTGAATGCCCGTTTGCAAGTTTAGCTCCTTTATTAGCAGCTTCCATAATACCCGGACCGCCGCCGCTGCATATAATAAATCTCTTCTCATTAACAGGAAGAGCCATAGACCATTCTGTTAATCTTTTTGAAAGTTCAACAGCATCTTCATAATACTGAGACATTTCCAAAAGTTTTAGAGCATGTTCAAATTTTTTCTTTGAAGAAGATGATTTTTCTTTCTTTGCTTGATTCAAAAGTTTTAAAGCATCTTTTCTGGAAATTATTCTTGCCGAACCGAAAAAAACTACTGTATCAACAATTTTATTTTTTCTGAAACGTGCTTTAGGTTCATAAAATTCCGATAGAATTCTAATCGTCCTGCCGTCTGCAGAATTTAAGAATTCTAAATTATTGTAAGCCTTTACAGGCGGCTTATGTCCATTTTTCATTTTTCACCAAATAAAATAAATAAGATCAGATTTAAGAATAGTATTCATGATTAACTTATGAGAAGAAAGCCCCGAGTGTCCGAGGCTTAATCCAAAATTTATTTTTGAGCCGGTTGAGTTGATCGCTGCTGCGGTAAGGCAGGTGCAGTTGGTACCGGTTGTCTTCCTCCGCCCTGAATAATACTTTCTTGCTGTGCAGATGTTGATTGACCCGGTAAAAAGAATAAATTAATAACTACTGCCAAAATTAACAGTGCGCCGCCCAACCACCAGGTAATTCGGCTTAAGAAATCTGCTGTCCTTCTTGTGCCGAAAACTGTTCCAAATTGACCAGCACCGCCGAACGAACCTGCTAATCCGCCGCCTTTGCTTGATTGAAGCAAAACAACAATTATCAGAAAAAATGCAATAATAACTGAAAGCATAATAAGTAATGTGTACATATAGACTCCTTGTTAATAGTAGCGAGGGAGGGATTCGAACCCCCGACACATGGATTATGATTCCATTGCTCTAACCAGCTGAGCTACCTCGCCAAATCGCTTAAAACGGGGTGTAAATATAAAGCATCACCCTTCCAAGTTCAAGCCAATGATAGGCTTGTTTTTGCTCTGTTATCTTAATTTAGCGAGTATATTTTTCTTGTATTCGTCCTTATAGATTCCCTTGCCTGTTGCTTTATAATTCTTAATTTCTAATCCCTGAGCTTGTAAACGTTGGTCCGTAGATGTTATTCTTGCTATCGGGTCAGGATGAGTTGAAAGAAAAGTACCAATTCCACTACCACGCTGAGCAACTTTACCGTCATCACGTAATTTCTCAAAAAAGAATTTTACACTGCCCGGATAATATTTTGTTGATGCTAAATATTTAACTGAGAATTGATCACTTTCATCTTCATTTGCACGACTGTTAGCTAATAGAGTTAGACCTGTAACTAAATTTGCAGCAATTTCTGCAACCTGTGATGGATTTTGTCCTAGTGCTAGACTTGCTAGTATTTGAAAACCATACATCTCAGTCATTCTTTGTGTTGCATGTCTTCTTTCAGCATGTGCAATTTCATGTCCTATAACACCGGCAAGCGCTGCTTCAGAATCAAGATACTTTAATAAACCTGTATAGACATAAACGTAACCGCCTGGTGTCGCAAATGCATTTAGAGTTGTGTCGTTCTGTAGAATTTCTAATTGATATTTATACACACTCTTTTTGGCAACTTCAGGTGATGCTAAAATTGGTCGAAAAATATTTTTATCAATATAATCTTTTATTGAAGGGTCACCTTTGTAAATAACATATTGCTGAGGAGTTTTACGAATCTCCTGATCCATTTGCGCACCAAAATTCACTTCATCTTGATCAGTAAAAATATTCAAGCCGGTTGAACATGCGGCAATAATAAGAATCAGTACTATAAAAATGATTTTTAAGTTTTTCTTTTCCATGGTAAACCTTTCTATTTGGATGTACAGAATCTTTTTAAAAAATCGAATAGTTAATCATTCAATTCTTTCCAAAGTACATCGAGTAATTTATCAATACCGTCTTTTGTTGCAGAGGAAAAAATTAACATTTCTCCTTTATAACCGGGGATTTTTTTGCTACGTAATTTTTTTAATTCTTTTGGTTCGATTAGATCGGATTTAGTTAATGCTACAAATTTTTTCTTCTTACTCAAAATTTTTGAATACTTCTCAAGTTCTCCAAGAAGTGTTTTATAATCTTTAACGTAATCTTCCGAAGTGATGTCAATCATTATCAAAAGAATTTTAGTTCTTTCGATATGCCTTAGAAATTTTAATCCGAGTCCTTTACCAAGATGTGCGCCTTCAATTATTCCGGGAATATCCGCAACTGTAATACTTTGATAATTTTTATAACGAACAATTCCCAAATTAGGTTCAAGTGTAGTGAAAGGATAATCTGCAATTTTCGGTTTTGCATCTGAGATCACAGAGATCAAAGTCGATTTACCGGAATTTGGAAATCCAACAAGACCGACATCGGCAATTAATTTTAATTCCAATTCAATATTTTTTTCTGCACCCGGTCTTCCGGGTTCTGCAAAGCGCGGGGTTTGATTTGTAGGAGTTGCAAAGTTACTGTTCCCCTTGCCGCCCTTGCCACCTTTTACTGCTACAAATTCTTTTTGATCTGAGTCCAAATCAAAAATTATTTCATTTGTTTCTGCGTCCTTAATCAAAGTTCCGATAGGAATTTTAATAATAATATCTTGACCGTTCTTTCCGTCTTTTAATGAAGATCCGCCCGGGTCTCCGTCATCAGCAATGTATTTTCTTTTATACTGAAAATCTAAAAGTGTAGTTAGATTCCGGTCCGCACGGAAAATTACACTTCCTCCGGTGCCGCCGTTGCCTCCTGCGGGTCCGCCTTTAGGAACATACTTCTCTCTCCTAAAAGCCACAGCACCATCGCCGCCGTTGCCGGCTTTGATATAAATCTTTGCGTAGTCTATGAACATTTATTTACCGCCGAAATATTCTGAAATGATTGATCTAAAAATTTCTGCTTCTTTTGAATTGCGATTAATACGGCGGGTTATCAAAGTTTGGTTAATTACCAAATGTGCATCATCAGCATTTCTACAGCTCGAAATTTCATCGAGAGTTTTTGCAAAGTCTTCAATATCATAATCATAGATGATTTCTATTATTTTTGTCATCTCTTTATGTTCAAGAATCTCTGCGAGATCAACTTTGAATGACTCATCACTTTCCTGCTGAAAATTTTCTGCTAACTCATTTGCCTTATCTACATATTCAAATTCTTTTTCAGAATCAGTGTTATCACCACTTTCAACAGCATTTTCACTATTGGTCAATTCTTCTTCTTTCAACTTTTTGTTTTTAACATCAGTTTGTACATTTTCCTTTTGTTTAATTATAAATGAGAGGCGATCCTGTTCTTCGTTTTCTTCATTAGGCATTTCGGATTTATCGAATAAATCTTCTTCGTGTTTTTCTTCTGCAACATTCAAGTCAACAGTATTGTTTACAGCCGCAGTTGAATCGTCAATTTCATCACTTTCTTCTAATGTGTTTTCCGCAACACTCGCAGTTTGTTCTTCATACACAGGTTCAATTCTAATATCCTCATCCATTCTAATTCTTAGCTTAGCAGATTGTGGAATAGAAATTTCTTTCTCTACCATAACTTCTTCTTCTGAAAGCTCTTCTTCTACAGTATCTGTTTGTTCGTCAAATGTTTCAATCTCTTCTTTCTCATGCTCTTGCTGTTGTTCTTCTTCCAAATTTACTTCTGCTTTACCCTCTTCATTTTTTGGTTTTTCCGCTTCTATTTCTTCAGTTTCAAATTTCTCTTCTTCCTCGATCTCGGGTAAAGGTTCTTCTTTAACAATCATAACATTTTTCATAACTTTTAATATATCACTGATCTCAATCTTTGCATTTTCATCTTTACCAAATGTTTCGCTGACCTTTTGCAAATATGATATTAATTCTTTTTCTTCTAAAAACATTTCTACTGCTGAAAGAGGCACTTTTGATTTCTTGATCTCGCCGATATTTAAAAACTCAGCCATTGATTTAAGTGCATTCGATAAAATAGCTTCTAAATAAGTTTCCGTTCCAAGCTTATCGGCTTTGTTCAGAAGTTCCTCGAACTCTTGCGAGTTCATTGATAAAATCTTTTTTGTGTTGATATATGATATTAGAATTCTGTTTGTGTATTTGTAATAATGAACATAATTCAGAATCTGTTTGATTTCATTTGTTGTTTTGGTCGGGGATTCATCAAATACAAATTTTTGTAACGTCCACTTAGGATGTATAAGATAATTTACAGTAAACGATGAAGCGTGCAGTACTAACTTAGCAATGTACTCAACAGCAAAACGTTTTGTCTTTTTAACTTCTTCCGATATCTGGTTAAAATGATATGAAATTTTTTCCCCCGAATAATCGAAGACGGAATTTTTAAGAAGTTTCTGCCGATCCTCAAAAATCAAGTAATCTATTTCCGCTGATATATATTGAAGGATTGCCGGATGTACATCGGAAGCAAGAAGTTGTTCGAATGTGAAAAAAGGTCCGAGTTTATTAACCTTATTCAGATTGAAATCATAGATGAATTTTATTTCTCTTTCGAACATGAATCAGTAATTCTCCTTTAACAACACCGAAAAATCAAAGTGCACGGTCAATAATACCAAAAAGCCATAAAAAAATCCCGACTTAATTAGCCGGGATTTAATTATGCAACCTTCAAGGTTTTCACACTTTTACATTAGTAGATTTAATTTTAGCCATAAAATACTCTCGGTTCATACGTGCAATGTTCTTTACGGAAATTCCTTTAGGGCATTCAGCTTCGCATGCATAAGTGTTAGAGCAGCTTCCGAATCCGTATTCATCCATCACTTTCACCATTGTTTCTACACGCTGATAACGCTCAGGCATTCCTTGAGGAAGAAGTGCAAATTGAGAAACTTTAGCACTTACAAACAACATTGCCGATGCATTTTTGCAAGCAGCTACACATGCACCGCATCCGATACATTGTGCGGCATCCATTGATTCGGATGCAATTTCTTTTGCGATCGGAATTGCGTTTCCATCCGGAACACTACCAGTATTAACAGAAATAAATCCGCCTGCTTCCATAATTCTATCCATAGCAGAACGGTCTGTCATCAAATCTTTAATGATCGGAAATGCTTTTGCACGGAACGGTTCAATATAAATTGTATCGCCCTCTTTGAAATTTCTCATGTGCAATTGGCAAGTAGCAATTCTTGGAATTGGTCCGTGAGGCTGTCCGTTAATTACAAGTCCGCAAGTTCCGCAAATTCCTTCGCGGCAATCGCTTTCAAAAGCAATCGGCTCAAGACTTTTGCTTTCAAGGTCATTATTAATATCATCCAGCATTTCTAAGAACGATGAATCCGGTGAAACAGCTACTTTATATGCAACAAAACTGCCGGGTGTTTTGGGACCATGCTGGCGCCAAATTTTAAGAGTTAAATTTATTTTTTTATGTTCCATTATTTATAACTCCTTGTAGCTAATTTAACAGAAGTGAATTCAAGAGGTTCTTTATTCAATTCCCATTTACCAACATCCTTAAATTCCCATGCTGAAACAAAAGTATAATCTTCATCATTCCTTAAAGCTTCACCTTCGGGCGTTTGATATTCTTCTCTGAAATGTCCGCCGCATGATTCATTGCGTGTTAGAGCATCAAGAGCCATTAATTCTCCAAGCTCAAGGTAATCTGCAATTCTTGCACCGCGTTCCAGACATTGATTAACATCTTTCGAATCACCAACTACATTTACATCTTTCCAAAATTCTTCTCTCAAAGCTTTTATCTCAACTATTGCTTCTTTCAATCCTTTTTCATTCCTACCCATGCCTACTTTATTCCACATAATTCTGCCGAGTTGTTTGTGTATGTCATCAACAGTTCTCTTTCCTTTGATCGAAAGCAGTTTTGTTGTCATATCTTCAACTTCTTTTTGAACTTTGTTGAATTCTGCATGATCAGCTTTAACTAAAGTAGGTTTATCTCCAGCAAGATAATTTCCGATTGTATAAGGTATAACAAAGTAACCGTCTGCTAATCCTTGCATTAAAGCGCTTGCACCAAGACGGTTTGCACCGTGATCTGAAAAATTAGCTTCACCGGCTACAAACAATCCGGGAATCGTACTCATCAAATTGTAATCCACCCATAAACCGCCCATAGTGTAATGCGGTGCAGGATAAATTTTCATCGGTGATTTGTAAGGATTATCACCGGTGATTGTTTCGTAAATTTCAAAAAGATTTCCGTAACGTTCTTCAATTACATGTTGTCCAAGACGGTTGATCGCATCTTGAAAATCAAGATAAACAGCGTCTTGTCCCTGAGCGCCTCTTCCGTCATCAATAGCTTCCTTTGCGGCGCGTGATGAAATATCGCGCGGACTTAAATTTCCGTAAGTAGGATATTTTCTTTCGAGATAATAATCACGTTCTTCTTCAGGAATGTCGTTTGGTTTGCGCATATCTTTTTTAATTTTGGAAACCCAAATGCGTCCGTCGTTCCGCAAACTTTCACTCATCAATGTTAACTTAGATTGATTTTCTCCGTGAACAGGCAAACATGTAGGATGTATTTGTGTGAAGCACGGATTTGCAAAAGCGGCGCCGCGTTTATGTGCACGCCATATAGCAGTTGCGTTACAATTCATAGCACTGGTAGAAAGGAAATATGCATTGGCATATCCGCCTGTTGCAAGAATAACTGCATGCGCAGAATATTTCTCTATCTCGCCTGTTATCATATTTCTTACAACAATTCCTTTAGCTACACCGTCAACAACTACCACATCAAGCATTTCACGCCGGGTGTAGAGTTTTACTTTTCCAAGATTGATTTGACGGTTCATTGCAGTGTAAGCGCCAAGTAAAAGCTGCTGACCTGTTTGCCCCCTTGCATAAAATGTTCTTGATACAAGAGCACCGCCGAAAGATCTGTTATCAAGTAAACCTCCGTATTCACGTGCAAAAGGCACGCCTTGGGCAACACATTGATCAATAATTCCGTTGCTTACTTCTGCAAGACGGTAAACGTTTGATTCACGCGAACGGAAGTCTCCGCCTTTTACTGTATCGAAGAATAATCTATAAACTGAATCACCGTCATTCTGATAATTTTTTGCGGCGTTGATTCCGCCTTGTGCAGAAATACTGTGTGCACGTCTTGCACTATCATGAAAAGTGAATGCTTTAACATTATAACCAAGTTCACCTAATGAAGCGGCCGCAGAAGCGCCGGCTAATCCTGTTCCTACAACAATTACATCGTATTTACGTTTGTTGGCGGGATTAACAAGTTTCATGTTGAATTTGTGACTTGTCCACTTCTCTTCTAATTTACCCGCAGGTACTTTCGCATCTAATTTTATCATCACTTGCCTCCGAAGAAAAATAAAAAGTAAATTGGAATTGAAGCAAAACCGATCGTCATAATCACGGCATAAATAGTTCCAATTTTTTCAATCAATGGAAAATATTTTTTATGATTCCATCCGAAAGTTTGAAACGCACTTTGGAAACCGTGATTAAGATGAAATCCCAAAAGCAATACAGCTACAACATAAAGTCCTGAATATATCGGACTTTGAAATGCTTCGACAAGAATATCATAATACCTGTGGCTTTCTGCTAACTCACTTCCCATATTAAATGCAACCCAAAAAGTTCTAAGATGGATAACAAGAAAAATAAATATGATACTGCCGGTAAAAAAAGCAGTTCTGGAAAATACAGTTGTGTTCTTTGATGAACCGTTAACGGTATAATTAACTGGCCGCGCTTTTTTGTTTTCGATCCACAACCGTACTCCGTTAATGATGTGAAGAATAAAGATGAGGCCAAGAATTATTTCTACAACTCTAATTAATGGTTTAATGCCGTCTAAACTTTTTACTACGGTGTTAAATAAATCCGGTCCTGCATACAGTGTTAAGTTGTTAATTAAATGGATTACTAAAAATAAGATTAGACATATTCCTGTAATTGCCATTACCAACTTTTTGCCGATGGAGGAGTTCAAACTTTTCCAAACCCAGCCCATTAGTTCTCTCCTATTTTAAGATGATTGACCTTGATAATAGATAAGGTTGGTTGAATTAAACTTGAGATAAGTCTTTTACGTGATTTGAATAAATTGAGCACAGTTCTGATAAGTAATTTTTAATTTCAATATTAAGATAAAGCTAATAATATTTTTTTTCAAAGGAGAAGTGGTTTTTATTAAGATTAAATCTTATCACTGTTGGATTTTTATTGATATTATATACCGGATACCGTAATATATCCGGCATCCGATATATAGATTTATCAAATTATTATCCCCTACCCATTCCCTGTCTTCTTTGAGCTGCTTCTTCCTGAATCTTTTTAAATTCTGCTTTTTGTGTATCATCTAGAAGTGCTTCAATTTTTTTATTTATTTTTTCTCTTAAGCTCATCATTGCTTCTCTCATTGCATCTCTATCACCGCTGCTGCTGTCTCTAAGTTTCTGCATCTCGCCCATTTGATCTTTAAGAATAGTATCAATTTTATTGAATTGAGCATCTGTGAGTTTAAGTCTTTCTTTGTAGGTCTGAAGTTGCTGCTTCATTCGTTCTTGTGGATTCATTCCTCCCATACCTTGAGAAAATGTTTGTGCTGTAAACCCGAATAAGAAGAGTATTGACAAAATAACTACGAATCTTGGTTTCATATTTCCATCCTATTTGTTGTATGTGATTAAAATAAATAACACAATCAATTCAAACAATTTAAAAAGTGTTAAATCTATTTAACAAGAATCATTTTTTTAACAATTTTTTCTGAACCGGCTTCTAACGAATAAAGATATGTGCCGCTTGCATAAGCGCTTCCGTTAAAATTTACCGTATAACTACCGGCTGCTTGAAATGCATCTACAATTGTTGCAACATTTCTTCCAAGTGTATCGTATACCTTCAACCTAACATCTGTTGATTGCGGCAATGAATATTCAATTCTTGTTGTCGGATTGAAAGGATTAGGATAATTCTGTTTTAATGTAAAATCTGTAGGAATATTAAAATCATATTTAACGTCGCTAGTAGTTTTTATCAAAGCAAGAGTTTCAAAACGTTTTAATAAAACTTGATCTACTTCTGTTGCTGACATTCCAAAATGATCTTTAAGCATAGTAGCGTAAACTTGGCGGAAATCAAATATATATTTAATATCTCCGTTGCTGTCTAAATCTGTTAAGCTTGGATTATTTCCAAATACTCCGCCGTTAACATTTTTCCCAATCAAGAACATTGGTGCTGCAGTACCATGGTCGGTTCCCGCACTTGCATTCTCATTAACTCTCCTTCCAAATTCCGAGAAGGTTAGAATAACAACCTTATCTGCCAATCCATATTTCTCAAGATCAGATTGAAAAGCTTTAATAGATTCTGCCAATCTTGTTAATAAAAGCGGGTGAGAGTTTGTACCGTTCTGATTTGAATGAGTATCAAATCCTTCAAGTGTGGCTAAGTATACCGGGGTTTCCAATCCGCCCAAAATTAAATCTGCAATAATTTTTAGCTGAGATCCAAAAGTGCCTCCAGCAGTATAACTTGCAACAGGATTTCCTAAGTCAGCTTTCTGTTTTATTACACTTGCATATTGAATTGAAAGAGCGGCAACTTCTTTTAAAAATTTTAGTTCGTCTCCCGCAATCGTAGCTGGGGGTGGATCAGTATCGGCATTAATCCCATTAACTAACGTGTAAAAATTATCCGGATTATCGAATGAAACTGCTAATCCTCCTTCTGTACTATCGAATACACCAGATTGAACGGAACCGATTTGAATTGCCATCGGGTGAGGTGGGGGAATATTTGGAAAATCTGGATAAGTTTTTAATAAATATCTTCCAACCCAACCATCATATATATATTGATTAGAATCAGAAGCAGAAAGCCAAATATCAGTGGCTCTAAAATGTGAACGATTTGGATTCTGGTAACCAACATTTTGTATTACAGTAAATTTGCCATCATCAAAAAGTTGTTTTAACGGTTGAAGAGATGGATTCATTCCTGTTAAACTGTTTAATTGAACAACATTTGCTTTCGGTATTCCTATAACGGGCCTTTTATTATAATAGACAGAATCTTCATAGGGAATGATAGTGTTCAATCCGTCATTGCCGCCTTTAAGCTGAATGAGAACTAAAATTTTCCCGTTAGTAGATTTTATATTCATAAATGGTCGGGAAAAAGCTTTGATCGGAATTCCGGAGATTGTAAGTGTAACTGCCCCGGCACCGGTCACTATTCCAAGATTTTTTAAGAATTCTCTTCTCTTCATTTTAAACTCTAAAAAATTATGATAACTGAAATTCTGGTAACCGCATTAATGCCTTAAACAATTTTTGCAGTCGCGTATCTGCACCGGGGCTGTAAGTTGTCCAATTACCCACAACTGTTCCGTCTAACATTGTACTTAATAGCGAATCTTTTCTTGCCTGGCTTAACGGAAATTGAATCAGCTGCTTAGTAACATCTTCCACAAACTGTACTGCATTTTCAGAATTAGGATAACTTCTGGCATATGCAAGTACATTCATTTTATAATTAATACTATTATATGTTTTCCCGTTTACCAATGCATCCGTATAAACATTTCTGTTTGGATAAGTAATCGTGCTGATCCATTTGCGCTGCCCTTCCCACCCGCGAACATCCGGCGGATTAAATAGAGACTGTTGAAGTGAATCAGCAGTTGTTCGAATGTAATTCGGCAGATCATTATTCGAATATGTAATGCTAAGTTGTTTCAATGAGGAAAGTAAAAACTCTACCGGCGGTTTTATTCTTGCACCGCGTATATCTACGGAATGAAAATATTCTGATTTAAGCATAGTAGAAAGAACCGGTTTCAAATTAAAATTATTATTCCGCATTACTGCTGCAAGTTGTGTAATGTAATCTGTGTTTGGTTCATAGTATGCAAATTCTTTGTAAAGTTTTCTGCATAAAAATTCTGAAGCGGGTATTGTTTTTTCAGAGAATATCAAATCAACGGCCTGATCATAGGTGTAATTTCCTGTTTTACCATAAATTGTTTTTGATTTATTAGCCCATCTACTCTGGGTAAAAAATGATGTGAGTGAGCCTCCATTTACTTGCCAGCCTGTTAACGCAAGTGCCATATTTTTAATATCATCTTCAGTATAATTCCCAATACCTAAAGTGAATAATTCTTGTAACTCGCGAGCATAATTTTCATTCGGGGCTGAGCCTGTGCTGACATTTCCATTTAGATAAATCAGCATAGCAGAATCAATAGTTACTTTTTTTGTAAGGTCAATAAAATTTCCAAAAGCATATTGTCGAAATAATTTATTTTGAATGTACATCAATTGCGGAATTTGTACTGTGTTATATTCTGAAACAAAATGATTGTGTAGAAACAGCACCATCTTCTCTCTAAGTGAATAACCTTGAGTGATCATTAAATTATACCACCAATAAACCATTGATCGGAACCAATTAGTGTAGCTAGTTTGATTAGTAACGTTGTTCGGCAATGTAACCCAATCAGCACCATTATATTGAGGTGCGGCCGGCTCGGTAAGATCTTGGAGAAGATAATTATCAACAAAATCGTCGAGAGTTTTCGTAAGTGCAAATGTTACATCATCTTTTGTAAAACCAAAAAGTGAACGCGATAAAATATGTCGTGCTGCATCTGCATCCCAAACAGAAATTTTTTTCAGATAATTTGAAGTGCCCATAGAATATGTATACCTATTGTCTGATTAATTGACATGCGATGTTAAAAGAAAGTTTAATTACCTTCAAGATAAATTAATATCCAAAATATAAAATGTGATTTGTGTTGAAACGAAAGGAGTAAAAGAGCTTGATGTTTTTTTAATTAATAATAATTGCCCGAATATAAATCCGGGCAATTATTAATTAACAACTATTGTTGCATACCTGCTAAATGAATCGCGTTGAAGAGTAGCTTAAATGTCCCAAATGTTTGATGACGGTTTTGAACTTTGAAACCAAATAAAATTACATGGCCGTTTTTTTGTTTAACATCTACAACAGCATTTCGTTTGAATAAATAATCTTCACCTAATAAAAATCCAGACTTTAATAAATTATTTGACGGATATCTTACCACCACACTTCTATCGAACTGACCAAATGGTGTTGATGTTGCAAAAGCCATATTATCACTTAAATAACCAATTGATTCTCTATCCATTCCGTAACCAATTGGATTTGTATTATCTACATTAATCCTAACTAAAGAGCCTGGACAATAAAAGTCATCGCTCTTAACATTCTTCATAACATTCGTTATTTTCAATCCTAAGTCATCAATGGCAAAATTACAAGCCTGGCCAAGAGCTATTACATAGCCACCGTCTTTTTCAATAAATGTTTTTAGGTTTTCTACACCGTCTTTTTCAATTCCCCCCTCATATTCAGGTGGTTTCGGTCTGGAGAAACGCGCATTCTCGCCGCTTGGTTTACCGGCTTTAATTATGTCTCCGGACATATCAGGAAATATGATAACGTCAAAATTCTCTTTCAATTTTTTATTCTTGAAATCTTTATTTACAATAGGTGAAAATTCAAACTGATAATTTTCTAAAAGTAATCTTGTCCACCCTTCATCCATACTAGCGGAATAAGATTTATACAATCCAACTTTAACTTTTTTTAGTTCTTTCAATTTAGATTTATCTGTTACATCAGTAGAAACTAATTTTAAATGAAGTTCATTTGCTAATTCTTTAACTGCTTTTGTTGATCTATCATTTACCTGAACGAATATTGATCCGTCTTCAAATTCGTTTGAGTCGTTCTTGATTTTTTCGTTATTCCAATAGACCGGAATATTTTCTTTTTGAAGTCTATTAATAAAAGTCGAATTAACATTTAATCCCGCAGGTGAGACAAAGTAATTCCCATCAGTAGGTATTATTGCAGATTGATATAGAGGGTCATTTATAATTTTAGCATCAATTTGAACTGATTCGTTTATAGTAAAAAATTTTATACCCATTTGATAAGGAAGCGTCCATCCGGCAACATCATAAGGACGTAATGGGGTTTCGCTTCTTGATCTTCTAAGATCTGGATACGTTTGCTCTTCAAAAAGATCTTTAACATATCTTCCATTCGGTTGTGCTAAAAATATTATATAACTGTTAGCAGGATAAATAGTGTTACCAACTTTAAATTCCTTTTCAGAAAATTGAACTTCAACGCCGCCCATTTGAAGTTTTTCAATCATTAATGAGGTAGTAATAGGATCTTTTTGATCTCTCGGGACTATATATGCGTAAGGATTGCCTTCCTTTCCTTTTTCAATTGCTTCCTTACACATTGTATAATAAGTTTTTAATAAATCTTCCTTAAACATGGCCGATGTTTCAAGCAAACTGTAAGTAAGACCAAGTTCATAATCAACTATATCACGCAAACGCCACCAGCCGCCGCGCCATGGCGAAGGATAATTTGTTCGAACATCATAAGTAGTAATTTCTTGAGTTGCTTTAACTTCGGATGAATCAATAAAGATCGGACTTGCAACATTACAGCTTGCCATTTCAGATAGCATACCGATTTGATTATGCCAAAGAGAATTTTCTGTTGCACCTTCCCAATAAGCATCATATAACGCTTGATCAATCACACCAGTAAAGTTTTTCTTTTGAAGATCCAGTGCACTTAATCCGCCTATTACTTTTTGCCATCTCCAAATAAGCGGATTCACATTCGGATTGATCGGATCTTTATAAGGTACAACAAACAAGCGTGCACCATTGCTTCCCATTTGATGTTCATCCAACCATATTTGCGGAAACCACTCGTAGAAAGCAACCTTAACAACATTTTGTGTTTCTTTCAGATTGAACATAAACCAGTCACGGTTGTCATCATGCCCGGCGTATGGATGATATAAGTATGGCATAGAAGCACCATCATATTCGGTATTCAAATATTTGTTATACCAGTCAACCACCATCGTGGTACCATCTGGATTAATTGACGGGATTATTATGAAGATAACATCATTGAGAGCTTTATTAGATTTATCCGGTGCTGTTCCGCTTGCAAGTGTGTAAGCAAATTCCATAGACATTTGGGATGAAGCAATTTCTGTAGAATGAATATTGCAAGTAACGAGCACTACAACTTTTCCATCTTTAGTTAACTGCAATGCATCTGCATCATTTATTTTGCGTGGATCAGAAAGCTGTTGAATTATTTTTTTGTATTTATCAATTGATTTTAAATTCTCGGGTGAGCTAATTATTGCCATGAACATTTCTTTACCTAGAGTAGTCTTACCAATATTTTGATAAAGGATTTTATCTGAGTTTTCCGAAAGGTGCTTAAAATACTTTGTGATTGTTGCATAGTCGGCAATTTTATAATCGGCGCCGACTTTATATCCCAGAAATTCTTCAGGAGATTTTAAATTTTGTCCAACAATAAATGAGTAAGAAACAAGTAATAGAACTGATAACATCTTTTGCATTATTCCTCCATCAAATTATTTTGCCGAAAATTTATAAGTCGTAGTTTGTTTATAAGATTCAGTTTTACCTGCTTTCAAAACTGTAGAAGGCCAATCAGGTTTGTTCGGGGAATCAGGGAAATGCTGAGTTTCCAAACATAATCCGGTTCTATACTGATACATAACCCCATTCTTACCTTTTACTTTTCCATCTAGAAAATTACCGCAATAGAATTGAACACCGGGTTGATCAGTCCATACTTGCATAAATCTTCCGGAAATTGGTTCATATACAGTAGCAATCATAGGTTGAAGTTCTTGATGTTTATTCAAAACCCAATTATGATCATAGCCAATACCTAATTTTAATTGTTCATAGTTTTCATTTATACGTGTGCCAACCTTTGTCGGTTTACGAAAATCCATCGGAGTATTTGCTACATCTGCGAACTTACCTGTTGGAATTAATCCCTTATCAACCGGAGTAAATTTATCAGCATCAATCATTAATTCATGATCAAGAATTGTTTTGTTCGGATCGCCAGTTAAATTAAAGTATGAATGATGTGTAGGATTTAGAATTGTGTTTTTGTCCGTCCATGCCGAATAATTAATTGTAAGTTCATTTTCATTATTGAGATTATAACTAACTGTTAATTCAACTGTACCGGGATATCCTTCTTCTCCATCTTTACTAATATATTTCATTGTTATAAATGAACCGTCCATTAAATAATCATAACCAAGAACCTGCCACACTTTTTTGTTAAAACCGATTGTTCCTCCATGAAGATGATTTTCACCGTTGTTGATAGAGAGTTGATATTCTTTTCCATCCAGCTTGAATTTACCTTTTCCGATTCTGTTTCCATATCTGCCTACTATCGCACCGAAATAAGATTTGTCTGCTTCATATCCCTCAATGTTTTCATACCCTAAAACAACATCCTCATATTTTCCGTTTCGATCCGGAGCAGTTAAAGAGACCACAGCTGCACCGTAGTTTGTGATTTTTACAGTCATGCCGTTTTTATTTATCAAAGTATAAATATCAACATTCTGCCCATCAGCAGTTTTGCCAAAGGATTCTTTCTTCACTTCCATTGCCTCATTTTTC
This sequence comes from Melioribacter sp., assembly GCA_023250955.1. Taxonomy (GTDB): domain Bacteria; phylum Bacteroidota; class Ignavibacteria; order Ignavibacteriales; family Melioribacteraceae; genus Fen-1258. Next base: position 38,628 of record JAHEZQ010000022.1, on the reverse strand, counting down.
TCCTTATTCTTGCATGAGATTAAAGTAATATTAACTAATAGAAATAAACTAACTAAAGCATATTTCATAAATGTTTTTGAAAATGATTTCATAATTATCCCTCGCCATTTTATTTATTAATAAAATTTTTTTCATTTAGAATATTCATTTTTGCAGCATGATTTTTTAAAATATTAATTGTTGTAAAATCAGTATCGTAAACAGAATTTATTCCTTGAGGTTCGTGAGGAGGATCGCCAGTAAATGGATCTCCAACGCGCCAAAAATTATCTTCATTCTTTCCGCGCCCCTCTCCGGTCCATGCCCAAAAATTTGTCCCGGCTATAGGAGCTCCGGCAGCAGCGCTATCATAAACCACAGATAACAATTTTTCGTAATATTTATCTCGAGCGATTGTTGGTGTTCCGGAATTATAATTTTCATTATCGCGAGGTAGCCCGAATTCTTCAAGAACAATTGGCTTATTTAATTTACGTGAAAGAATCATGTGCTGGTTGAAATATTCAATCGCATTTTTTTCTGCTGTCATATAAGTTTCATCATTTTTTTTAGCATCGAACCAATTCCAATTTTTTGCCCAAAGATGAAATGTTGCATAATCTATATAATTACTTTCATGCGCTTTCAGAAAAATATCTTCCTTAAGTAAACTTCCTATAACTCCTTCGCTTCCGGTTGTGACTAAATGATTGGGATCAATAGAATGAATATACCTTGCTGTTTCGTCAATCCATTTATAATAATTATTAAGATTATTAAAACCGTTATCTAAACTCCCCGCGCGCGGTTCATTTGCTAATTCCCAAGCCATAATTGTGGGATCTTCAAAATAGAGTTGTTTTGTATATGAATTTTCTCTGGTAACAATTTTTTTAATGTACTTTCTGAAATATTCGTTGGCTTTTTCATTCTTATAAAAAGAAGCTGTGTAATCCATGAATGCAGTCCAACCTTGTGTTGTATCATAAGGATCAATAACCTTACCATTATTAAACCACTTATTATAAACAGCCATTCCACCGGACCATTCCCAATAATTATTTAGAAAAATCACTGCGTGCATGTCTCGTTTCTTCATTTCTGAAATTAGAAAATCTAATCCATCCAATAGATCATCGTTAAAAACATCAGGTTCATTTTGAATTGTTGGTTTGAGAGACTTCTGAATGTAGGAATCTTCGGAGGAAGCTAAGATTCTTAAATTGGTTATTCCAATTGAATGGAGATTATCCAACTCTCTTATTAATCTTTCTCTGTTTCCTGGATTCGTTTGTGAGCCGAGATAACACCCGTACCAAAAATTAGTGCCGGTAAAGTAATATGGTTTGTCGTTAAGTTCTAAATGAGTGTTCTTAACTTTTATGAAACTATTATTTTCTTTTATCAACATTGATGAACAACCTTGAAAAAGTATGAAGAGGATCAACGCTGCGATCAATTCTTTTTTCAACATGTATGTTTTATATAAATAGTGTTGACAAAAACCTATAACAAAATAATGATTTAATTAAAAACAGCTATGCATTTCCCCGATTTATTTTCTTTTGTTTATCTTTAATCCTAATAAAACATTCATTACAAATGAAATCACAAAGCAAAGTCTTGTTAATCTTATCCGCATTAGTATTGTGTTTCCTTTTTCTATTGATACATATACTTAATATCAGGCCAATTATAACTTACTCAATCATTTATATATCTTCCTCTATAATTTTTATTTTTATCAGTTATTTAATTCTAAAAAATGAAATCCCTTTTAGATATGTGGTTGGATTTGTTGCTGTTGGAATTTTACTACGAGTGAGCTTTATTTCCGTTAATCCAATTGGTTCCGATGATTATTACAGATACATGTGGGATGGGAAAGTCCAATCAGCCGGAATCAACCCTTATCTTTATTTGCCGAATGATCCGGCCTTACAAAAACTTCATTCTGAGATTATTCCAAAGTTTGTCAACAATCCTGAACTAAAAACAATTTATTTCCCTTTGAGTCAATGGTTGTTCTATGCAGGTTACTCATTAAGCGGAGAAGCTGCCTGGGGCTATAAATTATTGTTGCTCATTTCCGAATTGATAACTTTATTAGCACTTTTTCTTTTAATAAGGAAGAAGAATCTCCCCGATAAATATATTTTACTTTATGCATTATGCCCTTTACCGATAATTCAATTCTCTCTTGATGCTCATCTTGACGGTTTTGGATTACCTCTTTTAATTCTTGCATTATTTTTCTATGTAGATAATAAAAAAATACTCTCATTAATTTTTCTCGGATTATCTTTTTCGATAAAACCTGTAGGACTTCTTTTCCTTCCGATCCTCTTCTTCTACGAAAATAAATTTACGGACAAGATTAAAATTGTTTTTATTCCATTAATAGCTTTTGGTTTTCAATTTTTACCTTATATATTTTCTTCTAATCCATTTGAAGCATTTTTTGTTTACGCAAAGAATTGGATGTTCAACGGTATTGTGTTCAACATTATTGATTCATTTATTCAAAACAATCAAACGGCAAGAATTATCTGCGGAATACTTTTAGTTATTTGTTTCCTTCCATTTGTCTTCAATAAACTTGATTTGCTACATAAATATTATTATTCGGTATTACTACTTATGATTTTCTCCCCTGTTGTTCATCCGTGGTATATTGCTTGGTTAGCTGTGTTGCTGCCTGTATTTCCAAAATGGAGTGGAATTTTCTATGTTGGATTAAGCTCCTTGACTGTGTTTACAGTTTTAAATTATCAGCTAAATGGATTGTGGGAAGAATATCCAATTGTATTGATGTTGGAATACATTCCTGTAATTGCAATTTTTATTTATGAATTAAGGAAGGAGACAAAATTATTTTTGTGGAATGTTAAGCAAGTTAATTAGTTATTTCTCGATTTTATACTTTTTTATTTTCGAAATTAAATTTACCCGTGATATGTGTAATATCTCGGCCGCTTTAGAACGATTCTTATTTGTAAACTCTAAAACATTTTTAATATGATTCTTTTCCATTTCTTCTAAAGATTGTGGTATAATTTCTCTGTCCAACTCACTATAAGAATTGTTGTTTTCTAAAAAGTAATTTGGAAGTGATTTTTTATGCAGCTCGTTTGAATTTTCAACAATTATCGCGCTGTTAATTAAATTCATCAGCTCACGAACATTACCTGGGAAAGAATAGCCCTTAAAACAATTTAATACTTGCGAAGAGATTTTCTCTACATTCTTTTTATACTTCTCATTGAACATTTTGAGAAAATAATCTGCCAATAATTCGATATCACCTTTTCTTTCTCTTAATGGAGGTAGGTTGATAGAATTAATATTCAATCTGAAAAAAAGATCCTTTCTAAAATTTCCTTTTTTAATTTCTTCAAAAAGATTTTTACTAGTCGCTGCAATAATCCTTACATCAACTTTGATATTTTTTATTGAACCCAGACGGTAAAACTCTTCTTCCTGCAGTACTCGAAGAAGTTTTACTTGGATGGGTAGAGATAGCTCGCCTATTTCATCTAAAAACAATGTTCCGCCATTAGCATCTTCAATAAAACCAATCTTATCAGATGATGCGCCTGTAAAAGCACCCTTTTCATGACCAAAAAATTCTGATGAGAATAATTCTTGAGCAAATGCACCGGCATTAACAGCAACAAATTTTTTATTCCGTCTGTTACTGATTTTATGAATTGCTTGCGCTATAAGTTCTTTCCCGGACCCGCTTTCTCCCCAAATTAAAACGCTGTTATCCGTGATGGCAAATTTTTCAACATAATGAAAAATTTTAACCATCTTTTCATCGTTAGTGATTATGTTTTCAAAAACATCTTTATAAGCTAGTGTATCTAAAGATAATCGTTGCGTTATGCTGCTTTCATTCAATTCAAATTTTCTCTTTTCAAGCGCAGAATCAATAGTTTTGATTAATCTTTCTTCCTCAATTGGCTTAAGCATATAATCGTAAGTACCTAACTTCATTGCTGAAATAGCAAGATCAATATCTTCTACGCCTGTAAGCACAATTGTTGTTATGTTAATTTTATTTTCAGTGATATGTTTTAAAATATCCAGCCCAGTTACGTTTGGCATATCCATATCTAATAGTAACAAATCATATTTCCCCGAATCTAAAAGATTAAATGTTTGTGTACTATCTTGTAATGTTTTTATATGATACTTTTCCGTTTGTAGCAAGAAAATATTTAAGAAATTAAGAACTGCTTGATTATCATCAACGACTAAGATTTTATTCATCTTTTCCCGCATAAATTTTTATTGGAAAATGAATTGTAAATGTGGTCCCCACTCCCACTTTTGAATCTACATTTATGTATCCATTATGATCTTTAATTATTCCATAAGTAATTGATAGTCCTAATCCAGTTCCGCCTTTATTTCTTTTAGTAGTAAAAAACGGATCGAAAATATTTTTTATTGTTGTTTCATTCATTCCGCAGCCGTTATCCATTATTGTCAACAAAACTTCTTTTTTATTTTCATCATAAGCAGTCTTGATTACTATCAGACCATCACTTTTTTCAATTGCTTCAGAAGCATTCATTACCAAATTTAGAATCACTTGCTCAATCTTATTAATATTACCTTTAAACACCGGCAAGTTTTCAGCAAGAATCATTTCCAATTCAGCGTATTTCTTTACATGTTTCCTTGTGAGTGTAAGATTATTTTTTATAATATAATTCAGATCAATATTATCAGTCAGCGTTCCATCATCTTTTTTGGCAAAGTTTCTCAGATCACCAACTATTTTTTTTGTCCTATTCGCACCATTAATCATATCTGTAATTAATGTGGAAATGTTATCCTTAAAAACATCGTAATCTAATCGTGCAATTTTCAAATCTTTTTTAGTTGAATAATAATTATCAAGTATCGGAAAAATATCATCCAATGCTTCTTGTATGATTTTTAAGTTGCCAAGTATAAACGTATTCGGATTATTGATTTCATGGGCTACTCCGGCAACTAGTTTGCCTAGTGATGCTAATTTATACGATTGTAAAAGTTGGGCTTCCATTCTTTTCTGAACAGTTATATCTCTGCAAACTTCTAAGACTCTATCAACTTTGCTGTCCTGATCAAAGATTGGATATGATCTTAACGTATAATAAATATCACCTTCATCTTTTTCTAACGAACAATTTTCCGCGGATTTAAAAGTATTTAATGCAGGACAATTAGTACATCGCTCATTTAGTCCGAATAATTTATTGTAGCATTTACCTGAGTCACCAATGTTATCTTTATTCGACATAATAATGTTGAATTCATGATCTATAACAACGATACGATCTGATATTGCGCTGAAGAAGGTGCGAAGCTTCTCTTGTTTCTGATGACATTCTTCTGTTAACCTTAATAGGGTTTCGTTCTTGGCAAGTAATATTTTTTTTTGTTTTTCAAGATTTATTGTCTTCTCCGATTCTTCAATAGCTCTCGCAAATTTACCGGAGATTTCATTGATCATGCTCTGTTCTTCTTCGAGAAAACCGACATTACTTTTTAATAATACTTTAATCTCACCGTGTTTTTTATTATTAACATTTATATCGGAAAAATAAATTGAGTTAATTGTTTTGGGATTCCATGAAGTATCGCCAAATATTTTTTTACCAATTTCAAAGTTGATTATAACATCGTTAGGAATTTGAAAAGCCGCTTGAACATGTTTAATACACTTTTCAAAAGCTTCATTAATTGATTGAGGAGTTTCTAACTCCTTGCTTACATTATAAAGGCAACGTAATTCTTTTACTCTTTCTTTTAGATCATGTTCGATTCTTGTTATCTCTACAACTTTATCTTTCGGTGTTAAGAGAATGTGCGGATCTAAATCAAAATTAAGAGGAAATAAAATATATTCTTCTTTAATTCCGTTTAATTTAATTGTGTGTGGTTCTAAATCAGATTTGACTTGCTCAATGGTTTCAAAAAGTGTTTTGGATTTATAGTTAGCTTGAAGAGACTCAGAGAGAAGACTGTTAATATTTTTAGCAGTACTATTTAATAATCTTTTAAAAGCATTACCTTCGAATACTACTTCATTATTTCGATCAAAGATTAATACATGATCAAATAGCTCGTAAATCAATTTATAGCTAGTTGTTCTCAACATAATCTAAACCAACTGCATTTTTACATTTGAAACATAATAATTCTCCGGGAAATGAATTACTGGTTTGATCGCTTCAAAAGTTGTTAAGTCTGATTTGGTTATTGAGAATTTCAATTTCTTTTGCATAATATCATTATCAGTCAGGTCTTCAATCCAAGATTTTCCAATTTCAATTGTACTGTAAAATTTATTTACACTTTTTATTTCATCAAAAATTTCATCTGTGGTTTTATGTTTGAAGCCCTGGACAAAGCGGCTAGCGAGTTTCTCAATTATTTCCAAGTTAGTGATATCGCCGTGATCAATAAATTTATTTACTTTCTGCAAAGTATGATCACACCTTGTATATGTTCCATCTTGTTCGATATAAGTTCGCGCAGGTAAGACAACATCAGCTTCATAAACTGAATCTGTATAAAATGAATCGCTTACCAGTAAGAATTCTAAATTGCTAAGGAATTTTCTGTGAACACTAGATGTTAAAGGGTCTTCTCCAAAAATTAGTGCAGCTTTAATTTCTCCACGGACCATTTTGTTCTCAAGATCAACCTTCTTAAATATTGAATTCAGGTTTACTCCCCACTTATTTCCAATCCTCTCGATCTCGTCTAATTCATCTTGTTTAACATAACCGGGCAAGTAATTCGGGTTAACTCCCATATCTAAAAGTCCGGCTGAGTTACAATTATCTCTCAACAAAATTATTCCGCTGTTTTCCTTATTAATTCTTCCTGTCATTAATAAAAAATTACCAATTGCTCTAAGATCATTATTGGATTTTTCTCTTGTTGAATCCGGATTATAAATGAAAACAATATTTGAATTTTTATTTTTTGTTAAATCATACAGTTGTTGAAATTTTTCATAGTCAATATTTATCAACTCAATCGCTTCATCAAGATTCATCATCTCAAGTTTCTTTTTAAGGTCGTTAAACATTTCTGTTCTTGAATTAATAAATTCTTGATCAGTACATCCATTCTCAATAAACTTTTTCATTAATATATCGAGCAAAAGTGTATTTGTCCCTTTAGTACTGTCAATCCAAAGACCTGATTGTCTTACAAGTTGGATCTCCGATGAATTCACAACAACTAGTTTTGTTCCTCCTTTTTGTGCGTCTTTAATTTTCAATTCCATTACTAAATTTTCTTCGGAGAGATTTGAATTGATTACAATGATCACGTCAGCATATTTCAATCTATCCATTGTTGTTGTTGATATAGTAAGTCTTTGAGATTCATCAAGCGCATCGAGTTCTTTATTCTGGAACAGATTCGAGAAACTGGAGACGTTATTGTTTTTCAATCCAACACGAGTGAATTTTTGAAGAAGATATAATTCTTCATTAGATAAATTCGGTGAAGCAAAAACGGCGACTGAATCGGATCCGTATTTATTAATTATCTCTTTTATTTTTTTCTCTGAATAAAGAATAGCTTCATCAACTCCTGCTTCATGCACCAAATCATCTTTTCTAATAATAGCGTTGCTTACTCTATTCTTTCCCATCAAGTATCTATGCCCGAATTTTCCTTTAACACATAGATAACCCTTGTTATGGGTATCAATTATCTCTTCTGTAGAATTTGACACATAGAAAATATCATCATTGATCTTTTTGAAATTAACCTTGCATCCAACGGAACAGAACCCGCAAATAGTCTCATGATTTTCTTTTGGTAACGTTCCCATAACTTTAAACGGGAATTTTTCGCTTATAGCCCCGGTCGGGCAAACATCAATACAATTACCGCATGCAATACAGTTTGTATCGAGAAGAGGTTTTTCCATTGCTGGTTTAACAACCGATTTGAATCCACGGTAAACAAATCCAAGTGCCGATACTTTTAATATTTCCGTACAAGTTCGTACACATTTTCCGCAGTTAATACATTTGTTGGGATCTAAAGAAATAAACGGATGTCTGTTATCAACTAAATATTTTTTTGTCTCACCGATGTATTCCGAAATATCCAAATTAAAATCTTCGGAATATTTTCTGAGAGCACAATCGTAGTATTCAGAACAACCGCATTCTAAACACCGTGCTGTTTCATTCAGCGACTGCTCTTCAGTAATTCCTAAATCTACTTCCTCAAATGTGTGAATTCTATCCGTTACGTTTAGTTCAGCCATTTTTTCGCGTGCTAACTTTTTAATTTGCGAAAATTCCCTTTCGGATAATTCACCAAATCTATTTTTAGAACTCAAGAAACTTTTTTCAGACTTCATAATTGTTCCTAACCCCAAGTAACTCATAATAGATTGTGCTGCAAGTTTGCCTTGAGCAATAGAACTTATTGCAGTTAAAGGACCGGTTACTGCATCACCCCCGGCAAATACGCCCGGAATTGATGTCTCAAGTGTTTTTTTATTTACTGTTATTGTTCCCCATTTTTCAAGTGAGCAGTCTTTATCAAGATTTACAAAAGCTGTATCCACTTTTTGACCAATTGCACCAATGAGAAAATCACATTCAACTATGTATTCCGATCCTTCAATCGGAACGGGCTGCGGACGTTCTCCAGGTTTTGCCTCTTCAAGTTTTTGTTTTAAGCATTCAACCCCTTTTAATTTTTTATTTTCTTCAACAATAGATTTAGGATTTGTAAGAAACAAAATTTCAATTCCTTCTTTTTGAGCTGCTTCAATTTCTTCATGATGTGCGGGCATTTCTTTTATGCTTCTTCTGTAAACGATTTTTACTTTTTCAGCACCGCATCTCAATGCAGTTCTTGCTGCATCAATTGCAGTGTTACCGCCGCCTACAATCACAACTGTTCCTTTTAGCTTAGGAACATTTCCATTCTCAACTTCCCGCAAGAAACCGATCCCATCAAATACTCCTTCAATTTCATTCTCTCCTTTTAATCCCATCGTTGATGCTTTGTGCGCGCCGACTCCAACAAATACAGATTCAAAACCTTTATCCATCAATTCTTTTATTGAAACACCTTTACCTAATTCAATTCCGGTTCTTACTTCAACACCAAGATCAAGAATCCAATTGATCTCATCGTCAAGAACTTTTTTGGGCAAACGATACTCTGGAATTCCGTATCTAAGCATTCCGCCAAGTTCAGGTAGTTTTTCAAAAATTGTTGGAGAGTAACCTTCGAGAGTAAGATAATATGCGCATGTTAATCCCGCAGGTCCTCCGCCGATGATTGCAACTTTTTTATTCTTTCTCGGTTTTAATTCGGGAATCCATTTATCGCTGCTGTCTATGTCTGCGATATATCTTTTCAAATAATTACAACCGACAGGTTCATCAACAAAATTTCTACGGCAAGCTGTTTCGCAATCTCTAACACAAACTCTCCCTATTGATAAAGGCAGCGGATTATTTTCTTTCACTAGTTTGATTGCACCTTTGTAATTACCAACTGAGATTAACGCTATATATGATTGCGCATCAACTCCAGCAGGGCAATTACTTTTACAAGGACCAATACAATCCGCATAATGATTTGAGAAGAGAAGTTCCAACGCGGTTTTTCTAGCACTTAATACACTTTCACTGTTGGTGTGAATTCTCATTCCGTCGCGTACAAGTGTAGCACATGAAGGAACATGTTTGTTCATTCCTTCAATTTCAACAACACAAAGATAACATGATGTAAAATGTTCAAGACGTTTATCATGACATAGTGTTGGAATTTTATCAATTTTATTTTCGTCAACAACTTCTAATATTGTTTTATCAATGGTTGTAATAATTTCTTTATCATTGATAATTACTTTTACATTTTCCATAACTTCAGTCCTTAGAAGAGTTTCAGTTTTTAATTACTGCATCTAAATTGCATACATCAAAACAACGCCCGCACTTAATACACAATTCTTGATTGATGTAGTGAACCGCTTTCTTGCTTCCGGTAATTGCATTGGATGAACATGCTTTAATACAAAGTCCGCATCCTTTACAATTCACTTCGTCAATTGTATAATCAATTAATGCTGAGCAGCTATGCGCGGGACATTTTTTGTCGTGTATATGCGATACATATTCTTCCCTGAAATATTTGATAGTTGTTAAAACCGGATTTGGTGCAGACTGCCCTAATCCGCAAAGACTGTTCTTTGTAATTTTGTTTGCTAAGTCTTGAAGTATATCAACATCATTTTCTTTTCCTTTACCAATTGTAATTCTTTCCAAAATTTCCAGCATTCTTTTCGTACCGACTCTACAGAATGTACATTTGCCGCAAGATTCATTTTGTGTAAAGTTTAAGAAGTATCTCGCAAGATCTACCATGCAGGTAGTTTCATCAAGAACGATCAATCCGCCGGAGCCCATTATTGCACCGGTGCGCACGATCTCATCGTAATCAATTTTAAGATTACCCATACTTGCGGGTATACAACCGCCGGATGGTCCGCCCATTTGCACAGCTTTAAATTTTTTATTGTTCTTAATTCCGCCGCCAAGATCAAAAACAATTTCATTAATCGTCATTCCCATCGGTACTTCTGCAAGTCCGCTTCTTTTTATTTTTCCGGCAAGAGCAAAAACTTTTGTACCCTTGCTTTTTTCGGTTCCAAGAGAAGAATATTTTTCCCAGCCGTTATTTATAATCCACGGTACATTTGCAAAAGTTTCAACGTTGTTGATGTTTGTTGGTTTACCCCATAAACCTTTGTGAGCAGGAAACGGAGGACGAAGCCGTGGTACTCCGCGCTTTCCTTCTACCGAAGCCATTAACGCAGTTTCTTCACCACAAACAAATGCGCCGGCGCCTTCTTTAATTTTTATTGTAAAGTTGAAATTTGAACCAAGAATATTTTTTCCTAAATATCCTTTCAACTCGCATTGCCTTAATGCTGTCCGTAATCTTTTTATTGCAAGCGGGTATTCTGCTCGGCAGTAAATGTATGCCTCATCAGAGCCGATTACATAAGCTGCAATCATCATCCCTTCAAGCACGGAATGCGGATCTCCTTCCAAAACACTTCTGTCCATAAATGCACCGGGGTCACCTTCATCGGCATTACAGACAATATATTTTTTTTCACTTTTTTCTTGATTGGCAAATTTCCATTTCATTCCTGTTGTAAATCCGGCACCGCCTCTACCTCGCAAACCGGATTTAATAATCAGATCAATAACTTCCTGTTGTGTAAAATTTTTCAAAACTTTCTCAATTGCTTTGTAACCGTCTTGTTCAATGTATTCATCTATAGATGTCGGATCTATAACACCGCAATTGCGTAGAACTATTCGTTTTTGATTTTTTAGAAAAGCATCCTCTTTAGAAACTTCATTGCTTTTAATTATCCATTCGATAACCGGTTTATTATTTATCAAATGTTCATTTACAATTCTGCCGACTTTATCAACAGTAACATTTGAATAAAGAAAACTATCGTTATCATCAACAACTTCTACCAAAGCCTCTTCATAACACATTCCCATGCAGCCGGTTTCGTTGACCTCAATTCCAAGATTTCTAGTTTTTATCTCTTCTTTGAGTTTATTGAAAACCAATTCTCCGCCTGCAGAAATTCCGCATGTGCCTAAACCGACTTTAATTTTTTTCATGATGCGATCCGGATTTTTTCTTCGGTTTTGTACTTCTTCAATATCTTTTTGATCTTATCCATTGTAAGATTTCCATGCGTTGCATCGTTTATCATTACCACCGGAGCTAAGGAACAGCAGCCTAAACACGCTACCGACTGCAAACTGAAAATTCCATCATCGGTAGTTTCTCCAACAGTAATACCTAACTCATCTTGAAGTGCAGTTAGAATACTTTTAGCTCCATTAACATGGCATGCGGTGCCTTCGCAAATTCTAATTAAATTTTTACCGAGCGGTTTCAATCTGAATTGTGAATAAAAAGTGATGACTCCATAAATTTCTGCGGCAGGTATTCCAACTAATTCACTTATATAATAGATAACTTTTTCGGGAATGTATCCGTAAGAATCCTGTGCTGCTTGAAGCAACGGAATGAGCGAACCATTTTGATGTCTCTTGTTTACAAGATCAATTTTAAAATTTAGAATACTTTTTTTCTCTTGAACCTCTGTATCGTTCATAATTTTTACTCACTTTGTAGTTGATAAAGCGGCTTTTACATTTCATATATATTGATGATCGGATACTCTTTTATTTTTACAACACCTTCTAGGTTGACTAATTTATTTTCGAGAAATTTATCAATCTGGCCAAAGTGCGTTCCACTTACCATCATTATTAAATTGAATTTCCCGGAAATGAAATCGCAATAGACTACATTTTCTGTGAGTTTTAGTATTGGGTAAATATCTTCGATCTTCTCTCTCTCAACTTCAACTAACACATATGAACAGACGGATTGACTTGAGTCTCTTACTGCGCCAAGGCTTGGAATCTCGTTTGAAAGTGATATACCGGCTGAGTTTATAATTTCTTTAATATTATCTGTCATCATCGGTACACTAACAGGAAGAAATTCAGCTTCTTTAATTCCATCCATACTTCGAATTTCTTTTTCAAATAATTCTTTACATTTTTCTATCGAGTCGGATTGTACAAGTAGGAAAATATCTATATCACCTTTTGTAGCATCACAATACAATACGTTTTCCATAAAGTATAATTTTTTATAAACTGCAAAGAAGTCCGCCTTAGGATCAACCTTTAAGAGCATATATGCAGCAACGGTTTTTTCTTCTTTTTTTTCTTCGATCTCTTTGTTGGGAGTTTTTGGTTTCTTCTCTAGTATTCGATTGATCTCCGCAGTTAGATCATCAGCATCAAATGGTTTTTCTAGAAATGCATCTACCTTTAAATCATCAATCTCCGTTTCTTCAAGTTTATCGGCATAACCGGTAATGTAAATCATTGATGTGTTTGGATATTTTGATTTAATAATCTTACCAAGTTTTATTCCGTCTATATCAGGCAACTGAATATCAAGAATTACCGTATCCAAAGTGATTTCATTTTTTTTGTATAGATCAATTTTCTTGAGTGCATTAATTCCGTTTTCGCTTAGGTCAACTTCAATTCCTCTCTGATTTAACCCTAATGAAAGTGATCGTCTTAACGATGGCTCGTCGTCTATTAATAATATTCTCTTTTGCATTTTTAGTTTCTCCTTATTGAATAATTGCACTTAACTGTGCAAGGAACATACCAGTTAGTAATACTCAAATTGCGTTGTTAATGAGATGTTTTTGATGATGAGAATTTGCGGTGTGTTAAAATATTTTGCAGTTATTCTGTAAGACTAATCAATGCAATGAGATAGATGATGTAAAATATTTTTACATCGTGTAAACAAAAAAGCCCGACTAAATATGCCGGGCTTTATATAAAATGAAAATTTGATCAAATTTTATTTAAGCCAGTCCTCAATTTTCTTTGCTACTTGTTCTCCGGTAAAGCCAAATTTCTCAGCTAAAGTTTGATATGGAGCCGAAGCACCGAATCCAGTCATTCCAATGGTTAATAATTTATTTCTAAACAAATCTCCCCAACCGGTCATAGATGCAGCTTCAATTACAGCAACGGGAACATTATCGGGAACGATTTTCTTTTTATAATCTTCGTTATGTCTTTCAAAAATTTCTTTTGAAAGAATAGAAACGACTCTAACTGATAATTTTCCTTCCAATATTTTTTGTGCAGCAATAGCTACTGGTAGTTCGGAGCCGGTAGATGCAATAACCAAATCAATACTCTTTCCATTTTCTTGCGATACTATATATCCACCTTTCAAAACTTCTTTAGGATCAAAATCTAGTCCTCGAACAATTGGATCAATTTTTTGTCTTGTAAGAATTAATGCAACCGGTCCACCTTTATGATGTAAAGCATAATACCAAGCGGCAGCAGTTTCAATTCCATCTGCCGGTCTTAAGACGGTAACGTTTGGAATTGCACGAAGTACCGATAGATGTTCAATCGGTTGATGAGTAGGTCCGTCCTCACCGAGAAAAATACTATCGTGAGTAAAAACATAAACAACAGGTAATCCCATTATAGCAGCAAGTCTAATTGAAGGGCGCATGTAGTCTGAAAAGACTAAAAAAGTTGCACCGAATACTTTGAAGCCGCCGTAAAGTGTTATGCCGTTAAGAATTGAACCCATTGCATGTTCGCGGATTCCGAAATGAAAATTTCTTCCTTCAAATTTTCCGGGAGCGATTGCGCTGTAGTTTTTCATTAAAGTATTTGTTGAAGGAGCGAGATCTGCAGAGCCGCCAATAAAATTTGGTACAAGTTCTGCAATTTTTTGAATTACCTTGCTAGATAAAACCCGTGTTGCGTTGGCTTCTTTACCTACAGCGTTTAGCAATTCCTCATATAGATTTTCGGGTAGCCAATTATTTTCATATTTGTTAAACAATTCTGCTTTGTCGGGATTTTCTTTTTCCCACGATTCGAATTTATTAGTCCAATCATAGTATTCATTTATTAATAACTTTTTTCTCGCTCCAAATAAATTTTTAACTTCTTCAGGCACATAAAAATCCTGTTCGTAATTCCATCCTAAATTCTTTTTGGTTTCAGCTAATTCTTCTTTACCTAAAGGTGAGCCGTGAACTTCCGGTGTATCAACTTTATGCGGACTTCCAAACCCGATGTGAGACTTTGTGATTATAATTGTTGGCTTTTCTTTTTCGCTCTGTGCAATTTTTATTGAAGTTCTAATAGTTTCATGATCATACGCATCTGTCTGTAAAGTTTGCCATCCGTAAGCTTCAAACCTTTTTGCAATATTTTCCGAAAAAGTTAGTCCGGTATTCCCTTCAATTGTTATGCTGTTGTCGTCATAAAAATAAATTATGTTACCAAGTTTCAAATGTCCTGCAATCGAAGCCGCTTCGTGAGAAATTCCTTCCATAAGATCGCCATCACTAACAATACCGTAGATATAATGGTTTCCAAACAATTGATTTTTATCATCGTTAAATCTTGCGGCAATCATTTTTGATGCGATCGCCATTCCGACTCCGTTTGCAAATCCTTGTCCCAACGGACCAGTTGTTGTTTCCACACCGGGAAGATGATTGTACTCGGGATGCCCCGGCGTTCTGCTGCCCCATTGTCTGAAAGATTTTAAATCATCAATTGTTACAGCATATCCGCTAACATGTAGTAAAGAATATAATAGCATTGAACCATGACCGGCTGATAAAACAAAACGATCTCTGTTTACCCATTTAGGTTCATCGGGGTTATGCTTCAGAAATTCACTCCATAAAACAGAAGCAACATCAGCCATACCCATAGGCATACCGGGATGACCGGAGTTTGCTTTTTGAACACCTTCCACTGATAAAATTCTTATCGTATTAGCTGCTAATTTCTCTAGTGAAATATTTGTTTTGTCAATCGGCATTATTCAAAATTCCTTAATGATGATAAATTATACTGAATAAGTTGTTGAGGCTGTTGTCCCACCGTGTCCTGTCCAATTTGTATGAAAAAATTCTCCACGTGGTTTATCAACTCTCTCATAAGTATGTGCACCGAAGAAATCGCGCTGTGCTTGCAAAAGATTAGCCGGTAATTTTTCTGTTCTATATCCGTCAAAATAATTTAAGGCGGTGGTCATTGCAGGAATCCAAATCCCATTTAGAACAGAAGCAGCAACAACTTTTCTCCAAGCTTCTTGTGAACTCTCAATTTTTTCTTTGAAGAATGGATCCAACAATAAATTTGAAAGAGTAGGATTCTTATCAAATGCTTCTTTGATCTTACCAAGAAATACGGAACGAATAATACAACCGCCCCGCCACATCAAAGCGATTCCGCCATTATTCAAGTTCCATTTGTATTCTTCAGCTGCTGCTTTCATTAAAACATAGCCTTGAGCGTACGAAACAAGTTTTGAGGCAAATAATGCTTTACTAATATCTTCGATGAATAATTTTTTATCGCCTTCAAATTTAGGTTTAGGCCCATGTAATATTTTTGATGCTTCTACTCTTTCATTTTTCATTGCAGAAAGACAACGGGCATAAACTGCCTCACCGATTAAAGTTAAAGGAATACCAAGATCAAGCGATGAAATTCCTGTCCATTTACCTGTTCCCTTTTGCCCGGCAGTATCTAATATTTTATCTACAAGCGGTTTCCCGTCTTCATCCTTAAACGCAAGAATATCTCTTGTGATTTCTATAAGATAACTATTCAATTCACCTTTGTTCCATTCCTTAAATACATCATGCATTTCATCTGCGGTCATTCCTAATAAATCTCTCATTATCAAATATGCTTCGGTTATTAATTGCATGTCGCCGTATTCAATTCCGTTGTGAACCATTTTAACAAAATGTCCGGCACCGTTTTCACCAACCCAATCACAGCATGGTGTACCATCTTCAACCTTTGCGGAAATTGATTGGAAAATCGGTTTAACAAAAGGCCAAGCTTTCGGAGAACCGCCGGGCATGATTGACGGACCTTTTAATGCACCTTCTTCTCCGCCGGAAACTCCGGTTCCTATAAACAACAATCCCTTGCTCTCTAAGTATTTTGTTCTTCTGGTGGAATCAGGAAAATGAGAATTACCTCCATCAATAATAATATCTCCTTTATCGAGATGAGGAATCAGCAATTCAATTAGATCATCAACCGGTTTCCCGGCTTTTACCATCATCATAATTTTTCTTGGAGAATTTAAACTAGCAACTAATTCTTCAATTGAATGAGCACCGATGAACTTTTTTCCCTTACCGCGTCCGGCTAAAAAATTATTTACCTTGTCAACTGTTCTATTATATACTGTAACTGTAAAACCATGACTTTCCATATTTAATACAAGATTTTCTCCCATTACAGCAAGACCAATCAAACCGATATCTGCCTTATTCATATTAAGTTAGTCCTCTTTAATAATTAATAATAAAACTCAAAGTTTGTCTTTCAAAGTTTAATTATAAAAATTATTGCAATCAAATATTCAATGATTCATGTAAGATTTATAATGTTTAACAGACAAATTTTTTAATATAATTGCGCTCGCTTCCGGAGTAATATCTCTCTGCGGTTCAGCCAACATTTCATAACCGACCATAAATTTTTTTATTGATGCCGAACGCAATAGCGGCGGGTAAAAATGCATGTGGAAATGCCATTCTGGGTATTTATTTCCGTCGGTGGGAGCTTGATGAATGCCGGCAGAATATGGGAATGATATATTAAAAAGATTATCATACTTAATTGTAACTGTACTTATAATTTTTGCAAAATCTCTTTTCTCTTTAGCATTCAGCTGAAGAAGATTTGCAACTTTTCTTTTTGAAATTATTAAAGTTTCATACGGCCATATCGCCCAAAAAGGAACTACAGCAGTGAAAGAATCATTCTCATAAACAATTCTTTCTTTTTGTTTCAGCTCTAACTTTAGATAATCACTTAATAAACTTTTTTTATTCTTGGAATAATATTTCTGAAATTGTTTTAATTCTTTTTGTGGTTCTAGCGGAATACTTTCTTGTGCCCATATTTGACAATGCGGATGAGGGTTGCTATTGCCCATCATCGCACCTTTGTTCTCGAAGATCTGCACATAATTAATATTCTTATTCGAACTTAAATTCTTAAACTCATCCTGCCAGGTTGTAATTACATTTTCAATTTCATCAACATTCATTTCAGCTAAAGTTAAATCATGCCGAGGTGAAAAGTTTACAACTCTGCAAATTCCTTTTTCATTTTCTGCAATTAATAAATTTTTCTGATTAATTTTTTTGGTAGGAATATCTTCCATCAAAGCTGAATAATCATTTGTGAAGACAAATGTGCCGGTATAATTTGGATTTACTTCCCCGTTCGCCCGTTTATTTCCCGGACATAAATAACATTCCGGATCGTACGACGGACGAATTTGGTTTTCTTGATCGGCGATTTCTCCTTGCCATGGACGCTGTGTACGGTGAGGTGAGACTAATATCCATTCTCCTGTTAGAATATTTTTTCTTCTGTGGGGATAATTATTTGTCGGCATCTTAATTCTCATCCATTACACTTGTACCATTACCAATTGAAGTAATGTATGTTTTCAAATCTATATTGAATTTTTGTTTATACTTCTCAGAAATAATTTTCTTAGTCTCATCTACAATTTTATTTTCGATAAGATTGATTGTACAACCGCCGAACCCGCCACCCATCATTCTTGCACCGTAAACTCCGGGGTTATTAGTTGTAAGCTCCACCAAATAATCTAATTCTTTACAGCTTACTTCGTAATCTTTGCTCAAACCTTCATGAGTTTGATACATAAGCGTACCGAATGATTTCAAGTCTTTCTTATTTAATGATTCACATGCTTTCATCATTCTATCATTTTCTTCCACAACATATTTACAGCGCCGGAATATTTTTGAATCTAATTTATTTTTATAACCGTTCAACATTGTTAAAGTTACATCCCGCAAACTTTTTATTTGATTATGATCTTTTTTTATTAACTCAACTCCTAAAGTGCATTCCTTTCTTCTTTGATTATATTCCGATGAAGCCAAAGAGTGTGAGACGCCAGTATCAAATAAGACAATGGAAATATCTTTGTAATCGAAAGGGAAATAATCATACTCAAGCGAGCGGCAATCAATACGAAGTACGTTCCCGGACTTCCCAAAAATATTTATGTACTGATCCATTATACCGCAGTTAACACCGACGAATTCATTCTCGGCTTTCTGTGCAAGTTTTACAAGTGATAATTTATCAATTCCTAAATTATAAATGTGATTAAGTGCGAATGCCAATCCCGCTTCAATTGCTGCTGATGAGGACATACCTGCACCGATAGGAATATCTCCGCCGAAGACACAATTAAATCCTTTGAGATTGCAACCGAGTTTTAAAATCTGATCAACAACACCCATCAAATAATTTGGCCAATGCTTTTCTGTAAACTGCAAACTGTTAACTGAGAACTGAAAACTGTCGTTCATATCTAGAGCAAATAAATTACATTTCTCATCATTGCGCGGAGAAATTGCAAAGTAAATTGCTTTATCAATTGCGGCGGGAAGAACAAATCCTTCATTATAATCTGTATGCTCTCCAATTAGATTTACTCTTCCGGGTGAGCGGACAAGCAGGGGTTTCTCATTAAATAATTCTTGAAATTTTTGTGTGACAAGTTTGGATAACATATTTTCTTAAATTTTAGTTATTACAACTTATTTAATATCTGTTTTGATTACAATTATTCCATGATATAACACAACAAATTAAAACGTAGAAACGGGATATATCCCGTCTTTACAACTAAGAACCTCACCCCATCCTCTCCTTACAAAGGAGAGGGTGCCCGGTTAATCCGGGCGGGTGAGCTTGCCCGCCGCTTGTCCGGCATCTTTTTGACGGATCTTTTTGGCTGGGTCAAGAAAACGGTTGACTAAAATTTTCTTTTACACTAAGTTAAATTAGTACCAAAAACGCTTCTATAAATGGGGTACTTTGTTTAGATACATAGAACAAAGAAAATAGATTTTCCTTTTCTGCTTTTTGTAATGAAATAAAAACAAATAATTTACAAGTAGATAAACAACTTCCACCATGCTATCCGTTGGCGGGCTTGTCCGCCTTCTTTTTGGCGGGTTAATTAATAGTTATAGCGCATATTTAATTTGAGGAACAAATGGTTATTAAAAATGTTCATATTAAAAATTGGCGTTCTATAAGAGAGATTGAACTTGATTACGAAAAAGTAATGATTTTCATCGGTCAAAATAATCACGGTAAATCAAATCTACTTTCCGCCTTGTTGTATTTCTTTGGAGAAATCAAACATGATGAACTTGATTTCAACCAAAATTCTGATGAATTATTTGTCGAAGTAACATTTTCTAATTTGGATGATTTTGATAAGAATCAGTTTAAGAAATATCTGACATCTGAAAATGAAATTAGGGTTAGAAAAACCGCAAATAAATCTGGTCAATTTTCTTATAATGGTTACATACAAAATCCGAATGAAGAATGGCTGAAAGAAGAAAATGTTTCAAACTATTTAAAAAGAGAAACGGCAAGTCAGCTACCTTTATATAATTTAATCCCTGCCGATGGAAGAATCACTAAAGAAATATTTATTAATGCTATAAACCAATACATTGAACAAAATCATACTGCTATTACTTTTTCTTACGAATTAGAGACTACCAACTTTTTGGGTCTTAAAAATGTTGCAAAAGGAATATTTGGTTCAGTGTTTTATATCCCATCCGTCAAGTCGGCTTCAGAAGAATTGAATCTGAAAGGAAGCACACTCTTTAACCAATTATATTCTTCTGTAATTCAAAAATTGTCTGAGACAAACCAAGATTACAAAGACGCAAAGAATAAAATCGTTACAATGGTAAACTCATTAAATAAAATTGATGAGAATGGAAATGCAAACACAGCTCGTCCACCAGAACTAAATCTATTTGAACAACGTCTCGAACGAGAATTATCATCTTGGAATACTAAAATAGATGTTGAAATAACTCCACCTAATTTTGATGATGTTTTCAAAGTTGGAACTTCTGTTTGGGTAAATGATGGCATTAAAACAGATATTTCAAGAAAGGGGCACGGCTTACAAAGGGCACTAATATTTGCGTTAATTAAAACTTGGGCAAATATTATTAGAGAAGAAAGAGAAAATGCTACTACCACGCCAGAGGAAGATCGTCCTATTAGGCAAACGTCTAATTCCGCGTATTTCATTTTTGAAGAACCAGAGTTATACTTGCATCCGCAAGCACAAAGAGAGTTGTTTTCATCGTTGGTTTTACTTTCTGCTTCTG
The DNA here is from genome assembly GCA_023250955.1 of Melioribacter sp. GTDB lineage: Bacteria > Bacteroidota > Ignavibacteria > Ignavibacteriales > Melioribacteraceae > Fen-1258. The sequence goes on along the minus strand of JAHEZQ010000022.1, from coordinate 17,741 downwards.
ACAATCAAATATTGCTTTGCACTCATTCAAGTTCATTTATTGATATGAATATGTATAAGTCAATTTGTATTGTGAAAAAAGAAAATGATACCGCTGGCACAACAATATTTCAATGCAAAACAGACTTATTTTCAGATGTCGATGACAAGAAGAATTTTAATCTTGTCCACTGGTTTAATCCGGATAGAAGTGAATTATTTTTCTCAAAAAAGGTTGTTTTAGTTGAAGGTCCTTCCGATAAAACAGTTATTCCTTTCTTAGCAAAACAACTAAATATTTTTAGGTATGATTATACTCTGATTGAATGTGGAAGTAAAGACGCTTTTGTTCCATATATAGAATTACTAAATAAATTCCGCTTACCCTATATAGCAATTTATGACAAAGACCATCAAGCAGATAAAAAACCAGATGGTATTGCAAGTGCTGATAAATCTTCCAAACGTATAGAAGATGCAATAGATAAAAATTACGGTAGCACTATCATATTAGAAAATGATATAGAAGAAGAAATTGGAATAACTGATAAGTCTAATAAAAGTAAACCATTCTTTGCTTTGAAGAAAGTTGATGCGGATGATTTTGTTATTAAACAAGGTTTTAAGGAAAAGATAATTAAAATATATTCTTAAGTAGCGCTATAACAAGCCGTTAGCTGCAATTAAATTGGAGTCATTATTATGAGCGAGAAAGATAATTTTATCAAATGTCCAGAATGTGGTGCTGCAATTAATGTTAATGATGTTCTTTATGACCAACTTGAAACACAAATTAAGAAAGACTATGACAAAAAAATTGTCAAAAAAGAGAAAGAACTTCAATCTAAGTTTCAAGAAATTGAATCCGACAAAAAAGAATTAGAAAAAGAAAAGGAAAAACTTACTGAACTTGTTGAAAAACAAGTTCAAGGTAAACTCAAGATAGAAAAAACAAAAATCGAAAAAACTGTTCGTCAACAAATTGATGAAGAAAAATCAGAACAACTAAAAGCGCTTGAAACTGAATTGCAGCAAAAGTCAGAACAAGTAAAAGAGCTAAACAAAACAAAGGGCGAACTAGCAAGGGTTCAAAGAGAGAAATCTGAATTAAAAGATAAGATTGAGGCTGATGCCGAAAAGAAATTCAATGAACTTCTTTTGCAAGAAAAAGAAAAAATAAAAGTGACCGAGACTGAAAAGAGCAAGACAGAGCTTCAAAAACGAGATAAACTAATTGATGATTTAAACAAACGACTTGAAGATGCTCAAACAAAACTAGAGCAAGGTTCAAACAAATTATCTGGTGAAGTTAAAGAAATCGAGCTTCGAGATTTTCTAAGATATAGCTTTCCTATTGATGAGATAAAAGATGTTCCTTCCGGTGTTACCGGTGCAGATATTCTTCAAGTTGTGAAAAATAATGTTGGTCAGCCAAGTGGGATTATACTATATGAAAGAAAACAAACTCAGACATTTGGAAAAGATTGGGTTTCAAAACTCAAAGATGATGGTCGTCGAGTTAAGGCGGACATTTGTGTAATAGTTTCGCAAACAATGCCAACGGATAATAAAGAAACACACTTCAGAGATGGAGTATGGGTTTGTAATTTAAATGATATTAAAATAATGACAACGCTATTAAGAGATGGATTAATTAAACAATATTCGGCTTTAGCTTCGCAAACTGATAAGGGCACAAAAATGGAAATGCTTTACGACTATCTAAGAAGCAGTGATTTTCAAAATCATATAATTGGAATTCTTGATGCATTTAAAAAAATGGATAAATCACTACAAAAAGAGAAAGAAGAATCATTGAAAAGATTTGCAGAAAGAGAAGCGCATATTTTCCAAGCCAAGCAAAGTGTAATTAATTTTTGGGGTCGAGTAGATGGAATTGCAATTGATTCACTTACTCAAGAAGTTAAACAACTTGAAGACAGCAATAAACAATTAGAATAGGCTACAATTTATCGTAAACGTGTGATATTAAAAAAATATTCTCACTTAAAAATTTTGAGGTAATATGCCAGTTGGTGATAAACAAAAATTAATAACAGAAATAGTCGCAAAAGTATTAAATGTGTCAGCACAAACGAATATTACTTTTCCTTGGTTCATAAATAAACATAGCGAAGAATATTTTGGACATCATTTCCAAGTTATTTCAAAAATATTCGATACGTTGAAAGGTGATATAAAAGCAAATCAGAACAAAAAAAATGTGTCACTTGATTGTGATGCATATTTCGGTGGTGATTATAATTTCATTTTTGAGTTTGATGAATATCAGCATTTTAGTTCATATCGGTTAAAAACTCTTGATTGTTATCCCAATGAACTGGCTACGGCTTTCGATATAAAAAAATACAAATTACTTTGTAATGTGCACAAAGTTGAAGCTGATAAGTATAGAAAATCAAAAACTACTGTTGATTTTAATTTTGTTGGTGGACGAACAGCTCAAAGGGCATATCTTGATTGTTTTAGAGATTTGTTACCATCAGTAAATGGTTTAAATCCAACGCTACGAATAGCAGAATTTGAGGTATCAAATGTTGCCGCAAATAACGAAAGTTCACAAAAAATAATAGCTGAATTAATAAAGGAAAAATTGACTTATAAAGCGTTACTTGATGAAAAAGTAAAATCTAAAGGTGAATGCAGCTAACAAGTTCTTCAAGCCGTCCGCTTTAAACATAGCGGCATTTATTAGGTAATAAAGTTGCATTGTAAAAGTTGGTTGCTCTTAAAGGTAGGTTGCAATAAAAAAGTATTTATAAAATCATTGGCGTTAGTTTATCAAAGTTGCATTGCTGTTCTGGGCGGCGGTTTAGTTGCAACGCCGTTGTTTACAAGCTGTCACAGTCCAGCAGTGATAGCAAGTGATATTAACTACACAGTCTGCTTTCTTGTTTTCCAAAACATAAATCCGCCGAATAAAAACATTACAGCACCCCACCAAATATTAGGATGCGTGTTACTAAGTACTGTTACCCGTTCAGATGGAATAATAATCTGAAATATTCCGGTTAGAAATATTATTCCGCCCATTACCAATAAAATTAGCCCTACAAAGAACCAAATCGGTTTCATTTTATGTTCCGTCATTTTATAATCTCCTTTTACCAGAATAATAAGTTTAGAATCACTAATACTATCAGAGCAATAATCGCAACAAACTCGGGACGTTTAACAAACGGCAAATGCTGATCATGTTTTTGATCGGTCAATCCTTTAACTAAACCAATCAATTCCTCTTTCGGTTTTCTTTTAGTGAAGAGACTAATCACAATTGTAACAACAGCACAAATTACCCAAGCCCACCAGGCACGCCAAAAATTTGCCGCCATATCACTTTGAACGCCGGACATTGTAATTATACTTTCATGGAACCAATGAAACCTAACTGCCATCCACATAAAAAATGATGAAGTCATTCCTGTTACTAATCCCCAGAAAGCACCGTTAGGTGTTATCCACCATACAAACATTCCAAGAAGCATTGTTGCAAACAGAGGCGCGTTCACCCAGGAAAAAATTGCCTGCATATAATCCATTATGCTTGGAAAACTTTTTGCCCAGTATGCTGTTCCGAGAGAAATTAAAACTCCAACAATTGTAGAAACGCGTCCCATCCAAAGTAAATGTGAATCCGTAGCTTTTTTATTCAGAACAGATTTATAAATATCGTAAGTCCAAACAGTGTTGAATGCGCTGATGTTTCCCGCTTGCCCGGCCATAAATCCGGCAAGCAAAGCTGTTACACCTAATCCAACCAAACCGGATGGATAATATCGTGCGATCAAAAGAGGAAGTGCGGAATCATAATTTACTTGTCCTCCGTCATTTAATAATTTAAATCCGCTGTTAGGATCCATCGAAAGCGCAATTGCTATTAATCCGGCAAGTATAACTAGAAACGGTAAAGCCATTTTGAAAAACGAAGCAAGCAAAGGAGTCATTCTTGCCGACCGTAAATCTTTTGCAGAGAATGCTCTCTGTACAACAAGAAAATCTGTAGTCCAATAACCGAACGATAAAACAAAACCAAGTCCTAATACAATTCCTCCCCAATGAACTAACATTCCGTTCTGCATCGGGTTGGAAGAAGTTGACCAAAGTGTTGTAAATGAACCTTGGGAACCAAATTCATTTATCCTTGCCATAATTTCTTTTAGACTTCCGATTTCAAGAATTCCAAAAATGGAAACAAGAAACAATCCAAACCAGATCAAGAAGAATTGAATTATCTCTGTAAAGATCGCGGACATTAATCCGCTTAATCCCACGTAACCGGCAACAGTAATTGCAGAAGCCCACATTGCGTAATCCCAATTCCAGCCGAGAAATGTATGAAGCACAAGAGCCATTGCGTAAAGATTAATTCCGGAAACGAGCAAGGTCATAATTGCAAAAGCAAAACCGTTTAGTACGCGCGTCTTTTCATCAAATCTTAATTTTAAATAACCCGGAACTGATTTGATCTTGCTGCTATAATAGAAAGGCATCATGTAAATTCCGAGGAAGACCATGGCGGGAATTGCACCGATCCAATAAAAATGAGCAACGTACATTCCATACTTAAAAGTGTTGCCTGTCATTCCTAAAAGTTCGAGTGCACCAAGATTTGCGGAAAGAAAAGCGAGTCCGGCTACCCATGAAGAATTTTTTCTTCCGGCAAGGAAAAAATCCTCTTCATTTTTTGTGAATCTTCTTAGATACCACCCGATACCGAGAACAAATGCAAAGTAGATCAGTATAATTACCCAATCTATGAATGTTAGTCCGATTGCCTGCATAGAATTGTTCCTTATGAATATTAAATATTTTAATTAAGATTTAACAAACTTATGCCGCTCCTAACGGAGCTATTTAAATGCCATGACTACCTTATTATCAATATGTCGTGCCTACGGTAATACCAATATTTCATGTCAACGACACTACCAATTTTTCGTGCTTACGGTACTACCAATATTTCGTGTCTACGGCATTACCAATTTTTCGTGCTTACAGGCTCTACCAATATTTCATGCCTATGGCACTACCAATATTTCATGCCTATGGCACTACCAATATGTCGTGCCTAAAGGCTCTACCAATATGTCGTGCCTAAAGGCTCTACCAATATGTCGTGCCTAAAGGCACTGACTATAGATTAATTAATCTTTATTCATTTAGCCCCGTAGGGGCGAAATCTAGATAACAAAACATAACATATAAAACATCAGCTCCGTAGGAGCGGCATAAAATTCAATCGATCCAATCAAATAAATATTTTTCATCAAATCCAATTTCAAAAAGTTTTAGCAATTTATAATACTCTTCTTTAAACGTCTTTTTAGCGTGATGCTTCTCTTGATTCAAAACATAATTAATCACAGTTTCCTTTTGTGAATGCGCATATGAAAATGCACCGTAACCTTCCTGCCAGTTAAATTTTCCTCTTATATATTTTTTCTCATTAATGAATTTACTAGAATTTGATTTTATCACTCTGACTAGATCTGCTAATTTTTTATCAGGATTCAAAGATATAAAAATATGTATATGATCACCGGTACCGCCAATGGCTAGTAATTTTTGTTTTTCGTTTTTAATTATACCGGCAATGTATTTGTATAATTCATCTCGAAATTCTTTACGGATTAGATTAACTCTTCCTTTAACTGAAAATATAATCTGTATGTACATTTGTGAATATGTGTTTGCCATTTACTATTTCTTCTTGGGTTTAAACAATCCTTCTTCGATTGATCCGCTGAAACATAGATCAACAATTTCTTTATCTGCTGTGTTTAATAAACGTACTGATTTTGAATCTAAAATCTTATGATGCTTAATTGTATATAGATAATCTCCGATAAATTCCAAGTCATCATCGGTTGTCATCCAATTGTATTTATCAAACTTGGAAAGATTAACCGAATTAGAATACGTGCGCAAAGATTTTTCACCTATAGTGTTAAAATAAAAATCGAAGTAAGACATTATTAATTCCCGCAAATTACGGTAAACAGGCTCTCTAAAACGCAAAAGTGTTGTGTTTGATTTCGCAACCGCGCCGAAACAATTATTCTGTTTATAAATTGCAATTACATGGTCATCATCATTTTCAGCAACAATATCTACTATAAGCGGTTTATGCCCCATTGTTCTTAATACTGCCGCTGCAAACAGAGCTCCTTCAAAACAGTTTGCAGTTTTTTCTTTAAAAACTTTTCTTGGGGATTTTGTTACATATTCCGAATTGTATTTTAAATCATTAAGGTAGGTTTGTATATCAAACGGTTTCTTAAATTGTTTTAGAAACATCCATTCTTTTTTTATCATATTCTGCCGGATAAATTTATTACTAATATAATTTACTGTACTCTTTCTGCAATATTCTGCTGATTGGACCGGGTTTCAAATCTTTAACATTCGTTCCTTCAATTTCAATTACAGGTGTTACTTCCGCTGTGGTACTGGTTAAAAATATTTCATCGGATTTTGTTAACTCATCAATAGTAATGTTCCTTTCAGTAAAAGGAATTCCATTTTTGCCGCATAAATCAAGAACAACTCTTCTAGTAACTCCGGGTAAAATAAAATTACTTAGCAGAGGAGTAAATAATTCTCCGTTTTTTACAAAGAAGATATTTGTCTGTGTTCCTTCCGTAATAATTCCATTTCTGTGCCAGACAATTTCCGAAAGTTCTTTTCTAACTGCTTTGTTTCTTGTTAAAATATTTGCAAGAAGTGAAGTTGCTTTAATATTACAACGCAGCCATCTAATATCTTCTTCCAAACCAATCTTAACGCCATTTGTCATTTCTTCTAGTCTTGCCGGATATTTTTCCACGTACATAAATACTGTCGGTTCCATTCCATCATCGAAATAATGTCTGCGTGGAATATGATACCCTCTGGAAATTTGTATATAGCCAATCGAAACTTCATCAGTAAGATTATTCAGTTTTATAAGTTCATTCAAATTTGATTCGATACTATCGCAATTGTTATAAGGAATTCCGACTTCTTTTAAACTGTTTTTCAAACGATTTATATGTAACTCGGATTTGAAAAATTCTGATGGATAATATCTAATTACCTCGTATACCCCGTCCCCAAATTGAAATGCTCTGTCAAAAGGAGAAATTGCTACACTTTCCAGATCTAAAATTTTACCATTATAAAATACCAGCATACTTTACCGACATCCGTTGAACAATAATCGATTAACTAGCCAATCCTAAGAATAAATTAAGCTATACTTGATTATAAATTCAAATGGTTTGTTCAAAAATTTTACGAACCGATTATCTTATATAATTTGACATTAGAATTTCATTGTTAACAAAACAATTGAGTTTTGTATCGGAAAAAGTTAATTATAGATAGAAAAATTAACGGTGAAATAATGGAATTGGCAAAAGTCGAAGGAACAATTGTCTCCACTGCTAAATCGGAAAAACTTCTCGGCTACAAATTGCTTTTACTTAATCTAATTAACCCGGATATGAGTTCATCAAATAATTATGTTGTAGCGGTTGATGCAGTTGGCGCAGGAGAAGGTGAAGTAGTTATTGTTGTTCGCGGAAGTTCCGCACGGCAAGCGGAGAAACTTACAAATGTTCCAACCGATTCGAGTATCGTTGCAATTGTAGATTCGGTAGAATTTAAAGGCAAAGTAGTTTTTAGAAAAAGTTGAGTGATTATGAAACTCGGTAGAATTCAAGGAAAAGTCTGGGCAACAGTAAAAGATCCTAAACTGAATAATTGCACATTATACATTCTTCAGCCCGTTGATGAAGATGAAAATCCAATCGGTATGGCGCAAGTTGCTGTTGATACAGTTAGCTCCCGCGAAGGTGATTTAGTTTACTGGGTTGGCGGCGGAGAAGCAACTTTAGCTTTCCCTGATAAACAAATACCAAGCGACGTTACAATTGTCGGATTGGTTGATAGAATGGATTTAAAAAAATTATGATTCTCTGTAAAGTAATTGGAAGTATTGTTTCTACAATTAAACACGATTCATATAGAAACAAAAAAATTATGATCGTCAGACCAATCTCACCTGACGGCAAATTTAAATCAGGAACAATGGTTGCGATAGATACTGTACGTGCAGGTGAAGGAGATACAGTACTTGTTATGTCTGAAGGAAGAAGTACGATGGATATACTTGAATTAAAAAATCGTGAGCCGTTAAGAAGTATAATTGTGGGAATTGTAGATAGGATTGATACAATATCAGATCAACTAAGGAAATGAAAAATCAAACAAAATCTTCCCTGTAAGGTGTAAACACATCAACTAACATACTTTCTTCTAGTGCAGTAACACCGTGATCAAGATTTGGCAGCACAAGAAATACATCGCCTGCTTTCATAATTCTCTTTTCGTCATTTATTGTGACCTCAAACGATCCTCTTACTATATGACTAATTTGTGTGTGTGGGTGTTTATGAATGTTTGCTGCAGCGTCCTTCTTAAATTCAACAGCTACAAGCATAATATTTTTTTCATAACCCAATATTTTTCTTCTTATTCCTTCACCAAATTTTTCCCATTGGTGATCATTGTTAAATATAAATCCGGTTACTCCAAATTGATTTTCCATGAATCTCTCCTTTATTAAAGATTGGAAGCCGAATCTTTATCTAAATACCAGCTTAAATTACCATCAATCGGTTTAATGTACGCTGCCGGAAATAATTTTGAATTTTCAGATAAACTTAAAATGTCGGCTAATATTTTTGATTTGTTTTCGCCGGTTACAAAAAATATAATTTGAGATGAGTTATTAATGGTTGTCCCGGTAAGTGTTATCCGTTTCTGAAATGTAATTGGGTGAATTGCTGTCTCACAAATCTTATCTGACTTGAGCAAGTGAAGTTGATCCGGGAATATTGATGCAGTATGTCCATCGCCTCCCATTCCAAGTATTGTTAAATCAAATGATGGTAAGTTATTTCTTTCCGGAACATATTTTTTTATAACTGAAGAGTACCGCACAGCTTCTTTCAATGGATTGTTTTCACCTTGAATTCTGAATATGTTTTCGGCGGGTATTTGAATTTTGTCAAAGAGATATTGTTTTGTCATTCCGTAATTGCTGTCGTTGTCGGTTGGTGCTACACATCTCTCATCCACCCAAAAAAAACAAATATTGTTCCAGTGGATCTTCTCTTTATATTTTTCAACGAGTTTGTTAAAAAAAATTTGGGGGGTATTACCGCCCGAAATAGCTACAAATAATTTTTTGTTGTTGAGATAATAATCATCACTCAAATTAAAAAAGACTTCAGCTAAACCTTCAGCAGCGCTTTCCGTAGTAGAAAATATTTTTATTTCTGGGTTTATAGAAGTCATTAATTGTAAAAGTTAGTAAAGTAATTCGAAAGTATTAAAGCTCACAATAATTTCCATCATCGGCTAGATTTTTACATGGATAACGCCACGTCTTATCTTCCTTAATAAGGTCATCAGCAATATCCGGGCCCCATGTTCCGGCCGGGTATCCGTGGATTTTTATGTTATGATTATTCTCCCATGCTTTTTGAATCGGTTCAACAAATTTCCAGGCAGCTTCAACTGCATCTGCTCTGGTATATAAAGTTGAATCACCAACCATCGCATCATAAAGAAGTCTTTCGTATGCACCGGGAACATGAACATTTGATAAATCGGAATAGTGAAAATCCATATTTACATTTTTTACTTTGAAACCTGCACCGGGTACTTTCATTCCAAACTTTAATAGAATTCCTTCATCCGGTTGAATACGAATTATAAGTTGATTACTTGAATTATCTTGTTCTTCCAGTGAGAACAAATAATGCGGAGTTGGTTTGAAATGAATTACAATTTCCGTAACACGTGTGGGAAGTCTTTTGCCAGCGCGGATATAGAACGGTACTCCGCCCCATCTCCAATTATCAATATAAAATTTTATTGCTACAAATGTTTCTGTCCGGGATTTGGGATTAACTCCCTTTTCGTTTCTGTATCCGGTAATATTTTCACCTTTTACTTTTGAAGAAATATATTGACCGCGAATAACATATTTATCAATATCTTCTTCCTTAAAAGGACGGAGTGATTGAAAAATTTTTAATGTTTCATTTCGAATTGAGTTTGAATCAAAAGTTGAAGGTGGTTCCATAGCAGTTAAGCCGACCATCTGCAATAAATGATTCTGAACCATATCACGAAGAGCGCCAGCAGAATCATAATATCCGCCCCGGTTTTCAACTCCGATACTTTCTGCGGAAGTTATCTCGACATGCTGAACATAATTCCTATTCCAGAGCGGTTCAAATATTCCATTCGCAAATCTTGTAACTAATAGATTTTGTACAGTTTCTTTTCCCAAATAATGATCTATTCTGTAAATCTGTTCTTCGTTAAATGATTCGTGTAATTTTAGATTTAATTTTATTGCAGATGTTAGATCATAACCAAAAGGTTTTTCAAGAATTAGCCTTCTAAATCCATCACCTTCTTTTTGAAGTCCGACCGCACCAAGATTCTCGGCAATTTGTTCATACAAAATCGGCGGAGTTGCAAGATAGAATAAATAATTCCCACCTATTTGATGATCAAGATTAAGTGACTCTAACTTTCTTTTTAATATTTCAAAATCGGAAACATTCTCCGTATTGATCGAAACATAGTTTAACTTTTTAATGAATTGTTGAAGAGTATCATTGTTAAAATCTTTTTCGCTGGAAAAATTCCTTACACCTTCTTCCATTTTTTTTCGGAAACTATCATCGGTCATTTCTGTTCTTCCTACACCGAGAACAACAAATTTATTAGGAAGAAGATTTTGGTTTTGCAATTCAAAAATTGCCGGAATTAATTTCCGGTTGGTAAGATCTCCAGATGCACCAAATATTACTAAAATACAATCAACTGGTTTTTCCATTACATTTTTATCTTTCATACAATATTATAATTGACAAATTTTTATTATCAGAAACTCTTTACAATCAGGGCAGAAGCTTCGCCTCCTCCAATACACAGAGATGCTAATCCGTATTTTGAATTTCTTCTTTTCATTTCATAAAGAAGAGTTGTTAAAATTCTTGCACCGCTTGCACCAATCGGATGTCCTAATGCAATTGCGCCGCCGTTAACATTTACATTATCTGTGCTGAGTCCAACTAATTTATTAACCGCTAAACTAACAACTGCAAATGCTTCGTTAATTTCATACAGATCAATATCCGAATGTTTCAGATTTGCTTTTGCTAATGCTTTATTAATTGCATCTGCAGGAGCTGTTGTAAATTGTACCGGTGCTTTTGCTGCAGAGCTTTGTGAAATAATTTCCACCATCGGTTTGAATCCAAGTTCTTTTGCTTTTTCTTCACTCATTATCAAAACTGCTGCGGCCCCATCATTTATTTTGGAGGCATTGGCGGCAGTTACGACACCATTCTTATCAAATGCAGGACGTAGTGTAGGTATCTTTTCAAAATTTACTTTTTCCGGTTCTTCATCTTTAGTTACAATTATTTCTCCACTTTTAGTCTTTACTTTTACTCCAACTATCTCTTCATCAAATTTTCCTTCTTTCTGAGCATTCAACGTTCGTTGGTACGACTGAATTGCATAATCATCCAAATCTTTTCTTGTGAAGTTAAATTCTTTCGCGCTTGCCTCTGCACAATTACCCATGTGAATATTGTTGTACACATCCGTTAGACCATCTACAAGTATTGTGTCATAAATTGATGAGTTACCCAAACGATATCCATTCCGTGCATTTTGTAAAATGTATGGCGCATTAGACATACTTTCCTGTCCGCCTGCTATAATTACATCCGCATCTCCGCACATTATTGCTTGATGAGCAAGCATAACGGCTTTCAATCCGCTGCCGCACATTTTATTGATTGTTAAACACTCTGTCCTCTCAGGAAGACCCGCGAACAATGCGGCTTGGCGTGCAGGAGCTTGCCCTAATCCCGCAGTTAATACATTGCCCATAATTACTTCATCAATTTTCGATGAATCTATTTTTGATTCATCTAAAAGTGATTTAATTACAATACTTCCCAATTGCTGAGCACTAAAGCTGTTTAATGATCCATTAAATGATCCGATTGCCGTTCTTTTTGCATGTGTTATTACAACTTTTTTCATTTTTAGACTCTTTAATTTAATTTTAATTGAAGTTTTGACTTACAATAATCAAAGTTACTATATATAAATATCAAATTGAAGATGTTGGAATAATAAAGTAATCTTATTGAATTATAATGGGTACTTTTGGTATTATAAAGTAGCTTAAATAATAATTATTATAAGTAAAAGGGTAAAAAAGTATTTTATACTACCAGATAAACTCATTTTGTTTGACTCAAAAAACTAATAAATTCAATACGTCAAAAAAAATAAAGGACAAAAGATGAAACTTAATAAATGCTTTACCTCAGTTATTTCACTCCTATTAATTCTTTCAGTTACAACAATTGCTCAACAAGATAATAAACCAAGACAGAGTCTTAAAGCAAGCGTTTCTCAAAGAATTGGTGTTGACAACGACATTACAATCATTTACAGCAGGCCCGGTGTTAAAGGAAGAAAAATTTGGGGCGATCTTGTTCCATACGGTTTAGCCCCCGGCAATAAATATTCAAACAATAATCCTTTCCCGTGGAGAGGCGGTGCTAACGAAAATACCACAATTGAATTTAGTAAAGACGTTACTGTTGAAGGCAATAATTTACCTGCCGGTAAATACGGACTCCATTTTATTCCAGGTGAAAAAAAATGGATAATTATTTTTAGTAAGAATAATTCAAATTGGGGAAGCTTCACTTACGATCAGAAAGATGATGCTATTCGAATTACTGTAACCGCTGTTAAAGCTCCTTTCGAAGAATGGCTTTCTTATGGCTTTGATGATTTAAATGGTAATTCTGCAACAGCTTTTCTGAAATGGGAAGAATTAAAAGTTCCATTTAAAATAGCTACAGTTAAATAAAAATAATTCTTTTGGTAAGAAATGATACAAAGCTTATTTACACTTAAGCAAGATATTGTTGAGGTTGGGAAAAGAATGTATGCCCGCGGTTATGTTGCCTCAAATGACGGCAATATAAGTGCACGTCTTGATGAAAATAAATTTTTAGTTACTCCAACGGGCGTAAGTAAAGGGTTTATGAAACCCGAAGATTTAATTGTAGTAAATATTGATGGGAAAGTTCTGTCCGGAATTAAGAAACCTTCTTCCGAAGTTTTTATGCATCTCCAAGTTTATAAAGATCGGCCAGACGTTAACAGTGTATGCCATGCCCATCCGCCTTATGCAACGGGATTTGCCGTAGCCGGAATACCATTAGATAAATGTATTCTTCCCGAAGTAATTATAACGCTTGGGTCAATTCCGCTTATTAAATACGGCACTCCGGGTACTGAGGAACTTTACAGTCCGGTTACAAAACTTTTAAAAGATTACGATGCATTTCTTCTTGCAAATCACGGTGCACTGACAATTGGAACCGATGTAATTAATGCTTATCACAAAATGGAAACGGTGGAACACTTCGCACACATTGCATTTATTGCTCAGCAGCTTGGTTACCCCAACACATTAAGTAAAGAGCAAGTACAAAAACTAAAAGATCAAAGAGAGAAATTCGGAATAAGAACCACCGTCGGATGTGTTTCCAGTGATGAAGACTCACGCTCTATAGAAAAAACAGAACAATCAGAATTGATGAATGATGAGCTTATAAAAAAATTGACAGATGAGGTACTAAAACAAATCCATAAATAAATTTTTCTATTTATTTTTTAAGTACTTAATTAAATCGCTGATAGAATAAAATAAAACTGATTCTGAACTAAAGGTGAGATGCCAAATTAATTTTCCCTTATTTTTTTCAATCTGAATTGAATCTTTTACATTTTCATTACCATCTGTAGCAATGCCAATTCTTTCAAGAGCACGTTCCGTCCAAATCACATCAATCTTACTTCCTTTTACATGAATTTTTTTGTCTGCAACTCTATCCATTTTGAATATTCCACGTTGGGGGTGGAATTTAATTTCTTTTTTATTAAATGCTTTTTCAAAATGCCCGTTCAACACTAAATCTTCCGGAGAATCAACTTCTATTTTTTGATCTTTAGTTATGAGCCAAATTATATCAGCGGTTTGTAAAGCAAGATCAAGATCATGAGAAGAAAAGATTATAGATTTATTAAACTGTTTGATCAATGACCTGAGCATATTCAAAATTTCAATTCTTGTGGGGATATCAAGAAATGCAGTTGGTTCATCTAAGAGAATTATGGAAGTATCCTGAGCAAGGGCTCTGGCAATCATAACCTTTTGCTTGAATCCGTCGCTAAGCTCAGTAAATATTTTTTCTTTGTAACCAGTTAATCCGGTTATTTCTAAAACATTATTGATTACCTTATGATCCTTCTCACTTAATATTCCCAGCCAATTGTTGTGAGGGTATCTTCCCATACTCACAACAGAATGGACTGATACTTCACCAATATTTAAATTTTCCGTCAGTACAATACTTAGAACTTTAGCAAGTTGTGATTTTTCGTATGAGTTTATTGATTTCCCGTTTATAAAGAAATCGCCTTTGAGAGGTTTCTGAACACCAGTTAAAGTTCGCAATAGTGTCGATTTCCCAAAACCATTTTGTCCGAGCAGGCAAATTAATTCTCCGCTTTCAACAGATAGATTTAAATTATCCAGCAAAATGAAATCATCAGCTTTTTTCCTTTTGTATCCAACAGCTAAATCCTTTGTATATAATATTTTTGTAGATTCAATCATATTATTCCATTGCAAAAGAGTGTTTAACTTTTCTCTGCTGAATAATAATCCAAATCACTACCGGTGCACCAACGAGCGAAGTTACTACGTTTATCGGAATCGTTTGTTCGTGCCAAATTAATTGTGAGATGATATCACAAAAAAGAGCAAGGATACTTCCAACGAGACAGACTGCAGGAATTAATATTTTATGATCGAACTCACCTAGAGTTTTTCTTGTAATATGAGGCACCGCAATACCAATAAAAGCAATCGGGCCGCAGAACGCAGTAATAACACCGCCAAGAATTCCTACTGCAATAACAATCAATAATCGTATTGCTTTTATATTGACACCCATACTGATAGCATAATTTTCTCCGAGTAAAAGTAGGTTCAGTGGTTTTGATAGAATGAAAGCTATGATAAGACCGGTTAAAATTATTGGGATTAAAAGAAATAGATCATTCCAGATCACATTTCCAAAATTGCCCATGCCCCAAATTACATATCCTTGAAGATTTTCCGGCGAGCTAAAATATTTTAATATGCTTTCCAGAGCTCCGATTATATATCCGAGCATCAAACCAAAAATAAGTAATGTAATATTGCTGCTTACTTTTTTTGAGACAAAAGTTATTAATAATAAAATCACCGCCGCACCGATACCCGCAGCGATTGTAATACCAATTTTATTTAATAAGCCGCTTAAGAAAAATAAATTTATTCCTATCGAACCGGCAGTTAATACAACCAACGCAACACCAAAGCTCGCACCGGAGCTTATACCAAGAACAAAAGGATCTGCTAATGGATTTCTAAAAAAAGTTTGCATTAATAATCCGCTAACCGAAAGAGCGCTCCCCGCCAAAATTGCTGTTATTGCTTTTGGAATTCTAAATTCTATTATGATTGTATTCCAGACAGAATTTCCGGAGGAGGAACCAGTTAGTATGTTTAATGCTTCACTTAAGGGTATTCTTACAGAACCAAGAACTATATCAAAGAAGAAAGATAATCCCAGTAATAAAAAAAGAAATGCTGCTATAATTTTTTTTCTTTTAAGGATAGACATTAATTATTCCAAAATTCTTTTATAATATTTCAATTTATATTCCGGCAAAAGCTCCGGGTGAAATATTTTAATAAGATCACTTAATACCAAGTCGCAATTGATAACACCTGTTTCCCAATATTCATAAAAACCAAATTTATTTATTGTTGCGTTGTTGTTATAAATACTTTTTGTACGGAACGCCTTAAATTTAGAATTACGGGGATCATTTTTAAAAACGTCACTTAGCTTGGTCCAGAAAAGTACATTCACCCAAAAATCAGCATCGTGGGCTTTCTCAAATATTTGTTCATAATTCAGTTTCAGACTTCCAACAGATTGGTCATGTTTCCACAAATATTCTGCACCGGCATCATTTAATAGTTTAGACATATAACTATTCCCGCCCGGTTCATACCAAACTCCGCCTAATTCTGCTTCGGTAAACACTGTAGGTTTGTAAGGAATATCTTGAGTAAGCTTAGTCAGTTTGATATAACGTTCTGCAATACCATTAAAAATTTCATTTGCCTCTTTTTCCTTATCGAAAAATGCTGCTATAAATTTTATCCATTCTGCTCTTGCCAAAGGAGAATTTTCTAAATGAAATGTTCCCGATGCAATATGAATTCCATTTTGAACAAGTTTTGGATCGCCATCCACATTTGGATTGCCATTACCATAGGTAAATAACAAATCAGGTTTGAGACTAAAAACTTTTTCAATGTTTAGACTGCGAGAATCACCAACTTCGGTAATTTTTCCATTCTCAATTAATTTCCATGCATTAGCCGAACAGATATATTTTGAATTATCTACCGCAAGGATTTTATCTATTAAATTTAGTTTATCAAGAAAGCCTACATATATAGAAGTTAAAACTATAGCAGAGTTAATTGGGGTTCGAATTACCTGTGCATGTTCATAGCCTTGAGGGATAATAACATTTTTAGGGAGTAAGAGATATTGAGATATTTCTTTTCGATTTATATCTGGAGAGAAAACATTTATGACTTTTGCACTGTCAAGATATTTTATTTCAAAACTTTTAGAGTATTCTACCTTTAACTGGTCTTTGTAAATTGATTTATTATTCTGATTATTTTTAACAGTGTTGTTGGATGTATTTGAATCAGCACAAGAATTAAAGAAATAAATAAGGCTAATAAAAATTACTATTCTAATACTTCTAAAAATATTCATATGATTTATAAACACTTTATGAATTCAAAAAATTGCACGGGTATAAAGTTTTAAGAAGGATTTAAGTACGATGTTAAGATATAAATCATTCTTAGCTTTTTACCCGAAAGCATTGGATTAAATAATAACGGCAGGTCTTCTGACTCGCTTCCTATTACCGGCCTTCACATTCCTTATTTGGAACATTGACCAAGGTTGGTAAACAGTTTCAATGAAGCTTACAGCAGCGGGTACTGTTAAGGATTTTCACCTTATTCCCTTTTAACTCAATTGCAAGAAATGCAACTGACGACCATTATTTGTATGTGTAATATATATTTAACTTTTTCTTCGAACAAGTATTTTTAATTTCTACTTTTTATTAAAGAAAAATTATTAGAAAAAGAATATTTATTTTTATCCTCATAAAAAATAATACAACAGAAAATTTACAAATCCTTTCCAAGGATATTTATCATTTTGTTTTCTTCAATTCATTCCAGATTAGAGCACTTGCACCAAGTACAGCGGCATGTGCACCGGGTAATGCTGAGGGAAGAAGTTTAACTTTATTCTTGAAAATATTTAGCAAGTATTCTTCCATATACCGTTTTGTCGGTGTAAAAATTAAATCGCCTGAAAGAGCGAGACCGCCGAAAAGAATTATTGCTTCGGGACTTAAATGCGCAACAGAATCTGCAAGTTTGAGACCGAGAATTTTGCCGGTGTAGTCAAATGCTGC
>JAHEZQ010000021.1 GCA_023250955.1 Melioribacter sp. | reverse complement strand
ACATTTCATATTCTGTGGAAACAGTCCAATCATTAAATGAGCCGACTAGAAATATTGGTGATTTGATATTATCAGGTGAACGTAATTTAAAAACGACATTCATGTAATCAGCATTTTCATTTCTATAATTTAAGAGTAATGATCCGCCATTAAAATCTCTTCTGCCCCGAGTAAAAAAGTTTGAAGTCTCAATATCGCCGAACTTTGCATTAACAGTTGAAGAATTGTATTTCCCCATATCGCGTGTATCTGTTTGGCGAGCTTCATTTCCCGGTCTAATGTTCCGTGCAGTGAATGAAAATTTATTTGATGCATTCCATTCATAAAATTTATCGACTGTATATGAATTGCGGTCAATAATTATTGGATAGTTGAATTTTCGATTTGTAATTATTTCAACTTTCATAACATTAGCAGGAAAAAGTGAATCAGGTAAAGTAAAACCTGAGCTGATTGCAAAAGTTCTGCTTAGTGCCGCTAAATCCGGTAAGTCTCCTTCACTGCCTTCTTTAGAAAGTTGTACGTTTAATTTCACATCCGGTTTAACAACATAGAACTTACCAGACCCGTAAATGATATTCCTGTTTTGAGTATCAACCAAATAGAATTTCCACTTGCCGGGAAATGGAAAAGTAACATTATTGTTAGGGAACATACCCAAATAATGAAACTTTGCACCGCGAACAGTGGAAGGTAAATGATCGAACAGTAGATTATGCTCGGTATTATACATCGGATTTGTTAAGAAGGCATTGTCGTACGGATTCCATTGAGAATCGCAAAACCTAAACTCAATATTAATATTTGGTATGAATTGCGACTGGACATCAAACTCGATTGTAATTCCTTTATTTGTAGGATCGGATAGATCAATAATTGGGAATTCTCTTTGATCTTGCGATGAATATATACGCAGACTTTTTATTTCAATGTTTTGTGCAGATAAAAATTGCTGAGAAAACAAAAAAATAAAAAGGATAAACAAAACTTTGATTTTTAAAAAGTTTAGAATATTTCTACACATTTTATAGAACCATAAGGGACAAAAACTTTAAATAATTTTCCATCACGGTTAGAATCAAGCAAGAGTCCGTCATCGTAATCTTGAATTAAAGTACCGGTCTTGAAGACGATTTCATAAAATGTAGGATGTTCCCCTTTTTCTTTGCCGTATACAACCCCGTAATTCTCCAACATTGTAATATTCATTACTTTGCCAATGTATTGATTCCAATCCAATTTCATATTTGTCTTCCTTTTAGTTAACTGGATTAATTTAAGCTTTCAAATACAACCAAAAAGTAGTCAAAAACGAATTCTTTTACAATTTAGTAAAGTTGGGTTATTATGGTTAAATGGAAGGTGGGAATTAAAGAAAGAACAAGATCACGATCAAGAAATATAATTCTTGTTCATGATCTTGCTCATGCTCTTGATCATTTTAAAATTTATTTCTGATCAACAACAACATCTCCGCCTGTAGTTTCAAGTTTTAACATTTCTCCACCTCCGTTAAATTCTGCATCCATTTCACTACGGGCTACACGCATGGTCTTTGCATTATTAAAATTATTTGTAATATCTCCGCCTGTAGTTTCGAGATGGACTTTCGCTTTTAAGTTAGATGGTAATTTAACATGTATGTCACCACCGGAAGTCTCTGCATCAATACCTTTATTAACTCCTGAGTAATCAATAACAATATCCCCGCCGGATGTTTCTGCTTTTATTTTTCCATCTGAAGTATATAGTTTAATATCACCACCGGAAGTTTCTGCTTTGAGATCACCATTAGTCTCTTTGCAAACAATATCTCCGCCTGATGTAGATAGAGACATTTCACCATTATGAGTTGTAAGATTTATATCACCACCGGAAGTTTCTGCCTTTAATTTTCCGTTGGTATTATTCAATGTGATGTCACCGCCTGAAGTATCAAGTTTAAAAACTCCGTTGATATTTGATTCATTAATATCTCCACCTGAAGTTTCTATATGAGTATTCTGATTTTTGGGAACTTTAACTTCGATTCTAACGCTTATGTTACTTCCAAACCAATTAAAGAACGAACCTTTCTTTTTAGCAAGGACTCTTACTGTATTACCATCCTGTTCAATACTGAGATCTAATTTTTCTTCTGCGCGTCTGTTTCCGAAAATTTTTACATAGGTTTCTTGTTTATCCCAGCTTTCAACTTTTACATCAGCGCCACTTGCGTTTACATAAACGTTATCCCAATCTTTTGCGGAAAAAGATTTCTCACGTAAAAGCTTTAACTCTTCGGCTGAGGATAGTGACGCACCTAAAATCATTAAGACAAACATTAACAAGAATCTTTTGAATAATAATTGTTCTATTGATCGGTACATAATACCTCCTAGTTTTTAAGTTTAACTGAATATTTAGACTCGTGTTTGGCTAAAATAGTTACATCAGTAAGATTTTTTTATATTTGTAGCGAATCAAAGAGAAAAAAGTGAATTATTTAGTTGTTTTCATTGGCGCTGGTGTTGGTGGAGTTCTTAGATATATACTATCGTATTTTATCCAAAAACAATTTCCGCCTTATTTCCCTTATGGTACACTTGCTGTTAATCTTCTTGGCAGTATCGTCCTAGGATTGATGATTTTTGGTTTAGATGAAAAAGACTTGATCAATCCATCATTAAAATTGTTTATTGGTTTAGGATTATGCGGCGGCTTCACAACTTTTTCTACTTTCTCTTTGGAAACTTTTAATTTATTAAAGGATGCGGAATTTCTTTTTGCCGGATTAAATATTTTAGCAAATGTATTTTTAACTGTATTTGGTATCTATCTCGCTTATCTTATCACGAGGTAATTATGAAAATTGAAGGCGAAGCAAAATTATTAAGAATATTTATAGGTGAAGCGGATAAAATTTCTCACTCACCTGTTTATGAAACAATTGTTACTGAAGCCAGGAAAAATAATCTTGCCGGTGCAACCGTTTATAAGGGAATTATGGGATACGGCGGCAACAGTAGAATTCACAGCGCAAAAATTTTAAGACTTTCAGAAGATCTGCCGCTTGTTGTGGAAATTGTTGATGAAGAAAAAAAGATTGAAGCATTTATCCCGATTGTTAATAAGATTTTTGAAGATGCAAATTGCGGCGGACTTATTACAATTGAGAGAGCTGAAATAATAAAATACACTTCAACTAAAAAATAGAATTTGAAATTGCGTATTAAAATTTTTGCAACATTATTACTCAGCACTATATTCACTTCAAACATTTATTCCCAAAACAAATACGATATATCTCAGTTCTACAATGAGTCCATTCAATTTGTAAAACAGCCGTTAAACTGGGAAGGAAACGATTGGCTTAAACTTGGTTTGGTAAGTGCCGGAACAATTTTGGCTGTGCAGGCAGATCAACCAATACGCGATGCCGTATTGAGAGATCAGAGATTTAACGGAACCGTACCGGAACAGATTGGAAGAGTTTGGGGTAAGGGTTATGCAACAATATTTTTTGCCGGCGCATTCGGATTGCATGGTTTAATTACTGATGATCCATCATCAAAAAAGATTGGATTTGAAATTATACAGGCTACGCTTTATGCGGGCGCTATTACACAATTTTTGAAAATGACCGTTGGACGCGCACGCCCTTATACAAACGAAGGTATCGGAAACTATCGTCCATTCTCTCTTTGGAACGATGATTACCACGCACTCCCTTCCGGAGAAGTAACACTTGCATTTTCACTTTCAACTGTGCTATCTAAAAATTCTAAGTCCGATCTTCTAAAAATAATTTCCTATCTCCCCGCTGTTTTAACAATGGCATCCAGAGTAAATAGAGACATGCATTGGTCGTCCGATGTTTTTCTCGCAGCTGCCATTGGTTATTTTGTTGGCGATTGGGTTACCAATCTTCATGAAGAACAAGGATCATCTTTGGAAATATCTAACACTTACCCGCTTACAATTAGAATTAAACTGTAATTATTTTATAAAACATTTTCTCCGATTTAAATCTGCTTTTTAATAATATTCTTCACAGAGAATTTTTTATAGTTGGAATCACTGAGTAATAATTTCTAATTTCTTACTGTAAATTATACTATAAATATAAATCAGTTATTTAATATTGTTAGATGACCATTCTACATTAAAAAGTTGAGGGTCAATTGAAAAAACAAATTTTATTTTTCTTCTTAATTATACTTACCACATTAAACATAGCTCAAAGCAATTGGTCATGGCAAAATCCATTACCTGTCGGAAGTGATTTAACTTGTGTAAAATTTATTGACGAAAATATAGGATGGATTGTTGGAAAGGCAGGCATTATTTTCAAAACAACTGACGGTGGCTCAAATTGGTTTTTGCAAGCTAGCGGAACTACAAATAATTTAACGTCGGTTGCTTTCGCGGATATTCATCTAGGTTGGGCTGTAGGTGAATTTGGAACTATTTTACGCACTACAGATGGAGGCAACAACTGGGTAACAATAAATACTCCTACTATGTCAAGTTTAAATTCTATTACATTTACTTATACCTCTAATATCTGGATCGCTGGAAACAACGGAGCCGTTGCATCTTCAACCAACAATGGAAATACTTGGACAGTTTGGACAACATCAATCAACACAAATCTCAATTCAATTTTTGTTTTTGGACCCCCTCAGAATGTTTTTATGATTGGTGAAAACGGAATAATTATGCGGTCTGTAAACGGTGGAACTACTTGGTATTTCCAGTTTGGTATATCCAACACTACATTTAACTCAATTTTTTTTAATGAATTAAGTTATTACGGATGGATTGTTGGGAAAAATGGAACAATGTTACGAACACTTAATGGAAATACTTGGTTGGAAATACCAAACAGTACTTCAAAAGATTTGAATTCTGTTCATTTCATAGATAATAATACAGGGTGGGTTGTTGGGAACGATGGAACAATCCTAAAATCTACAACCAATGGAAATACTTGGTTAGCTCAGACAAGTGGAACGGCTAATTCCTTAAATTCAATTTATTTTATAAATAAAAACAAAGGTTGGGCAGTTGGTGCCAGAGGGACAATCTTAAAAACAACTAATGGTGGGACAACCTGGGTAAAAATTACCGAAGGAACAACAGCACAATTAAACTCATTATTTTTTGCCGATTTAAATAATGGTTATGTATTTGGAAATAATGGTACAATTCTAAAAACAACAAATAGCGGAAGTGATTGGAAAATTCAAACGAGCAATGCAACAAATAATTTTAACTCAACGTTTTTTATCAATCAATACACAGGATGGGCTATTGGTGATAGTGGTTATATTTCTAAAACAACTAACGCCGGTGTTAATTGGATAAATCAAATTAGCGGAACAACAAACGAATTGTATTCAGTCTACTTTGCAGATCAGAATAAAGGTTGGGCAGTTGGTGCGGGCGGAACTATCCTCAGTACAACTAACAGCGGCTCAAATTGGGTTACTCAGTCCAGCGGAACCAGTACTTGGTTATACTCTATTTACTCTGTTGATCAATTAATATGTTATGCAGTTGGCGCTTCAGGTAAAATATTTAAAACCACAAACGGCGGGAATAATTGGATAAGTCAAACGAGCGGTATAAATTATTATTTATTTTCAGTTCATTTTGAAGATCAAAACACAGGATGGGCAGTTGGTCATTTTGGAACCGTATTGAAAACAATTGATGGCGGTAATAATTGGTTTAGTCAAAATAGCAATTCGGCAGCTTGGTTAAGTTCTATCTTTTTTATTGATAAAAATTACGGTTGGCTTGTAGGTGATAATGGTACAATAATCAGAACTACAGATGGCGGAAACAATTGGGTGAATCAGAATAGTCTTTCAAACAATTGGTTATACTCTGTTTATTTTAAAGATAGGGATAACGGTTGGGTTGCCGGAGCTAATGGTACAATCTTAAAGACATCAAACGGCGGGATAACTTTTGTGAGGGATGAAGAATCAATAATTCCAAATAATTTTATTCTATATCAGAATTATCCAAATCCTTTTAATCCGGAAACAACGATCAGCTATCAGCTGTCGGCAGTCAGTGAAGTTAGTTTAAGGGTTTATGATCTTCTTGGAAGAGAAGTTGCAACACTTGTTAACGAAGAACAAGCACCCGGCTTGTATAATTCTCAATTCTCAATTCTCAATTTGCAATTATGCAGTGGTCTTTATTTTTACAGACTTCAAGCCGGTAATTACTCTTCAACTAAGAAGATGATTTTATTGAAATAAAAATTTCGTTGTTATGCAACTTACTACGCTCTAATTAATAAATATGAGACTTTGGTCAATACATACAAAATATTTAGATGCTAAAGGCTTGGTTGCTCTTTGGAGAGAAGGTCTTTTAGCTCAAAAAGTTTTGCAAGGTAAGACTAAAGGATATAGGAATCATCCTCAACTAAAACGGTTCAAAAATACAATAAATCCTATTGGGGCTATAGCCAGCTATTTAAGATATATAGTTGATGAAGCAGAAAAAAGAGACTACAAATTCAACAGGATTAAAATTGTAAATAAAAAATTTAATGGAAAGATCCCCGTCACAAGTGCACAATTGAAATACGAATTCAAACATCTACTAAGTAAAATAAAAACAAGAGACCCAATTTTATATATCAAATTAAATAAGGTTAAGGGGATTAAACATCACCCAATGTTTAATAAAGTTATTGGAGATATTGAAGATTGGGAAATTATCTAGCTGAACCTGCACAAAGTAAGTTCTTTTAGACAATATTTATTCAAATCTATCTTCAGTTTTAATCATTATCTTATTCAGTTATCATCTATAAAATCAGTCAAAAAAAACTTTTTTAGATTAAGACTAATTCCATATTTTTACCAGCGACAAAAATTCTAATTATCCTTTATTGTTTCAATAACAGGTGAATTCATGAGTAAAATACTTTTCAAGAAACAGCTCTCCAAAGATGTTTATATGATGAGACTTGATGCACCGTTAATTGCCGAGGAAAGATCAGCGGGACAATTTATAATTCTTCAGCTCGATGACGATTACGGTGAGAGAATTCCGTTAACAATTGCCGATGCAGATACTAAGGAAGGTTCGATAACAATTATTTTTCAAGTAGTCGGAAAAAGTACACTTCAGCTTTCCGAAAAAAATGTTGGCGATATCATTCCTACTTTAGTTGGTCCTCTTGGTAAACCTACACACATAGACAATTTTGGAACTGTTGTTTGTGTCGGAGGCGGCATTGGTGTTGCACCGCTTCATCCGATTGCACAAGCATTAAAGAAAGCCGGCAATAATGTAATTACAATAATCGGCGCCCGCACAAAAGATCTTATCATTCTAGAAGATGAAATGAAAAATATTGCAGACGAATTTATTCTCTGCACCGATGACGGAAGCTACGGACGTAAAGCATTGGTAACGGTACCGTTAAAAGAAATTTGCGAACGTTCCCCAAAACCAAATATGGTAATTGCAATCGGCCCACCGATAATGATGAAGTTCTGTTCCGAAACTACAAGACCTTATGAAGTCTTCACACAAGTTTCGCTTAATACAATCATGGTAGACGGAACGGGAATGTGCGGCGGATGCAGAGTAAATGTTGGAAAGGAAATAAAATTTGTTTGTGTTGATGGTCCTGAATTCGACGGGCACAAAGTTGATTTCGATAATATGATGGCAAGATTAAATTCTTACAAAGAGTTAGAACGTGAAGCGCACAGTTGTTTTCTCGAACAAGAAATTAAAGATAAGGAGGCGCTTAGATGAGTCATCATACACACGAACAATTGGCGGAAGAAGCAAAAAAATTAATAGCTGAATACCTTTATAAAATAGATGATATGAAAGCGAAGGAACGGACTAAAATTCCTCCGCAGGAAATGCCTGCACAAGATCCGGAAATCCGTTCACACAATTTAGATGAAGTTGCTCTCGGCTATACAATGGAACAAGCACGCATAGAAGCAATGAGATGTTTGCAGTGCGTCAAAAAAAGTTGTGTTGATGATTGTCCGGTTAAAATTGATATACCAAGATTTATAAATCATGTTGCACATGAAGAATACGATCAAGCAGTTGGTGTTATAAAAGAAGCATCTCTCCTTCCGGCAATCTGCGGAAGAGTTTGTCCGCAAGAAACTCAATGCCAGGCAAACTGTACGGTAGGAAAAGCATTGAAGGATGTTGATAAATCAGTTGCTATCGGACGGCTTGAAAGATTTGTGGCAGATTGGGAACGTGCAACCGGGAAAATTGCTATCCCGGAAATAAAACCCGAAACAGGAAAAAAAGTTGCAGTTGTTGGAAGCGGTCCAGCAGGATTAGTTGTAGCTGCAGACTGCAGACGCGAAGGACATCATGTTACAATTTTTGAAGCGTTTCATAAACTCGGCGGAGTTCTTCGATATGGAATTCCGGAATTTAGATTACCGAATGATATAATAGATAAAGAAATTGATGTTCTAAAAGCAATGGACGTGGAGATCAAAACAAATTTTGTTGTTGGAAGAACGCGTAAGCTTACAGACTTGATGGATAAAGACGGTTATCACGCAATCTTTGTTGGTACTGGCGCTGGCTTACCGATGTTCATGGGAATTGAAGGTGAAAATTTAGTTGGAGTTTTTTCTGCAAATGAATATTTAACACGCGCCAACTTAATGCGTGCATTCGATAAGGGACATGCTGACACACCAATTTATCAATCTAAAAATGTTGCTGTGCTCGGCGGTGGGAATGTTGCAATGGATTCAGCAAGAATGGCAAAACGTCTTGGTGCAGAAAATGTTTATGTTGTTTATAGACGAACGGAAGTTGAAATGCCTGCACGTAAAGAAGAAGTCGCTCACGCAAAAGAAGAAGGAATTCAATTTTCATTTTTACAAAATGCAAAAAAAATTCTTGGCAATGATAAAGGTCGTGTCAAAGAAATGCAATGTGTGCGATATGAATTAGGCGAACCGGATGCATCGGGAAGACGCCGCCCGGTTCTTATTCCTAACAGTGAATTTATATTAAATGTTGATACGGTAATTGTAGCCATTGGAAACGGAAGTAATCCGTTAATTAGCCAGACTACTCCTCTGCTTAATGTTAATAAATGGGGAAACATTATTGTTGATGAAACACAGAAAACATCTGTTAATAGAATTTTTGCGGGCGGTGATATTGTTTTAGGTGCTGCTACAGTAATTCTTGCAATGGGCGAAGGAAGACGTGCTGCCGCTGCAATAAATAAAATGCTTGCTGAAGAGATTGAAAAAGAAAAAACTGCAATGAATTAAATTTTGTAGAGACGTTGCATCAACCAGAAGACGAGTTTAGACGGGTGCACGTCTCACTTTTTACTATTACAAATTTTCTGGTTTATCTTTTTCAAATTCCCATTTCATAGGATTCTGTTCAATATATTTTCTAATATTAAATAATTCCTTTTCGTTCCGAATAATCCTATCATAAAATCTTTCTTGCCACACAAAATTGCTATTACTGTTTTCACGTGCATGTTTTGAAACAGCGGATTTGAATGAGCCAACAATATTAGATAATGTAATTGATTTGTTTTGTAGAGACGAGGCATGCCTCGTCTCTACGGCTGGATTAATAATTATTATACCGTGAATATGATTTGGCATGACAACATAATAATCAATCTCAACATTCTGATAATGTTTCGGGATTTCTTCCCAATATTTCTCTACTATAAGTCCCAATTTGTTCGAATTCATTTTCCCATTGCTTATTTCCCCGAAGAAATGACAATGATTTTTTGTACTTATCGTTATATAATACCACCATGGATTTAAATAATCCCATTCTTTAAGTCTTGCAGATTCTTTACGGAATTTATTCTGGAATAACATGCTCGTAAATAAAAAAAATTGAACCCAATTAATTAGCTGCTTTCCCCTTACTTAATTTTTCTTTGAACTGATCAAGTTTGTATTCTGATTTCTTTGATTCTTCAAATATTTCCAAATACTTTTTATAAGATTGATCAAATAATTTTATGATAGTATCTGAATCATAACTTTCATTTTTCATAATTTGCAAACAGTAAAAAGTAAATACCCAGTTAAGAAGTTCTTCAAAATTTTCTTTACTGTAATACCAGATATTTTCAAATTGATTTACACCGAGATATATTCTGACTGTTTCATCATCCAGTAATGAAAACTGTTCACCTTTTCTTTCCGGTGAAAAGATTTCCATCATTCCATTAAAATTATTTAGAAATATATTCAGCAAATTTATCTCATTGAAAATCTCTCCATTACCTTTTCCAATCTTTTGCATAATCTTTCTTACAGGAGTATCAAGAAGCATTTCAGTAACGTAGCCCTTCTGATTCAGTTTTCCTTCTATTGGAAACAATTCTTTCATATTGGAAATTATCAGCCACAGCATAAAGATGATTGAGTTATCATGGTAATTAGTATCGCGAGATATTTGAATTGCATGATGGACATTTTTTGATGCGGAATTTTTTCCGAACTCATATTGATCATCAATCAAGAAATTTAATTTTCGAACTGCTACAATAGAATCCTCAAATTTTTCAATTATCGGTTTAAGATTAAAACTTAATCCAAAATGATTTTTAATTGTATTTAGTAGATAAAAATATCTTTCATCAACAAAATTAATTCTATCTTCCTCACGAGCTTTTTTGTCTTCTAAAACACAAGTTTTAATAAACCCGTTCAGTGATTCATCATCAAACATTTTTTCAAAGGCAATGTGAATATCTTCCACTTTCATTTCTTCATATGCACGCTGCATGTTTGGAACACCCTGCAAACCAAGTTTCCATGCTAATTTTGCCCAATCACCATCTGTATCATAAACTTCTCGCCAATCTAAATAGGCTAAATATTTGAACGCACCGAGCTCAACATGAAATCCATTTACAGCAATATCAACCCCGGTCTTAATAAATTCTAAATTTGAAATGTGATCTCTGAAAATGTAAAAATGTTTTTCCGAGGATTTAATCCACAGTGCTTCCGCAATCGTTCGAGTTTCAAGTCCTTTGCTACCGTAATTGTTCATCAGTTTGGGCGAGGAACGGAAAATTGTTCCGGATGTATTTTCATATTTGTTGTTGTAGAAGATTAACGCTCTTTCTCCGTGTTCGGTATTCGTATAAGCAAAAACATTTTCATTTATTCCGCCGTAGCCATCAATAAAATCAAAGAGCCAAAAATTAGAAACTTGGCTGAACAAAAATCGCCTTTGCATCAACGGAAATATTTCATACTGATGACGGTCAATCAACCAATGATTCGGCATTTCATTGTAATATGCTCGCTGATATTCCATTCCATATTTTTCTGTATAACCTTCTATTTGTCCATGAGCAAACATCGGCAACCCGGGTAAAGTTACCATCAGAATACACACACCAAAATATTTATCATCCGTTCCAAATTGTTTGATGGCAGTTTCTTCATCGGGATTGCTCATAAAATTTACATACCGTTTTAAAATTTCCGGTTCAAACTCAAGCGTGTTAGAAATTAGATCGCGATACTTTGCATTTTCTTCTTTCATCATCATATGCATAAATGCGCTGTTGTAAACGCGGTGCATTCCAAGCGTGCGGACAAAATATCCTTCCATCAACCAGAAAGCTTCAGCAAGTAAAAGTGTATCAGGCATTTCATTATTAATCCGATCAACAACTTCCCGCCAGAACTCAATGGGAAAAACTTTATCAAACTCCTCTCTTGTCATCGCATAATCAGATCGTGAAGGAATATCGCCTCCGCGTCCAGGTTCAGGATACCATAAACGAGAAAAATGTTTTTTTGCTAATGTCATCGCCGCATCGAATCGGATAATTGAAAATTTACGTGCGACTTCAAATATTTTTTGTATTACCGCTTCGCGAACTTCTTGTCGAATCATATTGAGCTGAGCGGTATCATTCCACGGCATATTGGTTCCATCGTTACCGTGATAGATGTATCGCACTTCCCCGCTGTTGTTATCAATGCGCTGAAATACAACCGCAGCATCACTCTTTCTCCAATATCCGTCCTCAATTCGAATTTGAACGGAATAATCTTCTGAAAGATTTTCTCCTGTATAACTATAATTTGGAAACGGAGGATGATTTGATTGAATAAAATATTCGGGATGCTCAATCACCCACTTAGAAAAAATTCCGGTGTGATTAGGGACCATATCGCTAGCAAGCCGGATACCTCTAGAACGTGCTCGTTCGTTCAAATTGTTGTATGCAGGTTCGCCGCCAAGATCGTTTGCAATTTGATAATCATAAAGAGAATAAGCTGAAGAAACTGCATCTATGTTTCCCATGATATGTTTTACTTTTTTTGATGCGCTGCTTCGCTCCCAAATTCCTATTAGCCAAAGTCCGTTGAAATTCCAACGAGCCAGTAAATCAAGTTCTTCATCCGGAATTTGATCTAAAGTTCTAATGTGTCTTTGATATTTTTTTGTAAGTTGATCGAGCCAAACGTATGTATTTTTTGCAATCATCACTACGCGGGGCATCCAGTTTGAATCTGGAGTAAAATTTTCGAACTCTTCATAATCTTTATAACTATCTGAACCATATTTGTAACCTGATTTGCCTAGTGAAACTGAATCATCATACATTCCGCTTTTATATTGAGGAACAACTGTCGGCGCTCCTCCCGGTCCCTCAAATTCTAATTTATAATCTTCTTTGATAAGATCTTTGCCGGTTAGAATTCTTTTAAGAAATTTTTCATCTAGTAGAATTCCATACTTCTCACGGATAAAATCAAGCTGTGCTTCGATATTATCAGGATTATTTATAATCGGAGTTTTCAGAAAAGTAAAAACATCTTGGTTATCGGGACCAAATTTTATTTCGTTTTGAAAAAATAGATCGAGTTCGTCAATTGTTTTTTTATAGAGTTTTTTCTCATTAAAATAATTCTGGTCGAATAGTTCAATAATTATTTTATTAGCGGGATTGAAATTTGCGATGTGAAGAAGAATCAATTCTTCCAGAGTAACTTCTGAATTTGAGCGGTCAGCGGAATAAGAATTTAAATAATCATAAGCGCTTGATTTACCTTTATAAACTTCCATTGGCGGAAACACGGAAACAAAATCGAATAGGACCTTGCGGATCTTTTCTTCTCCGAGTTTGCCGTTGAGATGATCCAGAGCTTTCTTAAATACACCGGGATTAATTTGTATTTCATATAACCGGAACAAATAATGATAAATCTCATCCATCAATCCGGCTGCATTAACTTGTCCGGCAGCAACATGATCTTTTATTTCTCTCTTGGAATTTATTTTCTGAACAAATAATCTGACGGAATGAAAATCTGCCAGAACAACATTCCCTGTGATCTCGAATAATCCTTCATCAAAATTGTATTTGCTGCGTGCTTCTTTAGAAATATGGAATTCAAAAGTTGGGAAAGACGTGCCATCGAAAAAATTTTTGTTACCTAATATGATTTTTGTATTGATCATGTTTGAATAGAATTATTTCATTTTCATTCTTAATATAAACAATTGGCGGGTTCCGTTAAACTATGATTGTGTTTACGATTTGAAAAAGGATTGCTTTGCTTTATATAACGGCATTGTTTTTAAGCGGCCGCCTAGAACAAACGGCTAAGTTTTGTCAACGCAACTTTTATTTATAAATCAGTTTAAAGAACTAAATCACCTTTGCACAACAAACTATTTCTAAAAAGCTAAACCCTAATGCGACTCAATTAGACCCATCGAAGACGCGGTCGCTGTTGAGGCGCTTGTTAGGCAGTAACAGTTTTTATTTTTTTCATAGAATGTTGATAAACATTTTTAAAGGTTCTATCTATTTTTATATTATCATAAAAATTTCGGACAAAAGTAATAGAACATTTTATTGACCAAATAAGGCAATCAGAACTAAGACATCGAAACGGGAAAAACGGCTCTGTTTTTTCATTAAGGAATGGATTTGGTTTGTATTTACCTTTTAATAATTGTTCAAGACGATTTGGATTCTTACAAGGAGAAACTTCTTGCCATATTGGTTCATAGTGAATAAGTGAATTACGAAGTTTAATGAGAGCATCAACATCTTGGTATGGGTAGCAAGATTTATCAAATTCTTTTCCCTTTGTAAGATACAAAGCAATGTCATATTTATCGAGAATGGAATATCGTGCTGTTCTAGGAATACCTTTATCCCACAACTTTGCAATAACATCATGATTATCAACGTTTATTGTTTTATGCGGATATGTTTCATTTTCCGCTATCTCAAAGAAGAATTCGTTTATGTGTGCCTCAAGAAATGTAACTATCATGAATATTCCAGCAATTGAATTATTATGATATTGTTCGATATCAATTTTTTGTTTTTTCTCATATTCATAAGCCGTTCTAGCAAAATCAAATGTTGAATCCAGAAAGCGATATGATAAAATACTTTTCTTCTTGATAGAACTATTCATTTTTTTCTGCCTAACGTAGTTGCCGCTAACCGGCAGCCCAGAACAGCAATGCCAATTAATCGCAACAAATTTTATTTATAAAAATGTTTCTTAGAACAAACTACCTCAAAGAGCAACTTAACTTTGTAAATGCAGCTTTATAATTACAAAAATGCCGCACTAAAAAACGCTGTCCGTGTTGAGCGGCTGATTAGTTTGCGTCTAGATTAATTTCAAAGCTACCAAAGAAAGAATAAGACCAATTAGAGAAACATAAGCTGAAATAATAGCTATGAGAAAATTAATTTGATTACCATACTTTTCTTGGACTTTTATGAAATTGGCAACAGTTGTATCATAGTGCCTATTTAGCTTAATATCCATCTGCTCTAGTAATCTCATATAATGTAAAAATCCTATAAATCTTTCCTCAGTGCCAGAAAAAGTAAGGGAGGGTTTTTGGACAAAATTATTATAATACTCGCCCCACTCGTCAACTAGTTTCTGAAGCTTGAGCAAATATTTGCTATAAGACTTAATTTTAAATTTATGACAGAAGAGAAATATTTTTGGAGTTTTTATTTTCAGTATTCTCTCATTGATAAAAGTAATTTTCCTTCCGGTTGTATTAAAAATATTGACAATTTTATAGTATTCTTCGTTGTCGTCTCTTTTTAAACCAAGGTTATGTTTTCTTGTTTCTTCCATATATTAGTTTTTTAGTGTTGCATTTATATCACTTAATGTTTTGTTCGCTTGCAAAAATTTAACTTGATTGGATTCAAGTACTTCTTGTGCATTAAGAACCGTTGACCACAATAAATTAGAATTAGTATTATTTTCTAATAGAGCATTGCAATAATTATGCATCGCAATGAATTTATTTTGTACAGAATTTGACAAAGCTACGTATGTATCTATTAAAGATGTTGCCATCTTAGATTTAATAGGATAATCTTTTGTTTTATTAGGATATTCTTTTTCAGCGTCTGAAAGAATTGATAAAAAATTATTATAAGCAGATAAAACAACAGAATCTTTGGATTTATAAAGTGAAATTGATTTTTCTAATATTCGTAAGTTATTTTTTATCTCACTATTAGTTGATGGATTTTCAACAAAAAGAGTCCAAAGCATTTCGTCTTCTTTCTTAAAAGCATTTACGGAAGTAGAAATGCTTTTAAATTCTTTGGTTATACTTCTTGAGATACTGCCATAAATATCTGGGGAAACAATATTCGATATTAAGGCGATAATAAATGCAGTTAATATCCAAGAGATGACACCAGAGATAAATGAACGCAATCGTAAAAATGAAACCTCTTTTAATAATTTATTACGTAAGTAGAAATATAATGGTATGCTTATACCTACCCCAAATAAATATAGTATGCCAATTGAATCACCAAACTCGGTATACGTTTTATTGATATAAGTTCCGATAAAACCAAAAAATATAAACCAACCCAACCCCATTTCCCATCTTTTTTTAATACTATTTTCTTTTCAGCAGAATCACTTTGAATTGGTTCTTGTCTCTCTGCTTCCTTTTTACCAAATATCTTCTTCAAAAATTTAACTTCAAAAGTTGATTTGCCGCGTTCTAAACTTGGGAAATGATAACCGCAATTTGGACAAAATTTAATCCCCTCTTGAATTTTTGATTTACAATTTGGACAATTCATAATTGTACCTCTTTAGCAAACTAACTATTAATTAACCCGCCAAAAAAACTCGCCTCGTCTTCGACTAGTCGAAGCGGGCGGCGGACAAGCCCCCAGCAGACTTCAACTCATGGAATGTTATCTACCAGCATTTATTTTGTTTTGTACAATATTCTAAACTTTGTGCCCGCCAAATCCTGGCATGCATTCCAAATATTTTTTTATTAATGTGAAGACTGAAAAGGAGAT
The DNA here is from genome assembly GCA_023250955.1 of Melioribacter sp. Taxonomy (GTDB): domain Bacteria; phylum Bacteroidota; class Ignavibacteria; order Ignavibacteriales; family Melioribacteraceae; genus Fen-1258. Next base: position 55,344 of record JAHEZQ010000021.1, on the reverse strand, counting down.
CTATTTTCTTTGTTCATCATTTCAAATAAAAATACCCCGATTAAAGAACTGATTTGGTACTAACTCAACTTAGTGTAAAAGAAAACTGATGTCAATATTTAGTTGGCAGTAAGCAGTTTGCAGTTAGCGGTCAGCTTTCAGCTAATCTTCGTCAGTGCGAACGAGTGCAAATTCGGTCGAATTGATTTCTTGTGTACATACCACCTCAGTTTACTCATTCTATGAGTAATTTTACTCAATGCTCTGAGTTAAAAATATTAATGAAGACAACAAATTTCAATAATAAATTACCGATTGACTTGGAAGTAGTTTTTCTTTCCGCCATGAAAAGAATCATCAATAATAATTATATAATTCCATTCATCTATGTTCTCTCTTTGATTCTAACTCACTATTAAACTATTTTTAGCCACAAAATTAAAATCAAGCTATGTCAGTTACACCTTTAATGGCGCAGTATGCCAAGATAAAAGAAAATTATCCCGATACAATTTTGCTTTTTAGGATGGGGGATTTCTTTGAAACTTTTGAAGAGGATGCAAAAACTGCTTCCAAAGTGTTGGGAATTACTCTAACAAAACGTGCTAATGGTGCCGCCGGCGAAGTTCCTCTTGCGGGATTTCCACATCATGCAATTGATACTTACTTGCCAAAACTTGTACGTGCCGGTTACCGTGTTGCTGTCTGCGAGCAAATGGAAAATCCGAAGTTTGCCAAGGGAATAGTTAAGCGTGATGTAATTGAAGTTGTTACTCCGGGAGTTGCAATATCCGATAAACTTCTTGATCACAAAAAAAATAATTATTTACTCTCAGTTTACATTGAAGATGAGATAGCAGGAATTGCATTCTGCGATATTTCTACCGGAGAGTTTTCAACTTTTGAATTCAATAGAACTGAATTATCACAACAACTTGGTTCTATCAATCCTTCAGAAATATTAATTCCTAAGAAGCTTAAGAATGAACTTGAGCCGCTTATTCACAAAGCTGCTCCATCTGCACGAATAACAAAAATTGATGATTGGATTTTCAATTACGATTACAGCAATGAACTCTTGATGAATCATTTCAACACAAAAACGTTGAAGGGATTTGGGATCGAGAATTTACGCATGGCAATTTGTTCTGCTGGTGCCGCTCTTAATTATTTACGCGAAACTCAAAAAGCTAATCTTACACATATAAATAAAATTTCACGTTACAATCCTTCCGATTATATGATCTTAGATTATTCGACTAAAAAAAATTTAGAGATCATGTTCACAATGCAAGATGGCGACAGAGAAGGATCTCTCATTTCAATTCTTGATAAGACATCAACTTCCATGGGTGGAAGAATGCTCAAGAAGTGGATCTCTGCCCCGTTAAAAAAATTAGAACCGATCATTAAACGCCAGGAATCAATCGAAGCGCTTTTACAAAATAAAACTCTTAGAAAAAATTTACAGAATGAATTAAAAGAGATTGGCGATTTAGAACGTTTGATTTCTAAAATTTGTACCGGTAGAGTTAACCCGCGCGAGTTGTTAAATCTTAAAACATCTCTCAAAAAAATTCCGTTGATCAAACAACTGTTAGATCAAACTTCGGTTGAAACACTTACAGCAATAAATCAACGTCTTAACTCTCTTGATAAACTTGTAGAGAAAATTGAGCTAGCAATTTCCGATGATCCGCCACTAGCAATTTCTGATGGAGGCGTAATCCGCAACGGTTTCAGCCCAGAACTTGATGAACTTCGAGGTCTCTCCATTAATGCGAAAGATTGGATTGCCACTCTTCAAAAGACAGAACGTGAACGGACGAAGATCTCATCGCTTAAAGTTAGCTACAATAAAGTATTCGGTTATTATATTGAAATTAGCAATGCTAACAAGGATAAAGTCCCGGAGAATTATATACGCAAGCAAACTTTAGTTAATAACGAAAGATTTATTACACCCGAACTAAAAGAGTATGAAGATAAAATTCTGAATGCAGAAGAAAATATTGCTAATCTGGAGTATCAGCTTTTCGATCAAGTGAGATTAGAAGTTGCTTCACATGCCGAAGCAGTTCAAGAAAATGCTAAGTTGATTGCAATGCTTGATTGTTATCAATCATTTGCTGAATGTGCTGAAGAATATAAATATGTCCGTCCGCAACTTGATGAATCCGATTCACTCGACATTATAGACGGACGCCATCCGGTTGTTGAAAGAATATTACCACCGGGAGAAAAATTTACTCCAAACAGTTCAAAACTTTCCTCATCGGACGAACAGATAATTATTCTAACCGGACCGAACATGGCTGGTAAATCTGTTTATCTCCGCCAGGTTGGATTGATAGTATTGATGGCACAGATTGGTTCTTTTGTCCCCGCAACATCAGCAAAAATCGGTTTAGTAGATAGAATTTTTACACGTGTAGGAGCGAGTGATAACATCTCTGCGGGTGAATCAACTTTTCTTGTTGAGATGCAGGAAGCAGCAAACATTTTGAATAATGCCACTAGTAAAAGTTTAATTCTGTTAGATGAAATTGGACGCGGAACAAGTACGTTTGATGGAATATCAATTGCATGGGCAATAACGGAATATCTTCATGAGAATCCGATTCTAACTGCAAAGACATTATTCGCCACCCATTATCACGAGTTAAATGAAATGGCAACTTTATTCCCGCGAATAAAAAATTTCAAAGTTGAAGTACGTGAGTACGGTGATAAAGTAATTTTCTTGCACAAAGTTTCTTCCGGTGGTGCTGATCATAGTTATGGAATTCAAGTTGGCCAGATGGCGGGCTTGCCTATTTTTGTTACCAACCGTGCAAAAGAAATTCTTGCTAATTTAGAGAGCAAGGAATTAACTCCTTATGAAATGAAAAAAGCAAAACTTGCAAAGCTAAAAGGGAGTGATGGTTTTCAGATCAGTTTGTTTGAAATGAAAGATGAAGAATTACGAAAACAGATTTCTGATATTTCAATTAATAGTTTAACTCCGCTTGAAGCGCTTAATAAATTAAGTGAACTAAAGAAGAAGATCGATGAGAAGAAAAATTAAAATCAATTGCACACAGATGACACAGATTCAACTGATTAACACAGATAAATCAGCGAGCATCCGCTTTTTCTGCGTCATCAGCGTTCTATTCTTTATTTTATCATTGATTGGCTGCGGAAAGAATTATACACCCGAACAGAAAGCATACATCAACAGGATCGAAAAAGAACGTACAGATAAAAACGAAGAAATGAAAAATGATCCATCTTCCCCGTTCAATGCTAAAGGAAAAATTGAATTCCATGATTTGAATTATTTCGATGTTGATCCTTCATTCGTTTTCAAAAGTATGCTATATGAATTTGAACCGAAAGATACTGTTACGATTTACGGCACAAAAGGTGAGCCCCGAAAAGTAATACGCTATGGTTATGTTGTGATCACTTATCAAAATAAACAGTATAATATTAATGTCTATCAAGGAACCACAACTAACGGACAGATTTACTATTCAATTTGGTTCACAGACAAAACGACGAACAATGAATCATACGGCGTTGGACGTTACATTGATTTTGAAAAAGTAGATGACCCAAATAATGAATATGAAATAGATTTTAATGTGGCATATAATCCATATTGTGCATACAGTCCAAATTATTCGTGTGCAATTCCAACAAAAGAAGATTTTTTCCCGATCGAAATTCGAGCAGGAGAGAAAAAATTTCATGACTAATTACGGAGCTTAAATTGGTAGTTATATTAGAAAAAAACGCTACAAAAGAACAAATAGAAAATGTGATCAAACATCTTGAGGGATTTGGATTTCAGATTCACAAATCTACAGGAACTGAACGATCAATTATTGGAGCGATTGGTGTAAAACCTAACTTCGATACACGCAACATTAGTATCCTCGACGGAGTTGATGAAGTTTACCGTGTTACAACTCCATATAAACTTTCAAGTAGAAGTTTTCATGAATCAAACACAGTTATAAAGATCAAAGATGTTGAGCTTGGCGGGAATCAAATTGTTATGATTGCCGGCCCATGTTCAATCGAAAATGAAGATCAAATTTTCCGTTTAGCAAAAGTTGTTGCAAAATCCGGCGCTAGAATTTTAAGAGGCGGTGCCTTCAAACCGCGCACTTCTCCATATTCCTTCCAAGGACTTGGCGAAGAAGGGTTAAAATTAATCCGAGCAGCTGCTGATGAATATAATTTATTGGTTGTAACTGAAGTAATGCAGATGGACCAAATCGAATTGATTGATAAATATACAGATATATTTCAACTTGGTGCCCGCAACATGCAGAACTTCTCTCTTCTCAAAGAATTAGGCAAAACAACAAAACCTGTAATGGTTAAACGCGGCATTGCCGCAACAATCGAAGAATGGCTGATGTCTGCCGAATATTTATTGAGCGGTGGTAATAATAATATTTTCTTGTGTGAGCGCGGGATCAGGACATTTGAGAATTATACCCGCAACACCTTCGATCTTTCTGCCATTCCTGTCGTACATAAAAAAAGTCATTTGCCGATCATTGCTGATCCATCACACGCTACTGGATTGCGCGATCAAGTTCCGCCGATGGCCCGCGCGGCAGTTGCTGCCGGAGCCGATGGAATTATGATCGAGATCCACGATGATCCAGAAAATGCTTTATCAGACGGTCCCCAAGCACTTCTCCCAAACACCTATTTAAAATTGATGGAGGAGTTGAGATTGATAGCTCAAGCAATCGGAAGGAAATTGTAATTGGAAATCCGGAAAATTTCAATAATCGGATTAGGCTTGATTGGCGGCTCTATCGCAAAAGCGATTAAAAATTTTTCTTCTTCACATTACGTTAGCGGGTTTGATAGACCGGGTATTCTTGATAAAGCTTTAGAACAAAAAGTTATTGATAAAAAACTTTTATCATTTGAAGAAAGTCTCGACTCAGATCTGATCTTTATCTGCCTCCCGGTAGATGCATCAATAAATGTTTTTGAAAAACTTGCGGGTAAAATTAATTCAAATCAGATTATAACCGATGTATGCGGAGTGAAATCAGTCTTTCAGGAAATTTGGGATAAACAGGAACGGAAAGGGTTTTACATAGGCGGACACCCGATGACGGGTAAAGAAAAAGGCGGATTTGAAAATTCCGATCCCCTTCTTTTTGAAAACTGCGTTTACATTCTGAACGAATCAACAAAAGAATTCCCGGTGGTAGATTTATTCACTGAAATTATTCATCAACTTGGTGCAAGAATTACTTTTCTAAACCCCAAAGTGCACGATATAATTGTTGCATCTGTAAGCCATCTTCCACAATTGCTTTCTGTTTCACTTATCAATTCAGCGGGATTAAAAGGAAGCGATATAAATTTTTTCGATTATGCTGCTGGCGGTTTTAGAGACATGACCCGAATTGCATCAAGTGAATTCAATGTTTGGGAACCTGTTCTACGTGAGAATAGGAAAAATATTATTCAAGCGGTTGATAATTTTATTTTCGATTTAGACCAGATGAAAAAATCAATCTCTAACGAAGATTATCAAAAACTAACCGATAAATTTGAAAGTGCAAGAGTTAAGCGCGATGAAATTCCGAAATCGAATAAAGGATTTATAAACCAGATCTACGATGTTTTTGTTTTTGTGAAAGATGAACCGGGAGTAATCAGTAAAATTTCTACTGCACTATTTCAAGATAAAATAAACATAAAAGACATCGAGCTTCTAAAAATTCGCGAGGGTTCCGGTGGAACATTCCGTTTTGCATTTGAAAGCAAAAGTGATGCGGAAAACGCAAAATTAATTATAGAAAAGATCGGCTTTTCTACAAAGATATAATTTTGTCTTGAACAAGCGTTTCAGTAGGTACACCTCTACAGAACTATTTTAACAGAATCATCTTTTTAGATTGACGATAATCATCAGTAACAATTTGATAAATGTAAATTCCGCTTGGTAGATTATCAGCATTAAATTCAACTTCGTGGTAACCGGCGTTTTGGTCTCCCACATGTACCATTTTTACAACTTCGCCTAGAACATTAAAAAAAGATAAATGCACATGCGCTTCTTTCGGCAAACCGAATCTTAATTTTGTAGTTGGATTAAATGGATTTGGATAATTTTGGTATAGTTTAAACTCATTTGGAATTCCAAGCGAAAGTTCATCAACATCTGTAATCATTCCTTCAACAGAAATTTGTCTTATTGCATTATTGCTCTTTTCAATTCCATCCATTACTGAAAAAACAATTGTTTTATTTGATTTTGTAGATTCGGTTCCTCTTATATTTTTATACCGTACGGATCTAAAAATATTTTGATATGTGGTAAGATCACTCTGTCCTGATAATGTTAATGTACCATTCGACCAATTATAAAGAGCATTAATATAAGATGGCGCCACAAACTCAAGGACATCTTCACCAACAAGAAATCCTTCTTCAATTTTTACTTCACCGCTTTGTAGGAATAAATTATCTTCATCCGATATCATAATGCTGTCGCTAACGGTTACCCGGTCACTACTTCTTGAATAAATTATTTTATTTTTTTCCATACAGCTAAGAAATGGCGCAAGGTTCAAGGTAGGAAATACAATTTTCCTAAGAACAATATTACTATCATCATTATCATTATCACCGTCATTAAATGCTATGCTGATTGTTCTATTAATTATGTTAGGAATTATTTTATTGTTTTTATAACACACGGTTCGTAACGCTGCTTGATAATTACTAACTGGACTGTTTCCATACAAATATAAGATACCTTTATTAGAATCCCAGTTTCCAGTAATTCCGTTTTGATTTTTAAAGATCAATTCATCTTCACCCTCTTGATAATTTTCTGTAATAGTAATTAGGGCTCCACCATTATTATCATCATCTGTATCTTCAACAACAATTGTATTAGTTAATGTATATGGGTTTTGTTTTATTTTATATACAATGGGTTCAGATTCAATGTTCAATATCACTGGAGGTGTATTAATTGATGCAATGGAAATATCCCGACTTAAAATATTGCTGTTTATAATACCGTCATTAACAGTAAAACTTATTGTCCTTATTAATCCATTCGGGCAATTGCTCGTGTTTTGATATTTCACATTGTGTAGTGCTGTCTGATATTGAGCAACAGCTGCAGTCCCTAATAATGTCATAGTTCCGTTAACTTGATCCCATACTCCAGTAATTCCATTTTGGTTTATAAAAAATAATATATCCTCATCGCTTTGATAGTTTGCTGTTATTTGTATAATTGCGCTTTCAATGTTCAAATTATCTAGATCATTAACTGTTATTGAAGAAGTAATTGTTTGGGGTGGATCTCCTTCAGTAATATTTAATGGCTCTGCTTCAATTCCGCTTATTGTAGGTGCATGGTTTGGTGAAGTTGATATTGAAATTGTATTTGAATTACTGCTTGTTCCTGTTGCATTGTTCGATCTAATTCTATAATAGAATGAAGTATTTTTGGAAATGCTTGTAACTGAAAAAGTTGTAACGTTTCCAACGTCCTTATTATCATAACCAATTAACAAATTAGTGAACCCCGGCTCGGTAGCAATATCAAGATAATATCTTTCAGCACTTGTTACAGCATTCCAATTAGCTGAAAAACTTGTGCTCGTAACATTTGTAGCAGTAGTTGCTGTTGGATTAGAAGGAATTGTTAGTAATGTAATTGTGTTTGAATTATCCGAAGTGCCTAATGAATTATATGCCCGTACTCTATAATAGTAAACTGATCCCGGAGCGATGTTGTTAACTAAAAACGATGTAACACTATATACAACTTTATTCTCATATCCAGTTGCATAATTTATAAACCCCGCATCATACGCTACGTCAAGAATATATCCGGAAGCCCCACCTGGCGAGGCCTCCCAATTTGCAATAAAACTAGTTTGTGCTATACTGGTTGCATTTGTAGCAACTGTAGCTGTTGGAAGATTTTTTACTATAATAGTATTTGAATTTCCACTCGTATAATTCAAATCATAGGATCTAACTCGATAATAATAACTGGTATTTGGAGTTAAACCTGATACTGTATATGTCGTTACATTTCCAACATCTTTGTTTTGAAAATCGGGTACAAAAGATCCGGCACTAAAATTAATATCTGAAGATATATCCAATCTATAACCTACAATTCCCGCTACTCCATCCCAATTAGCTGAGAAACTTGTAGTATTAATGATTGCTGCAGATGTTGCATTTGGCACTCCCAAAACTGTTATTGTTCCAGAATTACCACTAATTCCACTTCCATTTGAGGATCTAACTCTATAATAGTGTGTTATTTCTCCTGAAATCCACGTAACAGAATAAGTTGTAACATTACCAACATCTTTATTTTCGTAATCGGTTTCAAATGACCCTGCACCGAATCCTACATCCGTAGATACATCGAGATAATATTTAGTTGCATTAATTACTGAATTCCAATTTGCATTAAAACTATATCCGCCGGATGAAGTTGCCGCAGTCGCTGTTGGTACAGCAGGTGCTGTTAAGACATTAATTGTATTTGAATTTCCGCTTAGCCCGCTTCCGTTGTATGATCTTACACGGTAATAATAATTAGTGTTTATGGTTAAAGGTGTTATAGAATATGTAGTAACATTATTTACATCTATATCCTGATACCCCGCAACAAAAGTTCCGGCACCAAAACCTGCATCAGTTGAAACATCAAGATAATATTTAGTTGCGCCGGTAACCGAATTCCAATTTGCAGAAAAACTTGTTCCACCTACTGATGTTGCCACAGTTGCAACTGGAACTTGAGGCAGAGTAAGTGCTGTTATCAAATTTGAATTTGTACTGGTACCGCTTCCATCATATGCTCTTACTCTATAATAGTAATTTGTGCCTTCTGTCAATCCAGAAATCGAATAAGTTGTAACTCCGCTTACATCCTTATCCTGAAATCCTGATAAAAATGTGCCAGCACCAAAACTAATATCACTAGCAACATCTAACCGATAACCATCAGCTCCTGTAACAGGATTCCAATTCGCATTAAAACTTGTTTCTGCAAGTGATGATGCTGCAGTTGCTGTTGGTGCAGATGGCAATGACAATACTGTTATCGTTCCGGAATTTCCGCTTGCACCGCTTCCGTTATATGCGCGTACCCTGTAATAATAAGTTGTTCCACCTGCTAAACTTGTTACTGAATACGTAGTAACATTGCTTACATCGGTATTATTAAATCCAACTACAAAACTTGTAAATCCAATATCAGTCGCAACATCAAGATAATAACCTGTTGCACCCGTCGATGCATTCCAGTTTGCACTAAAACTCGCGGCTGTTAATGATGTGGCTATTGTTGAAGTTGGTGTTTCAGGAAGCGTTAATACTGTTCTCGATCCCGAATTCCCGCTCGTACCGCTAACATTGTAGGATCGCAAACGGTAATAATATGTAGTTCCGTTAGTTAAACCAATAACCGAATAAGTTACTAAATTTCCAACATTTCTGTTTTCAAAATTTGTTATAAACGTGCCTGCACCAAAATTCCAATCAGTTGATACATCCAGCCTGTAACCATCGGCACCAGCTACTGCATTCCAATTTGCAGAAAAACTTGTTTGAGCAACATTTGTTGCTGGATTAGTTGTTGGAACACCTGAAGGATCAACTGCTGTAGTTAAATTAATTGATGTGGAATTTCCACTTGTACCGCTTGCATTATAAGATCTTACCCTGTAATAATAAGTTGTATTTCCACTGAGTCCTGATACTGAATATGTTGTTACATTACTAACATCTTTGTTATTATAAATACCAACAAAGCTAGTAAAATTTGAAACAGTTGAAACATCCAATCTATATCCTGTAGCACCGGTTGACGAATTCCAGTTTGCATTAAAACTAGTATTGATAATTGAAGTTGCCGCTGTTGTGGTAGGTACTGCAGGTGCAGATAAAACATTGATCGTTCCGGAATTTCCGCTAGTGCCGCTTGGATTATAAGATCTAATTCTATAGTAATAATTTGTATTTGCCGATAAGCCTGTAACTTGATAGGTTGTAACATTGCTCACATCTTTATTATTGAACCCAGTTGCAAAACTTGTAAATCCGTTGTTAGTTGCAACATCTAAATAATATTTTGTCGCCCCTGTAGATGAATTCCAGTTTGCATTGAAACTTGATTCGTTGATTGTTGAAGCTGCTGTGACAACAGGTGCTGACGATACCGTTAATACAGTTATTGAATTTGAATTTCCACTTGTTCTCCCACCACTGTACGATCTTACTTGGTAATAATATGTTGAGCCACTATTAAGTCCGGTTATAGAAAAAGTTGTAGTACTACCCACATCTCTATCATTATATCCTGCAACAAAACTTGAGAATCCTGCATCAGTAGATAAATCAATTTTATATCCATCAGCTCCGGTACTCGTATTCCAGTTTGCAGTAAAACCTGTTTCGTTAAACGATGTTGCTGCTGTTGCAACCGGAACTTCCGGTGCAATTAAAACCATCATTGTTCCGGAATTGTCACTGGTTCCACAGCCGTTATATGATCTAACTCGGTAATAATAAGTATTTCCCCCAGTTAATCCAGAAACGGATTTTGTTGTTAAATTACCAACATCATTATCATTATATACACCAACAAAAGTTGCGAAATTGGAAACTGTTGATACATCTAATTTGTAACCTGTTGCACTTGTAGAAGCATTCCAGTTAGCAGTGAAACCTGTACTTTGAATATTGGTTGCTGTTAACACACTTGGATCCGGCGGGAAAGTTAATACCGTTTGATTTAAAGAATTGCTGCTTGTTCCGCTGGAGTTGAAAGCCCGCACCCTGTAATAATATGTTGTTCCTCTAGTTAAACCTAAAACGGAAAAAGTAACAGCAGAATTAACATCTAAATTTTGATAGCCGCTTACAAATGTACCTCCAGTAAAATTGCTCGTTGTTGCAACATCTAAATAATATTTAATCGCACCAACAGAAGGGTCCCAATTAGCAACAAAACTTGTTTTGGCAACTGATGTTGCCGTTGCAGATGTCGGGGCGGATGGTAAAGTTAAAGCCGTAACCGTTTCTGAATTATTGCTTACCCCACTTCCATTGTATGCTCGGATCCTATAGTAGTAAGTTGTTCCACCAGATAAACCTGTAACGGAGGAAGTTACATCATTGACATCTAAATTATTGTAAACGCCAACAAAACTACCAAAGTTTGAAAGAGTAGAAACATCAAGCTTATAACCTGTTGCACCTGTCGAAGAATTCCAATTCGCACTGAAGCTATTATTAGTTAGAGCTGTTGCATAAGTAGCAGTAGGTTGATGAGGAATTGTAACTGTAGTAATCGTAGAAGAACTTTCACCGATTCCACTTCCGTTTTTAGCTCTAACCCTATAATAATAAGTTGTTCCTCCTGCTAATCCTGTTATAGAATATGTAGTTACATTATTTACGTATTTATTATTGAAACCGGAAACAAATGTTGTAAATATATTGTTAGTAGCAATGTCAATGTAATAACCTGTAGCACTAACAGAAGCATTCCAATTTGCATCAAAACTTATTTCTGCAATGGATGAAGCAGCAGTAGATGTTGGTGCACCAGGTAGTGTAATTACATTTATAGTTCCCGAGATTCCAACATCAAGATGAGAAATCATATCGAATGCTGTAACTCGATAATAATAAATTGTCCCAGATGTTAAAGCGTTAACTAAACAACTTGTTGTATTGTGGTTATTAATCTGTAAGGCCTGATAACCTGCGACAAAAGTTCCAGCTTCAAAACCTGAACTTGTTGAAACATCTATTTTATACCCGACTGTATTATCACCATATACATTCCAGTTTGCAGTAAAAACGTCTGTAGATATTGTTGTCGCTGCCGTGGCTATTACAGTCCCACCGGCAAGAGTAGTTGGATTTATTGTTCCCGAATTACCGCTAGTACCACCAGTGTTGTATGCTCTAATGCGGTAATAATACGAAGTACTTCCTGTTAAACCTGTAACAACGTAAGTAATAACATTACCTACATCTCTATTGTTAAAACCAGTCACGAAATTTCCACCACCAAAATTTACATCTGTTGAAACATCAAGATAATAGCCGGTTGCACCGGTTGATGCCGTCCAGTTTGTAGTGAAATTAGTTGCTGCGATTGAAGATGCAGCTTGTTCTACAGGCGCGGACGGAATTGTTTTAACTAAGACAGTATTTGAATTTCCACTTGTCCCGCTTGCATTAAACGCCCTTATACGATAGTAATAAGAATTGCCTGCTGTTAAATTTGTACTGACAGAATATGTCGCAACATCACCAACATCAACATTTTGCCAATCTGTAACGAAGGTTGCAAAATCGGAAACTGATGAAACATCAAGATAATATTTGGTTGCACCGGTAACAGAAATCCAATTTGCGGAAAAACTTGTTGCCGCTATATTCGATGCAGGTTTCACTGAAGGTATAGAAACAAGATTTGCAAGAGTGGTAGGATTTACAGAACCTGAGTTATCGCTCGTTCCTCCGGTATTATATGCTCTGACTCTATAATAATATGCTGTACTTGCTGTTAGTCCCGTAACCGAATATGTCGTTACATCACCAATATTTTTGTTGTTGTATCCGGTGACATAGCTCGTAAAAATATCGTTGGTTGCAACATCAAGATAGTAACCCAAAGCTCCATTAGCTGAGTTCCAGTTTGCATTGAAACTATTATTTGCAATTGAAGAAGCGGCAAGTTCAACAGGCGCAGGAGGAATTGTTTTTACAATTATTGTACTTGAATTCTTACCGGTACCGCTTGCATTGTATGGACGAACACGGTAATAATAAGTATTCCCGGCTGTTAATCCTGGAACTGAATAAGTTACTACAGCATTTACGTCTTTATTATTAAATCCTGCAACAAAACTTGTAAAAATATCATCTGTTGCTACATCAAGATAATAACCTGTAGCTCCGGTTGCTGAATTCCAATTAGCAGAAAAACTTGTTCCTGTAATTAATGTTGCTGGTGTAGTAATCGGTGCAGGTGAAAGAGTTATTACAGACCGTGTATTTGAATTTCCGCTTGATCCTCCGACATTATAAGCTCTAACACGATAATAATATGTAACACCTCTTGATAGACCAGTAACTTCAAATGCTGTAACATTTCCAACATCAACATTTTCTAATCCGGTAACAAAACTTGCAAATCCATTGTCGGTAGAAACATCAAGAGTATAACCATTTGCACCTGTTACAGTACTCCAATTTGCTGTAAATCTTGTTGGTTCGATTGATGTTGCTGCATTCGCTGTAGGTGCAGTAGATATTGTTGATAAAGTTACAACTCCCGAATTTCCGCTTGTACCACCGGTGTTGTATGAACGTATTCTATAATAGTAAGTGGTTCCTTCAACCAAATTTGTATTCACAGTTGAAGTTGTTACATTATTAACATTTTTATTTTGATAACCTGTTACGAAAGTACCAAAACCTGAACTTGTTGATACATCCAAACGGTAACCGGAAGCTCCCACTGATGCATTCCAATTTGCATCGAAACTTGTGGTAGCTATTGCAGTAGCCTCTTTTTCAATAGGCGCTTTTGGGATAGTTATTAAATTTATTGTACCAGAATTTGTACTAGTCCCTCCTGCATTGTATGCGCGAACTCTATAGTAATAGTTAGTTCCTTCTACCAAATAAGTATTTACTGAATATATTATTACAGCACCAACATCTTTATCCTGATAACCTGTTACAAAAGTACCAACACCAAAACCGATGTCCGTCGATACATCTAAACGATAACCGGTAGCACCTGCCGAAGCAACCCAATTTGCATCGAAACTTGTTTGCGTAATTGAACTGGCTGCTGTTTCAGTTGGAACAACAGGTCCTGTTAGCAGTGTTATATTTCCTGAATTTCCACTTGTCCCACTTCCATTATATGCCCTGACTCTATAATAATAACTAGTATTAGCCGTTAATCCTGTAACAGAATATGTTGTTACACTGCCAACATCGTTGTTTTCAAATCCTGCAACAAAATTTCCTACACCAAAATTTATATCTGTTGAAACATCAAGACGGTAACCAGTAGCTGAAAGTGAAGAATTCCAATTTGCGTTAAATCTCGCTTCTGTAACACTAGTTGCTGCAGCCGCAGTTGGATCTGGTGGAACAGTAACCAAATCAATTGTGTTTGAGTTACCGCTTGTTCCACTTATATTGTTAGCACGTACACGGTAATAATATGTTGTTCCAGCCGTTAGATTTGTATTTACAGAAAATGTTGTTATTCCCCCAACATCTCTGTTTTCATAATTCGTTACAAATGTTCCAGCACTAAAACCCGAATTAGTGGATACATCTAAATAATATTTTGTAGCTCCTGCGGATGCATCCCAATTTGCAGAAAAACTTGTTTGTGTCCATGTTGTTGCCGCAGTAGCAGTTGGATTTGGCGGAATTAATAAAACTGTTATTGTTCCAGAATTGCCGCTCGTTCCACCAGCATTATTTGCACGAACTCTATAATAATATGTTGTTCCACCTGAAAGATTTGTATTTACTGAAAATGTTGTAACACCGCCGACATCTTTGTTCTCATAATCAGTTACAAATGTACCGGCACTAAAACCAGCATCAGTTGATACATCCAAAAAATATTTCGTTGCACCTGTTGATGCACTCCAGTTTGCAGAAAAACTAGTTATTTGAATATTTGTTGCAGCCGCAGATGTTGGATTAGGTGGGATTGTAATTAAACTTATTGTATTTGAATTCCCACCAGTACCGCTTGCATTATAAGCTCTTAATCGATAATAATATGTTGTCCCCGCGGTCAAATTTGTATTAATAGAATAAGTTGTTACGTTGGTAACATCAAGATTCTGAAAACCTGTTACAAATGTTCCAGCACCAAATCCGGTATTAGTCGCCACATCTAAACGATAACCTGTTGCCCCGGCTGATGCATTCCAGTTTGCAGAAAAACTTGTCTGTGTTATTGTGGATGCAGCATTTGCCGTTGGAGGCACCGGTGCCGATATGACAGTAATCGTTCCTGAATTTCCGCCTAAACCACTTCCATTATAAGCTCTTATTCTGTAGTAATAAGTTGAATTGCCAGTTAAACCAGTAACTGAATACGTTGTTACATTACCAACGTCTTTATTTTCAAACCCCGCAACAAATGTTCCTGCACCAAATCCTGAATTTGTTGAAACATCAAGACGGTAACCTGTTGCACCGGTTACACTATTCCAATTAGCACTAAAAGTCACATCTGTAATATTTGTAGCGGCAGTTGCAACTGGAGTTGGTGGAGCCATTACAACTGTAATTACATTTGAATAACCTGTAATTCCGTCTATGTCGTATGCTCTTAGGCGATAATAATAAGTTGAACCCGCAGATAGATTTGTATTAACCGAAAAAGTAGTAACGTTTCCGACATCCAAATTCTGATAGCCGGTTACAAATGATGAAAAGTTTGAAACAATAGATACATCCAACTTATATCCAGTAGCTCCAACCGAAGCATTCCAGTTTGCAGAAAAACTTGTTTGTGTTACAGATGTGGCTGCAGTTCCAACAGGGTCAAATGTAATAGATCTTGAATTAAAAGTACCAGTACTCGTCATTGTTCCGTCTCTGTATCCGGCAGTAACACCAGCACCGGCCCCAATACTTATTGACGTACCAGGATTTATAGTAACCGTACTTTGTGCATAGGTCCATTGGACTGCAATAAAACAAATCAGTAAAGACCAATATTTCTTCATTACCTTTCTACCTAAACGGCAAATTTTTATTTAGAAATCAGTGCAACGTCCTTTTTTTCATTACTTGCTTTAGCAACCTTTAATTGTTCTAGTAATTCTGACTTAAGTTCCAACAGTTCATCTTTGATATTGCTTACGCTAGCAAGCTGTTCTTTTAATTTTTTGTTTTCTTCAATAAGGAAATTAATGGCGACTTTCATTTCGGAAGTTCTTTCTTCAAGCGCCTTAACTCCAGCCATATTTACACCGTCTATACATATGGAGTTTATTCCAAGACTATCTGTTCCGCTTAGCTGGAACGCAGCATAAAAATCCTGAGCCATCGGGCCTATATACTTTTCATTAACATCCGTCTTTTTATAATTCCATTTTGTAATGGGTATGTTTCTTATTTTACCAAGAAGCCATTCGCCGTCAATTTGTTCAAAATTTTCTTTTTTGTTTCTATCACAATAATTTGACCATCCGCTTTGACCATGCCGCATATAGACACCGGCTGTTGAATCCGGGTAGGAAGACCACAAGCGGAATCCGCCATTGAAACGCATAGTACATGAATTATCTTGAGCAGAATAAGATGTTTGGAAATATGTATCATCTCCAATAACTAAACAACCGTCTCTACCATTTGTATTGGCACCGCTGCCAATTGCAATAGAATAAATTCCCGTTGCATATGCCTGTGTACCAATTGCAATTGCATGGGATGCGGTTGCCTGGCTATACGAGCCAAGTGCAAGAGAATAATCCCCGGTTGCCTGATTATATGCCCCGATAGCAGTGGATGCAACACCGGTTGCGCGCGGTTGGTATCCCATTCCAATTGAATACAATGCCATCTTCGGATAACTGGAGCCGTCGTCATCCCAATAACTTGTTTCCGCATTACCAACTCTAAACGCACCTTTACGCGGATACCAATGTAATCTCAAACCAGCACCAAGCGCTCGAATAGTTCCGGAATTTACTGTTCCTCTTACGAGCAGCCCGTCTGTTCCGCCTATTTCAAGCTGGGCTCGTGGGTCCGTTGCATTGGTTCCTATTCCGACCAGGCCGGTGCTTTGTTTAACAGTGAAATAGGTATTGGCTCCATTTATAATAGAAAAAATTCCGCCGGCTGCTAGAGTGTTGATAATATTTTGCGCAAAAACCGAATTCGATAAAAAAAGGAATGAAAAAGAAATGACTAAAACTATTTTATTGAAAATCTTTTTCATGGTTCTATCTCCATATTATTACTTTCATTTTTGAATTAAAGCAATATCCTCACTTTCATTTTTTGCTTTAACAATTTTTAATCGTTCTTGCAAATCCGTTTTCAACTTTCTTAATTCCAGCAGTTCATCGCTAATCATGCTTACCTTCGAAAGTTGTTCCCGTAGCTTCTCATTTTCCGAAATAAGTCTTTCATTTTGTTCAATAATTTTTTGCATAGTAGTTTGCATTTCGGAAGTTCTTTTTTCAAGTGCTTTAATAGCTGCCATATTAACACCATCAATAGAAATAGAATTTATGCCAAGACTATCGGTTCCGTTTAGATAGAAGGCAGCATGAAAATCTTGAGATACGGGACCAATATATTTTTCATTGGGATCTGTTTTTTTATAATTCCATTTAGTAATAGGCATATTTTTTATTTTTTCAAGAACCCACTCACCGTCAACGGGTTCAAAATTTTCTTTCATATTCCTATCGCAATAATTACTCCAACCGCTTTGGCCATGCCTCATATAAACACCCGAAACGGAATCAGGGTAAGATGACCACAAACGGTATCCGCCTATAAAGCGCATTGTTAATTGGTTATCTGCAGCGGCATATGCAGTTTGAAAATACGCATCATCACCAAAGATCATTGAACCGTCTTTACCGTTTGTATTAGCACCTGAACCAAATGCCATTGAATAGATACCGGTTGCATATGCCTGTGTACCAATTGCAACTGCATGGGATGCGGTTGCCTGGCTATAGGAACCAAGCGCAAGAGAATAATCCCCGGTTGCCTGATTATATGCCCCGATGGCAGTAGATGCAACAGCTGTGGCGCGCGGCTGGTATCCCATTCCAATTGAATACAATGCCATCTTCGGATTCGAGGTGCCGTCGTCATCCCAATAACTTGATTCCGCATTACCAACTCTAAAAGCACCTTTACGTGGATACCAATGCAATCTCAAACCGGCACCAAGTGCTCGAATAGTTCCGGAATTTACTGTTCCTCTTACGAGCAGCCCGTCTGTTCCGCCTATTTCAAGCTGGGCTCGTGGGTCCGTTGCATTGGTTCCTATTCCGACCAAACCGGTGCTTTGTTTAACAGTGAAATAGGTATTGGCTCCATTTATAATAGAAAAAATTCCGCCGGCTGCTAGAGTGTTGATAATATTTTGCGCAGATATTACTGCAGAAAAAATTATTAGTAATAGAATAATATACTTCTTCATAGGATTACTCCATGAATTATTTTATGTGAGATATAATTTGAAAGATTAATATATGTTTTGCACAAATTCAGTTACATGTGGAGATTGTAATAATGCCAACTAATTAGTAGTGTAAACAATTTATATAAAACTAGATCTACTGAATTCGTGAATATGTTGTGATGAAAGAAATGTATTTCAATTTTAGAAATTAATCCTAGTTGCGAATATTTCATATGCAAATTGATAAAAAGATTTTAATTATGCTAAGTGTTAAGTCACAATTCACTTTTCTAAAGGACTAAGAAAGATATCGAGTCGCAATTCGTTATTTTAAAATACAACCAACAGCATCAGCGCAGCGTTCCCCATCAATTGCGGCAGAAACAATGCCACCAGCATATCCGGCACCTTCACCACATGGAAATAATCCTTCTACTTCAACGTGCATTAAAGATTTATTGTCACGAGGAATTCTGATTGGAGAACTGGTTCTTGTTTCCGCAGCGAGTATTTGCGCTTCTTCTGTGAAATATCCTTTCATTTTTTTATTGAAGACCAACAAACTTTTTTTAAGTCCATCAGTAATATTTTTCGGAAGAATTTCATGAAGCGGCGCACTTACCGTACCGGGAATGTAAGATGATTCCGGAAGTGTTTTAGAAATTTCTCCTTTTACAAAATCAGTTATACGTTGTGACGGCGCAGTCTGTTCTTTTCCTCCTGCTTCAAATGCAATTCTCTCAACTTCTTTTTGGAATTCGAGTCCGGCAAATACACCAAATGATTTGTACTCTTTCCAATCTTTCTCATCAACTGAAACAACCAATCCGGAATTTGCAAACGGAGAATCTCTTCTGGAAACACTCATTCCGTTTAATACAAGTTCTTCTGATGTTGTTGATGCCGGGATTATTATTCCACCGGGGCACATACAGAAAGAATAGACTCCTCGATTATCAACTTGACAAGCTAAGTTGTAACTTGACGCGGGCAGATTTGGATTTCTTTCTCTTGAGTGATACTGAATTTCATCAATAAGTTTTTGCGGATGCTCAATACGCACTCCCATCGCAAAAGGTTTGGCCTCAAGTTTGATTTTATGTTTATCTAAAAGATAGTAAATGTCACGTGCAGAATGTCCAGTTGCAAGAATTACTGAATCACCGAAAAATTCTTTACCGTCGTTAATGATTAATCCTTTTATTTTTTTTGCATTGAGTATTAAATCAGTTACACGAGAATCAAAATGGATTTCTCCGCCACAATCAATAATTGTTTGGCGGATTGTCTGAACTACTTTTGGAAGAATGTTGGAACCAATATGCGGATGAGCATCAATCAATATTTCTTTTTGTGAACCATGTTGAACAAGAATATTAAGAATTCTATTTACATCTCCCCTTTTAGTTGAACGCGTGTAAAGTTTTCCATCGCTGTATGTGCCGGCACCGCCTTCACCGAAACAATAATTAGAATCAGGATTAACATTTCCAAATTGCTGAATCTCACGTAAATCCTTTCTGCGGGATTGTACATCTTTACCCCGTTCAAAAATTATTGGCTTAATTCCTAACTCGATCAATCTTAGTGCCGCAAACATTCCAGCAGGACCCATTCCTATGATCAATACTTTTTTATTCCCTTTTACAGGTTTGAAATCTATTGGGGAATAAATATCAACTAGACCCTCATTCATGTAAACAATTGCTTTTGCTCTAAAGATTGGATTTTTACTTCGAGCGTCAACAGAACGGCGGATAACTTGAACAGCTGATATGTCTTCAGTGTTAAGTTTTAATTCTCTTGCTGCAAGATTTTTTTGATAGGAATAATCATTTACAAATTCTGGAGGAAGTATTAGTTCAATTTCTTTTTTCATAATGTCTCCTGTTTTGGAGAAAGTTTTCAGTTTACTAATAAGTCGATTTAATAATTCCACCATCCACAGAAATTGTTTGTCCGGTTATGTAACCAGCTTGTTCTGAAGCAAGATAAACGATCATTGATGCAACTTCATTTGGATCAGCCATTCTTTTTAGAGGGACATCATTAGTCATAGACACCAAAATATTTTCCGGAGTTGTATTTGCTAGTTTAGCTCTTGTTTCAGCAAGTTCGTGTATTCTAGAGGTTAATGTATATCCGGGTGCAACATTATTAACTGTAATTTTGTATTTGCCAATTTGATTGCTTAATGTTTTTGCAAAAGCAGTAACTGCACTTCTTAATGAATTTGATAAGATCAAATTATCTACCGGCTGTTTAACTGATAATGACGTTATGTTGATTATTCTTCCCCAATTTTTTGCTTTCATTCCAGGTAAGACAAAACGTGAGAATCGGATAGTGCTCATCAATACTTGTTCAAATGCATCCTCCCAATTTTCATCAAAAAGATCTTCAAAAAATCCAGGGATTGGACCGCCGCAATTGTTTACGAGAATATCAATATCGCCTAATTTTTTCTGAACGATATGAACAGTATCTTTAATATCCTGCGGATTATTTATATCGCAAACATCCCAAAGTGGTTCAATATTATAATGTGTTTTTATTTCCTGAGCTGTTTTCAGTAGTTTCTCTTTATTGTGAGAGCATATTGCAACTCTAGAACCTTCTTGAATAAATAATTCAGCAGCTGCTCTGCCAATGCCGCTGCTTGACGCAGTTACTAGAACAATTTTGTCCTTTAGTTTTAAATCCATACTAATCTCATGTTAATTACTAATCACAATTTAAGATATTTTCGAAAAGGTATTTAAAAAATAAATGCCGGAACTAATCCGGCATTATAAATAAAATTTAATTGAATAATCTATTTTACACTTGCACTTTGTTTCAAGGAAAACTGTTCGGTAACTATTAATTCCGTATCAAGTGCAATTACCAACTCTTCATTCGTTGGAATTCTAAGAACATTTACTTTCGAATCTGAACTTGATATTGAACATTCTCCACTTACATTTTGATTTGCTAATTCATCAAACTTAATTCCAATAAATTCCATGTTCGTACAAACATCTTTGCGAACCGCAATGGAATTCTCCCCGATTCCTCCGGTAAATACTAGAGCATCCAATCCTCCCATAGCCGCAGTATAAGCGCCAACATATTTTTTAATTCTGTAAGTGAAAACATCGAACGCATATTTTGCTTTTTTATTCCCTTCAACAACAGCTTCTTCAATTTCGCGCATATCGCTGCTTTCACCGCTTATACCGATCAATCCACTATGTTTATTAAGAAGTGTATTCGCTTCCGAAAGCGATAAACCTTCTTTTGCCATGATGTAAAGAATAACCGAAGAGTCCAAATCACCGCTTCTTGTCCCCATAATTAATCCTTCAAGCGGAGTGAATCCCATTGTTGTATCAACAGATCTTCCGCCGTCAACTGCAGCCATTGAACATCCGTTGCCAAGATGAGCAGTAATAATTTTTAATTGCTCTAATGGTTTTCCAATTATAGTTGCAGCTCTTTCAGAAACATAACGATGTGATGTGCCGTGAAATCCATAACGACGTATTTTATATTTTTTATAAAGTTCATATGGAATTCCGTATAAATAAGCACGTGGCGGCATCTTTACATGAAACGCTGTATCGAATACTCCAACTTGCGGTGTGCTTGGTAAATGCTCTTTTGTTGCTTGAATACCTTTTATGTTTGGGGGATTATGTAGAGGTGCAAGTTCAATGTTGTCTTTCAACGCTTTCATAACTTGATCTGTAATTAAAACAGAGCCAGAAAATGTTTCACCACCGTGAACGACTCTATGACCGACTGCATCAATCTCTTTTTTATCTTTAATTACACCGTGATTAGGCGAAAGCAAAACAGCAATAACATACTCGATTGCTATTGTGTGATCGAGGATTTCTCCGACAATTTTAATTTTTTCTCTATCATGCGGCTGATGAGTTAATATTGCGCTCGACATTCCAATTCTTTCAACCATTCCTTTAGCAAGTGCAGTTTTGCTTGCCGTATCTATAAACTGATATTTAATAGACGAACTGCCGCAGTTAAGAACCAAAACTTTCATTTCTTCCTCAAAAATTTTAATTAATTATTTTTCCATCAGAATCGTATTTAAAAAATCCTTCACCGGTTTTCTTGCCTAGTTTTCTTTCACGAACAAGTTTACGGAGTATCGGGCAAGGACGATAGCGCGGTTCACCAAGTGTTGACCATAATGTTTCCATCCATGCAAGTACTTCATCAAGTCCCATTGTGTCTGCCATTTCAAGCGGGCCTACTTTGAAATTATAACCAAGTCTCATAGCAGTATCAATATCTTTTGCAGTTGCAAGACCTTCCATAAGAATATGCATGGCTTCATTCAAAAGAGGAACAATAGCACGAGTAGTAACGAAACCGGGATATTCATAAACCGGGACAGCAGTTTTACCAATGCGCGAAGCAAACTTTTTAATTACCTCAACAGTTTTATCAGATGTTTCAAGAGCACGTACCAACTCTACAAGCGGAACTTTGGGCACCGGATTTAAAAAATGCATTCCAATAATTCTATCACGCCTGTTCGTTACTTCTGCTATCTTTGTCAAGCTTAATGTAGACGTGTTGGAAATGAAAATAGTCTCCGGTTTTGCAATAAGATCTAATTCCTTAAATATTTTTTTCTTTAGATCATAATTTTCATCTACTGCTTCAATAATTATATCACATTCAGGAATTTCACTAAGCTCGATAGTCCATTTTATTCTGCTTAGGACAGAATTCATTTCACTTTGTGTCAACGCCCAACGGGCAATTTCACGTTCCATGGTTGCAATCAAATTTTCTTTTGCTCGTTCTAATTGTTCTTCAGTTTTTTCGATCAATAAAACATCAACGCCAGCATTAGCGATTGTCTGTGCAATTCCCTGTCCCATTACACCGCCGCCAATAATTGCAACGTAATCAATTCTACCTAACTCTTCATCTTTTTGAACTCCACCAAGCAGATCTTCTAATTTTAATTTTTGTTCAGCCATAAATCACCAATTAACTATTTAATATTATTTGAAATCTCACTATCAAAAATAACTAAAACTGCATTGAGAACCTTTTAAAGGACAAATATTATACCACGAGTATTAACTTAATTGATGATGTAATTTGATGTTAAGAAGAGATTTTTACTAAATATAAAAATCTCTTCTTCAATTGTGAGAAATCAGATGGAAATTTAGATAATACCTCTTCTAAAACGAATCAACGCATAAAAGTTGATAAGAAAAGCGATTGATAGAAGCACTAGAACATTGGGTGCAATACCGGCGAAATTAGAGTGTCTCCAAAGTACTTGAAGAAATCCTTCCATTGACCAAAAAGTTAGGGTACCTTTGGAAATTACTTGCATCCAATCCGGTAGAAATGAAGTTGGAAACCAAGAACCGCCGAGTGCAGACATAACTAAAATTAGCAGAGTAGAAATTCCGTTTGCTTGACTATAAGTTTTAGTGATCGAAGTTATTAACATGCCGAATGAAACGGCAGCAGCAGCAGATGCTATAATTAAAATTAATAAGTTACCAAAGTTTGCAAAAATTTCTACGCCGAAAAAAGCCCAGGCAAATAGAAACATTACTAACAGCTGGACCATACCAAGTAACATTGAATAGATATATTTACTCCAAAGAATATCTGAACGAGTTATCGGCATACAGAGAAGCCGTTTTAATGTCCCTTCATTTTTTTCTTCGAAAATAGAAGTTGCCGCACCAGTTAAAGAGAAAAGTAGAAACATCATAGCCCAACCGCCTACAGATCTCGTTAAACCGGGGTTTGTAATTTTTTTACCAACTAATTGTTCACTATCAAATTTGATAAGGTTGGACATGAAATTTGATTCGCGGCTTGTATCTGCAGAACTTGAAAAGAGCGACGCTGAATCAACATTGGTTAAACGATTATAAAATGAATCGGATGAAACTCCAAAGTATTTATGAACAATATTTCCCATACCTTTCAAAAATCTTTTTGTACTGTCATTGCCTAAATAATTAGCAGCTTTTCTTTGCATGAGTATTGGCATCATCCGAGGAATTTGGGTAAAAATTGTTTGCTGCATATTCCCTTGAATGATATTAGACTCAATTTCATTTTTAGGATCATAATAGAATTTAATTTTTATTGCAGAAGAAGTATCAGTAAAAAAATCTTTTGGCATAACCACTGCTGCAGATATTCTTCCGGTTCTAACCCATTCCTTTGCAGTTTCTTCATCAAACTTTAATGTGTCTTTTCCATTTTCGGCTGTGTAAGTTTTAACAGTTTGTAATGATTTTGATGAATCAAGTTTTGCTTCAAGCAATTTTGCTACGATTGAGTTACTTTCATTTACAAGAATTAAACTTGCTTTTCCCCGTACCCCACCGCTGCCGCCAAAAATATTTCCGAAAATAATAATTAACATAATCGGGACAAGAAATGTTAGGATAACAGCACGTTTGTCATTCAAAAATCTAATTATATCTTTTATTATTAAATGATAAATATTTTTCAATCTCTCAAACTCCTTCCAGTTAAGTTCAAGAAAACATCCTCAAGTGTAGCCCTGCTTATCTGCACAAATTCATTACGAATTCCAATTTCTTCCAGCTTACCAAATATTTTTGAGTTCTGGTTGTAACTTTCTTTTGGTATTAGTTCTAGATAAAAATCATTTTCACTTATTTGTCCCATATCTTTTAGTAAAGCAAGTTTATTCTGAGTGAATGCTGTCTTCTGAATTTTTATAGTATCTTTTTGATTGAGAAGGTTGATAAGTTCAATCAATGTTCCTTGAGCAATAATATTTCCATTATCGATAATGGCAAGCCGCGAACATAAACGTTCTGCTTCTTCCATATAATGTGTAGTGTAAAGAATTGTCTTGCCGGCTTTATTCAAAATATTTAGCATATCAAAGATTGCATTTCGAGATTGCGGATCTACGCCTACTGTTGGCTCATCACATAAAAGAATTTCCGGATCATGTAACAAACTTGCTGCGAGATTTAACCGCCGTTTCATTCCGCCGGAAAATTCCTTAACAAGATCTTTCTTTCTATCTTTTAATTGGACTAACTCTAAAACTTCTTCAATTTTATTTTCAAGTTCCTTAGCGCCGAAATTATAAAACTTACCAAAGATTCTTAAATTTTGATGAGCACTTAGTTCAAGATAAAGAGAGATTTCTTGAGGAACGTAACCGAATTTCTTACGCAGATTAATATTACTTGAAGAAATTACTTGGTCATTAAATGAAATTTGCCCGCTATCTGCTTCGAGATAGCCGATTATAATATTCATCAAGGTTGATTTACCGGCTCCATTCGGTCCAAGCAAACCAAAAAATTCACCTTTATTTATTGTTAAGCTCACATTCTGAAGAGCATTAACATTTCCAAAATTCTTAATTATATGGCTGATTCTAAGCATGTTATATTTACTATGATTATTTTTTGTTTTGCAAGATAACAGTCTGCACTAAGTTGTCAAATAAATATTTTATATGAATACAGCTCAAGACATACTTCAGAATTTTTTTGGTTATAGTGAATTCCGCCCGGGACAATTTGAAATTATTTCTTCGATTCTAGATGAAGAAAATATACTTGCAATTCTTCCTACTGGCGCTGGCAAATCTATTTGCTATCAAATCCCCGCTTTAATGTCAAAATCTTTTGCAATTGTAGTTTCTCCGCTTATTGCATTAATGAAAGACCAGGTTGATGCACTCAATGCGAGAGACAATATTTCAGCATTTATTAACAGTTCATTAGACTCCCGCGATAGCGATAAAGTTATATCTGGATTATCATCAGGTAAAATAAAAATATTATATGTATCGCCGGAAAAACTAACCAATAGCAATTTTGCAGAAAAGATGAAATCGTTATCACCTTCTTTTTTATTTGTTGATGAGGCACATTGCATAAGTGAATGGGGGCATAATTTCCGGCCGAGTTACAGAAAAATCAAAGAGTTCATCAGTTTCATAGGAATTAAAAATATTTCAGCCTTTACAGCAACCGCAACGGAAGATGTACGAACGGATATTATCAAACAGCTTGGGTTAAATAATCCGAAAATATTTGTACGTGGTTTTGAGAGAGATAATTTGTGCCTGAACGTACTCCATACGACCCATAAAAAAGAAAAGTGTGTTGATCTTCTAAAGGGGAAAAATCAACCGGCAATTATTTACACCTCAACAAGAAAATCAGCGGAAGAAGTTGCCGATTTTCTAAGACTGAATAAAATTGATGCGGTCTATTATCACGCAGGATTAACTTCTGAATTACGGAGAATGATACAAGATGATTTTTTGTCGGGACGGAAAAACACTATTGTATCAACAAACGCTTTCGGGATGGGAATTGATAAAAGTGATGTTAGAACTATCATTCACTATAATCTTCCGGGAGCTATTGAAAATTATTATCAAGAGATAGGCAGAGCCGGTCGTGATGGAAAAGAATCTGATATTTTTCTTTTGTACGATGAGAAAGACAAACTGATTCAACAATATTTTATTTCGAGTGGAAATCCATCCCGTTACCAGATTGAAAATGTTTATGATACACTTTACAACTGCGGTAATGTTGCATTGGGATCAAGGCCGCAAAAAAGTATTTCACTTGATACAAATTTCTTTTCTCTTCTTGAAAATAAAGGAATGAACCGCGGTTTGATTGATTCATCGCTTCGGGTATTAGAGGAGTCCGGTTATCTCAAATCCAAATCCGATCTTGAGAATAAACATTTTGTTCAATTTCTTCTTGAACCAACAAGATTGAATTCATTTCTAAAAAATTTCACTGATAACGAGGCAAAAGATTTAATTCTCTTTTTGGCTCGCGAGTACGGTAGTACAATTTTCAATTCGAAGATTAAGATTAATATTCCAATGCTTTGCGGTGTATTAGAGTTATCTAATCATGAAACTATTATTCAACTTGAGAGATTATCATCAACCGGAATTCTTGCTTACGAAAAACCATTGCTGTTCCCGACAGTGTCTTTATTACAAAACAGAGCTTTAGCAAATGAAATTTCTCTTGATATGAACCGTGTTGAGAATATTGCGCAACATTCAAAAATGAAATTGGAAAGACTAATAGATTATGCCAATACGGATGACTGTCGTTTCAAATATTTATTGGAATATTTTGGACAGCATGATGAAAATTATAAATGTAATAAATGTGACCGATGCCGTGGTTATATTGAAACAGGAAGTATAACATTAGAATACTTGGAAGAAATAATCATGCAGACAATTCATGAAGCTAAACTTTCTATTAAAAAGAAAAATGTCCTCGAGATCGTTACAGGAAAAACTGATCTTAGCTCACTTAAAAAGTTTTCTACATTTGGGTCAGGTGTTCACTTCAAAAAGGACGAGATAGAGAAATCACTCGGTAACTTAGAAAGAGGAGGCCTTATTACTATCTTAAATAATGTGCTTACTTTATCGGAGAAAGGAATAGAACAATTTTCTGTTCTCGAAGAATTGGATCAACCTATTGCTTCGAATAAAGAATACGAGAATGATCTTAAACTTTTTAATTTATTACGTCAAATCAGAAAGGAAGCTGCCGAAAGGTTTAATCAAAAACAGAATCTAATTTGTCCCGATGAAGTAATGAGAACGATCACTAAATTAAAACCGTCTTCCACTTCTGAATTATTAAATATTAGTGGATTCAACAATAGGATGTTTAATAAGATAGGTGAGGATTTCTTAAGTACTTTAAAAGAATTCAGAACTTCAGAAGATCTGGACAAAAGACTTAAGAACAAAAATCTGCCTGATAACATTAATCAAGTATTAGAACTTATCCAGAAAAAATATTCTTTACAAGATATTGCATCGTTAACAAAACTGCCTGAGGCAATTGTCTCTACTCAAATTGAAACGTTGATTGAAGCCATCCCGGATTTGGATATTGATTCACTATTTGAAAAGAATGAACTAAAATTAATATACGAGAAGATTGACTCCGGTTTAACAGATTTAAAAGGATTGCGTGAATCATTAAATAGTACGATAAGTTTTGCTAAGCTTAGAATTGCATCTGCAAAAAAGAGAGTTAGTTGATAGCGTTACTTTTTTTCAGATCATTCAGATAATCGTTTGCCTTCTTAAAAAAACTTTCCCATTTAGTCTTATTGCCGGCATATCTATTAAGTTCGTCCTGAAAATCTTTTTCGGTTATTTTGTATCTGGAGAATACAATATTTCTGTGAGTCATTAGTGAATCGGAGTTGGTTGAATAAGTTTCTTCGATAATAACGTTCTCTACGTAAACTTTTATTAAAGTTTCTTCCGGTATTTTTTCTTTACTGCATCCCGAATAAACAACTATCAACGAAAGAAAAATTAATACAATATTATTTTTTCTTGCTGGCTTCAAATAAAATTTTCTTTTCACGATCCGTTAAATTTTGATATCCGCTTTTGCTAATCTTATCAAGAATTGCATCAATCTCTGCTTCAGTTACAACATCTTCTTTTTTAGATTCATTGATGTCATAGAACTTTGCATCTTCAATATCTTTGGCACTGCGTTGCTTAAACCGGTTTCCGAATGAAGAATTTGAGAATTTTTCCGTTGATCTTTTAAATGAACCATAAATATTTCCAGCACTTATGCGATTTCTTCTATCATAAAGTATAAAAAAGAGTGCAGTAATTGCACCACCAATATGAGCTAGATGGGCAACGAAACTCTGCTCTCCGACTGACATAAACTCGAGTATTACGAGGAATGCAATTAAATATTTTGCCTTTACCGGGATTAGGAAGTAGATAAAAACATAGCGATCTGGAAAGTACATTGCGAATGCAATCATCACACCGAAAACTGCACCGGATGCACCAATTGTAGGGCCCATTCCGCCTTCGAAAAACTGTGACAAGAATAGCTGAAGTAATCCGGCTCCGATCCCGCATGAAAGATAAAAGATCAAGAATTTTTTAGAACCCATTATATTTTCAATTTCCATTCCGAACATCCATAACATGAACATATTAAATAGAATATGAGTAAAATTTGCATGCATGAATTGATATGTCAATAATTGCCAGACATAAAAATTAGTGTGATCACCAAAAACTGGATTAAGTGCAAAATATTTTGTTAAAACATATTCATAGCTAACTGAATAACCTTCTGAAGAATAACCATAAACAATCATTTGCGATATGAGCTGAATAAAAAATACTATCCCATTAGCAAATAGTAATTTTTTTAGTACTGGAGGAAAAAAACTAAATCCGCCAAATCCCGATGGTTTATAATAATCTCTTGAATCTAATCCCATTTATATTTCCAATCTATGTATTGTGAAGTTAATCGTTTTATTTTTGAAATGAAATGATGTTGTTATTAAAGATTAAGAGCAAAAAAATCACAATTCTCTTGCTCTTACTCTTAAATTATTTATCATCGTTCAAAGCTTCAACACCAGGTAAAACTTTCCCTTCTAAAAATTCTAATGAAGCACCGCCTCCCGTTGAAACATGGGAAACTTTATCATCCAATCCTGCTTTTTTAATTGCAGAAGCAGAATCGCCTCCGCCAATAACTGTAACAGCTCCCTGTGTAGTTGTTTCTGCTAAAGCTGCGGCAATTGTATCTGTTCCTTTTGCAAAATTGTCAAACTCAAAAACTCCCATCGGTCCGTTCCAGATTACTGTTTTACTTTTAAGAATTACATCCTTGAATTCTTCAATCGTTTTGGGTCCTATATCCAAACCCATTTTATCAGCAGGAATTTTATCTGCATCAACAATAGATGATGGTGATTCATTCTTAAACTCAGATGCAACTACATTATCTTTCGGTAAAATAACTTTCGCTTTAGATGTTTTAAATTTTACTAACATTTCTTTTGCGAGTTCTACTTTTTCGGCTTCAAGTAAAGATGTCCCAATTTCATATCCCATCGCTTTGTAAAATGTGTATGCCATTCCCCCACCGATTAAAAGATTATCAACTTTTGGTAAAAGATTTTCAATTACATCAATCTTTCCGGATATTTTCGAACCGCCAAGAATTGCTGTGAATGGACGAACCGGATTTGAAATTGCCTCACCTAAATAATCAAGTTCCTTCTGCATCAAATAGCCAGCAGCACATACTTTGATAAATTTTGTTACGCCTTCTGTTGATGCATGTGCTCTGTGTGCACTCCCGAAAGCATCATTAATATAAACATCGCCAAGTTCTGAAAGTTGCTTAGCAAATGCTGGATCGTTCTTTTCTTCTTCTGGATGGAAACGTAAATTTTCCAGGAGAAGGACATCACCATTAACTAACGAGTTTACTATTGCTTTGACTTGTTCACCTATACAATCGGGTGCAAACTTTACATCTTTATCCATCAATTGACCGAGACGAACAGCTACTGGTTTTAAACTGTATTTCGGATTTGGTCCGCCTTTCGGTCTTCCAAGGTGACTCATCAAAATACATCGTCCGCCATCAGAAATTATTTTTTTAATTGTCGGTAGTGCGGATGTAATTCTAATATCATCTGTGATCTGAAGATTTTCATCAAGCGGAACATTAAAATCAACGCGAACAAGAACACGTTTACCTTTTAAGCTTACTTTGTCAATACTTAATTTTTTCATTTTAATTCCTCCGTGCAAAATCAAAAACTAAAAAAAAGACGCAGCCAAAACTTTGGTCTGCGTCTTGGCTAAGAATATTTTGTAAAATTACTTAATCATCTTTAACATAAGATCTACAACACGATTTGAATAACCCCATTCGTTATCATACCATGTAACAATTTTGAAGAATCTTTTTTCACCTTTAAGATTGTTTTGCATGGTTGCAAGCGAATCGTAGATTGAAGATCTTTCATCATGAATAAAATCTGATGAAACAACTTCTTCATTGCAGAATCCTAAAATACCTTTTAGATAAGTTTCGGAAGCTTTTTTCAATAATGAATTAATTTCTTCGATTGATGTTTCCTTCTCACTTCGGAAAGTAAGATCAACAACAGAAACGTTAGCTGTAGGAATACGGAAAGACATCCCGGTTAATTTTCCTTTTGTTTGTGGCAATACTTCCCCAACTGCTTTTGCTGCTCCTGTGGAAGAAGGAATTATATTGATTGCTGCTGCACGTCCGCCTCTCCAATCTTTTTTAGAAGGTCCGTCAACAGTTTTCTGTGTAGCGGTGTATGAGTGAATTGTTGTCATCAAACCGGTTTCAATTCCTATTCCTTCTTTTAATAAAACATATACAACTGGGGCTAAACAGTTTGTTGTACATGATGCATTAGAAACGATAGTATGTTTTGCAGGATCGTATTCGTTATCATTAACGCCCATAACTAGAGTTTTTACATCGCCTTTTCCCGGAGCCGATATAAGAACTTTCTTAGCGCCGGCATTTAAATGTCCTTTCGCTTTTTCTGATTCTGTAAATAATCCGGTTGATTCAATTACCAATTCAACACCAAGTTCTTTCCACGGTAATTGAGAAGGATCTTTTTGTGCTAAAACACATTTGATCTTATTGCCATTAACAACTAATACATCGTCTGTTTCAACCGATGGTGAACTTTTTTCACTTGTTACAGTTCCTCTAAATTTTCCATGGACGGAATCATATTTTAATTGGTAAGCAAAATATTTTGCATCCGTACTGACATCAACAACAGCTACAACATCAACTTCCTTTCCTAAATAACCCTTATCCGCCAAAACGTTGATGACTTGTCTTCCAATTCTACCGAATCCGTTAATACCTACTTTAACTGCCATTTTCTTTCTCCTTCCAACATATTTGAATGATTATCGGGCACAAATATATACATTCAAAAAAGAAGATTCAATTTGACCGGGATTAGAAATTATCTTTTCATTAATGATTGTTGATTTGATCTGAAAAAATTATCTTGTGTGTGTAAGTGTAAAATTTATCTATAAAAGATAGAGCTAATCACCAACCGAGGTGTTAAATGTCTTCATCTGAATTTTTATCATATGTACCAATTTTTTCCGATTTGCCTATTGAAACTCTAAAAATGATCGAGAATATTGGAACAAGAAAAATGTATAAAAAGAATGATGTAGTTCTTATGGAAGAAGAAGCTGGTACAGCACTTTTCGTAATAATAAACGGAAAAGTTAAAGTGGCCCGCTCAAGCACTGATGGACGCGAAGTAATTCTTACCATCCTTTCCGAAAGTGACTTCTTTGGTGAAATGGCAATTCTTGATGGATTAACCCGTTCAGCAACAGTAACTGCAATTGAAGAGTCTGAATTATTTTTGATTCAACGGAATGATTTTTTAAATCTACTCCGTGAATATCCTGAGATTTCAATTTCATTACTGCAAGAACTAACAAAACGTCTCCGTTCTGCTGATGCAAAAATAAAAGCTCTATCACTTAAAGATGCGGAAGGGAAAGTAGCGACAGTAGTTTTACAATTAGCTGACGATATTGGTAAAATAAAACATGGAAAAGTCGAGATTGAAAAACTTCCTCTTCAGCAGGATCTAGCAAATATGGCCGGTACATCAAGGGAAACAATATCAAGAACACTACATACTTTTGCGAAAAAAGGATTAATAGAGTTGGACGGTTCAAAACTATCCATTCTTGATTACGAAAAATTTAAGGAAAAGTTTATTTAACATGCCTGCTAAGATTGATCTGCATACTCATACAAATCTTTCCGATGGTGCCCTTTCGCCAATTGAACTTATTCAAAAAGCATATGAGCGCGGTCTTGATATTATAAGTATAACCGACCATGATAGTGTTAATGGAATTAAAGAAGCTACAGCTTATGCTAAGGAATTAGGAATTGATGTCGTAACTGGATTAGAAATTAGTACAGACCTTGATGATAAGGAAATACATCTTCTTGCATACTTTATTGATATTGATCATGAAGAATTACAAAAGTATCTCAGTTTTTTCCGTGATGAACGGATTCACCGCGCAAAAAGAATTATTCAGAAGTTAAGAAACCTTGGTTTATCAATTAAACTTGATGACGTTTTAGACCGTGCAAAAAATTCTGCTGTTGGAAGACCCCACATCGCATACACATTGGTTGATCTTGGAATAATTCAGAATTACCAGCAAGCATTTGAAAAATATATTGGAGATTATGGACCTGCATATGAGCGAAAGATTCATGTTTCACCTCAGAGCGCTTTAAAACTTATTAGCGATGCGGGCGGACTTTCATTCATAGCACACCCTGGGTATATGAAAGAAAATTTATTGCTAAGTTTAATTAAAGCCGGGGTGGATGGCATTGAATGTATTCACCCTAGTCATAGTGAAAACCAGGTACAATTTTACCGTGGTATCGTGAATCAATATTGTCTGCTTGAATCAGGTGGTTCAGATTTTCATGGGGGCAAGAAAGCTGATGATGAAAACTTAGGTAAGTTCTTCATTGGCCACAATCAACTGGATGCAATGAGAAAAATGCTTCGTAAAAATAGTGCATAAATATATTCATCAAATAAGAGCCTGCATGATTTAATTTTCTACTTTTTGTTCATTCTGAAAACACTAAATTTGTTTTGCGCCTTTTACATCATTAACCTAAATCATAAGGGAAATTAATGAGAACTATCAGAATTTATTTGATAATTATTTCATTTACCTGTTCAATAAGTGCACAAACAATAGGTACATGGAAAATCTATTCCGATATGAAAAATGTTTCGGCTTCTGCATTTTCATCCACTAATATCTGGGCTGCAACAAGCGGAGGCGCTTTTGAGTTCAACACCTCGGATAGTACCTATTCAGTTATGACTAAAGCAGATGGTTTCAACAGTCAGGCGCTAACTTCAGTAGCTGTTGATAATCAAAACAAAATTTGGTTTGGATCGCAAGAAGGATATTTAAATATTTTTGATCCGAGTGATAATTCAATTAGTAGAATAATTGATATATTTAATTCCGACAAGAACCAAAAACAGATTCACAATTTATTTGTAAAAGGCGACACAATTTTTGTTTCCGTGGATTTTGGACTTTTACTTATAAATACAAAAACACTTTCCATTTATGATTCATTTTTAAAACTCGGCAATTTTCCGGCAGAATCTAAAATATTAAGTTCTTATAAATCGAATCTTATTTTTGCTTGTACCGAAAGCGGTGTTGCTGTTCAAAAAGTAGGAGCGCAAAATTTATCTGCTCCGGAATCTTGGGATACATATCAATTTGGATTAAGCTTACCTGCTCAATCAGTAAGCAGACTTGTACAATTCAACGGCCAAATTTTATTAGGGACATCAAACGGAATATATAGTTTCGTAAATAGAACATGGCAACAATATGCTCTTCAAGGTTCCACAATAAATGATATGATTGTTATTGGAAATACTCTCTATCTAATTTCCAGCAGTCAATTGATTCAATATGTTAACGGTCAATCATCGGTTGTATACCAGAATAATGGCGTATCTTTTAACTCAATAACCGGTTCAACAAGCCAGGGGATTTTTATTTCAACTAATAGTGGATTGATTCAATTCAATAACAATAAATCAAAAATTCGTTATCCGAACGGCCCGCAAATAAATTCATTTGTAAATCTCTCGGTAGATCCAATTGGAAATCTATGGGTTGCGACCGGCAAAGATAACGGCGGTTCTGGTTTTTTAAAATTTGATGGAAATCAATGGACAGTTTTTAATAATGCTAATTATCCCCAAATATTATCTAACGCTTATTATAATGTTTATGCCGGTCCAGATACAGCAGTTTACTTATCAAATTGGGGAAAGGGCGTTACAGTTTTTAAGAATAATAATTTTGAATTTTATTCAAGAAATAATAGCTCAATTTCGGGTTTTGTGAGAGATACAAACTTTGTTCCTATCTCTGATGTAAAAACTGATTCAAAAGGAAATATGTGGGTTCTTGTTGACGAAGCCGCTACGAGAAAACCATTGAGTGTCTATACAAAACAAAAACAATGGTATAGTTTCTCCTTTTCCAGTCCTTTCATTGGTTCTGATGCTACCGATAAAATGGTTATAGATCAAAATGATACTAAATGGTTTGTGACCAGCAGCGGTAGTATGGGACTTTACTATTTTAATGAGAACAAAACTTTTACTAATCTTAGTGATGATACACAAGGTTATATAGATGGGTTACTCAGTAATCTTGTTTCATCTCTTGCTGTTGACCGTAAAGGCTATTTGTGGATCGGGACAAATGTTGGGGTTAATGTTATTACCGATCCTTCAAAACCAAAAGTTACGAGCAATTTAGGTTTAGCTCTTCGAAACCAGACAGTAACTTGCATTGCAGTTGATCCGTTAGACAATAAATGGTTTGGAACCAAACAAGGTGTTTTTGTTTTATCCTCTGACGGTATTCAAGTAATGAATCAATATAATTCTAAAAACAGCCCTTTACCGAATGATGACATTAAGAGTATTACATTTGATGCGAAGAACGGGATTGTTTATATCGGGACTGATAATGGTTTAGCTGCATTACAAACATCATCCATACAACCGTTACCAAGTTTTGATCAGCTGTTGGTTTATCCAAATCCGTTTATACCTGGTGATAATAATGCTATATCTTTAACAATAGACGGGTTGATCAGAAACAGTAGTATTAAAATTTTAAATATCAGTGGTAATTTAATTAGAGAAATCAAAACACCCGGCGGCAAAATCGCATTTTGGGACGGAAAAGATTTAAACGGAAATACCGTCCCTACCGGCATTTATATAATTGTTGCTTACGATGAAGAAGCCAATAATGTAAAAACTTCTAAAGTGGCAGTTATCAGAAATTAAATTTCCAAAATTTCTTCTTGAATCTTGATGCTGGATAAAAATGATTGATATAAAAAATCTCTCCATTCAATTCACTGGTGAAAATCTTTTTGAGAATGTAAACCTCAAAATCGCAAAGCATGATAAGATTGCACTTGTCGGTTCCAACGGAACAGGCAAATCAACTTTCTTAAAACTTCTTAACAGCATAGAAATACCTGAATCCGGTTCAATCTCAAAACAGAAAGGGATTACAATTGGTTATCTGCCTCAGGATCTAATTGCATTTAAAGGGTTTACACTTTTTGAAGAAGTAAAATCTGCTATCCCCAATATTAAAGTTCTTGAGGAACGGGAAATAGAAATTATTGACGGGTTAAATCAGCCTGATCTTTTAGATGAAGATAGAGAAGAATTATTAGAGGAATTGGGTGAGATTCATCATAAAAAAGAAGAGATTGATTTTTATTTAGCTGATTCTAAAATTGAAAAAGTTCTTGAAGGACTCGGTTTTGATAAAAAAGATTTCCCACGGAAGACAGATGAATTTTCCGGTGGCTGGCAAATGCGGATTCAACTCGCGCAAATACTTCTTGCTGAAAATGATTTGATCCTCCTTGATGAACCGACAAACCATTTAGATATTGATACACTTACATGGCTTGAAGATTTTCTGCAAGAATTCAAAGGTGCATTAATCATTGTATCACATGATAGGCATTTTGTTAATTCAGTTACGAACAAAACTCTTGAAGTATTTGATAAGCAGATTAATTTTTTCCCGGGTAATTACGGAGCTTATTTAAAATTTAAAGATGAACGGGATATTCAATTACGTGCACTGCAGAAAACTCAAGAGAAGAAAATAAAAGATGTAGAAAAATTTATTGAACGATTCAGATACAAATCCACTAAAGCAAAACAAGTTCAAAGCAGAATTAAGCAGTTAGAAAAATTAGATTCGATTTCAATTTCTGAAGAAGAAAAACGAATTGACATAAAATTTCCGGAGCCGCCAAGAAGCGGTGTTCTACCTGTTGAGATCAATAACGTTTCTCTGTCTTACGGAAATCTTCAAGTATTGCAAGGTGTAAATCTTCAAATTGAACGCGGTGATAAGATTGCAATTGTTGGACCGAATGGCGCAGGTAAAACTACTCTTGCAAAGATTATCGGTAGTAAATTAAAACCTAGCAGCGGTGAATTGACTTACGGACACAATACTTTAGTTTCATATTATGAGCAAGAAGTTGCTGATGCTCTTAATCCGGAATATGATCTCATTGATACACTTGAAGAAACGAACGATAAATTAAGTATCGGTCAAATACGAACTATACTCGGGTCTTTCCTTTTTTCCGGCGATGATGTATTCAAGAAAATTAAAGTTCTTTCCGGAGGAGAAAAGAGCCGAGTAGCACTTGCAAATTTATTATTAACTAAAAGTAATCTGATTATTCTTGATGAACCTACCAACCATCTTGATTTTTCATCGAAAGGAATTTTGCAGCGCGCATTAATTGATTTTAGCGGCACATTAATAATTGTATCTCATGATATAGATTTCCTAAAACCTATTACCACTAAAGTTCTTGAAATTAGAAATAGACATGTAAAATTATTCGTCGGCGGTATTGAATATTATCTTCAAAAGAGAAAAGAAATAGCTGATTCTGAAAGTGCTGAGATATTAAATACCGGGCAAAAAACAAACCGCAAAGATCAAAAGAGGGCCGAAGCAGAATTACGTCAACAGAAATTTTCATTAACAAAAGATCTGAAAGCAAAACTAACCGAATGTGAGAAAAAGATTAGTAAATTAGAAATAGAGAAGAAAAGACTCGAGGATGAACTAGCCGACAAGAATATTTTTAGCAATCCCCAACTCGCCAAAGAAAGAAATTATGAATATCAAAGCATTAAATTACTCTTGGAACCTGAATACAATCTTTGGACAGAACTTAGTCATCAAATAGAAAAAATCGAAAATAATTTAACTACGAATTTATAAGAATAATAATATTTTAGAATACCATAAATCAACCGGAATAATGAATAGAGAAGACATAAAATCACCAATTATTCCTAATTATTATGTCATCAAACTAAAAAATGAATGAAAATATTTATAAATTCATATTGTAATTGAACAGACTCATGTAAATTGATAAGAGAAATCTGTTTTTAGTAAATCATCAAGTCTTTGTTTTTTAAAGGAGAAGTAATGTTTATAAATTTTTCTGATATACCCGCTCATCAAAATCTTTTCCTTGATTATCTGGATGAGTTTAATAATGTAGAAAGATTCTATGGGAAAAATTTTAGAGCAACGGAACAGTACCTACCATTCTTTAAGCAGCTAAGCGAAAAGGAAAGACCAAATCGTCTAAGGGTATCAGAAATTCTAAAAGCTCAATATCAAAACCAAAAAGTTTCAAAACAAACAGAACAAAACATTCAAGCACTAACTTCTGAAAAAACCATTGCCGTACTAACTGGGCAACAGCTTGGTATATTGGGCGGACCGCTTTATACCATTTATAAATCTATAACTGCAATAAAACTTTGTAACCATTTAAAAGAAAATTATGATGGATTTAATTTTGTTCCAATATTTTGGCTTGAAGGTGATGATCATGATTACGATGAAGTTAGAAATTTTTCAATATTAAATAACGAGAACCAAATATTAAATATTAAATACGATGATGGTCAGATTGATGAAGTAAATCGCGGTTCGATAGGCGGACTGAAGTTTAATCAAAATATAGAAAATGTAATAAGCGAATTAACCGGAAGTTTACGTGAGACGGAATTTAAGGCGCCATTATTAGATTTAATTAAATCCATTTATCAACCTGAAAAAACTTTTCTAGAAACATTCCGTGAATTGATGATACAGTTATTTGATGAATATGGATTACTAGTTTTTAACCCGCTTGATCCGGATGTTCGGAAATTGTTAACTCCCGTTTTTACTAAAGAGATAACTGAATTTGGAGAACATACAGGAGATATTGTAGAGCGCAGTGCGGAACTAGAAGAAGTTTACCATGCTCAAGTAAAAGTAAAACCGATTAATTTATTTTACATTGAGGAAAAAGAGCGGCTATCAATTGAACCGACAGATACCGGGGAATATCGACTTAAAGGTAAACGTAAAAAATTTACTAAGGATGAATTACTTGCACAATTGGAAAGTTCACCGGAAAAATTTAGTCCTAATGTTTTATTGCGCCCTATTTGCCAGGATTATCTCTTCCCAACAGCTTTTTATATTGGAGGCCCCGGAGAGATAAGTTATTTCGCTCAAGTCTCACCGCTTTACAAAATATATAATATTGAAGAACCGTTTATTTATCCGCGTTCTTCAGCAACAATTGTCGAAAAAGGTGTTCAGGTTATCGTAGAGAAAAACGGCCTTACCTATACAGATATTTTTTCTGAAGAAGAAGAGTTAATTCAAAAAATATTAGCTGCTTCATCAGATATAAATCTTGAAACACTTTTTATGAATTCTCAAGAAGAAATAAATTCATCATTAAACCAAATTTCTGATAAATTATTTTTTATTGATAAAACTCTAGTTGATCTTACATCGAAATCTAAACAGAGAATTGAAGAAACGATAAACTACTTAAAAACAA
The DNA here is from genome assembly GCA_023250955.1 of Melioribacter sp. Classification (GTDB taxonomy): domain Bacteria; phylum Bacteroidota; class Ignavibacteria; order Ignavibacteriales; family Melioribacteraceae; genus Fen-1258. The sequence goes on along the minus strand of JAHEZQ010000021.1, from coordinate 15,693 downwards.
AAGCTGTTGAATCTGAAAAAAGGAAATATGAATCAACGATCCGCCAGATTAGTAAGGTTAGAAATGTTTTATACCCTAACAATAACTTACAGGAACGTGAGTTGAACTGGATCTATTTCGCGAATAAATATGGAATGGATATTTTTAAGTGGATTTATAACGAGTTAGCAATCAACAAATTCGAGCATCAAATATTAGAGTTGTAATTATTTGTCATTCTGAGTCATGCGGAAATTGATTGGGTTGCTCTATTTATATTTTATTGCCTATTGACTTAATCCTTTTATAAGCGGTTATACCATAAGATCAACAATACTTTTACGTGAATGTTTTTTAAGATAGTAAAAAAGGAGATAAACAATCACGCTTACACAGAATAGGATCAATAACAATGAGAATGTTTTTGAAAATCCCATCATCACCAACCCTCCTACAGCTTCAGAAATTTGAGCACCCCAAAAAAGACGATGAGGTAATCCAATAAGCGGCAGAAATGAAGCTGTGAAAATATCTAAAAAACCAAAAGAGAGAATTAATAAAATATACCTGAAAATATGTTTTGGTTTAAATGACCATAAAAAAGCTAAAGATACGATGGAGACAAATAATGTGAATCCGGATCCAGAAAAGTATTGTAGTCCTTTCCAAAATTCTGTGGGGAATAACCATTGGGCCAATTAACTTGACAAAAACTAAACGAGAGACCATAAGTTGTCTTCAGTCCAAAATTTGGAATAATCTCATAACCAAATAAAAAAATCTTATTTATTCCACCACCTTTAAAAATTGCCGGAATACCATGACCCAATTCATGGAGAAATACGTTCGTTACAAAACCAACCAAGAATAAGCTGATTATAAAAATTAAATGCATGAAGTTAATTCTCTTGAACATATCAATACTAAATATTTTATTCACTCCATCACCTTATGCAAGTAGTGGTATAACTAATATTTAGTCAGATTTTTAATCTGCTCTACGAATTGCGGGTTGGAAACACCAACACATTCAAAATCATTAACACTTCCACCATTTTTCATCAACATACATAGAATTCCAAAAGCCATTGCAATACGGTGATCGCCGTAACTTTCAAAAAGTGTTTCCGCATTAGAAACATTACCGCTTAGTTCAAAACCGTCTTCAAATTCATTAACGGTCAATCCGGCTTTCTTAAAATTATTGCATAGTGATTTGATCCTGTCCGATTCCTTCACCCTGAGTTCTTTTGAATTATCGATTCTAAAATTTCCTTCTGCAAATATTCCAGCTACGGAAAGAATTGGTATTTCATCTATAATATTTGGAATAATTGATTTAGGTATTGAAACATTTTTTAATTTACTAGAATAAACTCGAATGTCGCCAACCTTCTCCCCTTTTTCTTCACGCTCATTATCAATTTCAATCTTGCCACCCATTTGCTGAAGTATATTTATTACTCCGGTTCTTGTTTCATTCAAGGAAACATTTCGAATTAGTATTGTAGAATTTTTTGTGAGCAAACACATGACTATAAAAAATGCCGCACTTGATATGTCCGAAGGAATAGTTATTTCAAATGGTAGAGGATAATTATTTTTTGAAACGTAAATCCTTGCCCCACCACTTGTAATTTCAGTTTTAAGATTCAATAATTTCTCTGTGTGGTTTCTTGTCGGTGTTTGTTCAATAAAAACTGATTCTTCATCAAGATGGATTGCACACAAGATCATTGCACTTTTAACTTGAGCGCTTGCAACTTGTAATTTATAGTTAATTGGTTTTATCGCTGACGGCTTGATTACAATTGGCAAAGTTCCACTTTCATGGGCACATATATTCGCACCCATCAGCATTAATGGCTCAACAATTCTTTTCATTGGCCGTTGAGATAATGATTCATCTCCTGTAATAACCGATTCAAAATTCTGCGCAGATAATATTCCGCTTATCAAACGTGCAGTAGTTCCGGAGTTACCCGCGTATAACTCAGAATTTGGTTTTGAAAATCCCTTAAACCCCTTCCCCATTACTTTTATATGATCATCGTTCATTTCAAATTTACAACCGAGTTTTTCAAGACAATTAATAGTAGAATGAACATCTTCGGAACCGGAACAATTACGAATTACCGAAACACCATCTGCTATCGCAGCAAACATAATTGCCCTATGAGAGACTGATTTGTCTCCGCGTAAAAATAATTCACCTTTAATTCTATCAATATTTTCAAATTTTTGAATCACCTCTCACACCATTTATCAATTAGCTGATCTAATTCTTCTTTAGAAAGCTCGCTTTTTTTGTACTTCCCTTTTAAGAATCTTTGCCGTTGTGCTTCATATAAAGTTACGGCTGCCGCAACCGAAACATTTAAGCTTTGTATCATTCCTCGCATTGGAATGTAAAAAGTCTCGTCCGATAATTTTTCTGCCTCAAGTGATACTCCCCGTTTTTCATTACCAAATACCAATGCTATTTTTTTAGTAAGATCAATATCATAAATATTTTTCGCGGTCTTATTGAGCATGCTGGCGTAAATCTTGAAACCTTGCTTTCTCAGATCGTCGTAACAAAGTTTGGTGTCGTCATATCTATCAACTTCAATCCACTTATTTGCAGAAGAGGAGGAAGTTCTACTGATTCGGGGAAATGATTCGAATGTATAAAGTAAACTTATTTTTGGAACACCGGCTGCATCGCAAGTTCTAAATATTGCACTAACGTTGTGCGGATCGTGAATGTTCTCCATAACAACACGCAGCGAGAACTGCCTAGCTGTTGCTGTTTCTATAATTTTTTGTAACCGTTCGTCTGTCTTAAACTTTCTCATCACTTATCAAAAACAAGTTTATAAACGGTAAGGGGATGTTCTTTGCGAGCTCTATCAATTATCATTTTTTGATTTGAGGAACTTTGTAAATAATATTTCAACAGTTCGACAGTTTTATTAATTGCTTCCTCTTCACTGTGTGCCCAGCTTTCGCATCCTTTAATTGAAGGGACTTCTGCTGTGAATCCATCGTCTGTTTGTATTACGTTAAGATCTAAAACCAAATTTTTCCCTCTATCTCTATAATTCTGAGGCCGGCAGAACTGAACGAAGAATCCCTAAACTTATTAAGTTAGGGATTCTTCGTCGTTGCACTCCTCAGAATAAAAATTAATATCCAGCACCTGTAGAAGCAGAACCGCCAACTATTTTTACACTTGCACTTGCACCGATGCGATCGGCACCGCTTGCGATCATCAACTTAGCATCTTCAGTAGTTCTAATGCCGCCGCTTGCTTTTACACCGACAGTTGAACCAACAACATACCGCATCAATGCAACATCGCCCGCAGTTGCGCCGCCTTTGCTAAACCCCGTTGATGTTTTTACGAAATCAGCTTTTGCTTCTTTGGCAAGAATACAAGCTTTAATTTTTTCTTCATCGGTTAGTATTGCTGATTCAATAATCACTTTGCACACGGCACCAAACTTTTTTGCTGCAAGTACAACTTGATTGATGTCATTAAATACGTATTCATTCTCACCTTGCTTAAGCATCCCAATATTAATAACCATATCAATTTCTTGAGCGCCGTTTTTAAGAGCTTGCTCTGCTTCAAACCGTTTTGTTTCAGTTGTTGTTGCCCCTAACGGAAATCCAATTACGGTACAGACTTTTACTTTGGATCCGCTTAATAAATCTTTACACATCGAAACATAAGAGGGATTAATGCATACCGAAGCAAAATTATATGTTCTTGCTTCTTCACAAAGTGTTTTTATTTCTTTCGGAGTAGCTTCCGGTTTCAATAAAGTATGATCAATCATCCGCGCAACTTCCTGATCAATATGCTCGCCAACTCCAATGCTTGCGGCAATTCTTTCGGCGCCATTACTTATAATATTTTTTACCGCCGTCGGCTGATCAATTACATTGCGTTCCCATCCGGCACATGTTCCGCCCGCGCAATAAAAATCTTGAAGAGATTTTTCTATGAATACTTGCGAGACAACTTTTTCGATTAAATTACTCATCGTTTATGTTAACTTTTGTTTTGTAATCTTAATGTATGCAAGAAAAGTATTTTGAAGCAACATAGCAATAGTCATTGGTCCAACCCCACCCGGTACCGGTGTAATAAAAGATGCTTTTTTCGAAACATTTTCGAAATCAACATCACCAACAATTTTATATCCTTTAGGTGATGAAGAATCCTCGACACGGTTTATACCTACATCAATAACTGCAACTCCATCTTTCACCATATCCGCTGTAATGAAATTTGGTTTACCAATTGCAGCGATTAAAATATCCGCATCTTTCGTAAATCGTGTTAGATCTTTAGATGCGGAATGACAAACTGTAACGATTGCATTAGCGCCATCTTTTTTCTGAAGCAGCATATTAGCAACCGGTTTACCTACAATATTACTCCTTCCAACAACAACAACATGTTTGCCGCTTGTTTCAATTTTATATCTCTTGAGAAGTTCCAAAACTCCGTTTGGTGTACAAGGATAAAAAGTATCTTTCCCTATTACTAGTCTTCCAACACTTATAGGATGGAAACCATCCACATCCTTTTCGGGTGCAATTCTTTCAATCACTTTATCTTCATTAATATGTTTTGGTAAAGGAAGCTGAACAAGAATACCGTGATAATCATCGTTCGAGTTATAATGATCAATCAATCCAAGAAGATGTTCCTCGGTAGTTTCAGTAGGAAGTTTTTCAATTTTCGAGAGCATCCCGATTTCATTGCAAGCTTTGCTTTTCGAAGTAACGTAAGATTGTGAAGCTGCGTTTTCTCCTACCAAAATTGTAACCAAACCCGGGACTCTAATGTTTAGTGATTTGAGCCAAGAAACTTTCTCCTTCAGCTCTGCTCGAATTTCTAGCGCAATTTTTTTACCGTCAATAATCGTTGCCATATCACTTCGTTAATTGCAAATTCATAATTGAGAACCTGCCTGCCGGTAGGCAAGGTTGAAAATTGCTAACAGCTAAAAGCTAACTGCTAACAACTGCTTTATCAAATTCCGGAAGAAAAATTCTTTCTATCTCCACCGTTTTTCCAGTTGTTGAATCAACTTTTAAAAATAATCCTGTAAGATGAACATTATCTGTCGCCGTCTGATATTTCTGCGGTGTTTGATACAAAAATCTGTTGATCGCTGCATCGGTCTTCATTCCAATTACAGAATCATACGGTCCTGTCATTCCGCAATCTGTTATAAAACCTGTTCCGTTCGGAAAAATTCTTTCATCAGATGTTTGAACGTGAGTGTGTGTACCAATTACAGCTGAAACTTTTCCATCAAGAAAATTTGCAAGCGCAATTTTTTCTGCTGTTGCCTCAGCGTGTATATCAACAATAATTACTTTTGTTTCTTGTTTTAATTTTGCAATTACCCATTCTGCTGTGCGGAAAGGACAATCAATCGCAGCCATATAGGCACGACCTTGCAAATTTAGAACTGCAACTTTTCCCATATTACTTTCAAAAATATGATAACCGTTACCGTGAGTTCCTTTTGGATAATTTTGGGGACGAAGAACCCGTGCATCTTTCTTTAGATATTCTTGAGATTGAAATTTATCCCAAGTATGATTACCGCCGGTTATAACATTAACACCAAGATCGAATAATAATTTTGCTTCTTTTTCTGTACAACCTTTGCCATCAGAAGCATTTTCACCGTTAGCAATAGTAACATCAACGTTATATTTTTTTTGCAAACCTGGAAGCAACATTTGTACAATGTTAAGCCCTGGTTCACCAATAATATCGCCTATGAAAAGTATGTTTATTGTCATTTAATTTTTTTCTTAATCTTGCTCTTATTCTTAATCTTAAATGCAATATATCTAAAATCGTTCGAATATCGAAGTAGGCATTAGCTCATAAAAGCTATTTATTAGATTTTTTTACAGTTTCTTAGTTTTAATATGAATTGATTAAATTTGTTCTGCATAAATCAATGATCGAATGGAAGAAAATAAATTAACAGAAATTCCTTTTGAAGAAGCAGAGTATTCTGTTTTCGATTTTGAAACTACTGGAACTTCTTCTCATTCCGATAAAGTTATTGAGATTGGGATTGCTAAAATTAAAAAGGGGAAAATTGTAGATACTTTTTCTTCGTTTATCAATCCTGGAAGACCAGTCCCATTTTATATCACTCAGATAACCGGTATTACAACAACCGATGTTCAAGACGCGCCTTATTTTGAAGATGTTTATCCGCAGATTAAAGAGTTCATCGGCGATACAATTTTAACTGCGCATAACCTCAATTTTGATTATTCATTTCTCAAACATGAATGCTTAAATCAAGAACTTGAAGTTCCGGCAAATAATGCTATATGCACACTTCGTCTCGCAAGAAGATTGTATCCGCAATTTCCAAGCAAATCACTTGGCAATCTTGTTAAGCAGTTAAAGATAAGACATAGAGATGTTCACCGCGGACTTGGTGATGCAACGGCAACAGCTAAAGTTTTGTTGAGAATGTTCAAGCAACTCCGTGAAGAACATGATATAGACACAGTTTCGGATTTAATTAGTTTTCAAAAAAATTCCTCATCCACGCAACCATATAGAATTATTAAGAAAAAACTTCTTGACGATGTTGTAAATATTCCCGTGGAGCCAGGCGTTTATTTCTTTAAGAATGCAAAAGAAGAAATAATTTATATCGGCAAAGCCAAGTCGCTGAAAGAAAGATTAAGAAATTATTTTATGAATAATGCAATGCGGAAATCAAAAGAGATTGTCCGCAAAGCTTCGAGACTTGGTTATCAAACTACCAACACAGAACTCACTGCTCTTTTAGCTGAAGCTGAGTTGATTAAAAAGCATTTGCCTAAGCAAAACAAGATGCTGAAGAAATATCCGAGAAGTTATTTTATAAAAATTCTTTTTACTCATAATTTTCCTTCAGTGGAAGTTTCATCTATAATTAATTTTGACGGTAATAATTATTTCGGTCCGTATCCAAATCGTGATACTGCTAATTCACTGAAAGATATAATTGATAAAACTTTTCTGCTGCGCGAATGTTCAGACAAAGAGTTTAATAAAAAACGCCGATGTTATCTTGCAGATATCAACCGCTGTTACGCACCATGTACCGAATCTGATATTAAGCCTCAGTATGACGAAGAATTGGAACGAGTTAATGATTTTTTAAGTGGGAATAATCAATCTGCAGTTGATCGTTTACTGAATAGGATGAAAGAGCTAAGCGCCAAACAAAAATATGAGGAAGCCGGACAGATAAGAGATGTAGTTAATTCGATTCTAAACCAATTGAATAAATCATCCATACTTGCTGAGCCGATAAATAAAGCAAATGTGCTAATTGAAATTCTTGGTTCAAGAAAAAATGATCACATGCTTTTACTTGATGGGAAAATGTATTTTAAAAATTATATACTAAATGAGGAAGATCGGTTTGATGATATTTTAAATGAGTTCTTCGACGGTGATATTCATTTGATAAAAGAATTAACTGAAAGAGATTTAGAATATTTACGGATTGCTTTAAGCTGGCTGGTAAAAAATCGAAACAGAATTAAAGTCCATTATCTGAAGAATTACCAATCCGTTGAACAACTGGGACCAAATTTAATATTTAACAAATAAAATTTATTTATAATCCAGCCTTACTAGTTTATCGTAAAGTTTTTTGTTGTTTAGAATATTAAACGCTGCAGCAAATTGGTTATCCATTCTTAACGATTCCTTAATTCTTCCCTGTCTTCCATCAATTCTTGCTACTAATTCTTCGCGAATAAGAAATAATATATCGTTTTTATATTTTTCAATCTCGTTTGAATGGTTTGCGTCAATCTGATTTTTTGTCTTATCAAGCTGTTCAATAAATTTTTGGTCAAGATTTTCTTCTTTAGATGCAGTCTTTAATTGGTCAATCAGTTTTTCGGCACGAGATACAAAATCGAATTTTTGATTATGAAGATAGTTTGTAAATTCTTTGATCAGCATATCAGGTGAATATTTATTCAGATCGTGATTCTGATTGTTATTAAAAAAATTTGTCGCAAAACGGAAAAACATTCCGTCGGCAAGTAATTTTTGGACAAGTCCTGAACTTGATTCATTAACAACAACAGTATCAGGCATAATTCCGCCTGCTGAATATACTTTTCTGGAATGGTCTGTATAGAATTCATTTTTAGTAAGATACATTCCCTTTTCAAAAACTTTATTCTTTTCGGAATAGCTGACCTTCTGAATTGATCTCCCGCTCGGAGTATAATAACGGGCAGTTGTAATTTTTAATGATGTATTATATGATAAAGGAATGATTGTTTGGACAAGTCCTTTCCCAAAAGAATTTGTTCCGACCAACACTGCTCTATCATGATCTTGAATAGCTCCCGCAACAATTTCAGATGCCGATGCAGATCCTTCATCAATTAAAAGAGCCATTTTCAAATCGCCAGCGATCGGTTCTTCAGCTGAAGAATAAATTCTTGTACTTAAACTATCGCGTCCTTTTACTGTAACGATCGTCTCACCTTTTTTCAAAAACTTTTCGCAAACATCAATTGCTGCATCAAGCAATCCGCCGGGATTACCGCGGAGATCAAGAACAACAGAGCCAATTTCTTTTTGGGATTTAAGTTCCAACAAAGCTTTTTTAATTTCTTCGCCTGCGGAACGGGAAAATCCGCTCAACTTTAAATAAGCATTATTGCTTCCTTCAGGAACAAATCCGTAATAAGTAAGATTTTTTATTTCGATTTCTTCCCGTACCAAATTGAAAATTATTTCATCATCAACGCCATCTCTTCTAACTACAACATTAACAGTTGAACCAACATCACCTTTTAATAACTCGCTTAAATTTTCATAATTATCTTTTGTTACGGAAACATTATTAATTCTAACGATAATATCACCGACCCTCATACCTTGTCTTTGAGCAGAGAATCCTTCAATCAAGTCAACAATAGTTATATCTTCATTTCTGAGACCAACAGTTGCACCAATTCCGCCGTACTTGCCTTTAGTAATGATCTCAATATCTTTCTGCCCGTTTACATCTAAGAAATTTGTGTAAGGATCGAGCGACGTTAGCATTCCGTTAATGCCTGAAAGCATGAACTCTTCCGGATTTAATTGATCAACATAATTTATTGTCACTTCTTTGTAGACTCTTCCGAAGATGTCTATGCCTTTATTAATTTGGAAATAGATATCATTATCACGGGTTAAAAAACCGGAGAATAAAACTATCACAGTAATGAGTAATAATATCTTACTTCTTAACTTCATAATGTTTCCTTTCTAAACTTCTAATTTCTTTACTTCATCAACAATAATTTTATGAATCTGTTCGATCGGTAGTTCACCGTTTATCATTTTGAACCGCTTTTCTTTTTTTGCGATGTAGAGATATCCGTTCCGAACACGTCTATAAAAATCAATTTTGGAAAGTTCAATACGGTCCAGTTCCATCTGTTTTACTTTAGATTTTCTCTTGATCACTTCATCAATAGAAATATCCAAAAAGAACGTTAAATCCGGGACAGCTTTTCCAATGACAAATTGCTGTAGTTCCTCTACAAATTCAAGATTAATTTTTCTGCCAAAAGCTTGATATGCAATTGAAGAATCGTGAAAGCGGTCGGAGATCACGTAATAATTTTCTTTTAATGCGGGAAGTATAACTTGATTAACAAGTTGCGATCTGCTTGCAGAAAATAATACCAGTTCAGTTTCAATAGACATTTCAGAATTTTTTTTATCTAAAAGTATATCGCGGATCTTTTCGGAAATGGGTGTACCGCCTGGTTCACGAATAATTTTTACTTTACTGCCTTTATCAATCAGATAATTCTCAAGAAGCTGTACCTGAGTTGATTTACCGCAAAAGTCGAGTCCTTCAAAGGTTATAAACATTTTCAATATTGTTTAATTATATATTCTAGTTTTTTAGGTTGTGTTATTGTTAGAGTTGTGAATTGCGGAAATTCCACAATTGGTTCTATTGTATTTCCGTTTTCTTTCAGTGCAGTCCAGAAATCAACGTACACTTTTATACTGTCGTTTGTTAGTCTGCCAAGTTTATTTATTCCACCGCGTAATACAACATTTATTTTAGCGGGATAAAGGATTAATTCCTTATTAGCCGGAACATTTCTTGTCTCAATTAAAATTGATTCAAAAGTTTTATCAACAATTTTCTGCACATCGAATTCAATAGAACATTCTGTCTTTGGAATGGTTATTCCATCAGGAACATCTAACTGAAGATTGAGTTTTACATTATCACTTATATCAGTGAACTCACGGAATTCTGTTCTAATTGTATCAACCTTCTGAAGTAAGTTTGCGGGGCCAAAGATTTCAACAGTTCCTGGTTCTATTTGTATTTTAGATGCCGGACCATAACCCGTTTTAAAATCCATTTTTATATTTTGCATAATCGGAACACGCTTTGAACCTGTCCTCTCAATTTCATATTCTATCTGTGCAGGCGCTATTTCCAAAACTTGAAATGATGGTGCGAGCCATGAATTACCATCAATAAAATTATTTAAATCGCTTCTATATTTACCGGTTCTCCTATGGACTGAAATATTAAATTCAGTATCTCCACCAAGTTTTAATTTAGCTAACTCCCATCCTTTTCCTTTTACCTGCAGATAAACATTATCCACAGAGGTTGATCCAACACTATAATTTTTGGGTAGGTCAGTAAATCTAACCGGCACTTCAACAGTAGTAATATACACTTCCGATAGAGCTACTGATATCCAAAGCCCAATTGAGATAATTGCAATAACCGATATAGTGATAACTTTTTTCTTCATACTTAAATATAAAAAAAATCCCGCTTAGCGGGATTAATCTTTAATCATTTTGTAAATGAGATTTATCGAATTTTCTCAAAGTGTACAATTAATTCATCTCTATTTGCTCTCGAAATTTGTCTCCCTTTGATAGGAAAATTATCAAAGCTTCTTGCTAAATGACGAAGCTCATGCACATTCAATTCCGAAAGTTGATCATTAGTAGGAATTTCTCCAGACGTTAATGGCTTCTCGACTTCAACTTTTCTGATTTCCTTTAAGGCCTCTTTACGGAGTGAATCCAAACGTGAAGAAACCTGTGATTCCGTTTTCTCTAATCTTGGTCTGCCTCTTCTTTTAATCGGTACAGTTTCAGTCTCTTCTTTTTCACTCTCATCGAATAGGGATTCTTCTTCAATTTTTTCTTCTTCAACTTCTTTTACAACAATTTTTTCTTTAACCGGTTTTTCTTTTTTAACATTTTCTTCCGGCTGAATCTCGGTAGTTATTGACGGGAAATAAATAAGGCTCTCGATTTGATCATCCGGACGGGGTATTACATGGGCGGAAACTAATTGACCAACTCTTTGAGCGGCAGCCGCTCCGGCATCAACTGCAGATTTAACAGCTGCGGTTTCGCCGATAATTTTTACTGTAACTAAAGCGGCAGTAATTTTTTCTTTACTGACTAATTTTACATTAGCGGCTTTTAACATAGCATCGGCCGCTTCAATAGCACCGATCAAGCCCTTCGTTTCAATAAGACCTAGAGCAAATTGCATATAATTTTATTTAGCGCGTTTAGGCAGAATCAATTCAACATCACTATGCGGACGTGGAATGACATGGACTGAAACCAATTCTCCAACTCTCTGTGCAGCAGCAGCACCGGCATCTGTAGCTGCTTTAACTGCTCCAACATCACCTCTAACAAGAACAGTTACATATCCGCCGCCGATAGTTTCTTTTCCAATCAATTCTACTTTTGCTGCTTTTACCATAGCATCGGCCGCTTCGATTGCACCGACCAAACCTTTGGTTTCAATCATTCCGAGTGCGTCAAGTGTCATAGATGTGCTCCCTTTTGGTTTTATTACTAATCCAAAATAATTTATAATGATAAAAATGTCAATTTATTAATCACTTTACTAACAGTTTTAACCTTATTTTTTAGCCGTGTTTAAGTAGTCCTCTAAGATCACTGCGGCGGCATTTTTGTCCAATAATGATTTATCGCGTCTCTTCTTCCTAGAAACTACTGATTGTATTATTCTCTCGCGCGCTATCGAAGATGAATATCTTTCATCAATCAATTCCGTTTGCAAATCAATTTTGTTTTCTAATTCAGTCTTGAATTTTAAAACTGATTGAGAACTTGTTGATTCATCCCCGCTCTCTTTTAACGGATAACCTATAATAATTTTTACAATATGATATTCATTGATAATCTTTTTTAATCTTTCGAAGAATTTTAAATCATTAGGAAGTGTAATTAACGGGTAAGCAAAAATATTAAGAGGATCAGTTACAGCGAGACCGATTCTTTTAGTACCATAATCAATTGCAAGTATTCGTTCTTCGTTCAATATTTTCTCATTGTTACTGACTCTCCGCGTCGAATCTTTCAACAGTATAGATTCCGCGGTTCTTCTTTAATCGCTCAATTAATTTCGTTAAGTGTTCCAAATCTTTAACATAAACCGTAATCGTTCCCTTAAACATTGAATCATTTGTTGTGATGTTTACAGATTTAATATTTGTGTTTTGATAAGTAGTAATACTGTTTGAAATGTCTTTTAAGATTCCAGGAACATCATCTCCTCTAATACTTAAACCCGCTACGAAGAAAGCTCCGTTTGACTTAGGCCAATTAACCGGGACTAACCGTTCTTCATTTGCCTTAATCATAGTTATCAAGTTCTTACAATCTTTACGATGGATTTTTATTCCCTCGCCTATTGTTACATAACCAACAACTTGATCACCGGGAATTGGATTACAACATTTTGCATAGGTGTAAGCAAAACCTTTTGAATCACCTTCAACAACAATTCCGCCGGCAGTGTTGCGTGCAATATTTGCAAATTTATCAAATGCAACTTCCGCCGCTTCTTTTTCTTCAGGTGCTGTAGGATTTAATATCTCGTCTAAGTTTACTTTGTCTTGTGCAATCGCTCTAAAGAATTGTCGATTGTTATCCATCTTAAGTTTGCGTACAAGTTTGGTTAGATCATCAGGGGTGAAAGAGAGTTTTAGTTTTTTGATCTTTCTGTCCCAAATTTCTTTGCCGGAATCAAGAAGCTTCTCTTCTTCCTTGTTCAAGAATTTGCGGATGTTATTCTTTGCTTTGTGAGTCTGAACGAACTGCAGCCAGCTTTTATTAGGATGCTGATTCTTTGAAGTAATGATCTCTACTTGATCACCGCTGTGAATAACTGTATCCAGAGGAACGATCTTGCCGTTTATTTTTGCACCGATACATTTATAACCAACGTTGCTGTGGATTTCAAATGCAAAATCAACAGGAGTTGAGTTTAAAGGTAACCTCCTTAGATCTCCTTTGGGTGTAAAGATATATATCTCATCTTGATATAAATTTAGTTTGAAACTTGCTAAGATTTCTTTTGTAGCTTCATCTTTGGAAGCATGTTCAAAAATATCACGTATCCAACTTACCCACTCCTCAAGATCTTTATCGTCTGTTGATCTATTCTCTTTATATTTCCAATGAGCAGCAACACCGCGCTCAGCAATCTCATGCATCTTACGTGTTCTAATTTGAACTTCAACTAATTTACCATCGGGGCCAATTACAGTTGTATGAATTGATTGATAATTATTTTTTTTCGGGATAGAGATAAAATCTTTGAAGCGGTCAGCAATAGGTTTGTAAAGTTGATTGATTATTCCAAGAACATAATAACATTCGTTGGCATCATCGCTTTCCAAAATAATTCTAATAGCAAGAAGATCGTATATATCTTCGAAAGGACGATTTTGAATTATCATTTTTCTGTAAACGCTGTAGAGATGTTTCGGCCTTCCGCCAAGTTCATATTTAATGTTATGTTCGTTTAGTTTTTCAGTAATTGGTTTTGAGAATCGCGAGATGAATGATTCTCTCTCTTTGCGTGTGTTTTTTATTTTGTTTGCAATATCATCATAAGCCTCTTTGTTTAGATACTTAAACGAAAGGTCTTCCATTTCCCATTTCAAAATTCCCAAACCGAAACGGTGAGCGAACGGTGCGTAAATTTCTAAAGTTTCTTTTGCAATTCTTCTTTGTTTTTGCGGATGTACAAACTCAAGCGTGCGCATATTGTGAAGACGGTCTGCGAACTTTACAAGAATTACACGCACATCCTTTACCATCGATAGAAGCATTTTGCGGTAATTTTCTGCTTGAGTAATTTCCTGACCTTTGAATACTCCGCCGATTTTTGTAACGCCGTCAACTATCTCAGAAACTTCTTTACTAAATTCTTTCGAAATAAAATCCAGACTAATATCACTGTCTTCAACTACATCGTGAAGAAGTGCGCTAACAACGGAAATATCATCGAGAGGAATTTCGCGGGCTACAATCATCGCAACTTCATAAGGATGATTGAAATACGGTTCACCCGATGCACGGAAATCATTTTTGTGCGACTCATAGCTTAACTGAAAAGCTTTCTTGATAAGCGCTTCATTAACAGATGGAAGATTCTTTTTGCAGATCTTCAAGAGGTCTTCCAGCATCCGTTGGTGTTTTATGCTAATCGTCAGTTCCATCTATTCATTATATTAAAGTGTTCCAAAATTTCTATCACCCGCATCGCCAAGTCCGGGAAGAATATAGCCGACAGAATTCAGTTGTCTATCCAAAGCAGCTGTATAAATTTGAATATCAGGGTGTTCGTTGTTCATCTTTTCAACTCCTTCCGGTGCTGCAATTAGACATGCAAGAATACATTTCTTTGCTCCTTTTTGTTTCAGAGAGTTGAATGATGCAACTGCACTTCCTCCGGTTGCAAGCATCGGATCAAGTACTATTGTGATTGACTCATCTAAATTTTTTGGTGCCTTATAATAATAGTCAATCGGTTTTAAAGTTTTTTCATCGCGCTGCAAACCAATATGCCCAACTTTAGCATCGGGAATCATTTCCAAGAAAGAACTTACCATACTTAATCCGGCGCGTAAAACGGGAACAAGAATAACTTGTTTTGAAAATTTATATCCTTTGGTTTTTTCTAGCGGAGTTTCAACTACAAACTCTGTTAGATCGAACGATTTACTGATCTCAATTGCTATCGAATGCGAAACACGGTCTAACGCAAGACGGAATCCGTTTGGGTCAGTTTCTTTATCACGCAATATAGTTACATCACGTTTTACAAGAGGATTATCAACGACAATAATTTTTTTCATTTAGCACTCTCAATTTTTCTTCCAAGAACCGATAAAAGATTTACAAACGGAGAAACCGGCGGCGTGTAATTGTAATTTATTTTTGCCAGCTCCGCTGCTTTAATTTTGTTCGATATAAACGATGCTATCAAATCTCCGTAACCAACTGCTTCTCTATTTCCTAAAAAGTTGGCACCGAGAATTAGTTTGCTGTTTTTATCAAAGATGATCTTACCAAATACATTTTCCGAATCCGGCATAACCTTAACAAGATTTGGAATTACAGCATGAACTTCACCAATGTTGTGATAATATTTTTTCGCTTCAACAGAATTCAAGCCGACAGAGACTAAAGTCTTTCCGAAAATTTTTACAGCAATATTTTTTACGAAAGGCTGCACTTGCGAATTTCCACCAGCAGCATTCTCACCGGCAATATGTCCGGTCTGCTGAGCAATAGTTGCAAGCGGAATATAATCCGGTTTGCTTGTTAAACGGTTG
>JAHEZQ010000020.1 GCA_023250955.1 Melioribacter sp. | reverse complement strand
TTAAAAAGTATTATCCGGAATCCAAACTTGTCTCAGCAAATTATAAAGGATTCGAAGCAAAGTGTACCGGAGTTATGTGTATTCTTGATATGACAAAGCATGAAACTATTTCTTACTTAGATAAAGCAATATTAGATAATCAGCTGATTGTTCATTACGGCGAAACCGTTTGGAAACTTCATCAGAACGAAGACAAATCATTTATAGTCTATACTGATAAAGGGGAATACCACTGTAAAATTGTTACGATCGCAATTGGAATACTGGGAAAACCCAACAAACCTGAATATAAAATTCCGGCAACTCTGCGAGATAAAATTTTGTTTGATGTTACTTCGGTAGAGATTAAAAACTCAAAAGTTTTGATTGTTGGCGGAGGTGATTCTGCTTCGGAATATTGCCAGTATTTGGTTCAGAATGGAAATGAAGTCTTTCTAAGTTACCGCAAAAATGAATTTTCTAGAATGAACGAAATAAACCGTGAAAGTTTGCTTGAGCTTGAAAAAGAAGAAAAGGTAAAAATATTTCTTGGGTCAAGTATTATTACCGTCGAGGATAAAGAGGGAAAACCTTGTATAAAATTTCAAGATGAAAAATTAGGTGAACAAATTTTTGATTTTGTTGTCTATGCTTTGGGTGGCACCACACCAAATAATTTTCTAAAGATGATTGGAATTGAATACGATGGAGCTGAACCGATTCTAAAAGAACATTACGAAACATCTGTAAAAGGATTATTCTTGCTTGGAGATCTTACCGCGGGTACAAAGGGAGGTTCAATTATTTGGGCTTTCAACTCGTCCAATACTGCTATGAAAAAGATTTGCACTGATTATCTAAGCCGTAATATAGACTAAACAAATACCGTTGTTTGTAAAAGTATGATCTCAAATTGATTTTTAGTGTAAAAATTTATCTTTAACATTTCTTAACTGAATTTAAGTTGATCCCGATAGTGAAGGAGAATGTATTTACCTCAGGATCAACAAATTTGAAAGGATATTTTATGAAACAAAAAATATATTCAACACTTACTTTGCTGCTGCTTTTAACCTTATCAATAACAACCCTTTCGTTCGGTAGTGAACCCAAAAAAGCAGAAAATTTTAAGCTGAAAGATTACAACGGTAAAGAATATCAACTCAGCGATTTCAAAAACTCTAAAGCTGTTGTCGTAATGTTCATCGCAACCCAATGCCCGGTATCAAATGCTTACAATTCTCGTATGGCGCAACTCTTTCAAGATTATAAAGGAAAGGGTGTTACATTTTTAGGAATTAATTCCAATAAGCAAGAAAGCATTGATGAAATAAAAGAACATGCTAAGTCCAACAAACTTGATTTTATAATTCTGAAAGATCTCAATAATGTTGTTGCCGATAAATTTAATGCTTCGTTCACTCCAGAGATTTATGTTTTAAACGGCAACTCGGAAATATTATACCATGGTAGAATAGATGATGGCCGTCGAGAATCAGATGTAAAGAACAAAGATTTACGTGCAGCATTAGATGAAGTTCTATCGGGGAAGACAGTCTCTGTATCAGAAACAAAAGCATTTGGTTGTTCAATTAAGAGAGTGAACTAATTCATGATAAGGTTTATATCACTCTTAATGATCATTTCACTTTTTAATATTGCTGATTTATATCCACAGCGGTCTGAAAAGATAACTGTTAAGACAATAGACAAAAGTAAACTCGTAAAACTTATTAAGGAGAGAAAAGGGAAAATTCTTTTTCTAAATCTTTGGGCTACGTGGTGCGTTCCTTGCAGAGAAGAATTTCCTTCAATAGTTAAACTTGCAGATGAAATGAAAGACATCGAGTTTGTTGGTATAAGTATTGACTTTCCTGATGAAGTTGATTCTAAAATTATTCCATTTTTAAAATCAAACAACATCAACTTTACAAATTATGTTAATGGATTTTCTGGAGACGAAGAGTTGATTAATTCTCTTGATAAAAACTGGAATGGCGCCTTGCCCGCAACTTTTATTTTTGATGTAAAAGGGAATAAGAAGATTTTTCTTTCCGGCGGTAAATCTTATGATGAGTTTAAAAAAGAAATTGGAACAATTAAAAAATAAAACACTCTTAAAGCCTTTCCTTGCCGGAAAGGCTTTAACGACTTGCCATTCTTTCAATCTCCTCAAATTCTTCTTTAGTTACAGGCATTACTGAAAGGCGATTTCCAGGCTGAATAAGTCTCATCTTTTGTAATTTTTTATTTGCTTTGATTTCGCTTAATGGAACTAGTTTACTGAATTTCTTCACAAACTTCACATCTATCATGAACCATGCGGGAGAATCTTTTTTGCTTTTTGGATCATAGTGAATGTCTTTAGGATCGAATGCCGAAGAATCGGGATATGCTTCTTTTACAACTTCACAAATTCCGGCAACAGCATTCGGCTCGGCATTGCTGTGGTAAAACAAAACTTTATCGCCGAGTTTCATTTCATCGCGAATGAAATTCCGCGCTTGATAATTGCGGACACCATCCCAATGTGTTGTTTGATTCTTTGCTTTTGCAAGATCATCTATAGAAAAAACTCCCGGTTCTGATTTTATAAACCAGTATTTAGCAGCCATAATTTCTTTTCTAGTTACTTTCTACAATTTGTTTCAGTTGGTTTAACACCACTTCCCAATTTGCTTCGGAATGTTCCTTTGCCGCTTGATTAGGAACATTTTCCTGGGTGAGAGAAAGAATTGTTTTTCCATCTTGGTTCATAAGGTCGAATGTGATTTGCTGATAATTTTCCGGTACATCTTCCAATTTGGAAAAAGAACTCCAGTAATCATACTTCAATTTTTGTTCGGGAATAAATTCTATGATTGTACCTTTATCTTTATATGTCACGCCTTCCCAAACACCTTGAAAAATAATAGCGCTGCCGACTTTCCAGTCGGAAATTGTTTCGGTACCAAATAAGTAGAGTTTTATTTTTTCCGGATTAACTAAAGCATCCCACACTTTAGATTTATCTGCATTTATTTCTATGGATTTTTTTACGATTAATTTATTTGTCATGACTTTAACCTTTCATAAATAATGTTTTAAAAACTTCCCCGTGTACGATCTTTCATTTGCAGCAACTTCTTCAGGGGTTCCAACAGCAACAATCTCACCGCCTTTTTCACCGGCTTCTGGCCCAAGATCAATCACATGATCAGCGCATTTGATTATATCAAGATTGTGTTCAATAATAACAACAGAATTATTGTTCTGTATCAGCATTTGAAAACATTTTAATAATTTCCCGATATCGTCAAAATGTAAACCGGTTGTCGGTTCATCAAAAATAAAAAGTGTATGCTGATTTTTTTTCTGCTGTGATAAATGCAAAGCAAGTTTAACACGCTGTGCCTCTCCGCCGGAAAGCGTTGTTGACGGCTGACCGAGTTTGATATAACCAAGACCTACATCGGAAAGAACTTGAAGTATGGAAACGATCTTATTGTTATTCTCAAAAAATTCAATTGCTTCATCAACCGTCATATTCAAAACATCAACTATATTTTTTCCGCGGTATGTAATTTCCCTTGTTTCTTTTTTGAATCGTGTTCCTTTGCAATCATCACACTCAAGATGAAGATCAGCGAGGAACTGCATTTCAATTGTTATTACACCTTCACCCTGGCAAGTCTCGCATCTTCCGCCGGTTACATTAAAAGAAAAATAACCGGGCTTATATCCGCGTGAACGTGCTTGAGGTGTATTTGCAAAAAGCTCACGGATCAATTCATAACCTTTTACATAACTGATAGGATTTGAACGTGGAGATTTTCCAATCGGTGATTGATCAACAATTTCAATTTCATCTATGTAACGCGAACCTTCAATCGAATCATACTTGCCGAGTTTTGAAGGATTACCGCCGTTCATCTTAACAATTCCGCCGTAAAGAATATCATGCACTAAAGTTGATTTACCCGAACCGCTTACACCTGTTACAACGACAAATTTCTTAAGAGGAAATTCAACGAAGATATTTTTCAAGTTATTTTCTCTGGCGCCGTTAATCTTAATTACTTCGGTTTCTTTTGTATTACGTTTTACCGGAATCGGAATGCTGACTTTTCCGGAAAGATATTTTCCTGTAAGTGATTTATCATTTTGAATGATCTCGTTATAAGTACCGGATGCAACAATTTCTCCACCGTTTATTCCGGCACGCGGACCCATATCAAAAATTAAATCGGATTCTTTCATCATCTCCGGATCGTGTTCTACAACTAAAACAGTATTGCCAAGATCGCGGAGCGATTTTAAAATATTGATCAACTTTGCATTATCACGCGGGTGTAAACCGATTGATGGTTCATCTAAAACATAAAGTGTTCCCATTAAAGCCGAGCCGAGTGAAGTTGCAAGATTTATTCTCTGGGTCTCACCGCCGGAAAGTGTACTGCTTAAACGATCGAGAGTGAGGTAACCTAATCCAACATCATTTAAAAATGTAAGGCGTTTTACAATCTCATCATAAATTCTTTGCCCGATAGATTTTTCATAATCGGAAAGTGAAAGTAATTTGAAAAATATTAATGCACGCTCTATAGACATCAGCACAACATCATGAATTGATTTCTCATCTATCAGCACTTGAAGTGCTTCGCGGCGCAAACGTGAACCTCGGCATGCAGCGCATATTGTATAACCTCTATACTTACTAAGCATAATTCTGATTCCCATCTTGTAGGTTTTTGTTTCAAGATGTTTGAAGAATCCGTTTATGCCGTCAAATCCTTTGAAACCTTCTTTTATAAATGAAACTTGTTCTGGTGACAAATCTTTGAAAGGAATATTAAGCAGAATCCTATTATTGTTGTTACGGATAAGATCACGCAGATATTTGCTGTGTTTAACTGTCCGCCACGGTGCAATGGCTCCTTCCATCAAAGTTAGATTTGGATTTGGAACGATGAGATCCATTTCGTAACCCATTGTTTTACCAAATCCCTGGCAAACGGGACAAGCACCGAACGGATTGTTGAAAGAAAAAAATCTCGGTTCGGGTTCTTCATAACGAATTCCGCAGCACTCATAAAATCTTGTGAATTTTTTTATTGAATTGGTATCTGCATTTATAATTGCAAGCCGACCTTCACCTTCTTTGAATGCCGCTTCAATTGACTCGGCCAGCGATTCTCTTACTTTCCCTTTTTTAATTTTAAATCTATCAAGCACTATAATTATTTCATGCTTTGATTTCGGAAGTGTCTTTGTTTCATTTAGATCTATAAGTTTATCTTTAACATAAATTCTAAAGAATCCCTTTTTACGAAGAAGATTCATTTCTTCTTTTATGGTTCTTCCTTCATGGGAGTGAATTGGAAATCCAAGATAAAATTTGTGCTCTTCATTTTGTTCTTCGAGCCATTCAGAAACCGTAGCAACTGTATCTTTTTTGACGATCTTACCGCAGCTGAAGCAAATTGTTTTTCCAATACGTGCATAGAACAATCGCAGATAGTCATAAATCTCTGTACTTGTTCCAACAGTTGAGCGTGGATTTCTTGCCCCCGTTTTCTGCTCGATTGCTACAGCAGGAGAAATCCCGAAAATAAAATCTACTTCAGGTTTGTTCATCCGTTCAAGAAATTGACGGGCATAAGAAGAAAGACTTTCAACATAGCGGCGTTGTCCTTCGGCATAAATAGTATCAAACACGAGAGAAGATTTTCCGCTGCCGCTTACTCCTGTGAATACCACAAGTTTATTGCGGGGGATTTCCAGCGATATATTTTTAAGATTATGCTGGCGCGCTCCCTTAACAACTATTTTGTCTCTAGGATTTGTATCGGGTTTTTTTGACATGGACCATTTATGATTTTCAAATTACGATTTACGAATTAATTTGAAATATGGAAAAAGTCGTAAATCCAAAATCGTAATTCGTAAATAGAAATTATTTTTTTTGTAACCGTGTTTCTAATTCTTTCAGCTCTTTCATTTTCTGATCAACAATTTCCTGCTGTTTTTTCAATTCACCTAATTGCAGATCAATCGCTTTTTCATATTCAGATTGGCTCCAATATCCGCGCTCTTCAAAATAACTTTTGAACAGCCAGTTATGTTTGAGCGCTTCCATATTCTCCGCTAAACTTGAAGTAGCAATTCGTGTTTGATCCGATGTCTTAACTAAATTATGAATTACTGAACTAATAGAATCAGCCATTTTTTTATCAGAGATTAATTTACCAAGAACGCCTTCTCCGTTTTTAATGTTTGAAAGAATATTTCTAAGATCGTTAATTGTAACATCAACATTACCAACGATAGATTTTAAACTGCCGCTAGTGTTTACAATAATATCAGATATCTCATCTAATCGTTTTGTAATTGTGTTCATGCTTTTATCAGCGGATTGTGTAACGTTAACAGCAGATCTATATAACTGTTCGTCATTCACGAGTTTACCTATTGAACCCTTGCCTTGATTAACTTTAGCAAAGATTTCTGAAAAATCTTTTGTGAGATCTTTCATATAACCCATTACAGATTCTGTCTCTTCAATAATTTTAGCAATGTTCATAGGAGTTTTTGATTTTATAATACCGCCGTTTGTAACTTCAGCGGCATCGGAAGAACCGGGAGTAATTGCAACAATTTTTTTCCCAACCAATCCTTCGGTCTCAATTGAGGCTTCGCTGTCAAATTTGATCAAATGTTTAAGGTCATTTACAATTCTCATTTTTACTTCAACTTTAGCAGAAGCATCATTTGCAAAGGAAACGGAGCTGACGCTTCCAATATCATAACCGCTAAGACGTACAGGAGCGCCGCTCTTTAATCCTTCAATCTGATTGAAGTATGCTTTGATTTCGATAGTACTCGTAAATAATTTTTCTTTACTTCCAAGAAGAAAAATCGCAAGTACCATTAATACGGTTCCGAGAAAAATAAATATTCCGAGCCGTGCGCCTTCAAGTTGTTTTAACATTTTCTACTCCGCTAAACTTTTATTAATTCATGACTGAAAAAATTCTTAAGGAAAGGATCGTTGGAACTTGTCAGCTCTTTTATCTTTCCTTCAAAAGCAATTTTAGAATCACGCAGAAAGATTGCGCGGTCTGCAATAATTTCTGCACAAATCAAATCATGTGTAACAACGATAGATGTCATATTTAATTTTTTTTGCAAGTTTAGAATTAACTCGCTGATTTCTTTTGAAGTGATCGGATCGAGTCCGGTAGTAGGCTCATCATAGAGCATAAGTGCAGGATCGGTTATGATAGATCGCGCAAGTCCGATTCTTTTTTTCATTCCGCCGGAAAGTTCTGAGGGCATTTTATCAATTGCTTCTTCAAGTGAAACGTTCTCGAGCGCAGTTTTAATTTTTTCATTTATCTGATCAGTTGTCATGTCCGGAAAATGTCTCTTAAGCGGAAACGAAAGATTCTCTCTAACAGTCATTGAATCATACAAAGCCGCACCTTGAAATAGGAAGCCGATATTTTTACGGATGTTGTTTAACTCTTTAATTGACAGCTTGAAAACATCCTGTCTGTTGATATAAACTTTTCCTTTGTCCGGCGTCATCAGTCCGATAATGCATTTAAGTAAAACGCTTTTTCCTGTTCCGCTCTGACCAAACACAACAAGATTCTCGCCGAGATTTACGTTGAGTGAAATGTCGTCAAGCACAACAAGTTCATCAAAGCGTTTGCTTAGATTTAATATTTCTACTACCCGAGTGTTGGCCATAACCATAAACTAATTTTTACGAGTATCATATCAAAAATTAAAATGAGTAGAGAAGAAAGTACCACCGATGTTGTTGATGCGCGTCCCACACCTTCAGTTCCACCTTCTGTTGTAAATCCTTTGTATGAACCAACAAGTCCAACTATGTAACCGAAGACAAAAGTTTTTGCGACTCCAGGAATAAAATCTCCAAACTCGATAGACTGAATTACCGAAGATCTGTAATATTCAAAACTCATCGGCTCGGTAATAATTATTGCAAGATAGCCCCCTATGATTGCAATAAAAATAACATAGATTGTTAGAACAGGAAGAATCATAGTTGTCGCAATAATGCGAGTAACTACAAGATACTTAAAAGGGTTGATCGCAGAAACTTCCATTGCATCAATTTGTTCTGTTACTCTCATTGAACCGAGTTCAGCACCAATGCCTGAACTTACGCGTCCGGCAAATATTAATGCAGTAATAACCGGACCTAATTCGCGGACAACAGAAAGTGAAACCATTCCAGGAAGAAAATCGCTTGCACCGAATCTTTGCATTACCGGCTGGCTCTGCATTGCAAGAACAAGTCCGATGATGAATCCCGTAACGCTTACAATTCCAAAAGTTTTTACGCCGAGTTCATCCATATGTTTTTTAACTTCTCTAACTTCATATGGAGGAACAAAAGCCTGCTTAAAAAACTCCAAGTTGAATATTGTAAGTCCGCTTAGCGTAGCGAAAAAATTATAAATATAATCCGCATAGCTTAATCTTCTGCCGTATATTATTTTAGGTAACTTCACTTCGATAAGTATTAATTTTTATAACAAAATCAAAATAGCAAAAGTATAGAATAGATTGAAGCACTGATTAGAAATCTATAATGACTAAAATGCATTAATGATATGATTTATCTGTGGTTTAGTGTCTTTGAGGTGCAAGATGGCAATCACATCAATTCTGCAAGTTTGGTCACTGATTTGATTCTTATATAGATAAGCTTCTGCGGTTTTTCTTATCTGCTTTTGTTTTGAACTGGAGATGGCCAATTCCGGTCGACCGTATTCTAAATTTTGCCGGTATTTAACTTCCACAAAAACGAGAGATTCTTTATCCTTTGCGATGATATCAATTTCACCGTGTCCGAATTGAAAATTTTGTTCTACAATTTCGTAGCCAAGATTTTTTAAGAACCTGCATGCAAGTTCTTCGCCATAGTTTCCGGTATCTCGTTTATTCTGTTCCATAATTTTAGCAACCACCCCCTTTAATTCCCCCTCCTTAGTTAAGGAGGGGGATATAGGGGAGGTCAAAAAAGTTTTTCTTGTTCTTCTTTTAGAATATTTCTTAAAAAACTTTTACGATGAATAGGTGAAGCCCCGAATTTTTTTACCGCAATTCTGTGTTCCAAAGTTGCATAACCTTTATTATGATTCCAAGAATACTCAGGAAAATTTTCATGTGCTTCTAACATAATCTTATCACGAGTTACTTTTGCAATTATAGAAGCAGCGGCAATAGAAAATGATTTTGCATCGCCCTTAACAATTGTTTTTGTTTCGATCTCAGACGTAAAAGATTTATTCCCGTCTATTAAAATCAGATTGGGTATTTTTGAAAGTTGTGATACTGCAATCTTCATTGCTTTAAGTGATGCCTGCAGAATATTTATTTCTTCAATTTCATTGTGATCAACAATTCCAACACCATAGCACAAACAATTCTTTGTAATCCAAACAAATAACTCTTCACGTTTCTTTTCGGAAAGTTTTTTTGAATCATTGATTTCTTTGTGGAATGATTTTTTATCAAATATAACCGCTGCGGCAACAACCGGTCCAGCAATTGGTCCGCGCCCAGCTTCATCAACCCCGGCGATGAGTTTAATTTTGCGGGTGAGAAATTTTTTGTCGAAAAGTTTAAAATTATTCATCAAAACTCATTAATAATTCCGAAGTGAATTTTGCCTTCGCTGAAGGAATCACCTTTGCCAAGAGCGAAGCTGACACCAAGAACACCAAGTCCGGTTTCTATATTTAAACCGAATCCATAACCGATCTTAAAAGATGAATTTTCCGGAAGACCTTTTTGCTTGTCCTCGTTGCGTAAAAAATATCCGCTGTCAAAAAACAAAAATGCAAAAGAACGACGAGTAAGGAGTAATCTGTATTCAAGATTAAACCACAAAATTCTGTTTCCCTGAAATTGTTTTTCTCTGTAACCACGCAATGAATTGGTCCCACCGAGAAAATAAAGATCACTTGATTCAACATCATCGCCGCGCAATTCTCTACCGTGAACCCCAAGTACTGCTACCTGTCTGTTGAAGAATTGTTTGAAAAACACAAAATCAAATTCGAGCCGTTGTAAAGTTACTTCGGTATTTGTGATTGGAGTGATGAAATCAGACGGACCATTTATTCTTTTAGAGGTGTATGAATAAGTGTTGTTGAAAAATATTCCTTCAGTCGGCGAATAAAAATCGTCACGTGTATCAATTCTCAAATTGACTCCACTTGTAAATGCGGAAGAATTAAATATGGTAAATCTATTTGTGTTTTGTTGTGTTGGAATTGTTGATTGAGCGGCAACCAGAAACGATGCCGAAATTTCGCTTGTAGCAACAAATTCCAATCGTCCTTCAAAATTTCTTTGGACATAGGTTGAATCTTGCTTACGCTGGAACAATCCTCCTTCGAAGTTAAATGGCAATCCGAAAAGCCACGGCTCAAGATAACGCAACTCTAATTCCTGTGAGTAACGGTTTTCCTGCTGCCATCGGAGGGAAGCTGCGCGACCTGTACCCAAGAGATTTCTTAAGTTCACATTTACAAATCCGGTTAAGTAACCGCTCTCTTTATCATTCACAGCTGGAACATATCCGGCAATACCGTCAAAGAAATTTGTTTGTTTTTCTTTGATGGAAATTTTTAACACACCTTCTTTTTTTGAGTTGAAATAAAATTCCGGCTGTTCTACCAATTCAAAGAAACGGAGACGATTTAATTTTTCTGGAATTACATCAATATTTTTTTGAGAATATTCTTCGCCTAAAGGGATTTGGAGCGCGCGGATGATCACGTAATTTTTTGTTTTGTCGTTTCCTGCAATTTCAATTTTATCTATTGTGCTTTTCGCTCCTTCATTTATGCTTAAATAGAGATTTGCAAAATGATCACTGCTTGTCGAATCGCTCATAAATTCTACTGATTCAATTTTAACAGAAGCAAAAGGGAATCCTTTGTTTTCGTAATGATCAATGATTTCTGAAAAAACTGATTCAATGTTTGTTTTGATAAATCTTTCTTTTTGAAGCCGGGAGAGAATATTGTTTACAATAACAGAATCTTTAACTGGATTGTTAATTTGAATCTTATTTATAAGAGTCGGAGTTCCTTCGTTTATGTTTATTCTTAATCGTGATTTTACCGTATCAATATTTTCTGTAGAAATATCGTTGAAGGAAAAGTTATAATATCCGCGCTCATTCAATTTAGAAGCAATCCGTGTTCTTATGGAATCTTTTATACCATGAAAATATTTTTGCGTGGGAGGAATATTTATCCAGCTTAAATAATCACCCTCGATAAAGATTTTATTTCCAGAGATCTCAATTCTTGAAATAATTTGTGCGGAGACATTAAATTGGAAGAAAATATTAATCAGGATGAAAAGAAAAAATTTCTTGGCGTACTTTGCGGATTCTTTGCGCCCTCTGCGGTTAAAAGCAGAAACGCAAATACCGCCGAGGAAAGCACTAAGGATGCAGAGATAATTAATAATTCGGTGAGTCATCAATTATTTTCATCTTTTTGCCGATCGTAGAAACTTTTACTTGCTCAATGTATGAATTCATTTCGTCAAAGGTAACATTGCAAGTTGTAAGCTTTGATGCGTTAGCAGCCCCCAATGCAGAAGCAATCTTTAAAAACTGATCGAACACGAGAGAGTTTTCCAAACCAAAAGCAATCCCGGCAACAAAAGCATCGCCGCTTCCGGTCGCATCAATTACATTTACTTCCGGCGGATCAACTTTATAATTGAAATCAAATTTTTCTGCATAAAGAGAATTTGCACCATCGCTTAAGAACATCAGCTTAATATTTTTTGCATAGAGTTGGTGCAAATACTCAAGTTTTTCTTTTTCATCATTAAGACTAATACCGAGCGATCTTTCAACCTCGTCAACATTGTTGTGAATTACAGTCGGACTAGCATTAATGCAGTTCATTAAATGAGAACCATAAGTATCAAGTATGGAAATTTTATCGTAACGGTTCGCAAGCTCAATTCCATGTTGGAAAATATCATCGGTTGTCGTACATGGTGAGCTTCCCGCAAAAACAACAATCGAACAATTCTGAATCATCTTATCTAGTTTATGTTTGAAGTCTGCAGCTTCTTCAACTGTGATATTGCTATTTAATCCGAAGTAAGTGGTAACGCGATTATTCTTTTCTTCAATTATTATATCGGCGGAACGATTTTCGGATTTTGTAGAGACAACAGTAAAATCAATTTTATCTTGTATAAGACAATGGCGTAAAATCTTCCCGTTATTCCCGCCAAGAAAAGTTAGAGCTGAATTTTTTTCATCAAGGAAATTTAATTGTCGGCTTACATTGATTCCTTTACCGCCGGAAGTGAAAAATTCTTCTTTGGAGCGATTTGATTTTCCAAGTTCAACGGAATCAAAAAATAGTCTTCGTTCCAATAAAGGATTTAATGTTACAGTGAGAATCATTTCAGTGATCGGTTATCGGTTTATCAGTAATTTATAATAGGTAGTACAATAAAAATATATTTGAACGATAAACTAAAAACTCATAATTCAACATTCATAATGTTATGGTCTATATCCGGGCCATCTACTATAATCGGGATCTAACAATCTATAATCGCCAAATCCTGTTTGATCAGAAAAGACAAAACTTCTGTTCAATTCATAATAATCCCAAATCTCATAAGGTTTAGTATTTGAATCAAGCGGATGTCTTTCAACACTGCTAGGCGGACCAAACGTAATAAAAATCATACCCATGTCTGAACGCCATCCTTCTCCCAATCCTTTAAAATGTTTGTTTGAATAATCAACGCGCCGGAAATATTCATATAGTATTGGGTTATCAATTGTTTTAGAATTAGGTTTTTTCTTATCCCAAAAATTTAAAAACCGTTCCAGTTTTTCATCGTAACTTTTTCCTTCCTTTATGTAATCTAATTCTTCCGGAGAAGCAATGTAGACCATTTGTACAACAGCTTTATCAAGATCTGTAATAGCTAACGGAACCCCGTGAATTTTTGAATAGATTTTTTTCTCAACGGAAGTAATTATTTTCCAATCGTTGTCTTTTATTACTGCATTAAGAAGATATTCTCCGACCGAAAAACTTACATTGTTAACAGTATGTTTTATCAAATTCGTTCCGGGATTTACCGTTATATGTTCCATTTGTTTGAACGATGTATTCTTTTTAAGATCATCCAATGAGTATTCAATATTGAGGTCGCGTTTTTTATCGGAATAAATTTCAAAATAGAGAGGGACTAAATTACTCCTATTTGTTACTGATGCAGTAACATTCGGAATAATTTTTTCGCCTGTTGAATCCTTTACAAATTCTGAAACTAACATCAAATCGCTTACACCAAGTGAATCCGTTATTTGTTTAACAACGAGAGGGATTTCTTTTGATGATGCGGTTCGCGAATCGGAATCTTCTACGATACATTTGACAAAATATTTCCCCGGATTAAGATCGTAAGTTTTGTAGCTGAGATTATAATTTTCTCCGGATAGTGTTTGATCGAAATCGGTCGTTTTTATTCTTTCCTTCCAATTCCGTTCGAAAATAATATTCGTTTTATTTTCATCGGTAAATGACAATGTTATATTATAGTTAGCATAAAAGCCATTGTCTTTCTTAACGAATTGAATGCTTGTATAAGGAACTTGAACAAAGAAATCCATTCGCGTTTTATTTGGTACAGAACTTTTAAATCCGCCTACATCAACTGAAAAATTCATTGATTTTGCATTTCCCAAGTTAGAAGAATATTCTACTTGAGCAGAAATAACAGAAACTGAAAACAAGAGCAGTATTAATATATTTTTCACTTACTTAACTCCTTTATTCTCGAACAATCCCGCCTGCCGCAGGTAAATTACCAAATAAATCATACTCATTGCAATCGTAAATTTCAATGTTATAAAATTCGCCGATCTTTAGTGTATTGTTTTTTGCATCAATTAAAATTTCGCCGTCAACTTCCGGTGCATCGCGCTCAGAGCGTCCCACATAGAAATCGTTATCCAGCGAATCAATAAGTACCCTTATCTTCTTTCCAATAAAAGATCGGTTTTTTTCTTCGGAAATTTTTTTTTGAATCTCCATCAACATTGCTTTCCGTTCTTCTTTGATTTCTGGAGAAACCGGATCGCCAAGAATAAAACTTGGAGTATTCTCTTCGATCGAATAAGTGAACACGCCTAAACGATCAAACTTTATATCCCGGATAAAATTGCAAAGTTCCCCAAACTCTTTTTCAGTTTCGTTAGGATAGCCGAGGATGAAAGTTGTCCGCAATGAAAGACCGGGAATTCTTTCTTTAAGTGTGTAGAGAAGTTCTTTGGTTCTGCGCTGTGTTATTCCACGTCTCATAGATTTTAAGACATTATCAGAAATATGCTGGAGCGGTACATCAATATATTTGCAAATCTTTGGATTGTTCACCATTTCATTCAATAGATCATCGGGGAAGTGAGACGGATAAACATAAAGTAAACGGATCCATTCTACGCCGTTAATTTTTGAAAGTTTGTTCATCAACTCCGCAAGATTTCTTTTTCCGTATAGATCAATTCCGTAATCAGTTGTATCCTGACCAATGAGGATTAATTCTTTCACACCTTGATAGGCAAGTGACTCTGCTTCAGCAAGAAGTTGATCCATCGGTTTTGTTTTATGAAGTCCGCGCATTAAAGGTATTGCACAGAATGAACATGGGTTATCGCAACC
The DNA here is from genome assembly GCA_023250955.1 of Melioribacter sp. Taxonomy (GTDB): domain Bacteria; phylum Bacteroidota; class Ignavibacteria; order Ignavibacteriales; family Melioribacteraceae; genus Fen-1258. The sequence goes on along the minus strand of JAHEZQ010000020.1, from coordinate 58,549 downwards.
CTCAGAGATTTTGAGATAAGCAAAATGTTTTGGAGTTGTAATTATTCTTTCACCAAGGAGTTCATATTTTAAGTTACCACCGAACTCACGCACAATTCCTTCGTATGCCTCTGTGCCAAAGAATGAATCAACTTCGGGAATTTCTTTTCTTAGATCTTCCATGTAACGTTCGGAAAGACATCCGGCAACAACAACTTTCTTTAGCTTTCCTTTTTTCTTCAGTTCGATCGCCGAGAGAATTGTATTCACGGATTCTTCTTTAGCCGCGTCTATAAATCCGCATGTGTTTATAACAACTGAGTCTGCTTGATTGGGATCATCAGTCAAATCAAACTTATTTAATTTAAGCTGGCTCATCAATCGTTCGGAGTCAACCGTGTTTTTTGAACAGCCGAGTGTGATAATGGAAATTTTATTTTTGCTCATAAACTAAAAATCTTACTCGTTACTCAATCCTTGAAATTGAGAGTAAATAATGAGTACGTGAGAGAAAGAATAACCTTTCTAACGAATTAATGTTAGGTAAAGATAAACAATAGGTGCTGTGAAAAGTAGTGAATCAAACCGATCGAGGATTCCACCGTGTCCGGGAATAATTGATGATGAATCTTTTACATGAGAGTCACGCTTGATTAAACTTTCTATCAGATCGCCAATCTGACCAAATAGTCCAACTATTAATCCAATAACGATCACATCTTTTAATTCCAAGAAATTCAAAATAAATTCATGGGCGGCAATCATTCCCACAACAGCGAAAATAAATCCGGCAACCGCACCTTCCCAACTTTTATTAGGACTAACGCGCGGAAACAATTTATGTTTACCAAATGCAGATCCAATGAAATATGCCGCTGAATCACAAATCCAGATTGATGCAAGAATTGAGATGATTAAATATCCACCTTGTGGATATGTGAAAGCTGAATCACGATAAAACTCACGCAAGTCAATTATTGCTGCGGATAAAATTCCTATGTAAAAAATTCCCACAAGCGTTGAACCAATATTTGCAACTGCAGAATCTTTATTCCTGAATAATTCAAAAAATAAAAGTAAAACTGTGATCAATAGTAATAGTAAATGGTAATCAATAATGGATTTGTACTCATTTACAATTATCACAGCAACGGAGAGGTAACCGATCAATTTGTTTGTGTAGCTGTGTTTGTTGCGCATCATCCGGGTAAATTCAAAATAAGAAACCAAACCGATAGCAAGCACGAGAATTAAAAACGGAATTTTTCCGATGAGACTTAAAACTATTAGAAGCGGAATTCCAATAAGACCGACAATAACTCGTGTAGTTAAATTATTTAATTTTTTTGCCATCTATTCCTCATCATCGGCTTTGCTTTCAAAAATATCATTTATGATTTGTAAAGCTTCATCGGCATCTTTTCTTTTAACAAGTAATTTTATGGGGGAAACTTCTCCCAAATATATATAGCTCCGGTCTTTTTGTGAAAGAATTATAGATTCAATTTCAGCACCAGTTAAATTTGCTTTCAGCATTTCGGTTTCAATTAGATCATTACCGGTGTAAACAATAACCCAATCTTTAGGATGGATTAATTTCCCTTCAAACTCGTCAACGGGAATAAGGTCAATTCCGCAATCCGAACAAACTTTTATTCCGTCAACATATTCGCATTCACATTTTGGGCAAATCATAATTCCTCCGAATGCTTAGGTAATAATTTATGATAATTAATCTTTACATAAGTAATATAAGAGAAGAATAGGACCGAAAAAATTATTAAGCTGATAAGCTGGGGGAAGACATTATCATTTTTTGTTGCAGTAGTATTTATTAATTCTTCCTTGCCTAGAATCATATAAGCTACGACTGCAAGAAAATTATTGAGAAAGTGAAGTGTCATGGGTACAAAAATAGAATTGCTTGTATAAGCCGCATAACCGAAATAGACACCAAGCGCTATTAGAGCAATCAAACCATATGGATTGAAGTGATAAAGGCCAAAAAATATTGCGGTGATAAATATACTCCAGAACGGTTTTAGTTTTTGTTCAAAACTTTTTTGAACGAATCCGCGAAAAAGAGTTTCTTCACAAAGAGCCGGAATGACAGCAACTACGAAAATTATAAAAGACGATTCAAAGACAGAATGGGAAGTAAGCAAGCTGCCATATGTTTTTTCAACTAAAGCGTCTAATTGATCAAGCGAGTTCATTATGCTCTTTACGAACGGGCTGAATGCCGCAAGTTTTTGCAGTAAGAAATTTTGTATATAAAGAAAATTCTGAAGCAAAGGCGTTAGAAGAATTAATCCAAGTGCGAATGCGCCAATCTCTTTGAATGACGGAAAACGCATTCTTAGTATTATAGAAATATTATCGCGGTAAACATATTTTGCAAGAATTAAAGTAGGAAGAAGCATTAAAAGAATTTGTCCGCCCATTGTAAGCAGACGGATAGCATTAACATCAGCTTTCTCAAAATTTAACCCGAAGATTACAAGAGTAAGTATAGCTCCGCCAAATTGGTAAAGCAGAAATATTCCTATCAAAGCAATAAAAGCTGCAGAGATTGGAGACATTGTTGAAAGCGGTTTTATCTCTTCGTGTTTTTCTTCTTCAGGTAATTGCTGATTTTGATATTCTTCGTTCATGATGATTCCAAATTATAAAAAAGGGGAGATACTTGCTAAAAATCTCTCCCCGATTGCTTTTAATTTTTTTGGATTTACTTTCGCTTCGCTTTCGATTCTCCAGCAAGTCCTGTGTAACTGCTTAATTCTGCATCAATGGAACCAATAAGAACTTTTGTTTTAACTTTAACCGGAATTTTTAGATCATCATTTGTTAACCAAATAACAATACTTCCTTCGTTCTTAAAAAGTCCTCCTTCTTGAACAAGCGGTTCTAAAATTATGCAGTCAAACTTTCCGGCTTTAACAGAAATGGTTTCTTTCCCTCGGTAAAGAATATCAAGCGGATAAGTTTTGTCTTTGTAAAAATTTTCGAGATGGACTTTATCGCCGACTTTCATCTTAGAATAATCAAATGTTCTTCCAAGATAAAAAGCAGAAACAATATCATGAACGTAAATTGGAATATCGTAAGAGCCTTCGGAAGTTTTTGCTTTTCCCTTGCGCTGATCAAAGAATGCAGAAAAGTCACGTGAATAACCGCCTTCACGAATGTGTTGTTCAAAGCGCCACGGAAAAATTCCTTCAACATCAATATAAGTTTCATAGTGATCGCGCACCTTATAGAAAGGATCAAACGCCGAGACAGAACTTACATTAAACACAACATTATAAACATCGCGCCCGGCAAGTTTAACAATCTTTGGAATTGAATATTCCGCGATGCCGGCAGTAACAAAACCGTAATTCACTTCGTAGGTTAATTTTTCCCCGAGTTTAAAGGCTTTGTTCTCAAGTTTTCGGAATTCAAACTTGGTTTGAGCTTGAGCACTAGAGAGTAAGATTAAGAAAAAGAGAATGACGTTCACTGATAGAATTTTTTTATTTCTCTTAATCTCGGAGTTCATTATTTCCCCAATGATAATTTATTGAGAATACTTTTAACTGTGGAGACAATATCTTCTGTTTTTATACTATCCATGCAATTTAATTCTTCACATTGTTTACGTGTACAATTTGCACAATCAATCGTTGGAGTAAAAATATTTTTTTTGTTTGTAAATGGTCCCCATCGTTTTGCTGACGCAGCAGTAAATTTCGGATAAAACCCGATTGCATTTTTCCCGAGCGCTGCTGCAATATGAATTGGTCCGGTTGAGTTTGCTATCATCACATTACATTGATTTATCAGAGCGATTAATTCACTCAAGTTATATTTTCCCGCAAGATTTATTGTTGATTTATTTACAACAAGTGATTGACAAAGTTCCTTTTCTGCAGTGGTGCCTGTGATTAATATCTCAACATTCTCTTTAGAAAGGTTATTAACGATCTCTTTCATTTTGGAAATTGGGAGATCAACGGCACTGCCACCGCTGCCCGGATGGACAATTATAACCGGGTTTGAAAAATTTATTCCGAGATCAAATAAATCCTTTTTTACTTTCTTTTCATCTTGAGCGGAGGGAGTAATTCCATAAGAAACATTTTCCTCCGTTACCTCTTCTTCAATACCTAATTGCCGCAGTAAATGAACATTATACTCAAGTTCGTGATACTCGCCAGTCTTTCTGTGCTCGTAATTTTTTTTATTGAAAAGAAAAGAATACCAACGGTATCCCGTTCCTATGCGTGTTTTAATATTTGAAAGAAAAAGAATTAATGCAATTGGGTAAGTAGGATAAACTACGATGGAAACATCAAATCTATTTTTTAAAAGTTGAACATTTTCTTTTACTGAAACTTTTCCTCCGACTCCTTTAAGTGTGATCACTTCATCAATATTAGGATTATTAACCGCAAGTGGTTTTGTGTATTCACGCAAAAGAAAAGAAATCTTGCATTCGGGAAAATGTTTTTTGATGATTGCAGCCAACGGAAGCGATAGAACAACGTCGCCTATGCGGTCTGTTCTAACAATTAAAATATTTTTTGGCCGATTCATTTACGCGATAAAAAAGAATTATTCTTGATATAATACCTCCACGGCAAATCTACAGATTTTTTAATGCCGATTCTTGTGGAAGATGCAATTTTATTCTCACTTAGTTTAGATGAATCGAGTATAAAGATTTCATTTCCAGCAAGATCAGTTCCGTTCTCACTACGCACTATACCGAAAGCCTGACAAATCTTTGCGGGTCCATTTGTTAGATTTTTTAATTCCATAGTAGAAATATCTTTTTTACCAAAACGGTTAAGTGCCATTTTATCTAAACCGCCCAGAGGTTCAATAGCTCGCAATAAAACAGCTTTGCCTTCATTTAATTTTCCGGTAACAACATTAGAACAGAAATGCATTCCGTATGTAAAATAAACATAAAGAAAGCCGCCTTCATTGAACATAACTTCATTCCGTTTTGTTTTTCCACCGTAAGTATGTGCGGCTTTATCAACCGAACCGTCGTAAGCTTCAACTTCAACAATTTTTCCAATTAAATGTTTACGCCCGATCTTTCTAACCAAAAATTTACCAAGCAGTTCTTTTGCAACGGTGTGAACATCACGCGTGTAGAATTTTCTCGGAAGTTTTTTTTGCGGCTTCATTTATTGAGCGGAATAAATCAGTTATAAATTATTCAAGAAGGGACTTAAGATCGGTAATTTTTTGAAGATAGAAATCAGCTTTCTCCGGTTTCTGTTCCAGAAGTTCCTCGTAAATGGAAATTGCTTCCTCGTAATTATTTTGTGAAAGAAAAATTTCTGCCATCGTATCGGAAACAATCCGTTTTATTTTTACCTCAGGCTGAGAAAGTTCAGGCATTGATTCGCCCATTCCTTTCGGGATAATTTTAGCTTTGCTTAATCTTTCTGCAAGTATATCAAGTTTGTCTTCAAGATTTTCAAATTCGTCTTCAATCTTTTCAACTTTATCGTCTTTCTTTTCAGTAAGAAATGCCGGGCGTTTTGCACCGCTCAATGAATTTCTTTCGGTAATGATATCAGCAATCTTTTTCAGATAGAATTCAAGTGTATCTGATGAACCAAGAAGTTCGCTTCCCATTACAGCATTGCTTCTCGCTTCTTCTTCTTTTCCTGCATACGCATTTGCAACTGCAAGAAGTAAATAAGGTGTGGGATAATAAGAATGCAGTTCCAAACCGGTTTCTAAGATTTTGATTGCATCCAAAATGTTTCCGCTTTCCATTTCGGAAGCAGCCACGCGCGCAAAAAGAGATGAGCTGTTATTGAATTCGAAGATCAACTTTATTTTATCTGTGGTTAGATCTTTTTCTGTTCTGTTCACGATGCTAACCGTTCTTTTTTGGTAAAACTTTGCTTTAAGGACATTATTGAAACCGTAGCGAATCCGATAAAGAACATCAGTTGAAAAGGCAATGCTGCAATTTCCATAAAATATATTGCAGCGCCAACACCGATCAAACAATAAACTGCAAGCATTAGCTCGACATAAGTTGATGCTTGAATTTTTGTTTTAGCTAAATATTTGTTTTTTACTGTTGACTGATCAGTTTTCTTTTCAACATTGAATTTAGGTGTACGGACAAATTCGCTTTTTCTACTCATCAAACCTTCTATTACAGCGCGTGTATTGTTGAGAGCAAAACCCATACTTCCTGCCATGAAAAGAGGAAAGAGAGCGATCTTTTTTCTCCAATCAGTGTGAACATCTTTCTGTGAGAAAAGGTAGAACAAAAATGTACTTATGAATGCAGTTACAAAAATCGCCATGAAATTAAAGAAGTTCCAATATGGTCCCGCATTCTTAATAAAGATTAGCGGAACATTTAAAATTCCTGCAAGAAGAGTAAACGGAAAAACCAAATTGTTAGTTAAATTAAATGTTGCCTGCAGTTTTACACGCAGAGGAATTTTTCCTTTCCAAACCATCGGAAGTAATTTCATTCCTGTTTCAATTGCGCCTTTGGTCCAGCGGAATTGTTGAGCTTTAAGCGCATTCATTTCTACAGGGAGTTCTGCCGGAGTTGTAAAATCTCGGAGGTAAATAAATTTCCAGCCTTTTAATTGAGCTCGGTAACTAAGATCTAAATCTTCAGTTAATGTATCTGCATGCCAATTGCCTGCATCTTCAATACACTCTTTAAGCCAAACACCGCCTGTGCCGTTGAACTGAATAAAAAATCCGGCTTTGTTACGAACAGTTTGTTCAATTACAAAATGTCCGTCGAGGGCTAGTGCTTGTATCTTAGTTAGAATCGAATAGTTTTCGTTAAGATGTTCCCATCTTGTTTGAACTAATCCGATCTTATCATTCGTAAAATATTTTAAAGTCTTTCGTAAAAAATCAACCTTAGGAATAAAATCTGCATCGAAAATTGCAACATATTTTCCTTTAGCGGATTTTAATCCTTCTTTGAGTGCACCGGCTTTGAAACCAAGACGACTTGTTCGGCGCACGTGCTGAATATCGAAACCCTCGGCTTGTTTTTGTTTAACTGCTTTTGCAACAATATCAACTGTTTCGTCAGTTGAATCATCAAGGACTTGAATTTCTAATTTATCTTTCGGGTAATCTATTTCACAGATTGCGTTGATCAATCTTTCTGCTACATACATTTCATTGTACATCGGCAGTTGAATGGTAACCAAGTCTTCATCGTGAGTTTCTTTTGGTTGAGGAATGTTCTTTCTGTATTTGTAATGATAAAAAATCATTACAAATCCATGACTTCCAAAAATCAATATTACACATAGAGAGAAGATGTAAGTGAAAAGAATTATTTCATCGAATATCATTTACTAACCTGTAATTAATTACCAATTTGAAACTACTCCGAGCAAAATATCTTCCGAGATTTTATCAATAGCGGCATCTATTGCTTGTCTGCGTACCGATGTAATATCGCCGCCGACTGTGTAATCGCCGTAATTAGAAAAATTTCTATCGAAAATTTGCTGCTTCTTAACTAAATCTTTATAAACAACACGAACGCTAATTGTAATTCTTCTTGATGTAACTTTTTCTCCGCCTGAAACGACTGACGGTGCATCGCTAAGACCTGTAACAGTTCCTTCTAACAGGGCATTTGAATTCAACCGATCACTTACAAGTAAAGTATTATCATCAATAAATTTTTGAATCAGCTGCTTGGTTAATTTTTGATTTAAGTCAAATTCACCTGAGCCGCTTTTATCAGAAAAAATCGGGATGGAAATTGTTTTTAGATGTGAAGGAACAGAGGCACCGGAAAAAGAATAACTGCACGCAGATATTCCCAGCAGAATAATTCCTACTGCAAATAAAAAAATGTAACGCAAAAATTTAATCGAGACCATAATCCTTAAGTTTTCTATATAAAGTACGTTCGCTGATACCGAGTAATTTGGCGGCTTTTCTTTTATTGTGTTTTGTGAAATGTACAGCGTTTATTATCGCTTGTTTCTCAATTGCATCAAGAGCAACAATTTCGTTTGGATTAATATTAATAGGTGCACTTGTTTCTTCATTCTGATTTTTTGCCGCAATCTGTTTTAAGTCCATCAAATCTTTTTTGATTTCAATTAAAGCTCTATAAACCATTTCTCTATCCAGTGATTCTGCGGAACGATTTACATAAACAGGCAAATTTCTGAAATCATCATCATGTCGTGTTTCATTCAGTAAAGGAGTAAAATTTTCAGCATCTAAAATACCGTTTCTGCTAAGGGCAATTGCTGTCTCAATAACATTTTTTAGTTCGCGGATGTTACCAGGCCAGTTATAGTTTACAAGAAGTTGTTCGGCTTCCTTTGTTATTCTCGGCTCGGTTCTTTTATTATTATAGGAATAATTTTTTAAAAAATAACTGACCAATTCCAAAATATCTCCACGCCTGCTTCGCAACGGCGGAATATTTAATGTAACTGCCTTTAGTCTGAAATAAAGATCATTGCGAAATTTTTTTGTATCAACCTCATGCTGAAGGTCTTTGTTTGTAGCTGTTATTATTCTAACATCAACTTTTGTAACTGTCTCACTTCCAATTCGCATAAATTCTTTTGCTTCAAGAACGCGTAATAATTTCACTTGAGTTGTTAACGGCATTTCTGCAATCTCATCAAGAAATAGTGTGCCTTCATCAGCTATTTCAAAATATCCCTTACGGTCATCAGTAGCTCCTGTGAACGAACCTTTTTTATGACCGAACAATTCGCTTTCCAAAATTCCTTCCGGAATTGCACCGCAATTAACACTAACTAATTCTTTACCTGAACGATTACTATAACCATGGATAGCGCGTGCAAAAATTTCTTTTCCTACTCCGCTTTCGCCTGTTATTAGAATTGAAATATCAGATTGGGCAACTTGCATGGTAATATCAACAAGATCGCGAATCTCCTGAGACTTGCCAATAATACCGAATTTTTTCTGGAACTCTTCTACTTTCATTATCTATTATATAGTAAGAATAATTGCGCTTTAAAATAAGTGTTTTTAGAACAACTTAAATGATTTTGTCTTGCCCTAATTAGTTAATAATGATCTACTTGTTAATAGGAACGGTTCTTCCTTTGAGGTTAAATCTTTTTTCCAGGAGATTTAGTACAGATTTAGATTCTTCTTCGGTAGTAAAACGACCTACATTTACAACATTAAGAATACTTCCGCCGATATCTTTGGTTGTAATTTCCGTAAAATAATTTTCTTTATTTAATTGATCGCACAATTTTTTAGCATTATCAACATTTAAGAATGCACCGGCTTGAATTGTGAAGTTATATGTTTTGATTTCTGTTTTCACTGATTGAGCAGGTTTAGAAGTAGTGACAATTGGTTTAGGTGGTTGTTCCTCAATATCGGGAATTTTTCTATCTGCAGTTTTAATGTAAGGGGATTCAGGGAAATCTTTTTTTAATCGGTCTAAATATGTTTCGGCCTTTTTATAATAACCAAGAGAGTAGTAATATGAAAAGATACGATATAAAACTGCATCGGCATATTTGCTGTTGGGGTATTTTTCTAATACAGTAGAATATTTTTTGAGGGCTTCTTCACCGTCTTTTGTTAGAACGGCATCAAGGAAAATAACTGATGGATCATTGGCGTTTTTTACTTTGAGATCACGAAGGAATATTTCTGCAGATTTAATATTTCCATTTTCAATTTGTTGAAGTGCCGGGACTATATCAACTTCTTGGGCATAAACTGGCAGAGAAAGAAATACAATAAATAATGTGATGTAAATACGATTCATTCTTGTTGTCAATTGATAATCAAAGAAAATTATTTTTACACTCAAGCAATATTGGAAACATTTTCTTTTATTGTGCTAACAATCTCTATAAAATCACTGAATAAAGTTGCAGATGTTGCACGATTTATTCTCACTTTAACATAATCACCGACAGCAATTTCATCATTTCTCGGGAACACAGTAATTTTATTTGTATCAGTTCTTCCCGCAAGAAAATCATCAGATTTTTTACTGTTGCCTTCAACAAGGATAATTTTTTCCGTTCCAATTTCCAACTGATTTATTTCGAAAGAAATTTTATGCTGAAGATCAATAATATCATTAAGCCGTTTGGCTTTTACTTCTTCCTGAACATCATCAATCATATCATATGCTTTCGTACCCTCACGAGGAGAATACTTAAACATAAATGCACCATCGTAACGAACTTTTTGAATGACGTCAAGCGTCATCAGATGATCTTCTATTGTTTCGCCCGGGAAACCGGCAATTATATCAGTTGAAAAACTTACACCGGGAATTATTGTGCGGGCTTTTTCTATTAAGTTAAGATAATGTTCAATTGTATAAGTTCTGTTCATCAACTCGAGAATTCTATTAGAGCCGGATTGAACAGGCAGATGAATATAGTTGCAAATATTTTGATGTTCGGCTATTGTGTAAAGAAGTTTGTCTGATAAATCCTGCGGATGTGAAGTTGTGAATCGAATACGCATTGACTCATCAACCTTTGCCGAAGCTGCAAGAAGATCAGCGAAATCGTTAGTGTAATCAGAATAAGAATTTACATTTTGCCCAAGAAGAGTTACTTCGCGAAATCCTCTAGCTGAAAGTTGTTTTATTTCTGAAATAATTGATTCAAGAGAGCGACTTCTTTCTCTTCCACGTGTGAATGGAACAACGCAGAATGTGCAAAACTTATCACAGCCGCGCATAACAGAAATCCACGCGTTCAAACCGTCTTCTCGATGTGGAATTATATCATCATAAGTTTCAGTGCGGGAAAGTTTAACGCCGATTCCTTTTTCTCCGCCAAAAGCAGCATCAATAAATTCCGGTAATCGTCTGTATTCATCGGGACCAACAACAAGATCAACAATTTTTTTTTCTTCGATCAAATTTTTTCGAAGTCGTTCTGCCATACAACCTAAAATACCTACCACTGTTCCAGGTTTTCTTCTTTTGTTTCCGCGCAGATGTTCAAGTCGGGCATAAATTTTCTGCTCGGCATTATCGCGGATGCTGCATGTGTTAAGAAGAATAACATTTGCGTCATCAATTTCTTTTGCCAGTTCATATCCTTGATCTTTCAAAATGCCCATTACCAGTTCCGTATCTGCAAAATTCATTTGGCAGCCGTAAGTTTCGATATATATATTATTTTTGTTCTTATTCATTCTCTTACTCTTAATCTTTATCTTACTCTTAATTCGGGGGTGAAAAGTTATAAAGATTGGATTAGATATACAATATTTGTAACCCAATGGCACACTTATAACGCAGATCGGGCAAGATGTTCGCTGATTAATCTGCGAGAATCAGTTAAATCAGCGTCATCTGTGTTCTATTTATTTCTTATCTTTTAAATAAAGATTTAGTACTTGAGAAAAACTAATGAACGTTGACGGACTAAAAAAACTAGCGGCTGAAAAAGCGGTAGAAGAAATTTCATCAGGAATGATAGTTGGTCTTGGTACAGGAAGTACTGTTCAATTCGCATTAGAAAAAATTTCTGAAAGAATTAAAAACAATGAACTTAAAAATATTATTGGTATTCCCAGTTCTTCAAAAACTGAAAAAGAAGCAATTCGTTTGGAGATCCCGATTACTACGTTGAATGAGCTCTATCTTTCTGAAGACGAAAAACATAAAAAGGGAAACGGGAATCAGAAACATGTCCTGAGCGCTAGCGAAGGATCAGAAATCAGAAATCAGAAATCGGAATCCATCATCCATCATCCATCGTCCATCATCCATCATTCATCGTCCATCACCCATCATCCATTACCCATCTTTATTGATCTTACAATTGATGGCGCTGATGAATTTGATGAGCAACTTAATTTAATAAAAGGCGGTGGTGGAGCTTTATTGAGAGAAAAAATATTGGCGCAAGCCAGTAAAAGATTAATCATAATTACAGATGGATCTAAACAATCAAAATATCTTGGCACAAAATGGCCCGTCCCGATAGAAGTTTTCAAATTTTGTTTTGATTTAGAAAAGAAATTCTTGGAATCTCTCAATGCTAAAGCTGAACCAAGAAAAAATTCTGATGGCTCAAACTACATAACTGATGAAAACAATTTTATACTTGACGCTGATTTTGGTGAAATAAAAAATGTGAAAGGACTTGCTGATATTTTAAATGATAGAGCAGGAATTGTTGAACACGGATTATTTGTTGGTTTAGCTGATAAAATTATTTGTGCTAAAGAATCCGGGATAGAGATTTATACAAGAAATTCTTAAAAATTGGGGTTTTCTTGTCTCTGTGATCTCCCCTCTAAAAGTGTTTTTTCTTTAAAAAATATGTTGACAAGTAATATCTGAATTCCTATTTTGTTGTTGTCCTTGGTAAGGACTAAGAAAAAATATAGTGAATTTGCTCAAATTATCGTTGTTGTGTGTGATGAAAATAGATGAAAATCTATATTCATTTTATTTTTTTAAAGTAAAGTTATATGGCAACTAACATAAACACATAAAATATATGAAGTTAAGTTTTTATCTCGACGGAGATTGTGTGAAATTAAATAACAGAACAAAAACAAAAACAAAGGAGGATATACATGCAAGAACTCTTACCAACTTAAGGACGTTAGAGTTTTTAATGTGTGTGTGTAAAACTGAATTTGATTATTTAACAAATTAAGGAGTATCAAATGAATTTCAAAAACCTGTTCAGACTTAGTACGCTCGTCTTTCTTTTTACGATCGTAATAAGTTCTCTCTCCTATGGTCAAACCGTAAGATACTTGAATTCTACTGACGGTGATGACACATATACGGGAGTGAATCCTACGAACAATCCTTTGGGTACTGGTCCTATGAGAACCCTAGAAGGCGCGTTCTCGGCATTTGCTGATGGTGCTACAGTCTATATGGCTGCTGGTGCTTATCACTTTGCTGGATCGGGAGGCATTACTGATGCTGATGGATTTCTTTTCAACACCGTCGACAAAAGTATGACCTTTATTGTTCAAACTTATAACTCAAATAATACTGCAACACTAGACGGACAAGGTGGTGGTGGTGCTGATGGTTTCAAATTAGACATCGGTGCTGGCACTATGACATTCCAACCGGCTGTTGCTGGTGTGAACACTGTAGTTTTAAATACTACAGGTAATGCAAATAATCTTAATTTACTTAGCGGTACTTTAAATGTAAGCGGAATGGGTGCTGGCGGATTTACCATTGGTGTAAATTATACTGTAATTAATGTTACGGCAGGCACCATTGTTGGAACACCAACCTTTACTGCTGTAAACAGAACATTGAATTATACAAATGCAGTTTCTTTAACAGCTGGCGGTGAAGTTCCTTCACTACTTGGAACTTTGAACTTAAGCGCTACTGCTGCAAGTAAAACAGTAACATTTAATAGTGCAATTAATTTCGGTTATACTGCTGGCGGTATCTTCCAGACCACAAATACCAGTGGAACATTTAACGGCGCTATTTTACTATATGTTGCAGCAGCTGAAGCCGCAGGCCCAGCAACTGTAACACCTCAAATTAGAAATAACGGAACCGGAACGTTTACTTTTGCCGGCGGTCTAACTGTTAGATCAACACTTACAGCAAACGATCCAGGTGGTACCTACACTGTACATAATTCTAGTACAGGTAAAATATTAGTAACCGGTCCTTTATCTCTAACTCAATTTGATAGTGAAGGTGCTGGTTATTCTGATGATGCTGTTCATATTTCTACTTTCTACAATGCATTAGGCGGAACTTTTACACTTTCAGGTGGAGTTGCAGAAACAGTTACAGCAGTTGATGATGGTTCTGGTACCATATCAGATTTTACAGCTGCAAGAACTCCTGCGATTAACCTTGTTAATAATAGTACCGGAATTTATAATTTAGGCGGAAGCTCAGTTGTAACTACAATTTCTGGTAGTTTAACTGACGCTGCAGCTGCCGGAACAGTAAACGTTAATGGTCCGGTAACAATAAAAGGTGCTTTGGTAAACAATACCGGACATACAATTGCTCTTGGTGGTAATACACTTACTCTCACACTATCAGGCGCTGCAGTTCATACTAATAATGGAAATATAACCAGCTCTTCAGTTGGCAGCGGGTTATTAGTTTTCACCGTTGCTAATGCAACAACTTTAAGAGAAACTGGAGGTACGGGACAGATTCCAAACCTTCAGAAAAACGGTGCTGGTTTATTAACACTTCATGCTACACAGGTTAACGGTAATATTACATCAAACGCTGGTGGAATTACCTTTGCACCTTGGACCGGTACAGATGTAACGGTTACAGGTTTAACTACAGTTGTCCTAGGTACTGTAACATCAGCTCCTGGAACAACCAACCTTAAAGGTCTAACAATAAGCGGTGGCGGATATACGTTACAGAACAATTCTACTACACGTACAACCGCTGACTTTTTACAGAATGGTGGAACCTTTACTTGGGGAACACTTTCATCGTTAGATCTAAAAACAAACTTTACAAGAAATGCTGGTACAATTGTACCTTCAACCGGAAACCTCCGTTTCAGCGGTGGTATTGCTCAAACGTTCTCCGGTGGTACAAACATGCAAGCATATAGATTTTTAACAACTACAACAAATACTGCTGTATCATTTATTAATGGTTCACTAGAAGTACTTAATGATTGCCAGATAGTATCTAATACTACTGTAAATCTTGGTACATATAACATTAGAATGCTTGGTCAAGCTGCTGGTGCAAATACTCTTACCAACACTGGTAACTTCACAGCTTCTGGCGGTGGCGGAATTATATTCTTAGGCCCAAGCAATACAGCTACAAATTATTTTAACATTACCGGTAATGGTACTTGTTCTAATATGGAAGTTAGATTAACTGTTCCTACTCAATTTGTTGACGTTGTTAACACATCGAGCGGACAAGTTAATTTCTCTGGTATTTTAACATTAACTTCCGGAACAATTCGTATCAATGCTGGAAATTCATTTAATCCATCAAATCTATATGGAACTTCTACCATTCGCAGAAATATGGCTGATGCTAATACAGATGCAGCCGCAGACGGCGCTCCTATTACTCCAAATGGTGGTACATTCAACTTAACAAATACTACATATAATCTTGAGTATTTTAGTGTTGGATCTGTTGCTGCTGGTCCATTCAATGTTGGTTCTGAATTTGTAGTTGGTACAACTCCTTATGTTGTTAACCTTACAGTTTCAGCTACAACAGGCGCAGTTAACTTCCCGGTTGCTGGATTTTATACATTCTCCGGAAATTTAAATGTTGGTAACAGCTCAACACTTCAATTATCTGGTGGCGCTGGAGTAGATGATTTAGTATCAACTGGTTCAGCAGTTACACATACAATTACAGGATCAATCACTTCACCAGGTGGTGCAAACTTCTCTTTACAAGGAGATGGAACTGTCAATGGCGGAACCAATCAAACTGCACCTGCTGATGCTGCTGCAATTGCAATAATGACTGTTAATACAGGCACAACTTCAGCTACTTATAATGTTAACAATCTTAAAACAATTACTACTTTAAATGGCGTAGCTGGTACAGTAAATCTTGGTATGCAAGCATGGGCAACCGGAAACATCGGTACTGTTGCAAACTTTAGTTTGACAGGTGGTAAAGTAGTTTTAACCGCTGATGCAAAAGTTTCAACATCATTTGCAATGGGTACTGGTAGTACATTCGACTTTGCAAATCAAAACCTATATGTAACCGGTGGTACTTTTGGTGTAGTTACTGGTGGTAGTTTCTTAGCTACTGGTGCAACAACAAAAGGATGGTTAGTTTTCAATGCTTCCGCAAATCTTAGTACTGGAAGTACATTTGTTCCTAAGATAATGATTGCTAATGGTTCAACAGTTACACAAACCGGCAATAGCGGTGTGAGCGACACGTTCCAAGATTATGATGCAACACCAACAGCAGGTTTCTTAGCAATGGGTGCAAATAATTTCACTCTCGCTGGTGGTACTTGGAACATTTTTGGTGGAACATACACTGGAACTGGAACAACAATAGTTACTGGAGCTACAAATATTAATTTAGGTGGTTCTTTAACCGTTCCTAATTTCCAATTGAAGAATACAACAAACACTGCTACCTTAGTAAATAATACTGGCACTTCTACTCCTCCTAGCTTAACAACCAGTTCATTTACTTCTACTAGCGGTACATTGGCACTTGGTAATATGGATGTTATTGTTAATGGTATTGCTGGATTTACTTTTGTTGCTGGTACATTTACAGCTACAACATCAAATACAATTACCGCTACTGATAATTCAAACGGTGAATTCGTATTCGATAACGTTGCAAATCTAGCATTAAGCACAACGGCAACTGGTTTATCATTCCCGAACGTTCGTGTTAATAATACCGGTAATTTAACATTAGCCGCTACTCCAAATAATAATGCGTTCACAATTTCTAACAGACTTGTTCTTGCAAATACAGGTGATGTAACAGCTGCTGCAGGTAAGTTGACTGTTGGTGATGGCGCGTTGATAAAGAGAATGAATAATCTTGGAATTCTTAGCGCACTTCCAACATTTGCTGGTGTTGTAGATGTTCAATACACTGCTGCTGGAGCAATTACTCCTGCATTAGAAATGCCCGGAACAGCAACAACTCCATTGTCAGTTAGAAACTTATATGTTAACAATACAGCTGCAATTCCTGTTAATGCATCTAAGCCTGTTACCGTTACAGGAACATTATATTTATATACAGGCGATTATGATTTCGAATTTACTGCAGGTACTATCTATGGTATAACAATGGGTGCTGCTTCCACAGTAAACGTACGTGATGGTAATCTTCTAAATTCTGGAAGTACTACTGTTACAGGTTTAGCTGGTGGTCCAGTTACATTGACATATTCAAACACAGCATTTAGAACAATCACTAATCGTGAGTATCCTACGACTGCTGGTTTTGTAAGTGTATTGAATGTAAACAGCAATACCGGTGCTACAACCGTAGGTCTTAAACTTAATGCAAACAATTCATGCGGTGATCTCGTTCTTGCATCAGGTAACTCAACAACTCCGATTAATGATGTTAGATTTGACCTTAATGGCAAAACACTTAGCGTAACAAACGCAACAAGTGCTACACTTACAAGAGGTATCTTATCAAGTGAAACTAATCCAACAGCACCTGCTACAAGCAACGTTGCTGGTACATTAGCAGTAACTGGTACACTTACTTCTGCTGCTGCTGCTTCAATTATGAACGTTAACGTTACTGCAGCAACAATGACCTTAGCCGGTCCATTTGGACAGGCATTGTATGGTACTGCAACAACAACATCTGCTACTGGAGCTACTGTTAGTGGAGCTTCTACAATTGCTGCATTTAATGGTAATTTAACAAGTACAGGTAATGTTGCTATTAATGGTGCACATACAAATGGTACCATTACTGCTTCTGCCAATGTTACAGTTGGTACTGGCGGCAGTATGGCTGCTACATCTAATTTAGCATTTGTTGGTTCAGCTAATGCTACTTTAACTGTTCCATCTGTAGGCGCAACAGTTGGTGGTTTGACATTTAACAAAACTAATAATACAAACACTGTTACTTTAGCTGGCGGTAATTTAGCTACAAGAGCAGTAACAACTTTTGCTAACGGTTTATTTGTTACAGGTGCTAATACCTTTAACATGTTCGTTCCTGCATTTGGCGGTGGACAAGGATTTACAAGAGCTGCTGTAACAGGTACAAACATCAGTCACGTTGTTGGAAATCTTGCTAAAACATTGTTCAACGCTGGTGGTCCTGGTTTAGCAGGTTCATCTGAACCAAGACAAGAATTCCCAGTTGGTACATTGACACTTTATAAGTTAGCTGCTGTAACATTTAATCCTGCATTCGGATTACCAACAACACCAAACGCTACCTTAACAGTAGCTGCATTTGATGGAAATCCTGGTGGCGCAGTTGGCTTGCCAATTACAGATGGTGTTGCTACAGGTATTGATGTTGCTAGATATCCTAACTTCTATTGGACAATTGCATCTACACCATTCAGTGTTGGTCCTACAACTCCATTTGATTTAGAGTTGACAGCTACCGCATTTACAGATTTTGATGCAGTTGCTAATCTAAGAATTATCCGTAGACATGGTGCTATTACAGACGTATCTAACGATTGGTTATTACAGGGCACTAATGGTTCATACGATAACTCAATGAACGGAACTAGCCCAACAATTATCCAGAGAGGTGCTAATGCTGGATTAAGACTTGGCGGTGCAGTATTTACACTTGGTATTAAATCTAATATTTCTATCAAGACTGCAATTCCAAAACAATGGTTAGTTCTTTCAGCTGGTACAAAGAATTATCTATTAACAAATGTATTCAAAGGAAACGTTGGTCAGTTATCATATAAAGCACAGTCATCAAATACAAATATCGCTACTGTTGTTAATCCTGTAGTTGGTGCTACATTAGCAATTTCTCCAGTTGCAATTGGTGATTGTATTGTTACCATTACAGCAAGTGATGCTGCTAACAATGATTTCTTTGCTTACAGTTTTGCTGTTAATGTTGGTTTGACAGATGTTGCTGAGGACGCTATTCCGACAGAGTTCGCACTCTATCAGAATTTCCCGAATCCATTCAATCCTACAACCAATATTAAGTTTGCATTACCGAAAGAATCTAATGTTACACTTAAGATCTATAACGTATTAGGTCAAGAAGTTGAAACATTGATTAGTAAAGTAATGCCTGCTGGATATCATACAGTTGATTTCAATGCTACAAAACTCTCAAGTGGTATGTATATCTACAGAATCGAAGCTGATAACTTTGTACAAGTTAAGAAGATGTTATTGATGAAGTAATCAGCAATTAGCTACAAGCTTTTTAGCTATTAGCAAACAAAGCCCCGCCTATGGCGGGGTTTTGTTTTTTTAAAGAAGTAGTGGACGCAAACTCTGTCTTCCGTTTTTTGAAAAAGTATAAATTAACCGTAAGGAATGCAAAGTTTGCATCCCTTACAATTTGTTACAGCTCTAAATTTTTAATCGAATGATTTTCTATTTCCCATTTAAGGAGATTCTGGAGGATATATTTTCTGATTTGATATAGCTCTTTTTCATTACGAATGATTCTATCATAATAAGAACGTTGCCATAATGGTAAGCGAAAGGATAATTTATTTTTTATTTCAATTGTACAAGCCCTTTTAAACTGTTGAATAATTTTTGATAATAACATCTTTGTTCTATCCATAGTAGGGGACGCAAATTTTGCGTCCCCTACATAATTAATAATGATAATTCCGTGAATATGATTTGGCATAATAACAAATTCATCCAATTCAATATTATTGTGAAGAGTTTGAATTTTAATCCAATTACTTGTAATTGATTCCCCAAACTGATTTAGTATCATTTTACCATTAATTATTTTACCAAAAAATAATTTATGATTATTAGTGCAGAGTGTAACAAAATAATACCCAGATTGTGAGTAATCGAATTCTTGTAGTCTGTTTTTCTTTCTCCCCCACATAAAAATAATTCCCCGATAATTTATTTGTAGTAGTGGATGCAAACTTTGCATCCACTACAATTATATTATTCAGCAATTTTTACAATTGTTTTATAAGCTAATTTGGTAATCGCTTCAAGTAAATTGGGATTTAGTGTTTTGGGTTTGTCTGAAAGCATGTGAAGGTGTTTATAGCTGTTTGTTGTGACGAAGTACAAAGTTTGTATTCCTTTTTCGTAGAATGGTTCAGCATCAGCACCGCCGCCTTTCCATGTTCTGGTTATCAGAAGTTTATCATTTTCGTTATCAATTTGTTTTGCGATGTTCCAAAGTGTTGTTGCGCTTTCTCCTCCGCCTATCTGAATACTATCACCGTAACCGACACAATCAAGATTGATCATTGCTCTAACTTTTTCTTTTGAAAACTTCATATGTTCTGAAAAATATTTTGCCCCATATAATCCCTGCTCTTCACTCGCAAAAAAAACAAAAATAATAGAACGTTTCGGTTTTTCATTAGTTCTATTAAATTCGCGGGCAATTTGCAGTAATGCTGCCGAACCCGATGCATTATCGTTAGCGCCCGGAAAATAAATTTTACTTGCTTGACTGCCAACGTGATCGAGATGTGCACCGATAATCAAATACTCGTTCTTGAGATCAGGATCACTTCCTTCGATCATTCCCACAACATTTACAACCTCTTTTTCCTTTTCATACTTCGTGTGCACTTCAATATCAACTTTTGGAATAAGCTGTATAGAGAACGGTTTTTTTGTTGAGTCAATTAATGTTTGCAAATCTTTTAATGTGTGGTTGCATCCGCTAAATATTCCATCTGCTACAGGTAGATCAATATGTATCTCCGGAAAATTTATCATCTGTTCGCCATCGCCATGTATAACGCTTCCAATCGGCGCTTGGGGCTCTGCATCATTAGGAAATGAAACGAATAATATTCCGATTGCACCATGATCAGCTGCAACAATAGCTTTCTCACGCGGATTTCCACTTGTAAAATTTTTCCCATCAATGTTCCATTTTGGGTTGTACTTAAATGCCAGAACAACTTTTCCTTTTACGTCAATTCCGGAATAATCATCATAACCTAATGCAGGTTGAGATAAACCGTATCCGCAGAAAACAACCGGGGCAATAAATTTTCCTGCACCAGTAAATCCGCGGTAAGCGTAATCATCACCAATTTTATAATTGATTGTCTTTCCATCTTTAATCACAGAAAAATGTTCTGAGGCTAATATTTCATTGTACTCAACTTTTAATTTTTGAAAATAGCTTTCATCGCCGCCGGGTTTAATTTTTAGTTTAGCTAATTCTCCTGTAATGAAATTAGCCGCTTTGGTGTAACCTTCACTGCCGGGAAGTCTTCCCGCAAGTTCTTTGCTTGCAAGGAACTCAACGGTCTTCATCAGTTCTTCTTTTTTGATTTGCGCGTAAATAGAAACACTTAGAAATAAAAAAACAGAAATAAGAAATAAAATTTTTTGTA
Source organism: Melioribacter sp. (assembly GCA_023250955.1). GTDB lineage: Bacteria > Bacteroidota > Ignavibacteria > Ignavibacteriales > Melioribacteraceae > Fen-1258. Next base: position 37,541 of record JAHEZQ010000020.1, on the reverse strand, counting down.
GTTTCATATTAATCTCCGTTAGTCTTGGATTATTGCGTGAGGAAAATATTTATAAAATTATTTGAATCAAAGGAATGCTTTTGTGTATAAGAAAAATAAAAATTGATTACAGTGTACTTACTGAGAAACTCCTAGTAATCGAAGCGCTTCGTTGATATTAGTTGTTGGTAAATTACAAATAAAATTCTTACAGATATAAATAGCAGGTTTAGAATTAATCTGATCGTATGAATTCAAATATTCAAAAGGTGGAGAATATTCTATACTTGTTGGATCTTTTAACAATAATACTTTACTCGGTATAAACTTTTGTTTGATGGAATTGATAATATTTTGTGTTTCAGGATTATTTCTATCTCCGGCGACAATAATTTCATAACTCGGACCAATCATAAATTCAAAAGCAGAAAGAAAAAAAGAAAAGCCGGAAGACGCCTTCTGAACAGAATCAGAGAAATAATCCAGCAATTTATTGGCATAATCTTCATAAATGGAAACCGAAGTCATTCTGGCAATACGAATTAGATTATAGAGCATAACCGAATTACCCGAAGGAATTGCACCGTCATAAATTTCTTTTGTCCTAACTAAAAGCTTTTCGCCAAAGGCCGGAGTGAAGAAAAATCCGCCGTTCGTTTCATCCCAGAAATACTTTAGAACAGAGTTGGTTAGTTCAACAGCTTTAATCAAATAATTTGCTTGAAAAGTTGCTTCATACAATTCAATCAATCCCCAAATCAAAAAAGCGTAATCATCAATATTACCTGTGATACTTGAATCACCATCCCGGTATCTGTGTAATAATTTCCCGTCTTTGTTTGTCAAATATTTTTCAATAAAAGAAAAACTCTTTTCTGCCGCAACAATATAATCGTCGTTGTTAAAAATACTTCCGGCTTTAGCAAGTGCCGCTATCATTAGCCCATTCCAGTCAGTTAGAGTCTTATCGTCTTTATAGGGATGAACACGATTCTCTCTTTCATTAAGTAGTTTTAGTCGGATTGATTCTAATCTCTGAATCAAATTGTTCTTGTCAATGTTAAGATTTATGGCTAGTTCGTCTAATGGTTTAGATAAATGTAAAATATTATCACCGGAAGATTTACCTGTTGCCTCTTCGTGAAAATTTCCATTAGGATTGGTGTTGAAAACTTTGAAGACAAGATTGGCATCATCTTGCTCGAGTATTATTAACAACTCGTCTTCGGTCCATAAATAAAATTTACCTTCCTCACTTTCACTATCGGCATCCTCAGCGGAGTAGAATCCTCCTTCGGGAGAAGTCATATCACGTAACACATATTGAATAATTTCTTCTGCAGTTTTTTTGAAATCAATATTTTGTGTCGCTTGATAAGTTTCTGAATAAGCTATTATTAGAAGTGCTTGATCGTAAAGCATTTTTTCAAAATGGGGTACAAGCCAATTCCTATCTGTAGAATACCGATGAAAACCAAATCCGACTTGATCAAAAATCCCACCCTTACGCATTTCCGTTAGAGTTTTTGTAACGATCTCTAATGCCTTATTATCACCGGATCTTTTCCAGTAACGTAGTAGAAACATTAAATTATGAGGCGAAGGAAATTTTGGTGAGCTTCCAAATCCTCCATTAACCGGATCAAATCGTGTTTCAAAATTATTATAAGCAATGTTAAAAATATCTGGATTTAATTTTATTGCTACTCCTGACGAGCTATTTATCTTTTGAAGATAATTTGTAAGTTCATCTGCGCTTGATTCAATTTCACTTCTTTTATTTATCCAAGCTTCGTTAATATTATTTATTAATTCTTTGAAACCAATTCTTCCGTATTTGCCTTCTTTTGGAAAATATGTTCCGCTGAAAAATGATTTTTTATCGGGTGTCATTATAATTGATAATGGCCAGCCGCCGCTTCCGGTCATCATTTGACAAACGGTCATGTAAATGTTATCAATATCAGGTCGTTCCTCGCGATCTACTTTGATTGAAACAAAGACTTTGTTCATTAGTTCTGCAGTTTCATTATCTTCAAATGATTCGCGTTCCATCACGTGACACCAATGGCATGTAGAATAACCGATTGATAAAAATACCGGTTTGTTTTCTCTTTTAGCTTTCTCAAATGCCTCTTCGCTCCACGGGAACCAATCAACAGGATTGTGAGCATGTTGCAACAAGTAAGGACTTTTTTCTTTGCTAAGGCGGTTAGAATTTTTATTGAGTAGGGTCATTAAATAAAACTTTCAAGCGATCTTTTCACTTAAATATTAATAATAAAATTTCTATGGATGTTGTTTGCGTCCTCTTGTAATTGAGCCAACAACAAGCGCGAACAAAGCTGAACCAATAATTGACCAAACAACCGGAAAATCTCTTCCTTGAATATTGATTGTATAGAACATTGGTAATTCCAATTCCTTTGCAATTAAAGGCCCAAGCCACGCACCGACAAATCCAACAATTATTGAAACAAAACATCCGCCTAATGAATATCCGGCAAGACTTTGACCGATTGCACCACAAATGGAAGCAATTAACAGAAAGAATAGAAATCCAAATAAAGACATGCAAACCTCAAAAATGTTTTATAAAATTAATCTAATTTTAAAATTTATTTCAATAAAAATGTGATTACTAATTTGCTCAATATGTTTCTATTAATTAAAATAATATTATTTTTGTTGCAATCAACATAATAATAATGTTCAAAATAATTTTGATTAAGAAATTAGGAGAGAATATGAAGAAAGTATCGTTTATTGTTTTTGCGCTTCTCGTTGTTATTACTGCAAGTCTTGTTGCCCAAGATAAATCAGAAAGTACAACACCGAAATTCGATCCTTTAAGAGATTCTTTTAAGGATTTGAAAGAAGCCGTAGTTGATGCACAAGGTTCAAGTAAAAGGATTTTATTAGACGTAGGAGGAGAATGGTGTATTTGGTGTCATCGGTTAGATGGATTTTTAGATGCCAACCCTGAACTTAAAAATTTTATGCACGATAATTTTATAGTGCTCAAAATAAACTGGAGTCCGGAAAGTAAGAACGAAAAATTTCTTTCACAGTACCCAAAAGTAGCCGGCTACCCACACATATTTATTTTAGAAAAAGATGGAAAGTTTTTGTTCTCTAAGAATACGGGTGAATTGGAAAAAGAAAAATCCTATGATGCAGAAAAGATCATGAGCTTCTTAAAAGAATGGGCGCCTAAGAAAGATAAATCGTAAATAAAAAGCGATATAAAATATTATCGAATTGTTTGTTTGAAATTATTGTACAGCGACGAAAGCAAGAACATTTATAATAAAAATCCCGAAATATGTTCACATACTTCGGGATGGAAAAAACAGAAATACTTGTTGCTATTATTTATAGCTTTAATTTTTCCAATAATTTTGTATTTGGAACAATCCCTTTTGACCTCATAATATCTACCAGTTCTTTTGCTTTACTGAAATTGCCCAGCTCATTATAGGAATAAGAGAGATAATTATAAATATCGGTGTAGGTAGGATTAAATTCAAAAGCTATTGAAAAATATTTTATTGCATCCTCATATTTTTTTAATATAAAATAGACATAACCAAGATTGTAATAAGCATCAGTATAGTTCGCGGTTATAGAGATTGCTTTATTTAAGTCATTAAGGGCATCATCGTATCTCCCTAATAAAATATAAGCGCTTGCTCGGTTATTATAAGAATAAGGTGAGTTTGGTCTAAGTCTAATTGCCTCATTAAGAAATATCAATGCAGTTTTATAATCTTTTTTTTCTTGATAAGCCACTCCTAAATTGTCATATGCCCTGTAATAATTTTTGTCTAAAGAAATCACGTGGTTGAAATCGTAAATAGCTTTATCAACTTCGCCATTATGTAAGTAAACAAATCCTCTAAAAAATATTGGTCTCACCTTATTAGGAGATTTTTGGATTGCATCAGTCCACATAGCGACCGGATCGTTCCATAAAATATTCCGCTCAAAAGTAGATACGGAATAAAAAACAATAAAAGATGCTAAAGTACCATATTTAAGAATGTTGTACTTATGCGGGATCAACAATATGATAGAAGCAAAGAAAATTGAAAAACCTATCAGGGGTAAATAAACTCTGTGTTCAACAATAACATCACGTATTGGAATAAAGCTGGACTCAATGGAAAGAGTGATAAAAAACCACAAAACTGAAAATGATAAAAGCGGATTTTTCTTAAATGTTTTTATGCTTAAGAAAAATAGTGCAAGAATAATAATCAAACTAGTAATTGTCGGAACATTAAATAGTGATGTGTAAATCGGATAATCATAATCTAAATTTAAACTTGTAGGCAAAACAGACAATCTCAGATATGTTACAATGACATTTAGTTCTGTTAGAAAGTAATCCTTCCTCGAGATTTCCTCTGTCTCACTTGGTAACCCGATTGTTATTATTGCAGCACCAATAATCAAAATTAATGGAACAATCACTAAAGCGACTTTTTTCCAATTAATTTTTTCCTCTTCTCTCAAAAAAAGAAATTCATATATAACCAGAAGAACTGGAAGGGTCGCCGCGATTTGTTTACTCCACAATCCCCAAATAAATGCAATTATAGACATACAGAAAAAAAGAATTGTAATAATTATTTTTGGTGTGGAATATTCAGAATCTTTCATTGCAAGGCGAGCTTTAACATAAAATATAATTGAAGAAACAAAGAACATGGTTGCCAATGCAGTCATTCTCTGAATTATATAAGTTACTGCTTGTGTTTGAATCGGGTGGGCAACAAAAATAGTTCCACAAATTAAAATGAACAATATTTGTTCATTAGATGAATATTTATTTTTAAGTCGGGGTGTCTTTAATGTTAAATTTATGAGCAGCATTACCAAAGCGCTGTTTATAAGGTGAATCAACAAATTGACCAAATGATAACCGAGAACGTCCAAAACACCAAAGTGAAAATTGAGTGCAAGAGTAAAACCGGAAATAAATCTTGAATGAATTGCATCTAAAAAATTTGGGAATTGAATAAAATTATTAATATCCTTGATTAACGGGTCACCAACGATTGAGTCATAATCGTCATAATAAAAAGGGACATGAAACGTATGGAAATACAAAATTATTCCTAATATTATGACCACCGTAAGCGAAATTGGAAAAGAATACCTCGAAAGAAGAGATTCTTTATTATTTTTATGTGATTGATTTCTAGTTAGTTCTTTTTTTTTGGTAACTTTTTTTGTCAATTTCCATTAGCTCATAATTAAGTTATTTAATCAGCTCTATTTTATAGACGTTATGATTTATGTAAATGCTAAATTTCTAACAAAAATAATTACAGGTGTTGAAAGATACGCTACAGAGATTTCCTATGCACTAAAAAAAATTGATCCTTCAATTTTGTTCTTAGTCCCCAATTACAATGGGGAAAAAAATTTTGTCTCTGGACTAAACATCAAATACATTACACCATTCAAAGAGTATTTGTGGGAACAATTGACATTACCTTTCTATCTGAAAAAGAAGAGGAATCCATTACTTATAAACTTGACAAACACTGCTCCAATTTTTTATAAGAACCAGATACTTGTCATTCATGATTTAGCATTTTTACATGAACCAAATTGGTATACTAAGAGGGCGGCATTTTCATTTAAACTGCTTGTTAGTCAATCAATAAAAGCTTCAAAAAAAATTATTACTGTAAGCAATTTTACAAAGCAAGAAGTAATTAAATATTTTAAAATACCGTCTGAAATGATTGAGGTAATTCCTGGAGCCATTCCTTCATATATTTCGCAGTATGAAGAGAAAAATTTTGAGAACAAGTATGGAAAATACATTTTAACCGTATCTTCAATTGAACCGAGAAAAAACATCTTAAATCTTGTTACCGCTTTTCTCAGATTAAATGACCCAAACATTAAATTGATAGTTGTTGGTAAGTCAAACCAAAGAGTATTTAACACGGTTAATTATGATTTTACCCAAAATAAGAATATAATATTGACAGGATATATTTCTGACGAAGAATTAGTCGGTTTATATAAAAATGCGAGGCTTTTTGCGTATCTTTCGTATTATGAAGGATTTGGTTTTCCGCCATTAGAAGCAATTTCTTGCGGATGCCCTACGCTGGTTTCTAATACAAGCAGTTTGCCCGAAGTTTGTGGTGACTTAGCGGAATATTGCAATCCGGACGATATTGATAGCATTACTTCTAAAATAGAACTTATTCTAAACCGCAATAAGAAGAACAATAAAGAGAGCATCGAATTACTTAAACAGAAATTTGATTGGCAAAGAAGCGCTAAAATGATTCTTGATTTGATTCATGATATTCGATGAAAATAAAATCCCTAGCAATTTCATTTTGTCAGAAATATTCTAATTGGGTATGTTTCCAAAACATTTGAGCTATATAAAATTATTCTTTAGCTTCACCAAGGAAATCTATTTTAAGAAATCGATTATTTACGAATTGACGAAACGAGATTTCCAGGCACAGTATAAAGGTTCTTACTTAGGATTTTTTTGGACCTATATTCAACCACTTTTATTTATTCTAATTATTTGGGGTGTTTTAAGTTTAGGTTTTAAACTTCAAAAAATCGAAAACGCACCACATTCATTTTGGCTAATTATCGGAATGATTCCATGGTTATACTTTTCAGAAGTGTTTGTTGCATCAACTAATGTAGTACAACAATTTAGTTTTCTTATCAAGAAAGTTGATTTTAGTCTTGGCATTTTACCTCTTGTAAAAATATTTAGTGCGTTTATTAATCATTTGGTCTTCATTTTTCTCACAATATTATTAGGATGTTTTTATGGAATCTATCCGAGTCTTTATACAATTCAAATCATATATTATATAATATCAATGTTTTTCCTCCTGATTGGTCTTGGTTGGATAACCTCTTCAACTAGCATTTTTGTGAAAGATATAAATAATATTGTAACAGTGTTAATCCAATTTGGGTTTTGGCTAACTCCAATTTTTTGGAGTATTTCAATGATACCCGAGAAGTTTCATTGGATAATAAAACTTAATCCGGTTTACTATATTATTTCAGGATACAGAGACACATTTATATATGGAATTCCATTTTGGACTAAACCTCTTGAAACTTTGTATTTCTGGGTAACTGTAATTGTAATTGTTGTCATTGGTGCAGTTGTTTTTAGAAGGCTTCGTCCACATTTTGCTGAGGTTATCTGATGAATCATAATCTCGTTGTAAAATTGGAAGATGTATCAAAGTATTATAGACTATATGGCTCTTCAAAAGATCGATTAAAAGAAGCGCTAAACCCTTTTGGTAAAAAATATCACAAAGAATTTTATGCGCTGAAGAATATTAGTTTTGAATTAAATAAAGGAAAGTGTTTAGGAGTTATTGGTAAGAATGGTATGGGCAAATCCACACTTCTGAAAATTATTGCACATGTTATTCCCCCGAGTTCGGGAAATATTTTTGTTAATGGAAGTGTTTCTGCATTATTGGAATTAGGCACCGGTTTTAATCCGGAATTCACAGGCCGACAGAATATTTATTTTTATGGTACTATACTTGGGTTTAGTAAAAATCAAATTGAAAAAAAGGTTGAAGAGATCATTCGATTTGCAGACATTGGAGAATATATTGATCAGCCTGTAAAAACTTATTCAAGCGGAATGTTTGTTAGATTGGCTTTCAGCGTTCAAACGAGTCTGGAACCGGATATTCTTATTGTTGATGAAGTCTTAAGTGTCGGCGATATTTTTTTCCAGCAAAAATGTCATTCACGAATTGAAAAATTATTGAGTAGAGGTACTTCTTTAATAATAGTTTCTCACGATATGCAATTAATTGAAAAATATAGTAATGATACTATTGTTTTATCGAATGGTGAGCTGTTATTTAAAGGAAATCCGCATACCGCAATTCAAAAGTATTATAGTTTAGCAGATAACTATCCATTAACTCCTTCGGAGAATGTAATAGAGGATGACAACACAATAAATTTATCCTTGGAAGAAAAAATTTCTGATAAAATTGATGACTGGCCGGATTATGAATTTTTAATCGACACAAATTCTCTGGAAGTGCATGGAGACCAAAAAGTTGCCAGACTAACAAAGCTGGCAGTTTGTAATACAAAAAAGAAAGCCACATCAAATTTCAAAGTTGGTGAAAAAGTTATCTTTTTTTATGAAGTCAATATTTACAACGACATAGATATTCCTGTTGGTGCTGTTGTATTAATCAACAGGTTAAATATTCCCGTTCATGGGAAGGATACATTACAATATCCAACATCCAATAAAAATGCTTTTCCAAAAATAAAGGCAGGTTCAATAATTCGTTTTAAGCAAGAATTTATACTTGATATTTCTCCTGGTGAATATACATTTACGATAGCGTTCGGTGCTGTTAAAAGTGAAAACCTTGATGAAATTAATAAGGTAGATTTTGATACAAGAGACCATTTTATTAAATGGATATTCCGCGCGTCTCAAGCAGGACGAATTCTGATTAGTCCTAATAACGAAGGTATGATCTTACCGTTTCATGGTTATGTTAATCTAGAAAGTAATTTCCAAATGTCAATAACAAATCAGAATTAAACCTATGGGTGCAATTAATTTTTCGTTAGATCTAAATTTAGTTAAGAAACTTAAAGAAGTTCTCCCTTTAGATATTTTTGTTGAAACCGGTACATTCGAAGGTGAAACAATTGAATATGTCAAAGACCTTTTCAGCGAGATTCATTCGGTTGAACTTGCGGAAGAATATTACAACAAAGTTAAAAGCAAATTCCAATCGAATAATGATATTCATTTGTATCTTAATAGTTCGGAGAAGTTTTTAAATAAGATTCATCCTGTTCTGAAAGAGAAATCAGTTCTCTATTGGCTCGATGCTCACTGGTGCGTTGCGGACAAAACAGCAGGGAAAAAATCTCAGTGCCCTCTATTGGACGAATTAGTATCAATAAAGTCTCTTAACAAAAAAAGTATAATAATCATTGATGATGCACGACTGTTCATTTCCCCCCCGCCTTCACCTCATGAAATTACTCAATGGCCTGACTTTAATTCGATCATTACATTGTTCAGAAAATTGAGTGTTGTACATGAGACAATAATATTAAACGATACGATTATTTTTTATCCAAAATCAATCCGCGAAACAATAAAAGATTATGCCTATGAAAATTCCATTAACTGGTTAACTGTTCTTGATAAGTCCAGAGATTATGATACACTTCTGAAACAGCAAAAAGATATGCTGAAGCAATTACAAGAGAAAGATGAGAAAATAATAGTGTTGTCCGATGATTTGGTCAACAAAGATGAAACGATTTTTAAGCTTTCGGGAGACCTAGTTATAAAGGATAAGACAATTCATGATAAAGAAGATAGTATAACATTACTTTCTAAAGAGTTGGTAGATAAGGAAAAAGAATTAGATGATTTATTCGATGAAATAAAAGATAAAAATGGTAAGATAGATTCGTTGTCGGATGATTTGGTAGGTAAGGAAAAAGAATTAGATGATTTATTAGATGAAATAAAAGTTAAAAACGAAAAGATAGACTCACTTTCGGATGACCTGGTAGGTAAAGAAAAAGAAATCGATGCATTATATATTGAACTAAAAGAAAAAGATGAAAAGATAAATTCTCTCTCGGATGATTTGGTCAGTAAGCAAATAGAAATTGATTCGTTATTAAGTGAACTCAAAGAAAAAGATGAAAAGATAAATATTCTCTCGGCGGATCTTGTTGAAAAAGAAGGAGAAATTGTTTCATTAACGGAAGATTTAGTAGGAAAAGAAAAGGAAATTGTCTTCTTATCAGAAAGTTTGAGTATTCTTAAAAAACGTCTTTCAACTCCGATATGGGGACTAGTAACTTTATTTCAATTTCATTTTCCCAAGCTTTGGGATTATATCTATAAAAAGAGATCAGGTTTAACAGAGAATAATGTAATAGTTGAAGAGGAACCGGAGCTAGAGAATTTAACAATTCAAGAGCCTGAACAGAAGGATATGGAAATTAAAGAACCAGATAAGAATGAAACAAAAACTGAAAAAAATAAATTAGATTTTTTTACACCAAGACTGGGTCAATTAAACCATTATGAGCCGACAGAATTAATAATTCCGCAAAAGTATTTAAATACAAAATTAATTAGTACCCCTCTTCGATTGTCAATTGTAACTCCCTCCTATAATCAGGCAGAATTTTTAGAACGCACTATTAAGAGCATTCTCGACCAAAATTATCCTGATCTTGAGTATATCATTCAGGATGGAGGTTCAACTGACGGCAGCACAGAAATACTTGATAGGTATAAAAAATATTTAAAAAGTTCAAACTCCGAGCGTGATAAAGGTCAGGCTGATGCGATTAACAAAGGATTAAAACTTGCTTCAGGTGATATATTGGCATGGATAAATTCTGACGATATTTATCTGCCTGGAACCTTTAATTATGTCGTAAATTATTTTAACAAGAACCCTAATATTGATGTAATATATGGTCACCGCATTTTAATTAATAATTGTGATAAGGAAATCGGTCGTTGGGTATTACCAAGACATGATAAAAAAGTATTAGTATGGGCAGATTTTATTCCTCAAGAAACTTTATTCTGGCGGCGTGAAATTTGGGAAAAAATCGGAGGGTGTCTTAATGATGAATTTGATTTTGCATTAGATTGGGATTTGCTTTTAAGATTTCAAGAAATGGATGCAAAGATTGTAAGACTTCCACGTTTTCTTGCGGCATTTAGAGTTCACCCTCAGCAAAAAACTTCTGCTCAGATATCTTCTTTGGGTGAGCAAGAAATGACAAAACTAAGAGAAAAACATATTGGAAGAAGCATTACATACCCGGAAATAAATAAAAATATTTTTAAGTATCTTTTGAAGTCGGAAATTTATCATAAGATATATAGAGCAAAATTAACTAATTACTAATCCACTTCTCTAAAATAGGACGTTATTAATGGATAGTTTGAAAAGGACAATAAAATTTGGCGAACCAATTATTGGTGAAGAAGAAATTCAAGATGTTATTAAGGTTCTTCAAAGCGGATGGTTAACTCATGGACCCAAAACCGAAGAATTTGAAAAAGTGTTTTCAGAATATATTGGGACTAAATATGCAGTTGCAGTTTCCTCCTGCACAGCTGCTCTTCATTTGTCATTGATGGCACTTGGAGTTGGTACGGGAGATGAGGTAATAGTTCCTGCTCAAACTCATGTTGCAACTGCTCACTCTGCAGAGTTTGTAGGAGCAAAACCTGTATTTGCCGATGTTGATATTGCTAGCGGAACTATTACCGCAGAGACAATTAAAGCGAAACTAACTAAGAATACAAAAGTTGTGAATGTTGTGCACTTTGCGGGCCAGCCATGTGAGATGGATGAAATCCGTAATCTTTGTGAAAGCAAGGGACTTTTTATAGTTGAAGACTGTGCACATTCATTAGGTTCAGTTTATAAAGGGAAAAAAACCGGGAACATTGGCAATACCGGGTGTTATTCTTTCTATCCAATCAAACAGATTACAACATGTGAAGGGGGAATGCTGACGACTAATGATCAGCGAATTGCAATGTTAGCTTCAAAACAAAGAGGATTCGGAATTGATAAAGCGGTTCAAGAAAGAAAAATTGCCGGGTATTATGATGTACCGTATTTGGGATATAATTACCGCATGACAGAAGTTGAAGCGGTCATTGGAATAATTCAGATGAAGAAACTTCCTGCTATGAATAATTCCAGGATTGAAAACGCGAAGTATTTAACATCTCTAATCAAAAACATACCCGGAATTAGTTACACTGAAGAATCAAATGAAATTGTTAATACCCATTTCTTTTTTCAACTGAAATTGGAAAAGGAATATCCAACCAGCAGAAATGATTTAGCAAAGAAATTTACCGAGCAGGGGATTGGAACAAGCATTTATTATGCTACACCACTTCACTTGATGACTTATTATCGGCAGAAATATGGTTACAAGAAAGGGGATTTGGTAAATGCAGAACTAATAGCAGACACAACAATTGCTCTTCCAATTGGGCCACGTGTTTTGAAAGAAGATCTAGAATTAATGTCACAAATTATCTCTGAAAATTCTAAATAGTTTTTAATTCATTAAAGAGGTTTTAATGTCAGTACAAGGAAAAGTACTAATTACAGGCGGTCTTGGTTTTATTGGGCATCACTTTGCAATTGCCTTAAGTAAGTTAAATGCCGATGCACTTATATATGATAATTTTGATCATAAAATTACCAATCCGGTTTATCAGAAATTTGTTGATGAAAGAATAAATATGGTTAAAGGAACCGGTTATGAAATTAAAAGAGGTGATACGAAAGATTTTAATGACATAAAAAAAATAATTGAATTTTACGAGCCTTCAAAAATTGTTCACTTAGCTGCTATACCATCAGCTGTATTATGCAATGATAATCCCTCGGAAGGGTTTGATAACAATTTGACAGCTACAAAAAATATTCTGGAAATATTACGTACACTAGAAAAAAAACCTGAACAATTTTTATTCTTTTCGTCCAGTATGGTCTACGGTAATTTTGTCGAAGATACTGTAACTGAAGAAAGCTCAACTAATCCAATCGGTATTTATGGTGCAGCAAAATTATCTAGCGAATTATTGATCAAAGCTTACAATCATGTATTTGGAATTCCTTATACAATAGTTCGTCCCTCGGCATTATATGGTCCGCGATGTATTAATAGAAGAATAACACAAATATTTATCGAGAACGCTTTACAGGGGAAACCGCTTTACGTTGAAGGCGATGGTTCCGAGCGTCTTGATTTTACTAACGTTATAGATGTTGTGAACGGTATTATCCTAATGTTATCGAAGACTGAAGCTATCAACCAAACGTTTAATCTTACATACGGCAGTGGACGAACTATCAATGAGCTTGCACAAATTGTTCAAAAATATTTTCCCAATGTAAAAATTGAATATAAACCTCTCGACAGATTAAAACCAAAGCGCGGGACACTGGATATTACAAGAGCAAATAAACTCCTCGGATATAAATCAAGTATTTCTCTTGAGAGTGGAGGAGCGGAGTACATTGAGTGGTACTTGAATAATAATTTCTTCAAAATGCCCGATTAAATTTTAGATCACTTATTAGGTATCTATTTGTAAATGAAACTTATCAAAGATATTTGGCTTTCAGATATATTTAATTATGATGTATATAGACTTAATAATTTAAATGAAATTGATAGTGTTTTTGAACTACCCAAAACAAAATCTTTTATCTGGACTAAGATTCCAACAGAAAGAGTTGATTTAGTTGATTTATTAAGCTCTATGAATTTTAGAGTTATCGATGTAAATGTAACTTTTGAAATAAACAAAATATATGTAAAGAAGGAACAGAACATTCATTCAATTGTAACGGAGTTTTCAAAAGAAGATGAAACTTCGATATTAAAAATTGCAGAAAGTAGTTTTGTTTATTCAAGATTTCATTTAGATCAAAATATTTCTAATTCGTTGGCAGATAGAATTAAAAAAATGTGGATTAAGAATTATATTGATAAAAAACGCGGAGTAAGACTACTAGTTATTAAATATAAAAATGAACATGCAGGTTTTTTGGCTGAGATTGAATCAAAAAATGAAAATAAATCGGTTGGAGTTATTGATTTAATTAGCATTGATAAAAATTTTCAAGGAAAGGGCCTAGGAAAATCCTTGGTTGATTATTGGATTAATGATTGCACAGATAAATATGATATCTTAAGGGTTGGAACACAAATTGCTAATGTCCCTTCGATGAGACTATATGAGAGTTGCGGGTTTCAAATCTCCAATTCTTTATATATCATGCATTTTCATATAAAATAATATTAAAATAATTAGTTTAATTAATAAGATGAATAAAATACTAATAATAATTCCTGCCTTTAATGAAAGTAAAAATCTAAAGAAAATTTTACCAGATTTAAAAAAGAAAGTTCTAAAGTTTGATATAATTGTTGTTTCAGATGCATCTTCAGATGATACTGTTGAAGTTGCCAAATCGGAGAAAGTTTTTTATGTCTCTCATCCGATTAATTTAGGTATCGGTGGTGCAGTGCAAACAGGAATGAAATTTGCCGTTGAAAATAATTATGATATTGCTATACAATTTGATGGCGATGGACAACACCTTGCCAGTGAAATAAATACTTTGATACAACCAATTCTAAATGACGAAGCCGACATGGTAATTGGGTCTCGTTATATTTTAGATAAGGGTTATAAAACTCCTCTAATTAGAAGAATCGGAATGCTCTTCTCTGCTTGGTTGACAAGTATAATTATAAGACAAAAATTAACCGACATAACTTCAGGTTTTAGAGCTTGGAATAGAAAAGCTCTTTCTGTTTTTTCAAAAGAATACCCATCAAATTTTGCCGGTGTTGAATCAAACATTCATGGCTTTTTCTGTGGTGTTAGAATAAAAGAGATTCCCTGTAAATTTGAACCGAGACAATCGGGGAAATCAAGTATTAATTTTTGGAGATCTTTTTATTATCCTTTTAAAACAATTATTACCGCATTAGGAGTTGTTTTAAGGGCAAATTCATTCAGAAAAATTAAATAGTAAAGAGCATAAAATGAAAGTCGGAACTCAAATATTAATATTATTTCTATCGCTCTCGTTTGTCGGTCTTATTCTATATTTTATGAAAAAAAATAAATTAAAAGAAGAGTTCTCTCTTCTTTGGTTTGTTTTATCAATTGTATTGATAATAGTAGCTATTTTCTCTAAACAGATTGTAACATTATTTGAATTTCTAAATCCGGAAAGTGCAGGCGAAATTCTTTTATTCATCATTGCAATTTCTCTTTATGTTTTTATCCTGCTATTCTCTGTTAAACTATCAACCATAAAAGATCAGAATAAAATTTTCACGCAAGAGATTGCGTTACTTCGCTCTAAGATAGAATCACTCGAAAGATCGAATAAGAAAAAACAATTATAACTGACCTGACCATTAATGTTAGTAATAAAAGAATTTTCAGATAATGATTCTTACCAATGGAACAAATTTGTTAATAATCATAATGATTCCACATTCTATCATCTATACGAATGGAGGAAAATTTATGAAGAAAGCTACAGACTAAAAACTTACTATTTAGGATTTTATCTAGTAGACAAGTTAGTTGGAATTCTGCCCATTGTTATTATTAACCGACCACTCTCAAAACCTTTCGCGGTCTCGTTACCGTTTTCAAATTATGCGGGGCTTCTTATTGAACAACCATCATCAAAGGAAATAATATTCGAATCTTTAATACCATTTTTAAAAAATAAAAACATATTTGGTTTTGAAAATCGTCATATTTCAGTTAATGAGGGCAATAATTCTGATGAGGTCACATTAAAACGAAAACTTCCCACGAGTGCTGATATTCTCTGGAAAGATTTAGATGCAAAAGTGAGAAATCAAATTAGGAAAGCTCAGCGAGCAGGCCTAAATCTAAGATTTGGAATAGATCAAATAGATGAACTATATAATATATATTCGCGTAACATGTTATCGCTTGGCACACCAGTTCATTCCAGATTATTTTTTGATTGTATTTGTCGGATCTTAAAAGATTATGTGGATATTCTAACCATACGTCGAGAGGGAGAAGCAATTGCCGTTATGCTGCTGGTTAAATTTAAAAAACAATTATCTGATCCTGTAGCGTCCTCATTAAAAAAATATTTATCATTAAATCCTAATATGCTTTTATACTGGGGGGCGTTACAATACGGTTGTGAGAATGGTTATGAGGAATTTGATTTCGGCAGAAGTAATGTAAATTCAGGAACATATAATTTTAAGATACAGTGGGATGCAAAGCAATTTAATTTATCTTATGATTTTTATTCACTAGTTGGTAATGAAAGAAAATCCACAATCGCTTCATATAGAGGAAGTCGAGCAAAAATGTTCAGCAATGTTTGGAAGAGGATTCCTTATTTTATGTCATTATGGATAGGACCCAAATTGCGTAAGTATATTCCCTAAATATTTAAAATAAAGATTCGTTTTCAGGATAATTAGAATTATAAGCTAAAATTGGTACTGAATGAAAAAAAATTATTCGAAGTGGATGAGAATAATAGGAATTATTTTATTCCTATTTATTCTTACAAGACTTGATTTTCATACAGCATTCAAAAATCTGATAAATTTTAAATGGAAATGGCTTATTGTATATGGAATTCTCTCTATTCTAATGCTGATATTCAAAAGTTTAAGATGGCGGAGTGTATTATTAAAACAGGGTATTGATTATCCGATGTTTAAAGTTTGTGCTATTAATGCAAATACTTCTTTTCTGGGTATGATAACTCCCGGTAGACTTGGTGAATTATCAAAAGTTGTGTACCTACAAGAAGATGAAATTCCTTTTTCGAAAAGTATTGTTAGTGTACTTATAGACAGAGCATATGATCTCGGTATATTAATCATCTTCAGCGTGATTGCTCTTTTCTATTTTGCTGATATTCTAATGGTGGGCATTAAAAATTTATTTTTTTTTATTTTCTTATTCTTTGGGGTTGGGATTTTGATTTTTTTATTTCGAAGTAATATCTGGGAATTATTAAAAAAGGCAATGAAGCTTTTATTGCCGGAAGCTAAATATTCATTGATTGTGAAAGAATGGTACCAATTCAAGACTGAAATTATCAAAATATTCTATCCTACTATGCCGAGAATGATATTTTACACAATTCTTATTTATTGTTGCTATTATGCTCAAATTAATATTGTCGCTCATGGATTTAACGTTTCCGTATCTTTTATTTATTTATCATTTTGTATGACTTTGGCATCAATCGTATCATTGCTACCTATTTCTATAGGGGGATTAGGAACCAGGGAAGCCATTTTCATTTTTCTTTTATCTAGGGTATTAGTTTCACCGGAAAACGCTTTATTAATTGCCTTCATTGATTCAAATGTGTTCGGTCTTGCTATGAGTGGTTTATTAGCTTTATTGTTTAATGTCTTTTATAAAAAACCAATCAAAAATAAATGAGTTTTATTTACTAATGAATGAAATTAATTCAGACTTCCATGCACTAACTTTTGATGTTGAAGACTGGTATCAGGGATTTCTCTATCGTGGAATTGGCGGATGGGAGAAATATGGATCACGGGAGGAGAAAAACGTTCAAAAAATACTAGATATTTTAGATACTCATAATACAAAAGCAACCTTTTTTGTCTTGGGCAGTTTCGCAGAAGCAAATCCTGAGATTGTACAATTAATTCATAAGAAAGGGCATGAAATTGCCTCACATGGCCATTCGCACGTTCATGTTCCAAAACTCACACCAAAAGACTTTCGCGAAGATATCAAGAGATCAAAAAATTTTCTTGAAGATATCACAAACGAAAAAATAATTGGTTACCGCGCAGCAAGCTGGTCCATAAATAAAGATTCATATTGGGGGCTCGAAATTTTGGCAGAAGAGAATTTTATTTATGATTCGAGCATATTTCCAAGTTCATTCCATCCATTCGGCAGTAATTATTTTAATAGATTTCCTCATCAAATAAATTTATTAAACAATAAAAAGATTTATGAATTCCCTGCACAGGTTTTATCAATTGGGAAAATTAAATTCCCGGCGGCAGGTGGATTTTACTTAAGGGCACTTCCATACATCTTTTCTAAATATGCAATTAAGCAATCGGCCAAGAAGAATTTCCCTGCGATGGTCTATCTTCATCCTTATGATCTGGATCCGGATGTTCCTAAGTTAAAAACTAAATTTACATTTAGAATAATCAGGTATTATAATCTTAACAAGACAGAAGTTTATTTAAAAATGCTACTCAAAAATTTTACATTTAGTTCTATAAAAGAAATTATTGAGAAAAAAAGCTCAAATAAATTAATCGAGAAATAATGATTATACCCATTAAAGTATGTTTTATGCTTTTGTTTGTTTTCTATGCGGGATTGGGCGTGGTCGGATTATTTCAATTAATTGATAATAAAGAAAAACTTTCAAGATATTATTTGATTACAGCAATTGTTGGCTATGCTGCGTCACAGTTTTTGTTCCAATTATTTTATTCTATAAATGAAAATTCCTTAATCAGTTTTTTTATAACTCTAATTTTGTTAACTGCAATTAATCTAATTTATTTTTCCCTTCTTTCAAGAAGAGAACGTCCTCTCTCGGTTTTTATCGAAAAGTTCAGCATGCCACTGAAAGATTTGTACATTTTATTGATTTTAGTTCTGATCTTTATTCTAAGTTCTTGGCAATATGTCGCGATAGGAGAAAAGAACTATCTTCATTCCGGCAATGAAGATTTTTTTGATGGAATAAATGGGGGGCAATCATATCTTGATAATACTCCGCTTCGCTACATGCCAGAAGATTTTAGTGGATGGATCAGAC
Source organism: Melioribacter sp. (assembly GCA_023250955.1). Classification (GTDB taxonomy): domain Bacteria; phylum Bacteroidota; class Ignavibacteria; order Ignavibacteriales; family Melioribacteraceae; genus Fen-1258. The sequence goes on along the minus strand of JAHEZQ010000020.1, from coordinate 19,104 downwards.
TGCAATACAGCAGTCAAGCTTTTACACGTATTTTGTTAAAAGCTAGCGGAGTAGACGGATTTTTATTTCAAGCAATACTCAATTTGTTTCTAACAGCGATTGGAATTTATTGGTTGGTTATAACTGTATTTCACGGTAATGGGAAAACTGCATTATTAGCTAGTTTCTGGAGTGTTTGTGCAAATTTTTATTTAACGACTTTTTTAAATGGGCATATTGGTTCACTAATGTATGGATCGATGGCTCCTGTTTTTATCGGTATAATAATATTATGGTCAAGAAAAGAAGTTAATTCATATTGGTTAATACTGGCGGCCTTATTACTATATTCCATTCATATCACTTATCCCGGTCCTATCTTTTTTTTACTGATTCCCGCAGCTGTATTAATAATTCATAAAAGGATTTTTCAACCATTAGGTTTTACAAAAAAAATATCATTTTTTTTTGGTTTTAATAATCAGGAAAATGCTCAGCAGCTTAAAAATAGATTTAACTGGTTGAGAGTTATCAGTATTGGAATAATTGTTTTAATTATTTCAGTCTTATTTACAATTATTGTTTACAATTATTTTGAGCCCAGAAGAATCAACGCAATATTGAGAACGAATGTCAGCTGGAAAATTTCTTTGTTTAAGGAAATGATTATGATTTTTTGGGGTATTTATCCTTCAGGTTCAACCGGTATTTTATCTGCACTTCCAATATTTATTTCAAATGATATTATAAATACCGTGGCATTGATCATAGCAGGATCGCTTACCGTTTCAGCATTTATAGCTGGGATCAAGAACAGGCTAAATGTAAACCGGTATTTTTTATTTCTCTATACTGTTTTTTATATCCCTTTCTTTATAATGATGCGCTACTTTTGGGGCAGTCCATACTACTTTTACAAATTTTTATATGTTAATTATTTTATTGTTGTGGTGATACTGTTCTTGTGGTTATCAGATTTTTTTAGATCAACTAAAAAGAAAGTAATTAAAAATACTTTTATTGGTTTATTAGTTCTCATAGGTAGTTTGAATATTATTTGGAACATTTCCATTGATTATGATTATTATACAAGGCCTTACAATGATAAGCCGCGGATTGAAGATTTTTTCTCACATACTAACAAACAGGAAATCTCTCAATCATATATTGATATACCCAACTTTCTTGTCGACTTAGTATTCAGATATATTTTTATAGAACACGGTTATTCTCCTCTCACTTCTCGTAAAGATGCTAAATACATAATTCAATTGGAGAATTATGGCAACGTATATCAAAATTCAGTTTCTAAGAGTCGGGAATTATTTAATAACGGGTTATTAAAATTATTTGAACCTCCCTCAGATAACCAGATTACAACCGTTACAATGTATGAACCAGAGCATTCTGGAAAAATTAATATTAACTGGATAGGAAACGAGCTCAGCTTAAAGCGTGGTATTCTTTTATCATCATTGAACAGCCTTACTGAATTTTTAGAAAAAAGCGGAAATCTTTCTCGAACTTTTATTGATATCACAGACAAGGATACATATATACTCCTTGACGAGTCTCTGAAATCTAAAGGCATTAAACTGCAAAGGTCTGCACTTAATGCTGATTGGTTTATCAGGATTAACGGGGGGAGAACAATCATCTCTGATACAAAAGATTCAAAAGAAATTTGGAGCAATGAATTTTTCAAGATAATAAGTGTGAAAGCCGGGACTAAAATAAAAATCAATGAACTTCCAGAGATCCCGAATTTTTCCGGAATAGTTAATGAAGCAAAATTAAACGGCAATAAAATCTATATTGATATACCGTCATCAGAACATCTCTATTTATACTTGAAGCAATTTCTTAGAGAACAAGGGATTAACGTTGTTGATAATCCAGAGGAGGCAGAAATATTTTGCAGATGCATTTTTAATAAAGATTTTGAAAAATTAAATTATCAAACGTATTCACATGTTAACGAAAAAGTATTATGGCAATCAGTTTCTTTCAATGTGTTTCAGAGACCATGGGAAATACAGCTTGTTAAAGTACCCTTGAAGGACAGAATTCTAAATTCGAACAAAAGAGTTGAAGAAAAGCTACCCTTTACAATGGCAGCTAATTATTCCAAAGGTGATTTTCAAATTAAAATTTCTAACCTATCATCTAGAGCAGAATATTTAAGAATCTTAGTATCTCCAGGTCCCAGTATAGAATTTTCACCATTTGTTCTAAAAATTGAAAATGTCAGTAATGGCAAAAAGAAATTAATTAATATTGACAATCCAGTAACCTTGGTTGATTTAAATATTGGCGACATTAAAGAAAAATCTGATACTACTTTAGAGTTATCTATACAAGGACAAAATTTATTTGGCCACTCTTTGTTACCACTAGATGACCGTTACTTAAATTATCAGATTCAAGCATTGGAACTAACGGACCAAGTCGATCATTATTCAAATTATTTGCTGAGCGTTCTGAATAATAAAGCCCCTTCAAGACTAGACCGTTTTTTGAGACTCTTTATAAAAGAGAAAGAATTTTACGACATAATAAATAAAAAAGATTCTGCCCTAGTATCTTTAGGAATGGGCTGGTTTCCACCCGAGGAACACGAGAATAAAATTTACCGGTGGGTAGGTGCCAATCCGACTGAAATTATCTTGAATAATATTGATATAAGACGGAATATTTTAGAAGTAAACCTTGAACCTGGACCGGGGTGCGGTGATAAACCATTAAATTTAAAAATCTTTGATAAGACCAAAATGTTAATAAATGAGATTGTAAAAGGAATACAAAAATTGCAAATTCAAATGCCGAAAGAGAGTTTTGTCAATGTTCAGAAACAAATTACTCTGAAATTTGTAGTGGAAACAGAAAATAGAAAAATTATTTCCGATCCTAGAATTCTAAATTATCGTGTGTTCAATATTTCATTAAGACAACCTGAACTTAAAAAGAATGACATTATTGAATTAAATAATTTAGAGCAAATTCAAATCGGTAAAGGATGGTTTCCTTATGAAACATATAATAATGAATCATTTCGCTGGGTTGGTAGAAATTTTGCTGAAATTTTAATAACAAATCTGGATTCTACTTCACGGAAGGTTAAAATGAATATTGAACCTGGACCAAGTTGTGGAAAACGTCCTTTACAAGTGAAAATATATTTTAATAATAATATCATTGCGAAAAAATCAGTTGTTAGTAGAGAAAACTTAATAATTGATATCCCTCCGCGGCTGAGAAAAACTTCAAATAAACCGTTGGTGATAAAACTTCTTCCCGTTAGCAAGAATGCCGTAATACCGTCGGACAAGAGGATATTAAATTTTAGGATATTTAGCATAAGCATTGATCAATAATTTATTTAAATTTTTATTGTAATGATGAAAATAGAAGGTGGAAAACGTTTAAATAATATTTTAAGAATCCCATCTGCTGAAAAACCTTTAGTAAGTATTATTACAGCAGTGTTAAATGGGGATAAGTATCTTGAACATACAATTCAGAGTGTTTTAGAACAGTCTTATGATAATATAGAATATATAATAATTGATGGTGGATCAAACGATAAAACACTGGGCATTATTCAACAATATGATAAATCAATTGATTATTGGATTAGCCACACGGATAACGGAATCAGTGCTGCTTTTAATCTGGGCATAGAAAATGCTAAAGGGGATATCATTGGGATAATTAATTCTGATGATTGGTATGAACCAGACGCGGTAAAAAATGTAGTAAACATTTTTGTTTCAGCAAATCCCGATTTAGTTTGCGGGGCAATACAATTCTGGCAACATGATAGGAAAATAATTTCCTCACTCTCAGAAATAGCAAGAATAAAGAGAGAAACTTCAATACATCATTCCACTGTATTTATTAAGAAAAAAATTTATAAAGCTTTTGGCGGTTTTGATGTTAATTATAATTATGCTATGGATTACGAGTTATTACTTAGATATAAAATGGAAGGAATAAAATTTTATTTATTAAACTATATAATTGCAAATCGAAGATTAGAGGGGATTTCTTATATAAATCGTAAACAAGCACTTAGAGAAACTAAACTTGCTAGATTAAAGCATTTCTCCAAACTTAATGTCTGGACAAATTATATATATGTAGTAGCTAAAGATTATGCAGGTAGATTATTAAAAGGAAGTATTTTTTTGCCTTTATACAGATATTATTGGAGAATAAAAAACAAAAAATTATCTAGGGGTCAATTGTTTTGAAAGTTTGTTTTGTCACTGATTCATATCCCCCAAATGTTGGGGGTGCAGAAATTGTTATCCAGAATATTGTGGAAGGAATAGCAAAATACGGCATTGGAACAATAGTAATAACAACAAAGCCCTACAACTCTTCTTCTTTAAAATCTTATGATAAATCCAAAGTCATAAGAATTTACACTCCTAAATTTTTACGTCGTCTTTGGTTTCTGATACTTTCTTTTCCTTACACACTCTATTATGCTAAAGATGCTGATCTTATTCATGGCACAAGCTATGGAGGTATTTTACAAACATATATTGCCGGAAAGTTTTTGGGTAAACCAACTGTTCTGACAGTACATGAATTTATGGGAAAGAATTGGTTCAGGTTCACAAACAATTATCCAGTTGCATTATTCTATCAATTAGCTGAAAAAATATTTGCCAAATTATCCTTTTCTAAATTTATTGCAGTCTCTAATTTCACTAAAAATAAATTGATTGAAGCAGGAATTCCACATGATAAGATAGTTCAAATCTATAATGGAGAAAGTTACGCAGAGATTAAAATAAATAAGTCTCTTGTAGAAACTAAAACTGAATTAGGACTTAATTCAAATGATTTTGTCTTTGCCGCATATGGAAGAACTGGTATAACCAAAGGTTTTGAATATCTTGTAGATGCAATTCCATCAGTTTTAGGCGAAATACAAAGTTCAAAATTTCTGCTAATACTTACGCAAGATGATAAGAGAATTTGGAAAAAAATAAATAATAATCTAAAAAAAATAGATAAAAATAGAATCATCATATTTAATTCTTTAGAGAAGGAAACGTTATTTAACTATTTAAATGTTTCTGACGTGATAATAATTCCTTCTTTATCCGAGGGCTTTGGTTTTACTACACTTGAGTCAGGAATGTTAAAAAAAGATATTATTGCCTCAAATGTTGGAGCAATACCGGAAGTAATTAGTGGGAATTATATTTTATTTGAACCACAATCATCTGAAGCAATAAAAATTGCATGTATTAGAGCTTTTCATAAAGAATTTAAATATAAAGAGCCCATGACTTTCAATTGGACAGATTCGATAAAAAGTTACTTAAAATTATATAAAGAAATAATAAATTAGAATAAATGATTTCTAACAATATGGATATTTTTTGACTAATCGATACGGGAAAAAATTTTTAGTCTTAATCCCTGCGTTTAACGAAGAGGAAAGAATAAGTGAAGTAATTTCCGAATGCAGGAAATATTTATCTAATGAAACAGATCTATTAATTATTAACGATGGCTCATCCGATGGAACACTCGCTGTTTGTCAGAGAGAGGGAATTAATGTTATTAACACGCCATTCAATCAAGGAGTTGGAAATGCACTTCAGACCGGGTTTAGATATGCAATTGAAAATAATTATGATTTCTTAATCAATATAGATGCCGACGGACAACACGACCCTAATGATTTACCCAAATTCATTGATAAATTAAATGAAGGTAAAGTAGATATTGTTATCGGCTCACGATTTTTGGAAAATAGTAAATATGATGGTTCTAAAATTAGAATTATTGGTATAAAATTTTTTTCTAAGCTAGTTTCACTTTTAATCCGTGAAAAAATTACTGACGTAACTTCCGGTTACCGCGGTATGAATAGGGCGGCATTGAACTTTACAATAGTCGATACATTTAATTTTGATTATCCTGATGCAGATTTTCTACTTACTTTGCACAGGGCTGGCTTTAGATTTTGTGAAATACCTGTTACGATGAGAAAAAGGTATGGCGGGAAGTCTCAACATCGTGGTTTGAAACCGCTTTACTATATATTTAAAATGTTACTTTCTATATTCATTATCTTGCTTAGAAAAAAACATCGTTAATTAAAAAAGAATTAAGGAGAAAAATATTTCAACGCGACTGAACATAGTGGTTATTTTAATGGGGATAGTAATTGTTCTCGGTATCATAGAATTGGTTAGAAGAAGAAAACTGAATGAAGAATATTCATTTTTGTGGTTGATAATCGGTGTTTTACTTTTAATGATAACGTTTTTTCCACAATTAATTTATTTTATCTCAGGATTTATTGGTACAGAACTTCCGATCAACACATTATTTTTTACCGGTATAATATTCTTAATGCTACTAGGATTATTTTTTTCGTTGAAGATTTCGATACTATCTAATCGAGTTAAAAAACTTAGCCAGAAAATTGCAATACTTGAATTCGAATTGAAAAAAAACAAAGAAGCAGAAAAACAAAATTAATTACTAATCTTTACTTAGTAACCACGCTTGATAACTTTTTCCAGATCTGACTTTACCATAATTTTTACCAACTTACTGAACTTTGTTTTTGCAACCCAGTTAAGTTCTTTTTTGGCTTTCTCTGCATTCCCAATTAGTAAATCCACTTCTGTAGGTCTATAATAATTTGGATTGATAGCGACAACCACATCGCCTATTTTTATTTTTTTTGAAAGTGAAGATCGTTGATCTTTTTTATCAATTTTTATTAATTGTTCTGCTACTGAAAGATCTAACTTCTTAACAATTCCTTTTTCATTTTCGGCTTTTGCTTTCCACTCCAATTCAATTCCAACTTCTTTGAACGAATTTTCTATAAACTCTCTTACTGTATGCGTCTCTCCGGTAGCAAGTACAAAGTCATCTGCTTTTTCGTGATGCAATACTCTCCACATGCCCTCACAGAATTCGGGCGCATAACCCCAATCTCTTTTAGCATGTAAATTACCAATTGATAATTCTTTATCTATTCCGGTAATTATACGAGATACAGCACGAGTAATTTTTCTTGTTACAAATGTTTCACCACGGCGTGGGGATTCGTGATTAAATAAAATTCCATTTGAAGCAAAGATATTATATGCTTCGCGGTAATTCACAATTATCCAGTATCCGTACAATTTAGCTACACCGTAAGGAGAACGTGGATAGAATGGAGTCTTTTCAGATTGGGGAACTTCTTGTGCTTTTCCGAATAGTTCGCTCGTGGAAGCCTGATAGAATTTTACTTTGCGCAAACCTACTTCTCTTATCGCATCTAAAAAGCGTAAAGTGCCTAACGCATCCACTTGGGCGGTATAATCAGGTACCTCAAATGAAACTTTAACATGGCTTTGAGCCGCAAGATTATATATTTCATCAGGTTCAATTTTTTCGAGAAGACGATTCAAATTACTGGTATCTACTAAATCACCATAATGAAGGAATAATTTCTTATTCATTATTTCATTATCATTATAAAGGTGATCAATTCGATTTGTGTTGAAAGAACTGCTCCTCCGAATAATACCATGAACTTCATACCCTTTCTCTAAAAGGATTTCAGTTAAATAACTCCCATCCTGACCAGTGATTCCCGTTATTAATGCTTTACGCAATTTTGCACCTATAAATTTTTTACGTAATGATCTAAATACCAATTATAAGTTAATTTTATTCCTTCTTCTAAAGTTGTTTTGTGTTTCCATCCAAATTGATGAAGTCGGGAGACATCCAATAATTTTTTAGGTGTTCCATCGGGTTTCGAAGAATCATAAATAATATTGCCTTTGAAGGCAGTTATTGTTTTCATCAATTCAGCCAAATCCGTAATAGAGATATCCTCACCTGTACCGATATTTATATGAGTTAGATTATTTTCGTAAAGATCCTTAGCATTTATTTTATCAAATAAAAAATAAGTTGCATCTGCCAGATCATCAACAAACAAAAACTCTCGATATGGTTTACCAGATCCCCAGATTTCAACTTTATCATTATTATTAATTTTAGCTTCATGAAATTTTATGATCAAAGCTGGCAGAACATGGGACGATTCCAAATCGAAGTTATCATTATAACCATAAAGATTAGTCGGCATAATCGAGAAATAATTACATCCATATTGTTTATAGTAACTTTCGCAAAGTTTTATTCCTGCAATTTTTGCAACAGCATAAGGTTCGTTAGTATACTCTAAATAATTAGAAAGTAGGCATTCTTCTTTCAAAGGTTGAGGTGCAAGTTTAGGATAAATACATGAGCTGCCAAGAAATATTAGTTTTTCAACTCCGTTTCTATAAGCGTCGTTAATAATATTGGCTTCGATCATCAAATTGTCAAAAAGGAATTCGGCGCGATACTTGTTATTAGCTAAAATGCCCCCAACTTTTGCTGCGGCAATAATTACAACTTCAGGTTTTTCATCCTTGAAAAAATTTTCAACTTCATTTTGTTTACGCAGATCTAATTCTTCGAAAGATCTTAAAACAAAATTATTATATCCCGCACTTCTAAACTTTCTTAATATTGCTGAACCAACCATCCCTTGATGACCGGCTATATAGATCTTTTTGTTATTCATAGAATAAGTTTATACTCACTTAAATTTATCTTTTATGATTTATATATATGAGAGCTCTTAATTCCATGACGTTCAAATGCATTACGCGTATCAACAATAAGCTTGGAATTCTTAGCAATCATTTCATAATCAAAATTATCATGGTCAGTGCTTAAAAGAACTAGATCATAAGATGATAAATTTTCTTTATTAAGATTAATAGACGGTATATTATAATCATATTTTCTTGAAGGAGTTAATTGAGGGGCATAAGGGTCGCTAAAATCAACTTTCGCATCTTTGTTCTGAAGTATTTCAATTAATTTTAATGATGGAGATTCACGTTTGTCGTCAATATTTTTCTTGTAGGAAACGCCGAGAATAAGAATCTTTGCACACTTTATAGATTTTCCATTTTGATTAAGAACATTAACAACTTTTTCAGCAACATAATATGGCTGATATGTATTGATCTCTCCTGCTAGTTCTATGAATTTAGTATTAATATCATACTCGCGTGCTTTCCAAGTTAGATAAAACGGATCGATTGGAATACAATGTCCGCCAAGTCCTGGACCAGGATAAAAGGCATGGAATCCAAATGGCTTTGTCTTTGCTGCTTCTATTACTTCCCAAACATCAATATCCATTTTATCAAACACCATTTTCAATTCGTTCATTAGCGCAATATTTACACTACGATAAATATTTTCTAATAATTTAGTTGCCTCGGCAACTCTAGTTGATGAGACAGGAACAGTTTTTACAATCACTTGATTATATAACGAGCACGCTACTTCAAGACAATCCGGAGTTGTTCCGCCAACTACCTTTGGTATTGTTGATGTAGAATAATCTGGATTATTCGGATCCTCTCTTTCGGGACTAAAGGCCAAGAAAAAATCTTTTCCAACTTTATATTTTTCATTACTTTCTTTTAAACCGCATTCTTCAAATAATGGTAACAGAATTTCATCAGTTGTTCCAGGATAAGTTGATGATTCCAATGTAACCAACTGACCTTTTCGTAAATATTGAGCGACGGTCTCAGCAGAGTTTCTGATAAAAGTAAGATCGGGTTCGCGGTGTTCGTCTAATGGGGTAGGGATACATAATAATATTGCATCGGTTTCGGTTAGCCGTGAAAAATCCGAAGTGGCAAAAAACAATTTTGATTTAACTGCAAGGTTAATTTTTTCTGGTGAAATGTGTTTAATATAACTTTGGCCGTTCATTAAGAGTGGAATTTTTTTAGTATCAATATCAAATCCTATTGTCTTAAACCCTTTTTTTGAAAATTCCAAGGCAAGAGGTAATCCAACATAACCCAGACCAATAATTCCTACAACTGCAGTTTTTGAATTGATTTTGTTAATGAGTTGATCGCGATAATTCATAATTAATTCTAAATTTTATTTACTAGTAATAATTTAGTTAGTTAGTAGGACGTATTTTGACTGTACTACGACATTATTTATTTCAAAGTTAAAAATATTTATAGCAGAAATTTTTTCAAATGGATTAAACTTATTTTCGAATGTGCTGAGTATGGAACCCGGGATTAAAAAGTGATTCAAAATTACTTTGGATGAATGGGCCGATAACTCACTCTTTTTTGCATGGAGTGTAAAAGCGGCGTATCCTTCAAGCTTATCACCAGGAATAAATTTACTTATAATTTGAGCAGTCTCTGAGGCAATTTCTTTTTGAGGAACGTCGTAGAAACATTCGATAAAAGGAGGTGAAAATTTTAATCGAATATTAACATTCTTTTTCCCAAATTCTTTTTCTTTTAAGCTAAGATAATTTTGTAAGCTGTTAATTGAAAGCAGTACGTTTACTTTTTGATCAGAATAGGATAAGAATTTGAGCTTACCTTGATTTTTAAGATTTTTATAATCTAGAGATGGATTATTATATTGAATAGTTATATAGTCAGCAATAATTCCACCGATATTTACGCCATCCATTCGAACAGCCAAATTATTTATTTTTGATGGAATGTTCGAGTCAAAATTTATCTTTACTTTGATCTCTTTACAATTTATTTCACGTGCAATAGCTTTCCCTATTGTCTTTTCCAGATCTTCTTTGTTAGTTACCTGAAATGCATATAAAGACATTTCTCCGAAAAAGAGAATTAATAAAAAATAAGATCTAATTTTTAATAAGTTTACCATTTCTCACTCTTAATTCTTTTAAGTTATAGTTCTGTGGATTTTGTACTGAAACTTCAAAAGCTGTATCAGCTAAAGCTTTGTAGATGTAATCGCTATTAGTTAATGGCTCAGTTGGTAGCTTACCAATAAAATCCGGAACCAAGTTTTTAAGAGAGGGTGGATAGGATAAGTTAATTGCATAATAAGATTCAATAGCATGTGATATGTCCATCAGATCTGAAACTACTTGTCCCTCATTTGTCTTTTCTTCAGCTTTGGGTGGAGTATAATTTTTTTGACCACCTTGTGAGTAGAGATAAGCAATAAAACCTAGAACACAAATCAATATTATTCCTATAGCAGACAACAAATATTTATAAAATCTTTTTTTTGGTTTTGAATTCACAACGTAATCCTCAAAATTGTTATTCATGATGTTTGTTTATAATAAAATTCATAAGCACAAAATGAAAAAATATTTATTATAAAGTGAAATATAAATTTTTTGTGTGGAATATTTTAGATTTTTTTGAACTTATAACGGTTTATTTGCAATAAAAAATCCCGAAGTATGTTAACATACTTCGGGATGCAAGTAGTGGGAATGTCATCCCTCTATAATTATTTTTTAATATTGCCTTAACGGCTTAATTAATATATAGTAATCAGAAATAAAAGAGAAGATTACCAGCGTTTTCCGCCTCCGCCGCCTCTATTGCTACCACCGTAACCGCCGCCACCGCCGCGATTACCGCCACCGCCACCGCGTCTATTGTCGGTTTTGGGACGAGCCTCGTTAACAACAATTTTTTTACCTTTAAGTTCTTTGGTGTTAAGAGCTTCAATTGCTTTTGTTCCTGCTGTTTTGTCATTCATTTCAACAAATGCAAAACCTTTAGATTCGCCAGTGAACATATCACGAATTATTTTAACGCTTGTAACTGCGCCGAACTCTTTAAAAAGTTCTTCTAAATCTTGATCACTTGCTTGTTGAGACAAATTACCTACATAGATATTCATTACTACTCCTTTATGATATTATTATTTTTCTCTGAGAAGATGATAAGTAATCGATTTGAACGCCGCTCAAAATAACTTTAAAGGAGTAATGATGTTTACGGTGATAAAATTGATATTAGAAAAGTGAATGAATTGAGAGTTTCTTTTATCGATTTTCGAATCGCTAAATAAAATGATGCTCAGAGTTGCGGGGCCGACGAGACTCGAACTCGCGACCTCCTGCGTGACAGGCAGGCGTTCTAACCAACTGAACTACGACCCCGAAAAGAACATGTCACTAACTTACGAGCAAAAATAAGCATTAAAACTTATCCAAAGCAAGGAAGTCAATAAATTTTCATTGCAAAACTAGCTCTAATTGCATTTATCACTGATATTGTTTGGTCTTCCCGCTTAATTAATTCCTGATGCAGAATCACATCTATTATTCTAACGCTTGCTATTTCAGAACCTTTAAGAGAAACTATTCTTTCAAATTACCTCTTAATTGCAAGTTGTGTTGCATACGTTTGGGGTAGTTTTATTTAAGTTAAATGAAATATTTAGCGATTAGATTTTATTTTTTTGTAAGTCTTGAAGTGTAATTTAGCAAGCTCATTTAATTTATCTTTGTCAATTCTATTCAATAATTTCTTGGCAAAGACTTCCGTATCAGTTGAAGAACCTTTAGGTAAATTCAATCCGGTCCGCTCCTTGTTTTCAAACCAATCTAAAAAACTTTCTCTGGCTATTATTGATGCGGCAGCAACACCAACATATTTTTCTGCCTTTGTCTCTTGTATGAATTCCACGTCCGAATGCTTTGATAAAGAACTAATATCCAAATCCTTATTGCTGAATTTATCAGTTATAACTGTTTTGCAATCAATCTTATCGAATAAGTTGCTTAATGCTTTTGAGTGTGCCCAGTTTAATAAACTATTCAAATTTCCAAATAGTTTATAAACTTCGTTATACTTTTTCGGATTAATACTTACAACTGTAAAATTATCCGCGATAATTTTTTTTATTTCCTTTGCTAAAAAATTTATTTGGTAGTCGCTCAAATCTTTACTGTCCTTAACTCCAATTTTAAGAAGATCTTTTTTTGTATGTGCATTAACAAAGACAGCGGCAACTACTAAGGGACCAAAAAAATCTCCCTTACCGCATTCATCTGTTCCAATATACTCTTCCGGTTCCTTTAATTCAGGGTCAACCAGTTCTAACATTAGTTCATCAGAAATAATGTTCTTCACTTTTTTATAGAGATCTGATTTTTCATCTCCTTGAAGAATTGTCTTAATTCCTTTCTTGCCAAAGTAGACAAGTACTTTTACAGAACCTTTTTCGTAGACGGTATTGAATTCGAAATTATACTGTTTTAAAATTATTTCATCTGTGGACAAATTAGAATTGTTAACTAATTTTCTAAGATTCCAAATATGCTTTTTTGCTTTTTCTTCAAGATTCATTAAGAATAAAAATAGTTTAGTTCGGAAAAAAATAGTGATGCTAGTTTCAAAGGCGATTACATTTAATACAAGTTCCTCGCAAAATTAAATCGGTATCTACTACTATTTGCTTGTGGATGAATTTATCTTTCTTTGTAATGTTCTCTATTAATATTTCCATTGATTTTGCCGCTAACTGTTCCGTAGGTTGATTTACACAGCTTAATGGAGGAGATAATAAATTCTGTTCTTGAGAATTACCGAAGCAAATCAAATCAATATCATTAGGGATATTCATACCAACTTCTTTAGCCGCCATATATATACCAATTGCAACCGGATATGTAACGGCAAGGATTAAATCGGGTAGATTCTTTTCGCGGTATAATTTCATGAAAGAATCGTAACCACTTTTTTCTCCGAAGTCTCCTTCTAAAATCCAATCTTGATTAACCTCCAAACCGTAATCATTCATAGCTTGCTTAAAACCTAGCATTCGCTCACGTCCAATGTTAATATTTGTATAACCAGCAAAATGTGCGATCTTCTTATATCCAAGTTTAATAGCGTGATCAATCGCTTTATAAGCTCCGCCACGATCATCAACAGTGACAGTATTGCAATTAATTAAATCCGGAATACGATCCACAAAAACTAATGGAATTTGTCTATTCTTTGCTGTCTCGAAAATTTCAAAATTTGATGTATCCCGAGATATTGAAATAATTATTCCATCAACCCTCATAGAAAGGAGAGTTTGAATTTGTTTCTTCTGCAATTCAGAATTTTCTTGGGAGACAGTTAGAAAGATTTGATAATTATTTAAGGTTGCATAAATATAGATATGATCAATAATAGAACTAAAAAAGTGATGCGCTATTTCCGGAAGTACAACACCAATCGTGTTTGACTTCCTTGATGCAAGATTTCTTGCCATAAAATTGGGAGAATACCCTAATTCTCCTGCTGCCTTTTTGATAACTTCAGCTGTGTGGCTCGAAATATCTGGATGTCCGCGAAGCGCTTTTGAGACAGTTATTATTGAAACACCTAACTTTTGTGCTATATCGCTTAATGTTACTTCTTTCGGTTTCATATAAAATTTTCTGTTTCCTTAAACTTGTAGCAGTATATGTAATATTTACAATATAACTTAAATAATTACAAGATTAAGAGATAGTGCTGGATTTTGCTATGTATCAATAAAAAAAGCAAAAAATCAGAATTATGCTATTTTTCAAAATGTTACTCAAAAATAATGTTTGGGTTTTACTCGTTATATAATTTGATTTTTTGTTATCGTTTTTTGTAATTTAATATGTGATTCGATGAATCTATCCTAATTTGTTACATGGATTAATCTATTTAATCCATGTTTTTCACTACTGTAAAAAAATGGTATCACAGTTTAGAACTGTCTCCATATTTGTTGTTTTTAATTTAATTTTTTACAGCCAATCAATCCATTCTCAACAGTTAGCGCTACCTAATTCTGTTATTTCGGAAATCGGTACACACAAAATTTATGTTAAAGATTTTACCAATCGTTATAGTGAATATCTGTTTACCTCTGGGACAAAAGATAATATAGTTACCCGTCGCTCGATTCTTAATAACATGATTAGCGAATACTTGCTTTATAATGTAGATGATAATCAAAAAATATTTTCAGATCCTGAATATCAGAAAGAATTAAACTGGGATAAAAAACAAACTATATTAGCATATCTTAAAGACCAAGAAATTTTTGCAAAATTAACAGCTACAGATAAAGAAGTTAGAGATGCTTATTATAAATCAAATGAGAAAATTTCAGTTCGGCATTTATTCGCTACCACAGAAGAAGAAGCTAATAACCTTTATAAGCTTTTAGAAAACGGTTCTGATTTCAAAAATTTAGCAAAGCAAGTCTTTACAGATACAACTCTTCAGAATAATGGCGGTTATCTAGGGTATTTTTCTTGGGGTGATATGGATCCTGCATTTGAAGATGCAGCATATGCATTAAATATTGGTGAGATATCCAAACCTGTAAAAACTAAATTTGGTTACAGTATAATTAAGTTAGAAGATCGCAAACCTCATCCACTTTTAACAGAAACAGAATTTCTGAAAAAGAAAAAACATATGGAAAAAGTAGTTAGAATGAGGAAAAAAAGAGCTGCTGAAATAGAATATCTAAATAAACTATTTGATCCGAATAAAGTTTGGTTTAACGAAAAAATTCTTGGCAATATTTTCAATAATTTATCATATTCAACACAGTATTCTAATGAAAATAGTAAAACACAAACCTCATCTGCTGTGTGTGTAAAATATGAGAATAAGTTTTACAAGCAAACCGAGCTTGAAAAAAGGATTGATTTAATTCCCGTTTTTCATCGAGAGAAAATTTCTTCTTTGGAAGAATTAAAAACCATTATTAAAGGAATTATTTTACAAGATATTTTATATCAAATTGCTTTAAGAAAGGGATATGATAAACAGCAAGAAGTAAACACTACTATTTCAAAGTATTATAACAACACTTTCTTAAAATATAAACGAAAAGAAATAGCCGATAAAACAGCATTTCCTGATAGTGTTACTTATAAATTCTATACTGATAATTCTCAATACTTTAAATCTTCTGATGAAATGAATATACAAGAGATTATACTAAAACGGAAAACTTTAGCTGATAGTTTAATTACCCAGTTAAAAAACGGAACGGATTTTGGGATACTTGCTAAGAAATATTCAATTAGAGACTGGTCATCAAAAAATAATGGTGAAATGGGTTTTGCCGAAGTTTCAAAATATGGAATGCTTAAAGATACTTTGTGGAAATCAGAAACAGGTAAATTAATAGGTCCTATACAGATAGAAGGATATTGTGGGATTTTTAAAATATTAGGAAAAAAAACCGGTGAGATAAAAAAATATGAGCAGGTAAAAAACGATGTTGTCCGTTTATTAAATAAAGAAAAATCAAAATCTGTAATGCAAGAATATATTGATAAACTTAAATCTAAAGTACAGATTAAAGTGAATGAAGATTTATTGGGAAGTATTGTAATTAATAATTAAAATAAAATATTTGTTCTTATTGCTAATCTATAGCTTTAATGGAGGCACCATGAAAAAAGCTTTTTCTGTTTTACTTTTATTGAGTTTCTTTTTCCCCGCGTTTGTTTATGGCGGAACTACCGGAAAACTCACGGGAAAAGTAACCGATAAAAAAACAGGCGAAGGCCTTCCTTTTGTGAATGTTGTTTTGGAAGGTACGTCTATAGGGGCTCAAACTGATCTGGATGGAAGATATACAATACTTAACATTCAGCCTGGAAAGTATAACGTAAGATATCAATATGTTGGATATCAGTCTGTAGTCGCTCAAAATGTTCAAATCTCAATTGACTTAACAACTACGCAGGACGCAGCTTTAGTGGATACCGCTGTTGAAATGCAGGCAATCGTTGTTCAAGGTAATGTAGATAAGATTCAAAAAGATATTACTTCTAGCCAAGCCCGTGTAACTTCAGACGAAATTAAAAATCTACCGGTCGCAGAATTGAACGATGTTCTTCAATTGCAAAGCGGCGTTACAAGAGATGCAGGCGGCGGATTTCATATTCGCGGTGGACGCTCTTCCGAAATAGCTTATTGGGTTAATGGTATTTCGATTACTGACGCTTATGATAACAGTCGAGGACTTGATATTGATAATTCAAGTGTTCAAGAACTTCAAGTTATCAGCGGGACATTTAATGCTGAATACGGACAGGCTCTTTCAGGTATTGTAAATACAGTAACAAAAGAAGGCAGCAGAACCGTTAAAGGAAATCTTAAAGTTTACAGCAGTGATTATGCTAGTAACTTCAAAGATTATTTTGTTGGAATAGACAAATTTAATCCAGTTACGAATTATAATTTCCAAGGGAGTTTAAGCGGACCAATTCCAGGGACAAATGATAAAATTACTTTTTTCGTAAATGCACGATATGTTTATGATGATGGTTATTTATACGGTTATAAATATTACACACCAACAGGTGCCGCAGGAGATGGATCATTAGTTCCAATGAACTGGAGTAAGCGTTGGTTAGGTCAAGCGAACTTAACTTTTTCTGCATCCTCATCAATAAAATTTAATGCAGAAGTTCTTTATTCCAAAGACAACTATCAGGATTACAATCATTTTTATAAATGGGAGCCTGATGGTAATGTTAAAAAGTTTGCCAATAGTTACAACGCAACATTTACAATGACCCACACACTTTCCAACAAATCATTTTACACAATAAAAATTTCAAAATTTTTCAAAGATTTTAATGAACATTTGTATGATGATCCTTTGGATGTACGTTATCTACATCCCGATTCTTTAAGAACAGTTGGATATGCTTTTACAACAAAGGGTACAGATCTACATAGATTTTTTAGAGAGACTAACACACTTATAGGAAAAATTGATTTCACCAGTCAGGTTGCAGAAAATCATTTAGTAAAATTTGGTTTTGAAGGCAGAAAGCATAACCTAAAATTCGACGATTATTATCTTGAGCCATTACGTATTAACAATGTTCCGGTTGAACCATTCGTTCCCTCCATTCCAGAAGAAGGAACACCCAACAGAACAAAGTATGTTAACGAACCGATCGAATTTTCAGCATATCTTCAGGATAAAATTGAATTCAATAGTGTAATTATTAATGTTGGTATAAGATTAGATTATTTTGATGCGAAGGGAAGTGTACTTGTTGATCCAAGCGATCCTAATATAAATCTTCCATTAAGACCTGAATTAGAAAAATTATCACTTGCTGAAAGAGAATCTTATTTCTATAAAAATTCTACTGCTAAATGGTCACTTGGTCCACGTTTTGGTGTTGCTTATCCAATTAGTGAAAAAGGTGTTTTACATTTTTCTTATGGACAGTTTTTACAAGTTCCAACTTTTTCATATTTGTTTAATAGAGGACCGTACCTTGTTCCTAATACTGGAAGCGGATATGGTCCGTACGGTAATCCTGACCTTGAACCGCAAAAAACAATTATGTATGAAATTGGATTCAAACAAGAATTCTTTGATGATTTTACTTTAGATGTTACTGGTTTTTACCGCGACATTAGAAATTGGATAACTGCCGGGCCACTTATTGCAACTCGTAACCTAGTTACTTATTCTCAGTTTATTAATAAGGATTACTCGAACGTAAAAGGGATTACATTAAATCTTAACAAGAGATTTAGTAATCACTATTCAATAGATTTCAATTATACATATCAGGTTGCAGAAGGTAGTAATTCAAATCCAGAAGATGAATTTTATGCTCAGCTTGGAAATAATGAACCAACCTTATATTTAATTCCACTTGATTGGGATCAAAGACATCTTCTTAATCTCTCTGTATTTGTTGGTGATGTTGATTGGGGCATAAGTGCACTTGCACGTTATGGTACTGGACTTCCTTATACACCATCTATTACTCAATATACTGCTGATAGAGGAATTACATCTGGTCTGCAAAGAAACAGCAGATCAAGACCTGCTCAATTTAATGTTGATCTAAAATTACATAAGACTTTCAAGTTGTTAGGACTTGATGTTACAACTTTCCTTAGTGTTTATAATTTACTTGATAATAGAATAGTCGTAAACGTATTTGGAGATACTGGTCAACCTAATTATACAACAGAAGGAAAAAATATTGGTTATGATGCAAACAGACCAAATACAGTGGAGGAATATTTAAAATATCCGTGGAATTATGGCGAACCGCGTTTAGTTCAATTCGGTTTCGAATTTAATTTCTAACAATTGATTTTGAAAGTCATGAAAAAGATTAATAATAGGAGAAATAAATAAATGGCTAGAGCATTTAAAATTATTTTGATGTTCGCGATAGCTTTAATGATAACAACCAATATTGAGGCTCAG
>JAHEZQ010000047.1 GCA_023250955.1 Melioribacter sp. | reverse complement strand
TGGTTTTTATGATGCACCGGATTATGATTATGTTGTTGATTAGCCGATTCTCCTTGGCAATCTTACAAAGGCTACAACCAAAATTGAGAACACCTCAGTTGACGTTTATACTTATTCAAAAACCGGTAAAATTTCTTCGGATCAATTATTGATCTTGCTCGAAGATATTTTGACTGCAACAAGTCAATTCACACAAGGACTTCCTGTGAATCGTTATAGTTTTCTTTTCCATTTTGAAAACTTTTCTGCCGGCGCTTGGGAACATAATCTCAGCTCAGAATATGTTTTCAATGAAAGTCCGCTTGAAGGAAATGTAGCTAAAGAAATTAAATCTGTGGCCGCACATGAATTTTATCACGTTATAACTCCGCTGAATATTCATAGTGAGTTGGTTGGTAATTTTAATTTTGAAAAACCTACAATGTCTCAACATATCTGGCTGTATGAAGGTGTTACCGAATGGGCTTCCGATATTCTTCAGTTACGTGATTATTTAATTTCTCTTGACGATTATCTCGCTGATATGAAAACTAAACTTATTATCAATGATAATTATGATCCGACAATTTCTCTTGTTGATCTTTCTCTTCATTCAACAGAAAGACAAGATCAATATGGAAACATCTATCAAAAAGGTGCAATTGTTGGCTGCCTGCTTGATATTCGCTTACTCGAACTTTCAAAAGGGAAAAAAGGATTGCGGGAAGTTCTAAATCAACTTTATAAAGATTATGGTGTAAACAAAGCTTTTAGCGAAAAAGATTTTTTTGATGATTTTGTAAATCGTACTTATCCGGAGATTTCTGATTTCATTAATAAATATATTAAAGGAACAGAGAAGCTTCCGGTTGCAGGCTATTTTGGAAAACTTGGAATTGAATACAAAGAATTTGTTGGAGTGGATAGTTCTAAAATCTCTCTCGGGTTTGGAATTGGTATGAAGGATAATAAATTTATTGTTACACGTGTTGAAAATTCTGTACCCAATGGTATAAGAACTTTAGATTTTATTATTAAAGTAAACGGAGAAGAGGTTACACTTCAAAATGCACAAGCAAAATTTGCTTTTATGAAGAATATGAAAGTCGGTGATTCTTTTGTATTAACCATAGAACGTAATGGCGAACAAAAAGATATTAAATGTTCAATGGAGCCAAGAACTATAAAACATCAATTTAGGGTTCTGGATGATGCTTCGGAACAACAACTTGAATTACGCAGCGCTTGGATGAAAAACTTATAATCAATCTTTAATCTTGGCGGATTCATCTCCGCCAAGGCTTTAATTTTCCTCCTTTATTAACACACATTTTTCTATTAGATTTACTTCAGATAAGTGACCGCTCGGGTAAAACAATGATTCGAAAATTTCAATTTAGAATATTACTTGCCGTTCCGGTTTTCTTTTCAATTTTATCTTGTACTTCTTCCATTTTTGAAAAAGTTTATCCTACTTTAAATGACGGCAAATACGATAGCGAGTTTCCATATAAAAATTCATCACAGCAACTTGAAGAGGTAAGTAACTCCATCCGTTTAATAAACAGCATAGCCTTTTATGAAAGCTATGTGTTTGATCGCAATAAAAATTTTACTTTACAACAATTAAAACAAACAGATGTTGAAAAAGATGCTGTTGAGAAAATTTATTTCAATCGTACTGCCTCCGGAACAGGAACAATAATTTTTGCCAATCAAGGATTAGTTGCACTGTTAACTGTTTCTCATATCGTTTCTTTCCCCGATACGGTTATTTCATATTTTGTAAACTCCGATGGAGGTTCCTCTCAATTTATCGAGAGCATTTCCATTAAATCTAAGCAGACAAATTACGTTTCGGATTTTCCGGATAGCGGAGAACTTGATGTAATTCTTCAAGATAAAAATATGGACATTGCATTGCTTGGAAGAAGGTATACTTCAAATGAAACTTTGAGGATGACAGCTTTTAATTATCCTTGGGGCAATTCATCAGAGCTTGAATGGGGTAGTTTTATTTATGTATTTGGATTTCCCATGAACTATAAAATGATCTCAAAGGGAATTGTAAGTCGTACTGGAAAAGAAAAACATATTTTTCTAATTGATGCGGTATTCAATAAAGGTTGTAGTGGAGGAATTGTTCTGGCAATACGCGATGGCGTTCCAAATTTTGAATTGGTTGGAATTGTAAAATCTGTTCCGGCAGAATTTGAAAACACTTTACGTCCTCTAATAAAAGAACGAGATTTTGAATATAATCCCATGCTTCCCTACAAAGGTGATGTATATGTTGATAAAGAACAAATTCTGCGTATAGGAATTACAAAAGTGATTGGTATTGAAGCAGTAAAAGATTTTTTAATTTCTAAAAAGAATGAATTAATAAGTATGGGGTATAATTTCCCGGATCTTTTTGGTTCGACTAATCCAACTATCTTAAAACAAATTCATTAATGAGCTGTCAGCACTCAGCCGTCGGCAATCAGCTTGGGAAAAATTAATCGCTGAAAGCTGATTGCTGACAACTGAAAACTATTCCATAACTTCTTTTATTTCTCCGCGCGCTACGGATTCAATCACATCGGCAAAGAGATCTATTTCGGAAAGCATTGTATAAACATTTGGTGTTACACGTAATCCTTTGAACTCCTCAAAATTAATTACGATTACATAAATCCTGTGCTTATTAAACAAATACTCTTGAAGTTTGTTGATGTTAACACCGGTAATATTAAAATTAATTATTCCGGCCCAATTGGATTCATCTTTTATATCAATTAAGAATTTAACGTTATCATATTTTTTTACGCGGTTAATCCATCGTTTGTGAAGATAGCGGAATCTTTCTGCTTTTCTATCAATTCCAATCGCTTCGTTGAACGCTAGAGCTTCTGCAATTGCATTATGGTTCGCCGCGGGATGAGTTCCAATTTCTTCGAACTTGCGGATGTTGTCTTCCATCTCTTTTGATGCTGCCATTAAAGGCCATACTTTTTTTATGAGATTTCTCTTAACATATAACATTCCGGTTCCTATCGGTGCGTAAGTCCATTTGTGAAGTGATGTACCGAAATAATCACATTCAAGATCTGCAAGAGTATAAGGAAAATGATTAAAAGAATGTGCACCATCTACAATAACCTCAATTCCTTTTTCATGTGCAGCTCTGCAAACCTCACGTACAGGAAGAATTTGTCCTGTTAGAAAACAAGTGTGACTTATTAAAATCAATTTAGTATTTGGAGTTATTCCATTCTTCAGTGCAGTTACATAATCATTTTTATTTACAAGAGGAGTTGGATATTGAACCTTGTTTACTTTTATTCCAATCCGTCTTTCCATTTGATTAAATGTAGTTAACATGCGCGGATAATCTTGAGTGGTTGTAAGAATTTCATCTCCGGGTTTAAAATCAATTCCCAGTTGAATGATTTGCAGCGACTCGCTATCGTTTCTAGTAATTGCAATTTCTTCCGTATCACATCCGAATACAATAGCTAATTTTTCACGTACGGTTTCAACTTTCGGTTCAACATGCTGCCACATATAATAAGATGGAGCTTGATTGCTGTAATCTATGTAGCGTTTGAATGCCTCTATAACGACACGTGGCGAAGGAGAAACGCCTCCGTTATTTAAATTTATCAATGATCTATCCACATCGAACGCCGATTGAATTCTACCCCAAAAGTCCTCATCACTTGCTGATTCTAATGGGGAAACAAATGGATTTAATTTTTCTATTGCTTCTGTTGCACGGGCAAAAGCATCTGTTTTTAAGGCTATAAACGCACCGCCCGTTGAGACCATAAAACGATTTAGAAATTGACGACGTGAATACATATTAACCTCTCCTTGATTTCAAGATTAGTATAGATGAAACTATCACAAATCAACTTTCAAAAGCAATCTCAATTTATAAAAAGATACGCTTTTATTTCTATCAAATTTATCTGTAACAATCTTCCCTTTCTTTCATTAATTTCACAGTGTAAAATTTGTCCATTATTTAGAATAACCGGAGAAATAAAATGAAGAATTTTAAAATCTTTCTATTTACGCTTTTATTTAGCGGATTAATCACCGCACAAGTTCATGATAAGGGAACATTCGTTCAACCGAAAAGTGAATTTTGGGATGGAGTTCAAAAAGGAATTGACGAATTCAACAAAAAAGAAAAGCCCGATAATAAAACATTTAAAATGGATTTCACCGAGTTGAATCTCCCAAAATCAAAAAATGAGTTTACTTCTTATGGGCACAATGACCCGGTCAATCAGGGCAACACCGGAACATGCTGGTCATTTTCAACGACTTCATATTTCGAATCTGAGATTTACAGAATTTACAAACAGAAAATTAAACTCTCACCAATCTGGAATGCATATTGGGAATACATTGAGAAAGCTCTCCGCTTTGTGAGAGAAAGAGGAAACTCAGTAATTGGTGAAGGTTCTGAGTCAAATGCTGTTGTACGAATCTGGCAACATTACGGTTGTGTGCCGGAAGAAGTTTATAACGGGATGCTGCCCGGACAAAAACACCACGACCACAGCAAAATGTTCAATGAAATAAATAATTATCTTATTGGAATAAAGAATGCAAACGCATGGAA
Organism: Melioribacter sp.; assembly: GCA_023250955.1. GTDB lineage: Bacteria > Bacteroidota > Ignavibacteria > Ignavibacteriales > Melioribacteraceae > Fen-1258. The sequence goes on along the minus strand of JAHEZQ010000047.1, from coordinate 17,170 downwards.
TGAAAACGAAGCACTTAATACTGTCAAATCTATTTTGAATCATTATCTTGGCGAACCTCCGACCAAATTTTCTGTGAACGGGAAAGAATACACACCAAAAGAATATCTTGAAAAAGTAGTTAGACTTAACTTAGATGATTATGTTGCCGTAATGTCGCTAATGCAAAAACCATATTATGAAAAAGCAGAGTATGAAGTTCCCGATAATTGGTGGCACAACAAAGATTATTATAATGTTCCGCTCGATGTTTTTATGTCAATAATAAAAAGTACAATCAGAAATGGATTTACAGTTGCACTTTTCGGAGATGTATCTGAAGCCGGAATTGAACCACATGCAAAAGCTGCAATGATACCTTCGTTCGATATTCCTTCCGAATATATTGATGAATCCGCACGGCAATTTCGTTTTAGCAACGGAACAACCGGCGATGACCATGGAATTCACATGGTTGGTTATTTAAATAAAGATGGTAAGGATTGGTATTTAATAAAAGATTCCGGTTCAGGTTCTTTCAATGTCGGTGATAAAGGATATTATTTTTATCATGAAGATTATGTGAAATTAAAAATGCTTGGTTTTATGGCTCATAAAGATGCTGTTGCTGATTTATTAAGTAAGTTCAAGAAATAATATTTCAATTAGCGACGAAACCAAAAACAAAATATGTTAGGAGATAAATGAAAAAATATGTCAATGTAGGAATGATGAAAAAGAAAAGGATTGCACTGGTTGCCCATGATAATAAGAAACAAGATTTGATCGAATGGGCAAAATTCAACCGTGGTAATCTCGGCGATCATGAAATTTATGCAACGGGAACAACCGGAAAATTGCTTGAACAAGATTTAGGATTTAAGGTAACCCGATTGCAAAGCGGCCCTCTCGGCGGCGACCAGCAACTTGGCGCGAAAATTTCAGAAAATAAAATTGATGTACTGATTTTTTTCTGGGATCCGCTTGAACCCCAGCCACATGATCCGGATGTAAAAGCACTTCTTCGCATTGCTGTTGTTTGGAATATTCCTATCGCCTGTAATAGAGCATCTGCAGATTTTATTTTTTCTTCGCCAATTATGAAGGAAGAATATTCCCGCATTGTTCTTGATTACAATGATTATTTAACCCGTGATATTTCGGAGGTGGAAAATGAAAAGACCTAGCAAAGATGAATACGTTTTATATTATCATACTTACATTGAAAAAGTCCCGGACGGAGACGTTGTTAAAAGTATGAATAAACAAATTGCCGAAGTAAAAAGATTATTTAAGAATGTTACCAAGAAACAATCTGAGTTCCGATATTCTCCCGATAAATGGAGTGTGAAAGAAGTTCTCGGGCATATTTTAGAAGCTGAGAGAATTTTTTCTTATCGCGCGTTGCGTTTTGCCCGCAACGACAATAAAGACCTACATGGATTTGATGAGAACGAATATATCCATAAATCAAATTATAACGAGATCAAGCTTGCAGATTTGGTGGAAGAGTTTTGTTCATTACGAACCGCAAATATGCTGATGTTTAAAAATTTTACTGATGAAATGTCCTTACGCATAGGGACTGCAAATAGTAATAAATTCTCTGTGCGCGCACTTGCATATATAATGTACGGACATGTGCATCATCATCTTAAAATTCTGAAAGAGAGATATTTTTAATTTTATGCAACTGCTTGTTTTAGCATATCCTCAATTAGAAAAGATAGATTATGATTGGATACAATCTTTTCGTACGAAATATAATGAACGCTATTTTAATTTAGTTCTGCCACATTTTACTTTTGTATTTCCAGTAGAGGATGTGCTTCAGAAAGATTTTGTTAATCATATAGAAAAAACATCCAAAAAGTTCAAAGAGTTTTATTTTGTGCTACGCTGCGCTCAAATTGTTAAAGATTCATTTAGCGATTACACTGATCTATTTTTAGTTCCGGAAGAGGGATACAGAATATTTGTTAAACTTCATGATGCATTTTATACCGGTATTCTCGAAAAGCAATTACGACTTGACATACCTTTTATTCCGCATGTGGAAATAGCCAACAATAAAGATCCTCTGAGATGTAAAATATTAGCAGATGAGATCAATTCTAAAAATCTTGAAATATTCGGTGCAATAAATAAATTAGATGTTGTTTCATTCTCAAATGATGGGGTTGAAACGATAAAAGAAATTATTCTTTAAAATAAAAAACCCGATTCCTATGAAACCGGGTTTTAATACCAAGACTGATGGAAATTAACTTATCTGGTTAACAAGAATTCCGCTATTCTACCAAGCTCTTTCACATCTCTATTGCCGTATGAAGGCATAATTGTACTTTTATATTTCTCGCGATACTCATCAAAACGCACCCCGCCGCTATACGAAGAAGGATTACGCAAATAATTAATAATTCCGTCACGAGTCCAGTTCTTACTAATATTAGCTAAAGCCGGAGCCATTTGTGTCCCTTGCAAATTTTCTCCGTGACAAGAAATACAGCCAAGTTGTTTAGTTAAAGTTTGCCCGTCTGCATCGGAAGTAGTTTGAGTTGTTTGCTGTCCCATTTGTCCCATTGTTGTCGGCATTATTTGTTCTTCTTTGCGAGTAATTCTTCCAAGTAAAAAAAGAATAAGAAAAAAACCGAGAAAAGCTGCAACCCATTTTTGTGCATTTGTCATTTATAATACTCTCTTTTAAAATTTAACGCTGTAAAGTTAATGTGATGAGTCTTTAATAACAAATTTGTGAGGCTTTAGATCACTTTCCAAATTCTTTTTCGTAATTCTCTTTATATCTTTTTATAGAAGAAAAAATTGCTTTCGCTATTTCGTTTTGTCCCGTTGTACTTGCAAGATGTGCCTCATCTTTTCTATTTGATAGAAAGCCGGTTTCAATTAAAACTCCCGGCATAGAAGCACCGACTAAAACATAGAATCCCGCTTGCTTAATACCTAGAGCCGGTATTTTAACTTCGTGTTTCCATTCTTGATCTAAAAGATCGGAAAATGTTTCTGAATAACGCATATATTGTGAGTGTGCCATACTTACAAGAATAAAATTTTCGTCTGTCAATTTTTGATAACGATCAGGATTCTCTTCATACTTAATTACACTGTTTTCAAATTCAGCAATTTTAATTGCTTGTGAAGTTCTGCCCGGGCGTAAAAGGTAAACTTCAAATCCGCGATATGAAATATCTTTTGCTTCAGTTGAATTACAATGAACAGAAATAAATAGTTTGCCTCCATTCTCATTGGCAATCTTTCCCCGTTTATACAATTCAATAAACTCATCTGTATTGCGTGTATATACTACGCGAACATCGGGAAGATTTTTTTCTATTAGTTTTCCAAGCTTTAAAGCAACTGCAAGATTTACATCTTTCTCTTTAATGCCTGTCACACCAATGGCACCGGGATCTTTTCCTCCATGTCCCGCATCAATTACAACAGCATCAAAAAGCCATTTAGATTTCGCGTCGTCAACATTTGATAGTGTAGAATCAAAAAGTTTATTGTGAATCGTAATTAGTATATCATGGCTGTCTAAATCTTGTAATGCTTCGGTTGTGGAATACCCATCGTTAAGAACAAACTCCAGTTGATTATTTTTAGATGTGATAACAGTTTTTTTGATTCGTTGAACTAGTCCTGCTGGTTTAACGGAATTTACAATATCCGGCGCAATTGTTACACCGGATATAAAAACATATAAAGTGTTATTGCTTATTGAGTGTTTGGGAATATTTATTTTGCGGCTTGCTTTAAGTCGGATTAATGTACCATTAGATTTTTCTTCTACCTCAATAGAGTTAATATCATACTTAGAATTAACCGTTTCAGCCGGAGTTTCTACATCAGGTAGTTTAATTTCTTTTTCTTGAGATTGTTTAGCATTAACAAAAGTCTCTGTTGCAAACGGTTCTTCAGTAACAATTAAATTTTTAGATCGGCTATCGAATAATATTTTTTTACCATAACCAAGACTCAAATAGTCGGTACAATAAATGAGGGGAATAAATACATCTTCGTTTATCAAGAGAGTGGAAATGGGAATTTGAAAAATTGATTGTGCGCCGTCATCTTTGTGGTTAAGAATTACAAACTGATTTCTTGCCGTAAACTTGAGAATATAATTTTGAAATTTTATTTCAATTTTTGCTGCCTCTGCATTAAAAAAGTGTGCAGTACTAAGTATAGATGACAATTCTTTGGCAGACGCATAATCAATACCCGCTTTTGTAACATAAGATAATGTTTCTTCTCTTCCCGAAACCTGAACAGAAATTTTATATAATCGTTGTGAAAATGTACTTGAACCCGTAAATAATATTAGAAGAAGTAGTAATCTGGTTTTCATAAAAACTTATCCGATGAACGGAATAATAAACCCACTTTGCTTTTTATATGTGGTAAACTTTTCACCGAAATATTTTTGAAGCATTTTATCTTCTACAGAAGCACGCATGATAAAAAGCGGCAATTCAAATAAAATTACTATGGGTACAACAGTATAACTTAATAGCGCGAGTCCTGCACCAAGATCTGAAAGTATTTGACTTATATATTGCGGATGGCGAATAAATTTATAGATCCCTGTTGTGTGAAGTTGGTGTTCTTTTAAAATAACAATGTCCTGTGCGTAATCTTTCCCGAGTGATTTGTAAGCCCATACTTGAAGCCAAGAAAAAATTAGAAAAATAATTAATCCTGCAATTCGGATATTTTCAAATTGAGTTTCAAAATTATCCGTTAGTGATCCAATTTTAAAGATAGAAAAGATTGTTAGAACGAGAACCAAAGCTGAAATATTTGGAGGTACTTTTTGCAAAAACGTTACAGGTCTTTCTACAACCTTAGTGATAGATGTTTTTAGTCCTCTTTTTGCACCAGAGTAATTTGCGCTTATTGATACAAGCAAATTTATAGCTACAAGAATGTTTATTGCATTTTGAGAATCCATTTCCATTCATCTTTTTGATTAATCTTATAGTTCAATATAATAACTTTCGCAGAAACTTTGATTTTTCGAAGCATCTTAGAATAATTTGAGACAATAATACTGGTAACACTTACAAGAATTACAATAATATGTCCCAAAACACTATGAATATATTTGCACGATATTTGAATAGATACTTTTTCAGTTTTTACCTATTATTAACCAACAGAATTAGATGAGATAAATGAATACCGGTCAAATGATGTTGACAATTGGAGCAGTTTTCTTGCTAAGTATGGTTATACTAACTACTAATAGAGGATTAATAACCACAAATACTACTATGGTGGATAATAGATATGGTATTCTTGCTGTTTCTTTAGCCACATCTACCATTGAAAGAGCAACCAGTAAAGCCTTTGATCAGAATACAGATACACTCGCTATTAATTCAACAAGTTCTTTAACAAATGTAAGTGCGTTAGGAATTGAAACGGGCGAGAGCAGAAATTTTCCCGAGAACTTCAATGATTTCGATGATTACAATTGTTACAGAACAAATCCAAAAGTTGACTCACTTACATTTGAAGGTACTAATAGAAAAATTGTATTTAATACTTTCTGCAGAGTTGATTATGTAAATCAAAATAGTCCGAACACAATTTCAAGCCAAAGAACTTGGCATAAAAGAATAATTGTAAGTGTAATAGCAACAGGAATGACAGATACAATTAAAATGTCTTCAGTTTATAGTTACTGGTATTTTAGATAAGGAATAAAAATGGGTTTCAGTTCGTTATTAGACATACTTGGTTCAACAATAGCCGGCGGATTATTATTAATGATCTTGATGAGGATGAATGATGCCTCGGTTGAAAATAATTATTTTTATAGCGGGGAAAGAATAGTTCAGCAAAACCTTGTAGAAGTTGTAAAGTTACTCGAGTATGATCTGCGTAAAATAGGGTACTGCAATAATTGGCAATTAATGCCATTGCCTTCAATGGCAATTATCCAAGCCGATTCAAATAGAATTACTTTTTTAACTGATATTCAGACAACTGCAAATCCATATGGTGATGGTGTTCTTGATACTATGCATTATTATTTAGGATCACTATCCGAGCTTAGCGCTACTCCTAATCCATACGATAGATTATTATATAGAGTTATTAATTCTCAAACTCCGGCAGGTGCAAATCTTGGCATAACACAATTCAAACTAACATATTATGATTCTAATGGAGATAAAATTATTACGATGCCGGCATCTCCTCCTTTTGGAATCGCAGCAATACAAATTGATATTTCAGTTGAAAATACAGCTGCATATGGTAATGATTATTCTGCTGATAAAAGAATTATTTGGCGCCAGGTAAGATTACCTGCAAGAAATTTTATTTTAAGATAAGGAGCCTCAATGGGCGGAAAAGCTGCTTTGTTTTTAGTACTTGGCTTTAGTTTAATTTTTATGGTAGCAGGAAGAAACTTTAACAGTTTAGCAACCTCTACTGTAGATAATTTTGCAAACTATTATTTCGATACTAAAGCTCACCATCTTGCAGCCAGCGGTGTAAATCTGGTAACAAATCAAATATTTCTTGACGGCGCAATGGCAGATCAAACTTTTAATTATACTTTCGATCAAGGAACAATTTCTGTCACACTTAGCACATTAAATGCTTATCAAAATATTAAACAATTGTTATCAGTTGGAACTTACAGCAATGTTACATCTACAATTAGAATTATTTTAAAACCTAGTTCGTTTTCAAAATTTGCATATTTCTCAAATTCAGAAGGTGCAAATATATGGTGGACTACTACCGATACTGTTTGGGGACCATTACACACGAATGGTCAGTTACGTGTTGCAGATAGACCTGTATTTATGGGTAAAGTCTCTCTAGACGGAAGTGTTGTAAAATTTAGTAATAGCGCACAACCTCAATTCTTAGGCGGGGTTCAAACAGGAGTTCATATTACTATACCAAGTAATGGTGCTACAAATGTTGGTGTTGCAGCAGCTGCAGGAGGCGCTAATATTACCGGGCATTCACTTGTTTATCTTGAATTTCGCGGCGATAGCATTAGATATAAATATAGTAGCGGGGGAAGCTGGACCTATGTTCTAGCTTCAACATTTTCCCCTAATGGTGCTATATATGCAAATGACGCCCAGTTAAGAATAAAGGGTAGAGTAAAAGGTCAGTATACTATAGCCGCTTCTGGAACAGGTAGTGATAGAGGCAAAATATTTTTAGATGATGATGTTTATTACAATACTGATCCTCGCGTTGATCCCAACTCTACGGATATGTTGGGCATAGTTGCGCAAAGAGATGTAATAATAACAGAAAATTCAGCTAATAATAGTAATATTAAAGTCCAAGCTTCCATATACTCTGAAAGCGGTTCATTCCAAGCTGAAGATTATCAAAACAGGCCGGTAAGTGGTATTATAGATTTGTATGGCGGTGTAATACAAAATGCAAGGGGTCCGGTAGGTACGTTTAGTACCAATCATGGTGTTACAACAATTACTTCTGGGTTTTCTAAAAGATATCGTTACGATGATAGATTTATGATTGCTAATCCGCCTTTCTTTCCCGGAACAGGTTCTTTCGAAATTGTTTCTTGGTTTGAATAATTTATTTGTGAAGTAAATTTTTTAAAGCTTCTTCCGCAGTTTCAAATTTAAATTTATATCCCGCTTTAATTGTTTTTTCCGGAATTACCTGTGCCCCAGTTAATAACACTTCTGCTGCTTCGCCAAATACAATTTTTATAATAAGTGTGGGAACTTTGAATAATGATGGTTTGTGTATTACACTTCCTAATGTTTTACAAAATTCATTCATTCGCATCGGATTAGGTGATGAAGCATTTAATTCTCCGCAAACATTTTGATTATCAATCGCAAACAAAAATATTCCAACAACATCTTCTATGTGAACCCACGGAAACCATTGTTTCCCATTACCAATCGGTCCGCCGACAAAAAATTTAAATTGATTTATCATTGGGACTAATGCACCTTCATTAGCATCCAAAACTATTCCTGTTCTTATACTAACTCTACGCACTCCGTATGATTCAACTTTGCCAGCTTCTTTTTCCCATGCATTAACAACTGCCGCAAGAAAATCTTTCCCGGGTTCTGAATTTTCATTTACCGGTTTTTCTAAATTTCCATAATAACCAACCGCCGATGCTGTAATAAAAACTTCCGGTTTGTTTTTCAACCGCTCAATTGCGTTTACCAATGTTCTTGTTCCATCTATGCGGCTTGATAGAATATTCTTTTTATGTTTTGGGTTCCACCGTTTTGCCATTACGTTCTCACCCGCAAGATGAACTAAGGCATCTTTATCTTCCAGTTTATGAGACCAATTATTTAGTTTGGGATTCCACTCAACATAATCATAAGCGTTGGAAATTTTTTGTTTAGCATTTTCAACCGAGCGGGTAAATATTGTTACTTCATCTCCTCGCGAGATCAATTCCTTTGCTATTCTTTTTCCTAAAAATCCGGTTGCACCTGTTATAATCACTTTTTTCATTAACAATTTCCATTTTCGATAGAACAACCTACTATTAAATTAAGTCTTCCTTTTGCATACAACAATATATATTTCAACCTTTATTGAGAACGGTATATATTATATCTTTGTTTTATTCGATAAGAAACTTTAAAAATTTACAACAAGAATATTTGTCTACTGTTTATAATATAATCTGGGGTTGAAATGAAGAAAGTTTTAATTCTTTTTACACTTTTAACATCAATTACCTTTTCACAGCAGTTCATTCTCAAAGGAAAAGTTAAAGACAAACCCACATCGTCTCCGCTAAGCTACTCGAACATTCGTATTGCAGGAACAACATTAGGTACTGCAACAAATTTTGAAGGTAATTTCGAACTTAAATTAAACAGAGGCAATTATAAATTAATTGCTTCTTTTATTGGTTATAGATCAGATACAATTTCAGTAACTCTAGAATCTAATAAGTCTATTAATTTTTTACTCGACCCGGTTCAAGTTAATTTACAAGAGATAACTGTATTTCCTGGTGAAAATCCCGCATTAGAAATAATCCGCAGGGCAATTAATTCCAAACATGAACGCAATAATAAACTTAACACATACGAATTCCATGCTTATACAAAAGGACTGGTTAAAACAACAAAGGACTTTACAGCAAGAAACAATAGCGCAAGTTTGTCTATTGGCACACAAGATACGGGTAAACTTAAGATCAGCGGTATAATTGAAAACGAAAGCAAGGGTTACTTTAAAAAGCCGAATAATTACAAAGACGAAATTATAGCAAGAAAACAAAGTGCAAATACTCCCTCGTCGGTAAATATTTTAACCGGTGGAAGAATTATTCAAAATTTTTATTCCGATGATATTCAGTTTTTCAATCGTCCATTACCAAGTCCCATTTCAGATGATGCAATTGATTACTATGATTATATAATCGAAGACACTCTTGCGATGGATAACAAAAATGTTTTCCAAATTCACGTTGAACCAATTAAAAAAACCGATCCCGGATTTGTAGGAAAAATATTTATTTCGGATGACCAATTTTCTCTGGTTAAAATTGATCTGAATTTAAATGACGCTGCTAATCCCGGAAGAATTCTTGACCGCGTAAATATCTTTCAGCAGTACACTCCTTATGAAGATAATATTTACATGCCTGTAGATTATAGGATTTTTGCAGATGGAAATTTTCTCGGCATATTTAAATTCGGTTTTGAGTTAAATACTATTTTTTATGATTACAAAATCAATCAGCAAATTGATGATGGCTATTTCGGAATGGTAATAGTAAAAGTTTTATCCGATGCAGATAAAAAAGATTCTACATATTGGAAATCCACACAGACAATCTCAAACACTAACGAAGAACTTAATGCCTACAAAAGAATAGATAGTCTTGAAGCAATACCTAGAACATTCTGGGATAATTTTTCATTATTGTCTTCAAGCGTAAATATAACAGATAATCTGTCTGTCACCGGTCCGCTTGGACTTTATTCTTTCAATCCTATTGAAGGACATACATTAAATTTTGGTGCAAATATTTCTCAAGAAGCAGATAAGAGACTTAATTCCAGAATTGATTTCTCATACGGATTCAACGATCAAAGATTCAAAACAGATTTTTCCTCAACTTATTTTATGGGCGAATACAGAACTCATTCAATTACTGTAAATGCATTTACAAAATTAACAGAGCTCTTTGGCGAATCAATCCGTTATAATAAACTCACTTCCACTCTTTCAAATCTATTAGGTAAATACGATTTCAAAGATTACTACTATACAAAAGGATTTTCTGTAAAACTATGGAGCGACGTTTTTCCAATATTAAGATTGTCTTTGGGAATACTTAACCGGACCGATAACAATGCTTACAACAATTCCGATTTCTCTATTTTTAATCAAGGGAAAAAATACAATATCAATAAAACAATTTTTGAAACAAGGATAAACGCTTTTACTGCTGGCTTTCAACTTGACTTCCGAAAATATATTGAAGACGGATATTTTAGAAGAAGAACATCACAAGGAAATTTTACTGCTGTTCTTTACGGAGAAATACTTTTAAGTAATACCGGCACACTTAATAGTAATCTCGATTTTCAATTATACAAACTAACGCTTAGCGGTTTTACGCCAACATTCAAATCAGCAACCATGAACTTTGTCCTTAGTGGAATTTACTCGGATGGTCCCGTTCCATTTCAAATGATGTACTCGTTACCGGGAAACATAGAAAGTGCAAGTCAATCGTACACAATGCGTACGTTAAGAGTCGGAGAAGTTTTCGGTGATCGGGTTTTAGCTCTCTCAATCGAACAAAATTTTAACGATGAAATATTTAGAATGTTCAATCTTTTCTTTCTAATAAACTTACAAATCAATCTAAGTATGCATTTCAATGCTGTACTGGTTGAAGTTTCTCCAAAAAGTAAATCGATATTTCCAACCGGATCAGGTTTATCATCCAACGAGTTTAAATCTCCTTTTTATGAAATCGGTTTTGGCATTGGACAAGCTCTCTTCCCTTTCCGGTTAGAATTTACATGGAAACTGAATTATCTTGGAACAAATAATTTTGTCTTTGGAATAAATACACCAATACTTTAATTGTTTAGGATAAAAATGAAAAAAATACTTTTAATTATAGCTGCTTTCATAATTTCTACAAATATCACGGCTCAAAATATTGTTGTTAATAAAATTGAACCGCCTAATTGGTGGGCCGGAATGAAAACGAACAAGATTCAATTGATGATTTATGGAAAAAATTTAAATAATATTTCCGCTGAGTTTAAGGATAAAAATATTAAGGTTGTTCGTGTTAATAAAATAGCAAATCCCGATTATGCTTTCATAGATGTTGAAATTAAAAATGATATTAGACCAAAAGATTATGAGTTAATTCTATCACGCGGGAAGGAAAAAACCTCAGTTTCATTTCCAATTCTTAAAAGAGAAAGTAACAAAAAAAGTTTTCAAGGGTTTTCGAGTAAGGATATAATTTATTTAATAATGCCAGACCGTTTTTGTAATGGTGATATATCGAATGATTCTATCCAGGGATATTCTGACTATATGAATAAAATTCCAGAACAAAATCGCGCCGGTGGTGATATTCAAGGAATGATTGATAAACTTGATTATCTAAAAGATCTTGGAATAACAACAATTTGGTCCACTCCGCTTGTTGAAAATAATACCTTTCGTTCTTACCACGGTTATGCTGCAACAGATTTTTATAAAATTGATCCTCGCCTCGGAACAAATGAGCTTTACAAAAAATTTGTGAATGAAGCTCATAAGAGAAATTTAAAAATAATTCTTGATCACGTTTCAAACCATTTTAGTGATGATCATGTCTGGATGAAAAATCCGCCGACTCCAGATTGGACGAATGGAACAAAAGAAAATCATCTTAATGCAAATCACAATAAAATGATCTTTACGGATATTCATGCCGATAGTACAACAATTAAACAAGTTGAGCGCGGGTGGTTTGTTGATTCAATGCCGGATTTAAATCAAGAAAACCCTTTTGTTGCAAATTATATAATTCAAAATACAATTTGGTGGATCGGATACTTCGGTCTTGATGGCATTCGTGAAGATACTTATCCTTATAACAATCAAAAATTTATGGCACATTGGGGAAAAGTCATTCTTAATGAATATCCTACTGTTAATATAGTTGGTGAAGTTATGACAGGTGAGTCAGATTTTCTGGCCGGTTACCAAAAAGATACTTTTTTACCCAGAGGATTTAACACATATTTACCTGCATTAACAGACTTTGCTTTGCGCGATGTATTAATAGGCTACCTACAGAATCGGAACGGTCTTTATAATATTTTCAATGTCATAGCAAAAGATTTTTTGTATAAAGATTCTAACAACTTGGTTACATTTGTCGACAACCACGATCTTACTCGTGTAATGTTCTTAGCAAAAGGAAATATTGCCAAAGCACAAATTGTTTATACAATTCTTTTAACAACAAGAGGTATTCCACAAATATTTTATGGATCTGAGATTGGTATTGTCGGAGGAGAAGGTGACGGAAAATTACGCGTTCCGTTCCCCGGCGGATTTCCCAACGATAAACGGGATGCATTTAATCCAATTGCCAGAACTAAAGAAGAAAATAATATTTTTAATTTTTTGCGAGATTTAATTCAACTTCGTAAAAAATATCATGCTCTTGCCGAAGGAAAACTTACGCATTTTCCGCCTGTAAATGATGTATATGTTTATTTTCGAACACTTGGCACTGAAAAAATTATGGTGGTTGTAAATAATAATAATGCGACAACTAATGTTGATCTGAGGATGATGAAAAATTTGATTACCGAAAAATCAAATGTTTCTAATGTAAGAACCGGAGAGAAAATTAGTCTTGATTCTAAATTGTCTTTGAAAATAAATCCTGTATGTGCAGAGATTTTTAAAGTAACCGATTAAATATTTTCTGCTGTTCGGTTGTTAACTTAATGCACGCCTCCTTTAAACATTAATTCTCCGGCTGTTACTTTCAATTTTAAATGATTCTGTTTAGGCGGCAGCGGACAAGTAGCATATTTAGTAAATACACATGGTGGATTGAATGCCTTATTGAAATCTAGAATAATTTTACCGGTAGAATCATTTTTATTAACATAAATAAATCTTCCAGCGCCGTAGGTTTCTTCACCGCTCGTTTCATCTGCAAAAAGAATAAAGTACTGATTCCCTTCTACGAGAGCATTCAGCTTAAATTGTTTCTCCTCTTTTGTAAAAACCAATGCACATGGAGAAATATTTTCTTCGGTCATTCCAAGAATATTGGTTATCTCTAATTTTTTGGGCGGGTCATATTTTTCTAATTCAGCCTCAAATCTCCAATCCAAATTGATTGGATAAGTATCTATTCCTTTAAAAGATTTTACAAGTGAATTTTCCAAGTCGCGCAATCTAATTCCATATCTACCGCCGCGTTTTATTACAAACCACCTTAATGAATTGTATTCTAAAACAGTTGCACCTTGAACATCATTTTTAAGATCGGCTGTTGTAATAATTTTTCCGTCGCTCTTAACCTTGATTCCTTTATTAACTCTTAATGTTACAGTGGAATCTTTCAATGTTAGTGTTCCAATAAAAGCGGGAGCTTTTCCTTCGGGGAAAATAATGTCGTTAGTTTTATCACTACCGAATTTATTTACACCCTCATTAAGCCAGAACAGGCCGGCTAGATTTAACCACCCGCTTTCTTTCCTTAAATTATTGATTCGTTTATTATGCCAATTTTTAATTTCCTGAACATACTTTGCATCTCCTTTTTCTTCTAACGACTTTTGACATGATGCAAACAACAAAATGAAAATTAGTGATAATAGAATATTTAAAAACTTTCCCATTAGATATCCCTTTTCTTTTTAAACTCATTATTATATGGTGATTTTACAAAAGAAATTCATTACAACCAAAAAATGAATTGTAGTTAAAAAACTGATAATCAGAAGTAGCTGGAATTAATACAAATTCAGACTTATCCAAATAAAATATCTCTCTTTTTAAGGAAAAGTTTCGTTAAAATTAGATAAGAATTTTTTATATTGAATTGTGAATCCTGAAGCCGATTTTATTAAGGATTGAAATGGCAAATAAAAAGATAAATGTATTAAAGAAAACGGGAAAAAAGTATAAAAAAGAAAAGAAGTCCGTAAAAAGTACTATTAAATCTCCCTCCTTAAGAAATTTATTTGATTATACCTCTGAATATTTCGATACGATCTTCGAAAATGCTAATATCGGAATTGCAATACTAGATTCCGCTGGTAAAATTTTAAAAGTTAATCCATTTATAATTAAAACGCTGGGCTATTCAGAGGAAGAAATCATTAAAATGGAATTAGCGGATTTTTCTCATCCTCATGATTTAGAAGCAAGCAATAAATTACTAAATGAGCTTATTGCAGAAAAACGAGACCATTATCAGATAAATAAACGATACCTCGCTAAAGACGGAAAAATTATTCACTCAAATGGTACTATTGCACGGGTTAAAAATAAATCAAAAAATATTATAGTGCTGATTGAAAACATAACAGAGCAAAAAAAAATCTTCAGCAAATTGACTTCCGAACAATCTTTATTTTTAGCATTACTCGAAAACATTCCCGATAGTATTTATTTCAAAGATACTGAAAGCCGTTTTATAAAGGTGAATGATGCAAAAGCAAATAGACATGGTTTAAAACCCGAACAGCTGATAGGAAAAACAGACTTTGATTTATTCGATTATGCCCACGCTTCAAGATCATTCAATGATGAACAATTAATTATTAAAACCGGTAAGCCAATAATCGGTAAAGAAGAAAGACAAGATCAGCCTGACGGAAAAACAATTTGGATCTCTGCAACCAAAATGCCTCTTTACGATTCTGAGGGAAAAATAATTGGTACCTTCGGAATTTCGAGGGACATTACAACAACAAAGATGAGTCAGGATTTAGTTAAGGAAAGCGAACAGTTATATCGCGCACTTTTTGAAGGTTCAGACGATGGAATGTTTTTCACTTCCGAAAATATTATAATTGATTGTAATCAAGCAGTCTTGGATATTTTTAAGTGTGATCGAAGTTTTATTATTGGTCGCCCGCCATCCGATTTCTCTCCGGAAGTTCAGCCCGACGGCCGAAATTCTTATGAATCAGCTACCGACAAAATTATGAAAGCATTCAATGGTGAGCCACAGCGCTTCTATTGGCAACATAAAAGACCGGATGGTTCGCTAATTGATTGCGAGATTTCATTAAAAGCAATTGTTATTGGAGGAAAAGAGATTATCCAAGCAACGATGAGAGATCTTACAGATAGAATGCGCGCAGATAAAAGTAGAGATGTGCTTTTTGAAATTTCAGAAGCCGCTTATACTGCCTCTGATATGTTTACTCTCTATAAAAGAATTCACGAAGAAATTGGCAAATTGATGTCCGTGAAAAATATTTATATAGCTCTTTACGATGATAAAGCTGATATGATTTCATTTCCATATTTTGTTGACGAATTTGATCCACCGCAGCCACCGAAGAAACCGGGTAAAGGATTAACTGATTACATTCTAAGGAGAGGCGAAGCAAGTCTTATTACTTCTCAAAGAGATTTAGAATTAAGAAAATTAGGGGAGACGGAATTGATCGGTGCGCCGTCTGCTATTTGGTTAGGTGTACCACTTAAACTTAGCGGTAAAACCATAGGTGTGTTGGTAGTTCAAGATTATGAAAATGAAAAGGTGTTTGGCGAAAGTGAAATGCAATTGCTAATATTCGTTGCTGAGCAGATAGCTCAAGTAATTGAGAGAAAAAGAAATTCTGATGCAATTAAAAAATATGCCGAGGAATTAAAACAATTAAATTCTACCAAAGATAAATTTTTCTCAATTATAGCACATGATCTTAAGAATCCGTTTATTACAATTCTTGGGTTTTCAGATTTACTTCACACAGATTATGCCGAACTCACAGATGAAGAACGGTTATTCTACATCGATGAGATGAAAAAATCCGCTGAGATTTCTCACAGTCTTCTGCAAAATTTATTGCTGTGGTCGCGTTCACAAACCGGACGTATTGAGTTTAATCCTCAAAGACATAACTTTCATAATATTGTTCATGATAATATTAATCTTCTTAAAGCAAGTGCTGAAAAAAAACAGATACAAATTAACCACGATATACCCGATGAGCTTACACTTTTTGTTGATGAAGATATGCTCAACACAATAATTAGAAACTTAATAACTAATGCGATTAAATTTACCAACAAAGGCGGAACGGTTTCTATTAATGCCATTCAGAAATATGATTCTGCAGAAATCACTGTTTCCGATAACGGTGTGGGTATGAATGAACTGGTAAGAAATAATTTATTTAAGCTTGATGCTACCCACTCATCGTCGGGAACAGAAAATGAAGCCGGTACGGGTTTAGGATTATTGCTTTGCAAAGAATTTATTGAAAAAAATGGTGGTAATATTCGTGTTGAAAGTGAAGAAGGCGCAGGCAGCAAATTTATATTTACATTGCCGATAAATTAGATGTTCCCACTTTTGAAGTTTTAATTCCTCTATTAACTATAACTCTACTCTTAGTTTTTTCTGAATGATAATAATTGAAAAAAATCGCCACAAAAAATTAAAGCTCAAACATCAGTCTCAAATAACCATACCTGGAATTAGCTGATATCTCTCTTGAAATATTCTTGCTCATTGTTTCTCGGAAAAATAGATCAAATATAAAATTGCGGTATGGTTCGTATCTAACATTAAAAGTAAAAATATTTTGATTAATCCTTTCACCATCTAAAAAATCAATCCGCATAGGATCAACATTATCACGATGGGCGACAAAAGCATCTCCGCCGGCATTAAAAACCAAATTGCCCTGTGAATCGTAAATATTTTGTCCGTGACGAATATATTGGTAGTCAAAATTAAATCTGACCTTTTCATTAAAATTATAAGCAATACGCAGAAATATTTCATCAGAGTTTGGACCGATATGATGACCAAGTAATTGATTGAAAGCTGTATAAGAGTTTTTCGGATTTATATGTGAATAAACATATGGCCGAATTCTAGTGTACTCAAAAACAAGAGACAGATCGTCAATAGAAAATGGTGAATACCAAAAAGCACCTATCTGG
>JAHEZQ010000019.1:75092-78502 GCA_023250955.1 Melioribacter sp. | reverse complement strand
AACTATTTGAAGTGTATTCTTCATAATACCTGCCCAAAGTTTTTCTTGATGCCATTTTTCTCTAAGAGGAGGAGTGAAAACTAATTTTGCATCTTCAAAGCCGGGTTTGTTCATATCATCAAGTGATAGAAATAAATATTGAGGGCAAGTTTCGGCAAATGCAGGCAACCCGCGATCACGGGCTTCGGCAACTTTTTCTAATGCGTCGTTAGATGAAAGATGAACAATATAAACGGGAGCTCCAGCCATTTGAGAAAGTGCAATTGCACGATTGACAGCTTCACCTTCAGCAGTTGTAGGTCGTGTTAATGCGTGATAGATTGGTGCTGTTTTTCCTTCAGCTAAAGCTTTCTGGACTATTAAATCTATGACACCGCCATTCTCTGCATGCATGCAGACTAACGCACCTGTATCGGCAGTATGTTTCATCGCACGGAAAATTGTTGCATCATCAACCAAAAGAACATTTGGATAGGCCATGAATAATTTAAAACTTGTAACACCCTCTTTAACCATATCTCCCATATCGCCAAGATCAGCTTCCGGTAAATCAGTTACTATCATGTGGAAACCGTAATCAATTGTCGCTTTGCCTTCGGCTTTCTTAAACCAAGTATCGAGTGCCGTACGCATCTTTGTTCCTTTTGCCTGCGTAGCGAAATCAACAATAGAAGTTGTTCCGCCAAATGCAGCCGCCCGCGTTCCGGTTTCAAAATTATCAACTGATGTAGTTCCTCCGAAAGGCATATCTAAATGTGTGTGAACATCAATTCCACCAGGGATTACATATTTTCCTTTTGCATCAATAATTTTATCTGCTTGAATGTTAAGTGATAGACCGATTGTTGTGATCTTATCTTTCTCAATAAAAATATCGGCAATGTAATCTTGTTCGGCTGTGATGATTCTTCCATTTTTAATTAAGAGTGACATATACAATTCCAATCTTTATTTATAAATTTTTAATGTATAACAATGCTGTGTTTCTTCTGAAACTCCGCAAGATTTTCCCAGGTCATTGGTTTTCCACTATTCTTAAATTCAGTTGTTAACTGATTCCAAGTTTTTGATGCTGAACCATCATCAATTCTAACCATTGAGATACAATTTTCAACGGGACAAACTAATGAACATAATGCACAGCCCACACAATCTTTCTCCCGAACTTCGGTTTTGTTATGTCCATTAACCGGGGTTAGATCAATGCATTGATGCGCTGCATCTTCGCAAGCGATGTAACATAAATTGCAATGAATACACTTCTGCTGATCTATTCTAGCAATCGTTCTGTTGAGAAGATCAAAATTTCCAAAATCATTTACTCGCTGAAGAGATTTACCTCTAATTTGATCGAGAGAAGTAATTCCTTTTGATTCCATCCAATTCGACATTCCTTCAATCATATCCTGCACAATTCTAAATCCATAATGCATTACAGCAGTGCAAACTTGAACACTTGATGCACCGAGTAGAATAAATTCCACAGCATCACGCCAGTTACTTACACCGCCAATTCCTGAAATTGGTAAATTAACTTCGGGATCTATTGCAACTTGAGAGAGTAGATGAAGAGCGATTGGTTTTACAGCGGGACCTGCGTAACCTCCGTGTCCGCCCAATCCTCCAACATTCGGTTTCAATTCGAATGTATCAAGATTAATTCCGATGATACTATTAATAGTATTGATAAGTGAAATTGCATCTGCTCCCGCGGCCTTAGCTGCTCTGGCAGGAAGTTGAATGTTGCTGATATTCGGAGTGAGTTTTACAATAACAGGAATCGTCGAAACTTCTGTTACCCATTCAGTTATCATTTTGCAATATTCCGGTACTTGACCAACGGCAGCACCCATACCGCGTTCACTCATTCCGTGCGGACAACCATAATTTAATTCTATTCCATCACATCCCGTATCAATTGTTCTTTTAACTATTTCATGCCAGGTTTCTCTTTTCGATTCGACCATTAAAGAAACTACAACAGCACGATCCGGCCAAAGCTTTTTTGTTTCAGCAATTTCTTTTAGATTAACTTCAATCGGTCTGTCACTGATGAGTTCTATGTTATTTAATCCAAAAATTTTTTGTCCATTGTAATCTAATCCACCGTAACGATTAAAAACATTCATTACAGGTTCACCGATCGTTTTCCAAACTGTTCCTCCCCATCCTTGTTCGAAAGCTTTACAATTTTGATAAGCAGAATTAGAAGGAGGTGCAGATGCAAGCCAGAAAGGATTTGGAGATTTTATTCCAGCACAATTTATTGAAAGATCAACCATAAATTATTTTCCTCCTTTCGGTAATGATAAATATTTATCAATACCATGAGCGGCTCGTTTACCATCATATGCAGCATTTACAACTTCTTTACCGCCATTAATACAATCACCGCCGGCAAAGATCTTTGGATTGGTTGTTTGATATGTAGTCTGATCAACAACAACACAACCTTCATCATCAAGCGTTAATTTTGTTATTGAGCTTAAGAAACTTGATTTAGTTTCTTGTCCGATAGCTTTTATAATCATATCAACCGGAATTGTAAATTCCGATCCGGGAATAGGAACAGATTTTCTTCTTCCCCACTTGTCAGATTCGCCGAGTTTCATTTTTAAGCATTCAATACCTTCAACAAAACCTTTACCAATAATTTGTTTAGGAGAGGTGAGAAAATGAAAAACAATTCCATCTCTCTTGGCAAGTTCATATTCGAATTCATAAGCTGACATTTCTATATCGCTTCGTCTATAAATAATATACACCTGCTCAGCACCTAAACGCTTTGCTTCTGTTGCAGCATCTATTGATGTATTTCCCGCACCAATTACAGCTACTCTTTTTCCAACTTGAATATCATGCCAATTTTCTGTTTTTACTTTTTCTATAAAATCTAGTGCACCAACGACTCCGGATAATTCTTCGCCTGGTATTGAGAGTTGAGGGCTTTCGCCTAAACCGACTCCGAGAAAAAGAGCATCATGTTTTTTTAAGAGATCATCAACTTTTACAGTTTTACCAATCATAATTTCTGTTTTAAGATCAACGCCGAAACTTTTTATCAATTCGACTTCTTTCAGACTATCTTCCCTTCTCATTTTATATGGTGCAATGCCCCAGGTATTTAATCCGCCGGGAATTTTGTTAGCTTCATAAATAGTTACTTCATAACCTAAAAGTGAAAGCTCAGCACTACAAGCTAATCCGGACGGACCGGAACCAACTACACCGACTGATTTTCCATTCTTAGATGATTTATGAAAGAGTACTGGCATACCTTTTCCAAAATAATTTTCAATTGCATAACGTTGAAGCCTTCCAATCTGAATCGGTTTTTCTCCTTTATCATTATAAACGCAAGCTCCTTCACATAACACATCTACAGGACAAGCTTTTGCACAAGTAAGGGG
>JAHEZQ010000019.1:0-75082 GCA_023250955.1 Melioribacter sp. | reverse complement strand
CCCAATTAGATTCATAAATTGTTTTTGCAGAACCAAGAATGTTCCCGGTTGAAATCTTTTTTATAAATGTCGAAATATCAATGTGAGTAGGACAAGCTTTCATACAGGGAGAATCATAACAATAGAGACAACGGTTTGCTTCTGTTACTGCTGAGTTTTGTGTAAAAGGCGGGTGTAAATCTGAAAAATTTTTCTCGTATTGTTCACTTGGAAGTTTTGGAGCAATATTTTTCATTGATTTTGTCCCAATCTAAAATGTAAAATGAACGATAATTAATTTAAAGCTTCATCTGCTATCGAAAGACACTCATCAAGTTTATCAACTGCAAAATCAATTTCCTCTTTCGTAATAATCAATGGCGGTGCAATTACGAAATGGTTAACCCATGATTGGACATAAACTCCGCGTTTCATCATTTCAGCTGAAATTTTATCAACGAGCAACGGCTTCCCGCTTACTTTATCTTCTTTAGTATTGAAAGCCTCTTTGGTAATCTGATTTTTGACTAACTCGACAGCGTAGAATAGCCCGATTCCACGAACATCACCAATCGAAGGATGTTTTGATTTTAGAGTGTTCAATTTCTTGTTTAGATGCTCACCAATCTCAACAGCACGCTCAATTAATTTTTTATTTCTCAATTCATTGATCGCTGCAATAGCAGGCGCAAGAGTTAATGGATGTGCTTCATATGTATGTCCGTGTGCAAAGTAGTGATCGTTAAAATAGTCGGCAATTTTCATTGTTGTTGCAGTTAAACCGAGAGGTACATAAGCTGATGTGATTCCTTTTGCAGTAGTTAGAATATCCGGCTGAACATTCCAATGATCTACAGCAAACCATTTTCCGGTTCTTCCCCAACCGCTCATTACTTCATCAGCGATTAGTAAGACATTATTATCATCGCAAATTTTTCGTAATCTTGGCATATATTCTTTAGGCGGAATTAATATTCCATTTGTTCCAACAACAGGTTCAAGAATAATTGCAGCTACATTACCTTCATTCTTAATCATATGTTCGATATATTCTACACATGCAATTTCACAATCGGGATATGAATGATTAAGCGGACAACGATAACAGTTACACTCGGGTGCAAAAATAACTCCGTCAATTTTTCCAGAAGGTTCTACTGCCCATCGTCTTGGGTCTCCGGTTGCTGCAATTGATGCCGCAGTTGATCCATGATATGAATTATAACGTGATATGATTTTGTATTTACCAGTGTACATTCGTGCAATCTTTATAGCAGCTTCGTTTGCTTCAGTTCCGGAGGTAGAGAAATAAAATTTCTCCAGTCCTTTAGGTAAAACTTCTAATAATAATTTGCTTAACTCAGCTCGAACTTCTGT
Source organism: Melioribacter sp. (assembly GCA_023250955.1). GTDB lineage: Bacteria > Bacteroidota > Ignavibacteria > Ignavibacteriales > Melioribacteraceae > Fen-1258. Next base: position 73,726 of record JAHEZQ010000019.1, on the reverse strand, counting down.
AGCGAATCCAGGCGCAGCATATGCAAGTTTTCTTGCTTGTTCTTCAATTGCTTTAATGACTGCTTGATTTTTGTGTCCTAATGTTACACACATAAGCTGTGATGAAAGATCAAGATATTTTTTCCCAGACACATCTGTGAAATAACAACCTTCAGCATCTACGATCTGCAGCGGAGTCCAATTTTTTTGAAATCTCCATGTTCCATAGGTATGCTTTGCAGTAATTGCTACAACTTCTTCGGGAGTCAATTTTTACCTCTTCTTTTAGAAATAAGAATTCAGAAATAAGGAATCAGAATTATTTAAAATAAGTAAACAAATAACTCATTTTGATATTCTAATTTTTTCCATATAAGAATTTAGAATTTTACTTACTTCTTCTATCGATAATAATAAATGTGAAGTATCGGCATATTCTAAATCCTGTGTTAATACTAAATAATATCTACATTCTTCCAATGAACCTTGAGCAATATTATAAAATCGCAGTTTATCCAATTTTCCGTTTTTTCTAAATCCTTCAGCTATGTTAGCAGCAATTGAAACAGCAGCTCTACGAAACTGATTACTTAATCCATATAATTCTTCTTTTGGAAATATTTTAGTAATTCTATAAATACTTAAAACAAATTGATGAGCTTTTTGCCATACAATCAAATCTCGAAAGCTCTTTGATTTTGGATCCACTATTCCCTCCTTATAGTTTATTCTTACTCCTTATTTCTGATTACCGATTTCTTACTTCTGAAGATCAGTGATCGCTCCATATGATTCAGGTCTGCGATCTCGATAGAATTGCCAAACATTTCTGACTTCAAGAATTTCATCAAGATTAAGATCAGCTACAACTAATTCATCTTTATCTCTGCTTGCCTGCGCAACTATTTTACCACGCGGATTGCAGAAATAACTTTTACCGTAAAATTCACCAATGTTCCATGGTGCCTCTGTTCCAACGCGATTTATTGCACCAACGAAATATCCGTTTGCAACAGCATGAGCTGGCTGTTCCAATTCCCACAAATATTCTGATAGTCCTGCTACTGTAGCGGAAGGATTAAAAATAATTTCTGCACCATTCAAACCGAGAATTCTCGCTCCTTCAGGAAAGTGGCGATCGTAACAAATATAAACTCCTATATCAGCATAAGCAGTTTTAAAAACTGGGAACCCAAGATTACCCGGTTTGAAATAAAATTTCTCCCAAAATCCGGGATCGCAATGAGGTATATGATGCTTCCTGTATTTACCAAGATATTTTCCGTCTGCATCAATAACAGCAGCTGTGTTATAATAGACTCCTTTAATTTCCTCTTCATAAATAGGAACAACTATTACCATTGAGTATTTCTTTGCTACCTCTTGCATTAGTTTCACTGTTGATCCGTCAGGAATACTTTCAACAAGCGAATACCATTTTGTTTTTTGTTCTGCGCAAAAATATGGTCCATAAAAAAGTTCCTGCATGCAAAGAATTTGAACTCCCTTCTTTGCAGCCTGATCAATCATACTTAAATGCTTATCAATCATTGATTGTTTAACTTTTTCAATCGGTTGTTCAGCAGACATTGAAAGAGTTGCCTGAATCAAACCACCACGGACTGTTCTTGACATAATCTTACCTTTATATTTTCTAATAGATACTATTTTGATTAAGCTATTTTTTATAATACTACAAACTAATTTCTACTTACTACCTACTAAGCTCAACTCATCCAGTTTATTTGCGATTCCGGATTCCATTTGATTGTAGTTTTTTTCAACTTAGTCCAAAATTCTATTGAACTCTTTCCGGTTATATCGCAGGTTCCAAATTTCGATTCGTTCCATCCGCCAAAAGAAAAAGGTTCTCTTGGAACAGGAACACCAATATTCACACCGATCATTCCTGCGCTAGCCCGTTCACCGATGTATCGAGCCATTCCGCCGCTTTGAGTAAAAACTGATGCAGCATTTCCATACAATGAACTTTGTTGAATTGATAGAGCGGAATCAACACTATCTGTTCTTATGATTGCAAGTACCGGTCCAAAAACTTCTTCTTTTGCTATTCGCATTTCAGGTTTTACATGATCAATAACCGTTGGACCAACATAAAAACCATTTTCCTTACCGGGTACTTTATAATTTCTGCCATCCAGAAGAATTTTAGCACCATCTTTTTCAGCTTCTGTAATATAATTTTCAATTCTTTCTTTTGCTTGTTCTGAAATTACTGCACCAAGATTTTTACCTGGAATAATTTTTTTTGATTCTTCAACAAGCTGATTAATTATATTATCAACTGATCCGACCGCAACCATAGCAGATGCAGCCATACAACGCTGCCCGGCACATCCAGACATAGAAGCTGCTACATTTGATGCTGTCATTGCAACATTTGCATCTGGTAAAACTATTAAATGATTTTTCGCTCCGCCGAGTGTTAAAGCTCTTTTTAGATTTGAGGTAGAACGTGTATAAACTATTTTAGCAACCTTTGTTGAGCCTACAAATGAAACTGCTTGAACTCCGGGATGATCACAAATTGCCTCTACAACTTCTTTTGCTCCATGGACAACATTGAAAACACCATCGGGCAATCCGGCTTCTTTTAAGAGATCAGCAATTCTGTTTGCACTTATCGGAACAAGTTCTGATGGTTTTAAAATCATACAATTCCCTAAAACAAGCGCGTTAGGAATTGTCCAATTTGGAACCATATTAGGAAAATTGAAAGGAGTAATACAAGCAACAACTCCAACCGGAAATCTTTCAGCTCTACACTCAACTCCTTTGCTTACTTCCATTACTTCACCAGCTGCCAGTTGCTCAAGTGAGCAAGCAAATTCCGTAACCTCAATACTTTTTTCTATTTCAGCTATGCTCTCCGAAATTGTTTTACCATTTTCTTCATGAATTAATTCAGCAAGTTCATTCAGATTTTTTTCGAGGAGAGTTTTGTATTTATAAAAAATTTGTGCGCGCTCCTTAATTGGTTTTGCAGACCAAGCTGAAAATGCTTTTTGAGCGGCAATAACTGCCCGATCTACAGCATCGTTACCTGAGATCGGTACTGTTGAGATTACTGAACCATCAATTGGTGAAATAACGTCAATTCTATTCTCATCACCATCAATATACTTACCATCGATATAGTTTTTCAAAGAAGGGTACTTCATGAAGCCCTCTTAAAGTTTTTGTGGAATTTTTCTCTCTTACATTAAGAAAATAGAGATTATTAATGAAGAAAGAAAGATTTTTTTAAAGGTAACTCGAACGGTATTTATTGATAGATAGGTATTAGAATCTAGTATTAATACTGAAATAAATTCGAGAATAGGTTGTTGTTTCTTGAAATGTTCCTTCATAACTAATTGTAAGAAAACTATTATAGAATAAGCGCCAGGATAGATCAAGATTTCCAATATTCTGTATCATATCTGGTGAACCACTGAAAAATTGATAATTAATTCTTTTAATTCCCAATCCAAGATTCATTTCACCATTAAACAAATCTTTGTTGACTGTCGCACTGTAATAGTCTCCATTAACATATCCCGATTCAATTTTATTATAATTCAAATAAATTGATGACATGATAAGTGGAAGTTGAATATAACTTAAACTGACTCCATAATTTCTTGATGGTTGCGGATCATCTTTACTAAAACGGTAACCATAATTAAATCCTAACCATAAAAAATTCATTGGCCTTAGATTCAATCTTAAACTAATCCCTTGCCGTGTAGCTGATTCAAGAACACTATCAGCGTAGTTTTTGAATGTCTCGTAGTAAACGACATTTTTTCTCGCATCGTAAGACGCATTAAGGTTGAACCAATTATTCAAAGAATAAGAACCAAGTACAAACAGACTTGTGACATCAAAGGATGATTGATCAGTTCCGCCTTTTCTTTTAAAGAGATCAATTTCAGACGAGAAGAACAAACTTAAATTTTGAGTAAGATTGCTGTTATTCTGGAAATACAAAAATCTTCTATCGGTCTTAAAATCATTTGTCTGCTGAAAAATTCCAATAGTGTTTTGTATAGAAGAATTTCCCAAGCTATCATTTCTAAATAGATAACCACCGTACTCAAACATTTTAATGTCGTATCCATAATCTGTAAAGTTTGGTCTTGAACCTACTACAGCTCCAATTACAAACTTGCTGATTGACGTTTCTAATTGCAGCCCGTCGATAGCGCCGAGACTAGAAGTTCTTATATTAATTTTTCTTCCGAGAGTAATTTTTGTTTTACTGCTAATATTATAGCTAATAGCAAGGTCATAAATCTTTAAGGCATCTCCAATATTTTTTTGAACATCGCCCCAACGATCTGCTCTATATGAAAAATTAATATAACTTGTAAATGATAATGAAGATCTGAAAAGTGAATCGGCATCCATCGAAAATGAATATCGCCAATTCTGAAAATCGGGTGCGCCGTTAGAATTAGATAAATTTGAATATGATGAAATAGATAAATTACCTCTAGTGTTTTTAGAATAATAAGGTGTAACTGTTCTAATCACATCTTTATTTTCAACAACAGTTTTTGGTAAAGAGTTTTCCTTTTCAACTTTGTCTATAGCCGGTTTTGCTGTTTCTATTGGTTTTACAAAAGTTTTAACTTGATCACCAACTTTCAATTGAAAATTGTTAATTGCAATTCCTGAGCATGATGTTGTTGAAATAAATTTAACAATTATTGCAGGTTTCAAAATCCCTTTAACATTGACGTATAATGTATCATTAATCGAAATACCATCAGTATTATCAAATCGTATATAAACATTTTGCGAAGTAATAAACGATACGCTACCGAGTTTCTCAAATTTCGAAATCTCTTGAGCTGATAGATCTACCAAGGCCGTTATAAATAAAAATATTATAATTATTCTATTCATTACCTTTATCCACCACTACCCGAGGGATGACAACTATAACATGCTGCCGGAGTCGAAACATAATTTCTTACTCCCCGGTGCTTGGAATCCATCTCCGCTTGCGGATGACATTTGAAACAACTAAATATCTTAAAGTTCGTTTGATCTGTATGACAATCACTGCAAAGTGTCCACCTACCTCTATGCTTACCTGAATATATCGGGAAGTACTGTCCATCATGATTAAATGTTGATGGTGTCCATGCATTTTGTGTATGACATGATTCACAGTTTGTTGGGAATCTTGCTGTTACATGGTTCGGATTAGTTGCACTGTTATATTTTGCTTGATGACATCCCACACACTGGGTTGGTGCACTACTATAATTTCCTGTATGACAACTTGCACATTGACTCGCAATCGAAAGATGTGCACCTAGTATTGGATAATAATTATTATGTATCGAAAATGTAGCCGGCTTCCAACCTGGATTTGTTGTGTGGCATTGATCGCATGTTGTTGGAATATTTAATGTCACATGATTAGGATTAGTTGCGCTCTGATACTTGGTTATATGACAACTTGAACAAACTGTTGATGTCCCCTTAAATGTTGTGGTATGACAACTAGTACAAGTTACACTAACGTGAGATCCAGTTAATGGGAATGCTGTGGCTGAATGATTAAATGTAGCTCCTTGCCAGGTTGTGGTTGTATGACATTGTGAACAATCAGTCGGATATCCTTGTGAAAGATGATTTGGGGCTGAATTATATTTTGCTTGATGACACGAGATGCATGTTGTTGGAGTTCCACCGGAATATCCATTCGTATGGCATAATGCGCAACTAACATTAACGTGTGAACCGGTTAATGGGAATGCTGTTGTTGAATGATTGAATGTTACTGCATTCCATGCTACTGTAGAATGGCACTTTATACAATCAGTTGGGAATCCTTGCGAAAGATGATTTGGTGCTGTATTATATTTTGTTTGATGACACGATATACATGTTGTAGGTGTTCCACCAGAATATCCGTTGGTATGACATAATGCACAGCTGACATTAACATGGGAGCCGGTTAATGGAAACGCTGTCGTTGAATGATTGAATGTAACTACGTTCCATGCTGCTGTTGAATGACACTTTGTACAATCTTGCGGGTAACCTTGCGCAAGATGATTAAGTGCTAAATTATATTTTGATTGATGACATGAATAACAATCTTGTGGTGTACCTGTTAGTTTTGTGGTATGACATGAACTGCAATTAACATTAACATGAGATCCGGTTAATGGGAAAGCAGTTGTTGAATGATTGAATGCAATTGTGTTCCAAGCTACAGTTGTATGACACTTCGTACAATCTTGCGGATAATTTTGTGCAATATGATTAGGCGCTGTATTATATTTTGCTTGATGACACGATATACATGTTGTCGGTGTTCCTCCTGAATATCCATTCGTATGACAAAGTCCGCAACTAACATTTACGTGTGAACCGGTTAATGGAAATGCCGTTGTTGAATGATTAAATGTGACTGCATTCCATGCTACTGTTGAATGACACTTTGTACAATCTGTTGGGAAACCTTGTGATACATGATTTGGTGCAGAATTAAATTTTGCCTGGTGACATGATATACATGTTGTTGGTGTTCCTCCTGAATATCCAGTTGTATGGCAAAGTCCGCAACTAACATTTACATGAGATCCGGTTAACGGGAATGCCGTTGTTGAATGATTGAATGTTACTGCATTCCATGCTACTGTTGAATGACACTTTATACAATCAGTCGGAAATCCCTGTGCAACATGATTTGGAGCTGAATTAAATTTCGCTTGATGACATGAATAACAATCCTGGGGTGTTCCTGTTAGTTTTGTGGTATGGCATGAACTGCAACTAACATTAACATGAGATCCGACCAAAGGAAATCTTGTTGTGCTATGATTAAAACTTATCTGCTTCCAATCTACTGGTGTATGACACTGTTTACAATCCTGTGGATAATTTTGTGCAACATGATTTGGTGCAGAATTAAATTTTGCTTGATGACATGACATACATGTTGTGGGTGTTCCTGCATAGCCGGTTTGATGACATTGTGAACAAGGAACATTAACATGTGCGCCAACTAACGGAAAATTTGTTAATGAATGGTCTATTATTCCATCCTTAGAACCTCGTGGATGACAAGCATAACAAGATCTGCTTAGATAAGAATATCCATTTACTGCAACATGTTTAGAATCGGTTTCTGTTTTTGCATGTGCGTGGCAATTGATACATTCAAAACTCTTAAAATTAGATTGATCAACATGACAATCAGAACAAAAACTCCATTGACCTTTGTGAGCACCTGAATTGATCGGAAATAAGATTCCATCATGATCAAAAGTTGATGGTTTCCATGCAGTTGGTGTATGACATGAATTACAATCAGTTGAGAAACCCGCACCTTGATGATTTGGATTAGTTGTAGAATTATAATTTTGCTGATGACAACTTACACATTGACGTGCGGGAGAACTATATCCCGTTGAATGGCATTGAGAACAATTATTTCTAATTAAATTATGGGCCCCGATCAAGGGATAAAATGAATCATGATTAGCAAAACTCGCCGGCTTCCAACCTCCGGTTGTAGTATGACATATCTTGCAATCTTTAGAAAAATTCATCATCATATGATTTGGAGAACTTACAGATTCATATTTCTGCTTATGACATGAATAGCAATCTTGGGATAATCCTTTATAACTTGTTTGATTATGACACGCGAAACAATTTGAGATATTATGCGATCCCGTCAAGGGGAAAAAATCATGTGTTACTGATGTTGTTGACCACACTGGAGAAATTAAATTATGACACTTCTGGCAATCTGTTGAAAAATTTGCATTCACATGATTTGGACTCTTCGTTGCATAATAATTTGCTGAGTGACAATCAAAACAACTAATACCGATTGGATCAAATCTTAATTTGGAAGAAGATAGATGGCATTGATTACAATTTGCTTTGGTATGATTTCCTATCAACGGAAAACGAGACAGACGATGTAAATCAGTATTTTTTTCAATGATCCATGTTCGTGCATCGTGACATCTAACGCAGTTTTTCCCAACTGTATTTTCATGAATGTCTTCGTGACAATTAAAACATTGAGATTTGTTTTTACTAGAACTGAATTCTAATGATGAATGACAAGCTCGGCAAGTAACAATTTTGTGCTGGCCGGTAAGTACGAATCCGGTTTCTTCGTGCTTAAAACTAATCTTAGAAAGATCTACGTTCCATGCATCACTGGAATGACAATCCTTGCAATCACGATTAAATTTTTTCCCGTGTGGAGATTGTGCATTGCACAAAGAAACAGTTACCACTAAAAATATTATAAATGACAGAGCGCGCATTTTACCTCGTCAAATTTATACTTGATGTATTTTCCTTTCTCATCAACTATTGTTTTATGACATTTGTAACAAGGTTGCTTTAGATGCGCTCCTTCTAATTGGAATGATGTTTTGTTATGATCGAACCGATCCGGGTTCCAATTGTTAAAATGATGACATCTTTCGCAATCTGCAATCCCATTTTTAATGAACTGTCCTACATGAACATCTTTATGACAATAGATACATTCCGACTTGGAAGTAAATGAGATTACTTTACTTGTATTTTCATTTTTACTACTATGGCACTTACTGCAATCTTGTCTTTTATGTGCACCTAATAATTCAAATCCAGTAAGCTTATGTTCAAATGCTACTGCATTCCATTTCTCAGCAGTATGACAGGCTTCACAATTATTCCCTTTATAATTTTTAAGTGTAATTGAATTCCCATGAACATTTATATGACAATTCACACAAGCATCTCCATCAATTCTAAATTCCCATTTAGTATTTTTTTTATGACATGTTAAACACGGAATTGCAAGATGACTGCCTGTCAACTTGAATTTAGTTTTAGAATGTTGTTCTATAGAATATGATGTAAACTCAAATCCATTCACATCATGGCAAAGAACACAATCTGTTACTGCACCGTTTTTAGTAAATTCATTATTATGAAAATCTTTATGGCAATTAATACATTTTTCATATTTAGGTTTAACCTTTAATCCCCCTTTATGACAATCATTACATTTTACAGGGACATGCTTGCCGATTAGCGGATAATTAGTTTTCCCATGGTCAAATTTCTCAAGATTTTTTATCGTTCGAAAAGATTCGGTTACATGGCAGCTTTCGCACTTATTACCAAATTTCCCTTTATGAATATCTTGATGACATGAATTACAAGATTCAAATGCAAGATCTCTGAACTTTTGGAATTTTTTCCCATTCCTCATTTCTATCGGATGACATTTAATACATTCAACTTTTAAATGAGATCCGTTCAATATGTATTTTGCTTGGCTATGATTAAACATTGATGCCGACTTAAAATTTTCGGATGAATGACAGCTCTCACATTTACTCCCTAGTGTTGATTGATGTTCATCATTATGACAATCCATGCATACTGATCGTAATCCTAAAAAGGTTCCAACATTCTTTTTAATTTTATTGTCTCTAATGAAATCCGGTTTATGGCAATCGGCACATTTTATTTTAGAATGTTTGCCGGTTAGAACAAAACCAGTTTTTGAATGATCAAAGTTCTTTTCATTTAAGTTTATAATTCTAAAATTTCTACCATGATGTTCGCTGTGGCAATCAAAACAATTTTTATTAACTACATCATTAGAATTATGATAACCTCTTTTTTCATTTTGCAATTTTGAAATTTCAGTATGACAATTAAGACATTCCTGATTACGAACTTGACCACCGATATGATGGCATTTAGTGCAATTACTCATACCCTCTAAATAGGCATGCGCTTTAGTAAGATCTCCTGGAGATACTTGTGCAAGTACCGGAAAGGTAAATGTTACAAGTAAAAACAAAAAAATTAATGTTTTAATATTACCTCTCCGAACTTTTTGGTTATACGTATTCCGGCTTTTTCTAAAAATTCATTTGGTAATTCGCCGCCTGCAAAAATGTAGACCAAATCATTCACTAACTCTTTCTCAAACATTATGCCGTCCTTAATAAAACTAAAGACCACAGATTTATCTTTTATTTCTAAAACCTGTGAACTATAAATTATTTCCAGATGATTATTCTTTGCAGCCTTATTAATATTTTCAAAATTCCTAGGTTTAATCCTGGCAAATGAGTCACCCCTATATGATAAAGTTACTTTGTTAGTTTTATCATCAAGTAATGATAATGCTGCTTCAATAGCAGAATCGCCGCCTCCAACTATTAAAACATTTTGATTGTGAATTAAGTCAGGTTCAATTAATCGATATGCAACTTTTTCAAGTTGTTCACCTGGAACACCTAATTTTCTTGGAGAACCTCTTCTTCCAATAGCTAATAAGACAGAATTTGTTGTAAAAGTATCTGCTAAAGTTTTAACTGAGAAATGGTCATCAAATTTTTCTATCGAAACTACTTTCTGATTTTCTGTAATTGTAATTTTATTTTTCTGTAAAACTTCATTCCATAAATCCAACAATTCCGGTTTAGAAGTTTCGGTTAGTTTAACTTTACCATAAAGAGGCAAATGCATCGGAGATGTCATTACAATTTTCTTCCTAGGGAAAGAAAAAACTGTGCCTCCCAAACTACTTTGTTCGAGAGTAAGATATCTTAGATTTTTTTCTTTGGCAGCTAATGTTGCTGAGATCCCGGCAGGACCAGCTCCAACAATTACAATATCGAATTTTGCTTTTGGAGATTTATTTAAATTTTTAATTATGTTATCAACTGCTTGTTTGCCTTGGGCAACGGCATTTTTTATCAAACCCATACCACCTAATTCACCTGCTATATAAATTCCCTTAACATTAGTCTCAAACTCTTGACTAATATGCGGTAAATCAACACCGCGTTTTTCCGTACCGATCAAAAGTGTTATTGCACCAACCGGGCAAGCATGGAAACACGCACCATGACCCACACAACGGGATGCATTTATGGTTGCAGCTTTACCCTCGCTTATCCCTAGTATATCATGCTCAGGGCAGGCTTTAATACAGGCAGCGCTTCCAATACATATATCTAAATTAACAACAGGATGGAGAGAGACGGGTTCGTGGAAACCTAGTTCTTTTGCTTTTTCAATTTTGCCTTGGATAATTTTTGATTTCTTCTTGCTCATTTTCAATTGGAAATAAATTATCCCAATCGCAAGCAATGCAACAAAAGAATATGTTATAATATTTTCTATTAATACTTCCATTTAACATCATTGATTTATCTTTCTAAAAAATCCAGGTATAACCAAATGTTATAGCAACTGTAACATGAACCAGCATAATTATTAACATAACAATAGCAAACGGAAGATGAATAATATGCCAGTATTTAAAAATTATATGTACAGAATGTAAAAGACTGATTCTTCTTAATAAAACTAATTTTGAATTACAAAGTTTTATAATTGCCTTAACTTTGTTTGATTCAATTTTTTTTGAAATTAATTCCTTCTTGTATTTCCTTAACAATTTTTTATTGATAAAATAATCCTTAAATATCAACCAACCGATTGATATAAAGTTTGTTCTTTTATGAATTTGAATCTTATTAAAGTATTCCAACTTTACAATCAAGCTATCATCTAAACCGAATTCTGTTTTAAGTCTGTCTGAATAATCTTTATCCAATGATTTTAATTCATCTAAAGAATATTCTTGTCCTTGTATTGTTCTTGGTATTTGTATATAGATAAACCTTCCGATTACACCGCTTAAAACAACAGCAACCATACTCCAAAAACTCACAGCTACAATTCCTCCGAACTTAAATGCAGTATGATACAATACTAAAATCGGGCCAACGCTGCATAAAAAAATGTGCATTTCTAACCAGTGTTTTAGAAAACCTATTCTGACAAATTTTCTTATTCTTTTCCTAATCATATAGGCGCTTACTCCAATAATCATCATCAAAGAACCAATGATTCCTAATCCGTGACCAATTAAGCCGCTTGGTTTCAGTAATTTGTGTAATCCATTAAAAAATCTTTCTTCATTCGATGTTGTGTAATAATTATACCCATACATGCCAAAATAGAAAAAAGTGGCAGTTCCAATTAGAATTAGAATAATTATAAAAATCCTATGAAGTGTTTTGGACATAGTGATATAATGAATTTAATTTATGTTGGAACTAGTTGAGTTTTCGGCTTAGAATTGTAAACTTTAATGAATTTTCATCCATCTTAAAACCAAGATAATATTTTTTTTAATAAATCAAAAATAAACTAATATTACAAGGTTTTAAGAAATATGTGAGAGAGAGGGGCTCTCTGACACGTCAAAATTGTTGCGAGTTTAATTCAATTGTACAACTTTCTGAAAAGCTGTAACCAAATTGTGACTAACAAAACATTTTCCTTATCTATTATATAGATGATTCGATAGAAAATCGAATTCCGATTCTTCTACTGAGTGCAAATAATAAAATGAATAGTCTAATTGGAATATTTAGTTAAAACTTTTAATTGCATCATCAACAGATGTGTAGTTTGTAAAAACTGAGGTGAGTTTAGTAATTACAAGTAAGCTCTCAATTTTTTCAGTTGCATTAGCTAGTTTTAGATCACCACCGCCATTCTTGACAGTTGTGTAACCACCAATCAACATTCCTAAACCAGAACTGTTCACAAATCCAGTTTCTTTAAGATCAATAATTATATTTTTCTTCCCTTCGGAAATAAGTTTATGAAGTGTGTTGCTGAACTCTATGTCTTTTGCTGTACCCGTAATATCGCCCTTAAGTTCTACTATTACTGCTGTGTATTTATCATATGTTGTTAGTTTCATTGAGATCACCTATTTGTTATTGATTAAATATAGTTATTTCCTTATTGAAAATATTTTATGATAAAGAACGATTCATTCATCTTTTTACATTCCTGATGTTTTTATTTTTCATTAGAAGACAACTTTTTTATTTCCTCTGTCCAATTTAGAACGACAGAAATATTTTTAAATATTGATCCAGTCACCGGGCTTGTTGTTATGAAATATTTTCCATCAGAGGTTATATCATAACTTATTCCGCTATCAACATTCACAGCTGGGAACCCGTTAAATAAAAGTTTTGGGATACCAGCTGAAAACATTGTTGAAGTAGAAATAGGAACTGAAATTATTTGTGAATTTTTTCGGTAGTAAATTGTTTTCCCATCCGGCGACCATCTTGGTTCTTCCGCTACATCCGTGGAAATCTGCCATTTACCTTCTTTACCCGGGAATGAACGAACATAAACTTGATATGAACCAGATTCATTTGTAAGGTATGATAGCCATTTACCATCTGGAGAAACATTAGCTTCATATTCATCTAGTTTTGTCTCTAAATATTTCCAAGGTTTTTTATCACCTTTTAGCGGAAGAATAACAAGATCAGAGTTTGCATTAAGATTTAGATTATCAATAATCAAATTTGCACCGTCACGAGTCCATTGATCTATATATAATCTGTTATCACCTTTATAAAGTTCAACTTCTTCCCCGCTGCCATCGTACGGTTTCATAAATATTCCAATTTTTCCGTCTTTAGCACGTTTCATATATGCAATATTTAAACCATCCGGCGACCATTGCGGTGTTCGATTCAATCCTCCAAAAGTTAATCTGCTTAAGGTCTTTCTAAGAATATCAAAAATCCAAATATCAAAATCTTCTCCATCACGAATTACAATAGCAATTTTTTTGTTATCAGGCGAAAGCCTGGGTTCAAGATATGGATGACCGGTTGAATCTAATGTAGTTGTTTCACCTTTCATATCTATTCTTACAATTTTTCTGTTGCCGCCTTCTACTGGACCCGGAATGTATGCCAGAGTTCCATTCTCAGAAACCATATAGTTTGTAATTCCAGTAGTTAGTTCACTATAAACTCCCTCAACTACTGGAATAGGCTGCCCTTTAACTTCAAGCCTGTCAACATCAAAAGCTACTATATATAGAACACCTGAACGGGAAAACAGAATATGTCCCGAGTTTATATACTTTGCTGTACTTGCACCTTTTATAATAGTTTTTCTTTCGCCTGTATTTACATCCACCACATCAATAGAAGCATTTTCATAATAATCAGGACTCGAAAGTAGTCCAACTGTAAATAGAACGTGTTTACCATCAGGCAAAAATGATGGCCAACGATGAGTTCTTTCTTTTTTAGTAGAATCAATAGCTGTAATTTTTTTTACGGTTCCTCCAACTTCTGATACGAGTGATAAACCATCGGTAGTGGAGGCAGAAAAAATAATTGAACCGTTTTTACCCCATGTTCCTCCTCTATTTTCTAAAACATCAGCCAATGTAACGGGCGTACCTCCGCTAAGTGAAATCTTTTCAAGTTTACCGCTTCTAAAGAATCCAAGCCATTTATCATCTGGTGAAAAGAAAGGAGATGCAGCATTTTCAATTCCTTGAATAACACTAGGTTCTATAGAATCCATTTTACGGATATAAAATTTGCTGTTAGCTTTAATTACAATTTTGGTCCCATCATGTGAAATGGCAAGCGCGGGGTAAGCATTTACATCAAGTACTTTATCAGTACCAAGATCAAGCGAAAACTTTGTTATAATTTTATCCGGTGCTGATTTATTAAGCATCAACCATGAAATGACAAGTGCTAATAATAGCACGATAGAAAAAACCCAAGGAAATATTGAAGAACGGAAAAATTTTGAAAGATCAATTCTGCGATTCATAATCTCGACTGTGAATGAACCAGAAGAAGTTGTTGCTGTAGTTTGTCCGGTTGCAGTTTTTAATATTGATGGATTAACATTATACATCCTGCTTGTTCTATGTCCCGAAGATTTTTTTACTTTCCTTAAATCTTTTGCAAGTTCTTTAGCAGATTGACATCTATCGTCTTTATCTTTTTCAAGGCATTCTAAAATTATTTCATCAATCTCCGGATCAATTCCTTCTTTTACAGTTGAGATCGGTGCCGGATCAACATTTACTATTTCATACATTATTGCTGTTTCATGCATTCCTTTAAATGGAGATTCACCAGCTAACAATTCATAAAAAACTACTCCGAATGAAAAAATATCTGTCCGATGATCAACATCTAATCCCTGTACTTGTTCGGGAGACATATACCCCATTGTTCCCATCGTTGTGCCCATTTTTGTAAGACGGCTTTGATTACTTGTTGTAAAAAGTTTTGCCAACCCAAAATCCATTATCTGTACGATTCCGTCTTTACGGATCATTATATTTTCTGGTTTTATATCACGGTGAACAATTCCCTTCTCGTGAGCTGCTGCAAGACCTTCAGCTACTTGTGAGCCGATTTCAAGAATTTTTTTCTCAGAAAGATTTTGTTTGTAATTTCTAAGAGTAACACCATCAATAAATTCCATAACAATAAAAAGTTGTCCTTCGTGTTCTTGAATATCATAGATGGTACATACGTTTGGATGATTCATAGCAGAAGCGGTTTTAGCTTCCTGAATAAACCTTGCTTTCTGATCATCATTGACAGTGATTTGAGAAGGTAAAAATTTGAGTGCTACAAAACGGTCGAGCTTAGTGTCTTGGGCTTTGTAAACAGTACCCATCCCGCCTTCGCCCAACTTCTCAAGAATTTTATAATGAAGAATTGTTTCGCCTATCATTTTTGCCTCGATTAAATTAAGGAGGTAATGTTCTTGTTTACAGCTTTAAACTAATTTTAGATCTTCATAAAAGGGGTAGTTGATTTATTTCCCTTTCATTAATTCAATATACTCGGGTTCATTCCGGATATTATTAAGATCAGGATCCCGTTTCATCCATTCATAATTCGCATAACCATTTTCAAATGCTTTTAAAATGTATTTCATACTACTTTTTTTATCTCCCACGAGAGACATAAAACATGCTACGTTATATAACATTAATGTATCAGTCGGGCTTAATTCAATCGCTTTTTCCATCTCTACTTTTGCTTCTGGAATTTTATCTGCCCGCGCTAAATCATTTGCATAAAAAATATGAGCACGCGCATCATCAGGATGCTGTGAAATGTAACGTTGATATACTTCCAATGATATTCCAATTATTTGATTATAATCATCCATATAATTTAATGTTTCGTAACTTGCTGAAAGGTCTGAATAGGCAGCATAAAAATCCGGGTTAAGCGAAATAACTTTTTTATAAAGTTCAACAGCTTCCAAGTCTCGATCGCTACTGTGATAAATTCTACCCAAGATCCAAAAGGCGATATAATTATTAGGATCAAGTTCAATTGCCTTCTGTCCTGCAGAAGATGCATCTTCATAAAGCTTTTTACTTAAATAGGCTAGTGAAAGAGCGGAATAAGCTTCTGAAAGAGTAGGATCATACATTAAAGCTTTCATACCTGATTCTATTGATTTATCAAGCAATTCATCGTTTCTTACAAAATATAAATACAAACTTGCATATGATTCACTTAGCCCTGCATATGCTGGTGCATAACGGGTATCTGCATCTATAGCTTTCTGAAAAAATTGAATTGCAAATTGTATATTATTCTTAGTCAACCGTGACAAAAATTCTCGTGCACGCAGATAATGGTCGAATGCTTCTGCATTGACTGTTGAACGTTTTGTAAGTACAACTTTTTCAGTCAGTGATAAATTTAATCTCAACGCATCTGCAACTTCTTTTGAAACTTTTTCCTGGATATCGAAAACATCGGCAAGCTTTCCTTTATATGTTTCACCCCATAGCTGACTTTCCTGAAAAACATCTATTAATTGAACTGAAATCCGTAAATCATCTTTATTCTTTCTTACACTTCCCTGCATAATGTACCGTGCACTCAGTTCCCGCCCTAAAGTTTTTATGTCTTTGTCAGTACCTTTGTATCTCATAGTATTAGTTCGTGCGACCAGTTTTATTTCTTTTATTTTAGATAAATTCGTTATAAGTTCTTCTGCCAATCCATCGGCAAAATAATCAGCATCTTTATCCGGACTTATATTATCAAAAGGTAGAACAGCAATTGTCTTTTTTTCTTCACCACTTTCAACGTTTTTATTTTTTATTTTAAATTCATTCATGTCTTCTAAAAATTCTGAAATGTTCTGATACCTACGTTCTTTATTTTTACTTAACAATTTCATAACAATATGTTCGAGTTTTAAAGGTGCATCTTTCCTAATAGACATTATTGACTTTGGTTCTTCATTTAGAATAGAATAAATAATTGCCTGGTCGTATTCACCACCGTAAGGCAGCTTACCTGTTAATAATTCGAAGAAAATCACTCCCAGAGACCATATATCGGTACGATGATCAACTTGTTCACCACGTGCTTGTTCAGGCGACATGTATCCAACTGTTCCCAGCGTTGTTCCTAACACCGTAATATTAGATACTCCTCTTAACTTTGCTAAACCGAAATCCATAATCTTTATTTGTCCTGATTGAGTAATCATGATATTACTTGACTTGATATCCCTATGAGTTATTCCCTTCAAGTGAGCAGCTTTTAATCCTTCAGCAATTTGCTCAACAATTTTAAGAGACTCCTCAATTTGAGGTAAATTATTACTTACCTTTTCCTTAAGTTCGACACCGTTAATAAATTCCATAACAATGAAGACTTCATCATTTGATTCTTCAATTGCATGTATTGTCGCAATATTCGGATGATTAAGAGCAGCTGCTGCTTGAGCCTCAATTTCGAATCTTTGACGTTCTTGCTTGTTTGCGGAAATGTGATGAGGCAAAAATTTAATTGCAACTTCACGTTTCAGCTTTATATCCTCGGCTTTGTAGACCACACCCATGCCGCCTTCGCCGAGTTTTTCTATTATATTATAATGAGAAAATTTTTGACCGATCATTTTTACCTCAAACTTTATTTTAATTATTATGATTTCATTAGTTTTTTAAACTTCGTGGAAAGTAATAAATCTTTTTTATTTTACTAGTTACAAGTCGGTTACTAAATTCAAGATACAGCCCGCATGCTGCAACTATATCTGTCTTAATTACACTTCCTCCCCATGTACATCCGTTAATTGATAATTTAGCAGGTGCAATTGCCATCTTATCTAACCATCCGCCTGAAACAATATAATCTCCATTTTCATCAACTTTAATTAAATACATGGAATTACTTGTCTGTAACTGCACTTCATCGCCAGGATGTAAATCTGCTTTTTTCACCTGATGCAGATTATCTACATTTGAAATAATATTTTCTAATGTAAATTTCATACGCCTACTTATTTTTCATTGTACTTTAAGAAAAACTTTTACCTACTATAAAATCATACCGTTGCACTTTAAAATCTTCCGAAGTTTGTATTTTCGCACCGTATTCTTTTTCAAAAGACATTTTCCATAAGTATAATTTTGAGAATGTATGTTGTACTTTCTCCGTCAACTCCCTAAATTTTTCGCTGGATTCATACTCATCGGCATCTTCTTTACTATCCCAAATCGTAGCTGAAATAAATTCATTTTCCGCATTTACACTTTCAATTAAGAACATATAACGGCAACTAGCGATCCCTTTTAATGAGGGAACAATAATATCTGAGTACAATTTTTTAAATTCGTCAAGTTTATCATTCTCAATTCTTATTGAAAGAATCCGTATAAACATGTTTTTTGAGTCAATTATTAAATCATCACTCTTTTTATTTTGAACTGCAACAATAAATTTTTCTATTACGGGTTCTTCTTCCACAGGGCCATATTTAAGTTCCATATTTTCTGAAAGCTGAACCTTCCACTCGGCTGATTCAGATAAAAATTGTTTCGTTTTCTCCAAGAGTTTCTTATAAGCACCTCTTGATTCGTAATTTTCTGCATGTTCTAGTGATTGCCAGAATGTTAGTGAAATAAACTCTTGTTCATTGGGTTCCGACTTTATTAATCCTGCGAATAAACAACCATCAGTATTTTTAAGCTCTTGAGTAACCTCATTCTCGTAGAATTCTTTGAACTCAGAAATATTTTTAGGATTTAGTTTTAACTGAACAAATCGCATAAACATTTTATTTGCCTCCTATCTTGGAGTATATAATCAGTTTGTTCTGGAATTAATTGCTAAAATACTTATCAATAATTGTTTTGTATCCGGGAAGATTTCGTATCGGATCGTATAACGGATCCAGTTTTAACTGGTTTACGGAAAATGCACCTGGAATAGACAATATAAAATCAATTTGTTTTAATGCATTATCATAATCACTAATCAAAGTATAAATAATTGCCAGATCCCATTGGCGGTAATAACCTCTGTAAGCTTCTTTTTCAAGTGGTAAAAGTTCAATGCCTTTCTTGCCTTCTGCTATTGCCTTTTCTTTATTACCTAATCCTGCATAAACAATTCCAAGTGAACTATGTATGCGCTCATCTTTTGGATTATCTTTTAACATTTTTTCTAGTAGCATTCTTGAGGATTCAAAATAAGATTTTGACATTCCCCGTTCATTTTTATATCTGTAAATCAGTCCAAATACCAAATCATTAGGTGTATATCGAAATTGCCCTGTCTCGTAATCTATTTTTAACGACTTCAAATTCTGAATTGCCTGATCATAATTTCTTTCTATTATATTTATGAAGACTTTTATATTAAACGTCGCCTCTAAATATTCATTATCCTTAACACCCCGCATAATTTCAGAAGCAACTTTTGAATCGCCTTTCCAATCAATAAAATTTTGGGCATATGTAATTCTGTTGGAAATAAAATCTGGATTTAATTCGGTATTCTGTTTGTAATATTTATTTGCATTTTCGTAATCTCTCAATAATCCAAGGGTTTCGGCAGCGTTGAACGCATATTCAGCAGAAAGTGGATCAAGGGATAAACCTTTTTCCATATTTTTGAGAGCTAATTTTAAATTGCCCATCCGTCTGTAAACATATCCTATTGCAGTGAAAGCTTCAGCATTGTTAGGCTGTATTTTTAATGACTCTGAAAATTCCTTAATCGCTTTATCATAATTAAGTTCGTACCAATAATAATAATAGCCTAAGGCAATATGAGTCTCTGCAAGATTCGGATTCAATTGAAATGCTCTTTGTGCATAATCGAATGCTTCACTAATATTCTTTTTACTCCTGTCAAAATAAAACCAATACATAGACAACAAATTTTTTGAGAGATTTGCATAAGCCGAAGCATATTTGGGATCTAGCTCAAGAGCTTTCTTTAATAAGTTTGTACTATTTTGAATTGATGTTTTCTCATTGATGCCACGCTTGAGATATGCAAGTCCCTGCAGATAAAAATCATAAGCATCTAGATTGCTGGTAGGAGGCGTTTCTTTTTGAATCTGTTTTGATAGAAGGGATCCGCCCAATTGGTCAACAACTTTTTGAGCGATATCATTTTGAACTGCAAAAATGTCGTTTAAAACTTTGTCATAAGAATCAGACCATGCAATTGTATTATCAGAGACACGAGTTAGTTGGGGAGTAATTCTTACAGTACTGCCATTTTTTTGGTTTTTTGCCCAACGGATTGTACCACTTAAAATATAATTTACTCCTAATTCTTTTCCGATTTCTGCCGTAGTTTTATTAGCGCTCGCAATCTTCTTAGCACTCTTTGTTGAAATAACTCCTATGTTTCCGATCGAAGCTAACTTACTAGTAATCTCATCAGTTATTCCATCGGCAAAATAATTATCGTCCTGTGAACCCAAATTTTCAAAGGGCATAATAACTATCATTTCTCTACCAATTGTTGTATTGGCTATCTCATTATTTCCCTTCGTAAAAAAATAAATTAGTGTTACAACAGCGATAATTAAAATTGCAGCTGTGTTTATTAACCATTTTAACTTGGATTTCTTAATATTTTTTTTGAATGAAGTTTTTTTAGAAAATGATTTTGAAGGAGTATTCTCTTTTATTATTCTTAAATCATTTAATACTTCTCCAACATTTTGATACCTATCTGATGCAGATTTAGCGATACATCTCATTAAAATATTACTGAGGTCCTCAGGAATATTACCAAATTCAGGTTCTTCATTTAATATAGAATAGATTATTGCCTGTTCATAAGCGCCTTTAAATGGCTGTTCTCCCATTAACATTTCATATAGAACTATACCAAACGACCAAAGATCTGTGCGTAGATCAACTTCCTGACCGCCTGCTTGTTCCGGAGACATGTATGCAACGGTTCCAACAGTAGATCCAATCTTTGTTACATCGGTGCCACCCTTAATCTTAGCCAAACCAAAATCCATTATTTTTACTTTACCATCTGGCATTATCATAATATTTGAAGATTTTATATCTCTATGGATAATTCCTTTTTTATGTGCAGCTTCTAATCCTTCTACTATTTGAATTGCTATACTGACAGCTTTACTAATTGGAATAGATTTATTTTTTATTTCTTCTTTTAACTCTACACCATCGATAAATTCCATAACAATAAATAATTGATCATCGGATTTTTCTATGGAATGAATAGTAGAAATGTTCGAATGATTTAATGAAGCAGCTGCTTGTGCTTCAATTTCAAATCTTTTTTGTTCTTCATCGTTGGATGAGATGTATCTTGGTAAAAACTTTATGGCAACTTCACGTTTAAGCTTGGTATCTTCGGCTTTATATACAATCCCCATTCCGCCTTCACCGAGTTTTTCTAATATTTTATAGTGGAGAATTGTTTCACCTATCATAAATATTATTTCCCCTCCATTAGTTTAATATATCCCGGTTCATTTCGGATATTATCAAAGTCAGGATCTCTGTTAATCCAATCAAAGTTTACATACCCATGTTTAATAGCATCACTGAGAAGTTCAACCGCACGTTTATTTTCTTTTAATCGTGAATAGAGACACGCACCATAGTACATCATTATAGAATCGTTAGGGCTTAATTCCAAAGCCTTCTCACCTTCTATTTTTGCTTTTTCAACTTCTCCTAAAATTGCCAAAGTAACTGCATAAGACATTCTTCTATAAGTATCTTCAGGATGTTTAATTAAATATTCAGGAGAGATTTTAACTACCGACTCTAAAGCTTGTCGTTGTTTTTCAAATTCACCTAACCTTTCATAATACATCTGTAGATCTGAGTACGCTATTAGAAAGTCGGGATTTATCGAGATTAATTTCTCTAAAGCTTCTGCAGCGTTCCTATCACGGTCAGCAGTGTGATATATTCTTGAAAGAATCCAATACGCATTATCATTGTTCGGGTCAAGTTCGATTGCTTTTTTTGTAGCAGATAACGCATCATCCAATTCATTTTTACCGAAGTAAGCTAATCCAAGTGATGCATAAGCTTCAGATAAAGTAGAATCATACATCAAAGCTTTCAGACTAACATCCAATGCTTTATCCAGCCATATATCGAGCCGGTCAAAATCGCGATACATTGTACCATAAGCTTCACCTAACGCAGCATATGCTGGAGCAAAACGCTGATCTAGTTCTACTGCTTTTTCAAATAATAGAATTGCAAAATCAAGATTACTTTTTGTTCTGCTTGATAATAAATTTCTTCCCTTCAAATAACAATCAAAAGCTTCAGCGTTTAGTGTAGGACGTTTTGTTAGACTAACTTTTTCTATCGGTGATAATTTTAACATGAGCGCTTCGACAATTTCTTTCGAAACATTTTCCTGAATATCAAAAATATCTGCTAGTTTCCCTTTATAAGTTTCGCCCCAAAGTTGTGTCCCTCTTTCAACATCGATTAACTGTACAGATATTCTTAGATCATCCTTAAATTTTCTAACGCTCCCCGACATTATATATCTAGCATTAAGTTCTCTGCCGATTGTTCTTATATCTTTTTTTGTGCCTTTATATTGTGCTGCATTAGTTCTTGCAACAACGCTCACTTCTTTAATTTTTGATAAATTAATAATAAGTTCTTCTGCAAGACCGTCTGCAAAATAATCTGTCTCCTTATCGGGACTAATATTTTCAAATGGAAGGACAGCGATTGATTTATCGTTTTCATTTTTATAATGAACTTCGTTTTTGATTTTTGCTTCTTTTAAATCTTTCAAGAAGTCAGCAGCATTTTGATACCTTGAATCAATATTTTTATTAAGTAATCTCCTTATTGATTGGTCTATCCAAATCGGAATATTATTAGAAGTACTAATAGATTCCGGTTCTTGATTTAAGATGGAATAAATAACTGCTTGTTCGTATTCACCCTTAAATGGCATTTGACCCGTTACCATCTCGTAAAATATTACTCCCATCGCCCAGAGATCTGTTCTTTGATCAACTTTTTCACCGCGTGCTTGTTCAGGAGACATATATGCCGCAGTCCCGAGCGTTGTACCAAGTCTGGTTATTTGTGAACTACCTTTTATCTTGGCTAATCCAAAATCCATTATCTTTACTTGTCCCGTTTGTGTTAACATGATATTGCTGCTTTTTATGTCCCTATGTATAATTCCTTTTTGATGTGCTGTTTGTAACCCGTTTGCAATTTGTTCGATTATATTAATGGTTTCTTCTAAACTTAAATTCCCTTTCTTAATTTTATCTTTCAGCTCCGGACCGTTTATATATTCCATTACAATAAATACTTCTTCTAAAGTATTTTCAATTGCATGTATGGTTGCTAAATTTGGGTGATTCAATGCAGCTGCTGCTTGTGCTTCTATTGTAAATCTATTCCGTTCTTCTTCATCTGAAGAAATGTATCTTGGTAAAAACTTGATTGCTACTTCACGTTTTAATTTGGTGTCTTCTGCTTTATAAACCACACCCATTCCGCCTTCGCCAAGTTTTTCTAATATCTTATAATGAAGAATGGTTTGACCTATCATTGAACATCCTTTTGATTATTCTAAATTTTATTAAACATTTTCAATTCGTTAAGATTTTATGCGATAAATTGTCCCATTAAAGTCGCTGGTAATTCCAATAAAACATATTCCTTAATAAATTGAAATTAATCTGTAGCTCTACAAGTTCTTTTTAACTAGAAGCATAGTCATATCATCATACTGTGGTACGTTCTGCATATGTTTTTTAACCGCGGTAAATACAATTTCTGTAATCTCTTTACATGTTAAATTTTTATTTGCTTTTAACAACTCAAGCAATCTATTATCTCCAAATTCTTCTTCAAGAGCATTCATAGCTTCAGTAATTCCATCGGTGAATATTACAAGAAGGTCGTCCTTCTTTAAAGTAAAAATCGATTCAGAATAAATGCTATCGGGTAAACAACCTAGTAAAAGACCACCTTCGTTCAATTTTTTTATTTCACCGGCTTTAGAAATTAGTAGAGGATCATTATGACCGGCATTTACATAGGTCATTTCGTCTTTATCAATATTTAGAACACAAGTAAAGAGTGTAACAAATTTTGTCGCATCCGTACTTTGATACAATAGAATATTGGCTCGGTTTATTGCTTCGTTACAAGGAAAATCAAACAATATTTGACTCCGTAAAGTTGCCTGTACATTTGCCATTAACAAAGAGGCAGGTAAACCCTTTCCAGTGACATCACCTAAACAAAATGCAATTTTATTATCATTAATATTTATAAAATCGTAATAATCGCCTCCCACTTCTTTAGCGGGCACGTTCAAAGCATAAACATCATAGTTTTTTATAGAAGGTAATTTTTTAGGAAGAAGGTTTTTCTGTATTTCCCCTGCATGTTTTATCTCTTCATGAAGAGCTAAAAGTTTTTGTTCATCTTCATGTAAACGTACATTTTCGATTACGTGAGCCGACTGCGAAGCAATTATCCCCAGTAGTCTTTCGTCTTCGCTTGCGAATTCGAGATTATCTTTTTTATTAAAGACTGTTAAAATCCCAATGAGTTGACCTTTAATCATTAATGGAACACTTATGAATGATTTTATTTTTGCACCTAATTCCGGTGGGCTGAAAAATCTTTTGTCGCTCGACATATCATTTACTGTAATCGGTTTTTTATTCAACATTATCCAACCAACAATTTGATTATCCAAACGATAGGCAACATTAAATTTACTATCATCAGCTTTCCTAATCATTGTTTGAAAATTTGATGAGTCTTTCTTCTTATCAAGCAAAGTCACAGAACATTGTTCTACTCGAAAATGCTTTATACACTTACTAACAATTAATTCAATTATTTTATTCAATGAAAGAGCTGAGCTTAAAGCTGCTGCTATCTCATTTAGAATAGATAACTCTTGGAGAGAAATTCTTAGTCTTCTATTTTCTTCTTCAAGTTTTAAATTTGAAGTTGACGTATTAGATATATTCATAATAATAATTTTTTACTTATAACAGTTATTACTGAAGTTATTAAAATTTTTAGAAGTTTAATGTTTAAATGACTTAAATCAATTAAGCTTAAAGAATTGCCGTGTATTTAAACTTTTTGGGTTAGAATATTTTCCTTTCATTTTGATTTACGAACGATTCATTTTATAGAATCATGTAAAAGAATATCTAAGTTAATATAAACATATGATATTCAATCTCCACTAAAATAGTTTTAATCTTTACTGAAATGAGATTTTTGGGATTCGTTTGTCTTATGTAATGCTTTATTAATGCTATAATTATTTCACAATATTTCTGCTCAATTTTAAAATGTGAAAAATAGAATTGTTGTTATAAATAATTATTGATAATAATTAATCTCCATTGTAAACAACAATAAAATATGACTTCCATATAAATCAATCGTTTATTAATAAATTCTGATGGATGGACCTAGGAGTTTCAATAAATATTTCTTAAACACTAAAAAAGATTTAATAAAACCATGATAAATTTTTTCAATCTACTTACTAAAGAATCACTTGAAGAGGTTAAGAGTCAACATGTATAATGCTAATACAAGTAATAAGAAAAATCTTGTGACCAAAAAATGACCAACTACAGCGACACCTTTCAGAAAAAAAAGGCCTAAAACGATTTGTTCTAAACCTTTTGAGGAGAAAGTGGCTCTCCTACATGTTCAATATACTGTGTTTTCAGTTTATCTTCGCAATTATTTTAGATCATGTGACCAAATTGTGACCAAAAAAAAATTTTCTTATCTATAATATAGTATCTATCATTTATGAATATTCAGATAGTTAAGGTAATATCTTTACATTTTAAAATACTAACAGAGTTTAGGATATGGACAATTATTGACTATTGTCGAACTTCCATATTTCATCAGGCCACAAATAACTACCTGGTTTAATTGTAAGATGAAGATCAGGATTATTTTTTACTTTCATTCTAACTACTCCCGGTGCGAGTTCCTGGTATGGGAAAAATTTATCCAGATTTAATTGTTTTGTTATTGCATAAGTAGTCGCTCCACCATCTATTAATAGTTCATTTATCTCAACATTTTTTATAACCCGTTCAACAAACTCTGCGGTTTCCATTCGCAATCTTTTTGCAAATCCAGGTTTTTTAATTATAGGTTGATTAATTTTAATAATTACTTTAGAAGTATTATTAAACGAATTAATAGTATCGTCAACCCACTTCTTAAATTGTTTTTCTTTAGAAGGTCTATCGTAGAATACATCATCTGGCATCTCGCAAATTTTGGCACCATTAAACCTTGCTTCCTCCACTGCAATTCTATCATGCGAAAAAGCACTACCGCAGATAAATAAAAAATTTTTCCCGAATATTACTGTATCGCTCTTGGAAATTTCTTTTTTGTTAAGACCTCTTGCTTTTAATATAGAAGAGAAAAAACCTGAAGCACCGGCAGGGATTATATCTGAGTCTACTTTTTCTGCCCAATAATCTAGATCGTTTAACGAGGAGGTTTCGGCAACAGCAATTCCCTCATGAATTATATTTTTTTGTTTTGAGACTAAAAACGTTGGAAGTCCTTTTAATACACCAAGCATTTCAAGAACATTGGATGTTTCCAATGCAAATTCCGGATCGTCCGAAAATCCAGTCAAATGTACCGGCTGATCATTGACATAATAAATACCATTTTTAATTTCTCTACCATAGGCAGGATTTGACGGAACCAATATAACTTTACTTTTCCCGGAAACGTCTAGCATAGCTTTTAATTCTGTTAAAACATGTCCCCTAAGAACTGAATCAGTTTTTTTATATATCCATGAGACTTTTAATTTTATTAATTCATTAGTAATTCGCTTAACTTCCTGATATGCTTCTTCCGAACTCATCGATCTTGTATCGGTTGCAATAATCAAAAGTTCTGCGTCAGAATGTTTTATTACAATAGAATCGATCTCAACTTTTAATCCGTGTTGCAAACCCAAACCTGATAATTCAGCTGCTCCTGTAAAATCATCAGCAATGACTGCTATCATATACTTCCCTAAATTTTATCAATAATAGAAAAAAAATTATTCCTTATTTGCTGCCATAGCAGCGGCATAAGAAATTGAGCTCAATAGACTTTCTTCGTTTGCGGTTCCTTTTCCTGCCTGATCAAAAGCAGTCCCATGATCAACTGATACTCTAATGATCGGTAGACCAACTGTTATATTTACACCACTTACTGATTTCCATTTTTTATTTTTTTCATTCCAATTAAATCCGAGTAGTTTAAGAGGAATATGACCTTGATCGTGATACATTGCAACTACAATATCATAATATCCTCCTTTTGTTTTCGGAAAAAGCGTATCACTTGGAATTGGACCTTCTGCATTAATTCCCATCTTCTTAGCAGCTTTGATTGCCGGAATAATTTCCTTCTTCTCTTCCCACCCGAATAAACCACCATCACTAGAATGAGGATTCAGTCCAGCAACAGCAATTTTCGGTGATTTTATTCCAAGTTTTTCGCATGCATTATTTGCCAGTATAATAACATCAAGAACTCTTTTCTTTTTAATCAAGTCACATGCTTGGCGTAACGAGACGTGGGTCGTAACATGAATTACTCTCATTTTTCCTTCAACAAGCATCATAGCATAGTTTTTAGTTTTAGTAAAGTGTGCGTAAATTTCGGTGTGTCCTGAAAAATGATGACCCGCAAGATTAATTGCTTTTTTATGAATAGGACCGGTAACTGTGCCGTCTATTTTATTATCAAGTGCTAATTGAATTGCTGTTTTTATAAATTCAAATGCAGCATGGCCTGCCATTGCAGAGACTTT
This sequence comes from Melioribacter sp., assembly GCA_023250955.1. Taxonomy (GTDB): domain Bacteria; phylum Bacteroidota; class Ignavibacteria; order Ignavibacteriales; family Melioribacteraceae; genus Fen-1258. The sequence goes on along the minus strand of JAHEZQ010000019.1, from coordinate 45,713 downwards.
ACCTAGTTTTAATTTTTTCAAGTTAACATTTTTCAGATCATATACCTCCATCGTACCAGGATGAAACTTGGCTTCATTTATATTTTTTATCGACAGCACTTTTATTTTGCTTCTAAGAAGCTTTGCTGTTTGCGATAATACTGAAACATCTCCAATAATTAAAGGTCTGCAAATTTTATAAATGTCTTTATGACCGAATGCTTTAACCGCAATTTCAGGACCAATACCTGCAGGATCGCCCATCGTAATTCCAAGAATAGGTTTGTTCTTCATATGTTTATTATTTTCCTTTTAATAAATCATTATTCTTTCTTTTAACTGTTCAATATTTTTTATAATGGATTTCTCTTCGTCGGCTGTAAGCCTTGTCAATGGCGGCAACATATATGATTCGCATAAATTGAAATACTTCATTATAACTTTTACAGCTGCAAGAGATTGACCAAGTGTTCTATCTTTTTGATATACTTTTGCTAATTCATCGGTTTCGATTTGCATTCTTTCACCGTTTTTCAAATCCCCCTTTCTCACCGAATCGTACATTTCCTTAAACATACCGGGCGAAAAATTACCTGTACTCGGAACCAATCCATCGGAACCTTTAGCCAATGAATAAAATGATTTTGCACCCCATCCAACCATGTGTGAAAAGTCTTCCCTATCTTTATAAGTATCTATTGCATTATTAAAACGTTCAATATCTCTTTCAGAATCTTTAAGTCCGGCTATGTTCGGATGATGACTTAATTTTTCCACAATATCCAATGGAATTGAAAGATGGGTTGTAGAAGTTATGTTATAAATCAAGATCGGTTTGGGAGATGCTTCCGCAAGTGACTCATAATATTTAAGCATCTGATTTGAAGTTAATGCATAGTAACTAGGAAGAACAGAAACTATAAAATCTGCACCTAAATCCGAAAATTCTTTTGAGTTTTCGAGAGTTTCACTAACACAATTATTACCCACATTGACGTAAATTTTAGTTTTGCCGGAGTATTTTTTTGCAACAAATTGAATAAACTTTTTTCTTTCACAGTACTTAACGGATGTACCCTCACCAGTCGTACCAAGTAAAAACGGATAAATACCGTTTCCTATAAAATTATCAATCATCTTTTCAACTGAGAATAAATCAATTTCACCTTTTTCGTTGATTGGTGTTAACATCGGAATAACTACCCCAGAAACTAATTTTTCTTTTTTCCCCGAAAAAAGGGATTTCGTTTCACTCAACATTTTAATCCTCTTTCCTTTATAAAGCAGATCTTATAATTCTTTTCGCATCATCCAGAGTAATCTCTTTAGTATTATTTTTCAAAAGTCTTGTAACGGTCATTCCCATTTCGGCAATTTTATCAACAGATTCTTCTCCAATATTTATTTCAGAAAGTTTAGTAGGAATTCCGATATCCTTACATAATGTTTTAAGAAGTCTTACTGCTTCGGCAGCAGTCTCAATATCAGTATCTTTTTTGTTGGCACCAAGCGCAAGCGCAATTTCGGCATATCTATCCGGAGCCGCATCAAGATTAAATTGAATAACATACGGTAATAAAAGTGCATTTGATAAACCATGTGCAATATGGAACACACTTCCTAGAGGATAAGACAATGCATGAACAGCTGCAGTATTCACCGGTCCTAGACATAATCCTCCGAACATGCTACCAAGTGCAATCTTTTCTCTTGCTTCAAGATCATTTCCATTTTCAACAGCGCGTTTTAAATACTTTGATATCAATCGAATTCCTTCCAATGCGTAAATATCAATTATTGGATGTGCAAACTTATTCGCATAGGCTTCAATGCAATGAGTAAGTGCATCCATTCCTGTTGCTGCCGTAACTTTTGGAGGAACTGTAACTGTAAGTTTAGGATCAATATAAACTGCATCGGGAACCAGGAAAGGACTTATTGCAGCTTTTTTAAATTGATCGCTTTCATCAAGCAATATTGCATTCGGTGAAACTTCACTTCCTGTGCCGGAAGTTGTAGGCAAACATGCCAAATATGTTTTTCGATAGTTTAATTTTCCTATTCCAAGAATATCATAAATAGTTTGCGTGTTGTTCAACAATGCAGCAACTATCTTTGCCACATCAAGAACGCTTCCTCCTCCAATGCCAACAACACTATCAACTTTTGAATACTCAGCCAATTTAAATGATCTGATAAATGAATTTATAGTAGGTTCTGCAACTATGTTGTCATCAATAATTACTTCAACATTATTTTTTTTCAACTCATCAATTGATGGTTTTATCAACGGTAGAATTGGAGATGCAGTTACAATGAATAATTTTTTAAAACTAGTTATTAAATAATCCGTTACAAAATTATTTATTGAATCATTTCCAAAAACCAATTTATTCGGATGCAGTAATGTAACTGTTCTCATTAATTCCCTTTATTAATAAAATTGACCAATAGTTTGAGGACTGTTGGGGGTCCACTGTTCCTTTCCAATAAAGAGTTTTCTTCGGGTCAAAATTCGGATTTCTTTGTCATTTCCGCGTAGCAACATTTTTACGTCCTTCTGTTAATTTTTTCCAAAGTTCTTTGCTTTGGTCGGCATTCCATTAGCAGATCATGTCTTTCTTATACGTAGCTTTCCAAATCGAATAGTGAAACCGAATGATCCACATTAATACGATTTCTCGTAACACTCTATCAATTTATAATTGTCTTCTCTAATATCTTTCAGAGCCGAATTAATATTTTCCATCATTTTAATTCGATCGGTTTCGAAAGCTGAACAGGCTGACACCAGGAATTAGTACCATCAAAGACCGCTGTAATTAAATGTGTAATCTTTCTATCTTGTATTAGAAGTTGCGGTCTTTCCCTACGAACACAATGTAAAGTATCTCCATCATCATAAACTATGTCGTGATCATATTCGATTACAGGATCATATTTTTTCCAATTGTCTAAACCGTTTTCGGAAAATAAGTGAGCTCCCCATCTAACGTGTCCGGTAATTCCGCCAACATTGTCTTCGCAAATCATATGAACTTTATTAAAAGATTTATATAAATAAAAATCTTCAATCTTACATTCGGGCCAAACATTATCATTCACAGTTTTATAGGGACCTCTAAAATTATCGGCTTCCGCAATATAGGTGCGTAGTTGTTCATTTCGATAAATCAATCTGACTTTACCACCATCAACAAGAACAGCGGGATTGTTTGATTCAGCATCAATTACCGGTTTGTTTGATCTATGCCAGGGTCCATATATAGATTTTGCAGTTGCATACCCAATTCGGCGAACTAGTTTATTTGTATTCGACCTCATTGTTGTAAAGTCTCTGCCTATGTAAAACAGAACATATTCATTTCCAATCTTCTGAATGGTTGGATTATGTGCCATGTTGGAATCCCAATAAGAGCTGTTGCGTTCGCCGATTATCACCTCTTTGAATTCAAATGGACCCAATGGTGAGTCAGATTCTGCTCTAACAATTTCCGACATGGTAAAATAATCAACCGGGAATTTATTTAATTTCGGCCAACGGGATGCAAAAAGATGATATCTAGAATCCACTTTTATCATGGAGCCGCACCAAACATAGTACCCATCCATCTTAAAACCGCTCTGTTTGCTTACCGGCAAAAATTTTCCCTCTAGATTTATTTCCGAAGTTTGATTAAACCCAAAAGTAATCCCGAGAAATAAATACAACATAATTCTTTGCATTTGTAGTTTCATAGTTTATCCACTTATTATTTATATAAGTTGCTTCATATTTATAATTTTTATTGATTTATAGAGAAAGTTGTCTATCATAAATTTGGGATAATACATTTGTTATATTGAGTGTCAAATAGATTAGAAGAAAAAACAAAATTGATTTCATCAAAATCCTATCCCTTGATCAATTCCACATCTTGACGATACAACTTCTTACAAAATTTTAACCGCAACAGTTCTTATATTTTTTCCCGCTGCCGCAATAGCATAATTCATTCCTGCTTATTTTATTCTGATGAGCAGCAGTATTGCCCTTGTTTAATATCCAATTCATAACGTTTGCAGGGGCTCGTTCATGTTTCAACTCTTCCGACATGAATTTCATATAAACATCGATATGTTGAAAAAAATATTTGTATCCTTTACATAAATAATTCAATCCCCGATTGCCGTCCGGCGTTTGAGAGAATCGATGCTTCGGGCATCCTCCATTACATGCAAAGCGAACTTTGCATTGGACACAATAATCTGGCAAGGATTCTTTTTTACTTTCTCCAAACTGATACTGCTTTGCTGCATTAACTATTTCGAATAGCGGTTTTTTCAAAATGTTTCCCAACATATATTTCGGATACACATAATGGTCGCATGAATAGATGTCACCGTTATGTTCAATCGCTAATGCTTCTCCGCATGTTTCCCGAAAGAGACATAGACTTGAACTGCCTTCATACCATTGCTCTAGTGAAACATCAAAAATCTGGACGAAATATTTTCCGACATCATATTTCACCCATTCGTCAAATATCGCAGTTAAAAATTTCCCGTACTGCAGAGGTTCTACCGACCAATCTGAAACTATTGCACCTTTCTCGAATTCTGGAGATACCGGATTTAATTCTTCGTCAAGTTGATTTACCGCAGCCCGCTCCACGATAGGGATGAATTGCATAAACCTGCTGCCTGCTTCTTTTAAAAATTTATATACATCTAATGGTTTTTCAGAATTTTCTTTTTGTACACAGGTCAAAGTATTAAATTCAACCGAATGTTTTTGTAAATACTGCAGTCCTCGCATAACTTTTTCGAAACTCGGTTGACCTCCCTTAAACACTCTATATTTATCGTGTAGTTCTTTTGGTCCGTCAATAGATAAACCGATTAAAAAATCATTCTCGAAAAATAATTCTCCCCATGCATCATTTAACAAAATTCCATTCGTCTGGAATGTGTTTTCGATTCTTTTTCCGCTACAATATTTTTTTTGAAGCTCAATCGCTTTCTTAAAAAAATCTATTCCCAAAAGAGTAGGTTCACCACCTTGCCATGCAAATGTTACGATATCTATCTCCTGCGTCTCGATGTATTGTTTTATGTACGATTCCAAAACGTTATCCGACATCACCCAATTATTAACGTGCGGATAAAGTTTTTCTTTCTCTAAATAAAAGCAATACGAGCAATTCAAGTTGCATATCGGCCCAATAGGTTTGGCCATCAAATGAAATGCTTGTGAGTAGTTCCTTTTCAATTGTTTCCTTACTATGCTTAAGTAGATCTAATTTTTATCCTAACAACTTCACATAAACGTAATATGCACTGTTTGTAAATCCATCGTCTATATCATTAATGAACTATTCCTGTAGTTTATTTTTCATTGCGGCAAGATTCAGAATAAATTTCACATCAAAATCTCCGGTTTCTACCGGTTTAACAATATCGAGATTTACGAGTTTAAACCTGGCACGATTAGAATTCCATTATCCATTATCTTTATTCAATGTGAATTATTCCATTATATTTGGGATAATTGTCATACGAAGATGTGTACATCCATATGGAACCATGGTAATGATTTCCTTATCACTTAATCTTGTTGACAAAGTTTTCACATTAGGTAAAGGCGGAGTAAAAAGCCATTCTCGATTAATGTCTTCTTTATCTTTGGCATGCACAAGATCCCAGTCCTTAACCTTTTGACCCTTTAATTTCATAGTGATTGGAACATCACTCCACGGATCGTCTCCAAATTTTTCTTCATTTATCTTTATTTGACCTTCCAAAGAAGAAGATGTATCAATATCTAAAGCATAATTCCAAGGTGATGCAGCAGTCGTACTCCACATCGGGAATTCTGACGAAGTAATTTCCATTTCCGGCATTTCGATTGCTTCCCATTGCTCTTTAATAAAAAGCGAGAAGACTAGCGGGCCTCTTTCCAAGGCAATTCCTCCATCAGGCCAATGACTTAAGGAAGTATGCATTGGTAATTCTAATACCACTTCATCACCGGGTGAAAATGTTCGCTCTAAAGTAAAAAATCCATTTTGTAAACCAGGTATCTCAAAATCTTTTCCGTTCACTAATAACTTTGGTGATTTACACCATACAGGTACCCGCAGATGAAGAGGAAACTTTATAGATTTTACTGATGAAATTTTAAAACTAATTCGTTCGGAGAAAGGATAGGAAGTTTCTTCAACGATTTCAACTTGTTCAGATGTTAAACCAACAGTTGTTTTAACACGACAGGGACCATAAAGCACCGCAGCTAAACCTCCGCGTCCGTCGTCCATCCACATTCGTTCCGTATAATGCGGCAACATCCGTGCGATATTTCCAGCACAACATGATGTAACAAAAGAATATTCGGGTCGATGATCAGCATTAGGCCCATACATCATTGCTGCAGTTCCAACATGACCGATATGGCATGAATTACGGGTTGCGAGTACTTGATTTGGCGCCGAGATGTATTGAACACCTTTCCAATCTTTCCGGATTGCACCCATACCAGCATTAAACAATCCGCGCTCAATTCTATCCGCAAAGTTTCCTTCACCGGTTGCCATTAGTAAATAACCCCAAGTGTAATTGAATTCGACTATGTCACAAACTTCATGAGCATTTAGAGATTTTGTTCCCGCAAGACTTTCTGTAGATGAAGGTGTTCCGCTTACAAGCATATGATACTTGAAGACTCGCTTCATTTCATTATTTGCGAAATCAAGAAAGTATTGATAGCCGGTATACATATAGAGTATTGCCGCAAGCTTTGTTAACTCTGCAAATGAAACACCGTGTAGATCAGAAGGTTTATCCTCTTGCATCTTTGCCAACTCATCCCTGGGGATTAGCGCCCAAATGCCTAGCGCTTTGTAAAGCAACTTTGCATCACCTGTTTGAGAGTAACACCAAAGTAATGATTCGATATGAACTCTCTCGCGAGGCCCGAATGGCCCACCTTGATAAGTAGTTGTATCTTTAAGATAGTGACGGTGCATCGCTTCAACAATTGATTTGTCGTTTTCTCCTTCAGCACTAGCTGCCAAAGCACGGAAGAATACTGCTTGCGGCCAACGACCGGGCCAGGTGTTTTTACTGGATAGTAATACTCTCGGACCAAGAAACCATCCATCAATAGGATGAGAAATTGTATACCGGATTGGAATGAGGGTTTGTTGCCGTAAATTATTGTCATCAATCAAAACAGCACAACGATAAGCACCGTCTATTCGATATCCTTCTTGTTCCCATGGATACCAAAATGTTCCTCCGTTATTGGATTCTTTATCCTGACCTTGTTCATTGCCTTGCCAGTAGTTGCGATCGAACGGAAAACAAAATTCTGGTTGATGACCTGTAATACCGTTTGCTTGTTTTATAAGAAGTGTTCGCAACCAGCCTTCCGGCTTTATTTTTCCTAATGGCAGTTCTTTGAATACTGCGTATGGCATGAAATGTTTATTAGTTCCAGTTTGAGCAAAATCAGCTTTATAGATTTCTTGTCCATGTATAATATTCCCCACCCCTAAAAGGAAAATTATTATCAATATATATTTAATTCTGAAAGTAATTTGCCTGAGATAGGTCGAATATAAATTTACATGGGACAAGTAATACACAAATTGAGTTCTCTTAGTTGATTGAATTGTTTTCATAGGTTAATCTCTTTTATACAATAAAGGAGCATTAAAAACTCTTTCAATTCAGTTTCGAATTTTGATTATATCAATTAATGATTGATTTATAAATTCTTATCTGGCATTGGAACTGCGTCAGTATGATTAGGCATAACAGGATAATCCGGGAGACCAATGTTCTGCACTAAATCATCAATTTTGATTTCTTTTCCACTTGCCATAGAATGATTAGCTGCAACTCCTGTTAACAATGAGTATGCACCAGCTCTTTGATCTGCGCATCGTAAATATTTATCGGATTTTTTAACTGGATTAAGAATATCGTCTAGCATCAAAACATCACCTCCGCCGTGGCCACCTTCACCTTTCCAAACATTCACATCATAACTATTGCCTCTGATTGGAAATATTTTTATGTACTCACCACCATCTTTTATTCCACCTTGAACACCTCCATCCCCTGCAACATATATTTTTTCTTCTATTTTATGCTCCAATCTTCCTTTGGTACCGTTAAAAATAACATAGTATCCTTCCCATGAATTAAATGCGTTTAGTGAATAACTCATAGTTGCATTATTACTATACTGAACCATAACATTCATCGTATCTTGGATATCAATTTCAGGTCTAAACACGCAACGGTCTCTAAAGTAACCATCGTATTGTTCATTATCTAAGTACAAAGCTTTCAATCTTTGATTAGCGGCAAGGTCGAGTTCAAAACCGCATTTGCTTTTCTCGGGACAGTTGTGACACCTTTCATGATAACTCGTTAAACCGAATCTCTTTGCCATTTCAGGTGTATAGAATTCTTTTTTCCCCATTGCGCTAACGGTAACTGGTACAGCCGATAGCCACCAATTAACCAGGTCGAAATGATGAGTTGCTTTATGCAGCAATAAACCGTTTGAGAATTTTTTTAAACCGTGCCATCTTCTAAAATAATCCGTTCCGTGATGAGTGTTGAGCATCCAATGAAAATCAACTGAAAGAATATCTCCAACAACACCGCTCATCAACAGATCTTTAACTTGCGTTCTTGCAGGTGAATATCTATAATTAAAACTAACTGTAACTTTTTTGCCATATTTTTTTTGAGCATCAATTATTTGCTGACATTTTTCATCTGTATTGGTCATTGGTTTTTCAGTAATAACATCACATCCCAATTCCATCGCGCGAACAATATATAAGTGGTGAAAACTATCAACAGTTGTAACAATGATTGTATCGGGTCTTGTATCTTTAATCATTTTATCAAAATCTGTTGCGTCGTATCCAGGTATTTTTTTACCTACGGCTTTTCTCGCATAATCTTGATAATATTTTATTCTCCCAATATTTGTATCACAGAAGCCAACTACTTCACAATCATCTTGAAAGGATTTATAAAGAGCTTCCTGCCACATTTCTGTTCTGCTTCCAACACCTACAATTGCATACCTCTTTTTAGAACTGAATAATTGAGAAGCATTGGATATTGCTTGACCTGAGAATAATACACCTGCACCGGCAGCTGTCGACACTTTAATGAAATCTCTTCGTGTTAATTCATTTACTAATTTTTCGTTTGTTTGATTCATTATTGACTCCTAAATTGTTTTCGAGTTACGTACATTTCATTCAGCCAAGAAAAGTGCGCCCTCTAGTTCAACTACTAATATGTGTTTAATTTTTATTTATCAAAGTTTTTTCCCTAGGATGTTTTTTGCATCAGAACAATAATAATTAACTACTTCTTGAGTGAACAAGAATTCTTGATATTATTTCTTAAATTCAATTTTGAATACATAAGCATATTTGCACGGTTTAATTTTGGGTGGGGCGATGCTCAATCCTTGGCTACTAATACCCCATGTTAATTTCTCGTTTGAACCAAGAAGTGATACATTTTTTATTTTTTTATCCGATGCTTCTTTCTGATTAATAGATTTAATTTTAATTTTAGTTGTTGGCCAAACAAAAAAAGCTGCATATACAATATTCTCTTTGGCTGTAAATCTTACATCTTTAGTCGTAAACTGCACGTCGCGTTTCAAATTATGTCTATAATAATGTGTAACCAATTCATTGACTCCTTCTTTCCACTTGACCCAATTGTGTGTTCCATATATTGCTTCGCCGTTTATCTGCAACCACTCGCCAACTTCTTTTAATCTTTCAACGCTCGGCTGTGGGATTATTCCTTCAGGTGTAGGCCCTACATTTAAAAGAAAATTTCCTCCTTTGCTGGAAATATCAATTAGGTTATGGATTAATGTTTCTGGAGATTTCCAATTGTTATCATTTTTTTTGTATCCCCATGTGTCGTTCAATGTCATATTGGTTTCGAAATCTTTGTGCTCTTTGCTCTTGGGAACAAACTGTTCGGGCGTTAAATAATCACCCATCACTTGTTCCATTTCTTCAGTACCGGCACATCGATTATTTATTATCAACGCTGGATTAAGCGACCATAAATAATCCATTAAATCTTTCCCGTCTTCCGGTTTCCACCAATCCATCCAACCGCCATCGAACCAGATAATTGCAGGATCATAAGCAGTGATAATTTCTTTTAATTGCTGCTTCATAAAATTGACATACTCGCTCTTCCTTCCTTCTTTTATCAGGTTGTTACCATAGTTGTCATCTTTCTTCTTATTCTTATTCAGTTCCTGAGCAGAATGATGCCAGTCTAATATTGAATAGTAGATACAAAATTTTATCCCGGCTTTTTTACATTCTTCGCTGAGAGGTTTTAAAACATCTTTGGCGTATGGAGTTTTATCTACAATGTCGTAATCACTGACTTTAGAATCATACATTGCAAACCCTTCGTGGTGCTTTGATGTTATAACGATATACTTCATGCCGGCTTCTTTAGCGATTCTTACATATTCAGCAGGATTATATTTAATTGGATTAAAACTTTGCGGTAGTTTTTCATATTCACCAGCGGGGATCGCTCCGCGCGCCATAATCCATTCTCCCAAACCGTCTATTTCTTTTCCATTCCAAAAACCTCCGGCAACGGAATAGAGTCCCCAATGAATAAACATTCCGAATTTAGCCTGCCGCCACCATTCCATACGTTGGTCTTTCGATAAGCCTGTTTCTTCTCCATCGTTCAAGAAAGTAAAACCGTTACTAATTATAAGAAACGAGACAAAACAAAACGATAATAGTATTGATTTTTTCAAAAATATTATCTCCTAAATTTTTCTAATTTACCACAGATTAATATTACTACACTTCCTCCTTCGAATCAGCATTTGTCAATCGAGAATTGGATAATGCTTTCTTCCATTGCCTTCAAATCACCTAAATCATTCAGACCAACCTGGTAATGAAACCGTTGCCTGATAATTAGAATAATTATATAAAGGATTCCTTTGGGGTTTGTAAATTTTTCCTTTTTTCGGATTATCACTTTGTGTGTATACGCGTATCTCGTACGGATCCCAAACAACAATTTCATCGCGTGCATCGCCGCATATATCCATTACGGCATTGCACATTGAAGGATGTCCGTCACCAGGAAATGTTAGAACTCTTCTTCCCCAACCGTCGTAAACTCCGCCCTCTTCAACATCGGCTGAAAGAACAAAATATTCTTCACCCGATCCCGTCCAATTTAATGGCAACATCATACTTCCGTGCTGAACTGGTTCGAACTGTTTGTAAATATTTCCTTCGTTATCGTAAAATGTTATGATGCCCTGGTTACCATGAAAATTGATTGACACCGTTTCAAGACCGGGAAGATCGTTTCTGAAATTTGCAACAGTCGGATTTTGTACATGTCCGATGAAATGATGTTTTAAAATATCTCCCTTTAGGTTCATTCGCATATAACCTTCATCGCTGGCGGCATACATTATTTGAGCCTCCCCATCAATACCGGGATTGAAATTTAGAATTGCAATTCCATCGGCATGCTGCTGCAAATTATCATGGCTCCATAATGTTGTTCCATCGTTATCAAAAAGAGCATATCCAATCGCTAATTCATCCTTCCCATCATAATCTATATCAAATGCCCAAGGGTAGTGCCCTATCTCCTTTCCTTTCTTGCTGCTTGCTTTCCAAATCATCTCAAGCTTATTATTAAGTACCCAGAAATTTACATAGCGATCCTTGATTACGATATCGCTGTCATATCCTTTGCCGCTGATATCACAAAAGAATAAGCAGTCACCTAGAACATTTTTCTCATCTTCTCCCGAAATTTTACTTAGAGGAGTTTTTACTTTGTACTTGGTCTTTCCTGTCGCGCCATCAGCAACAATGAGTTCGGAGTGCATGCAATAGATAACTTCATTTTTGCCGTCCCGATCAATATCATGAATCTGAAACGGAATATCCGTCGTGAGAAAATATTTATTAACGTCTGGTTTTCCAATCTGCCATAATTTATTCCCGTCCAATGTCATGGCCGTCATACAATACAACTCGTTGTTGTCGCCTTTGGGTCCATAACTCATTACCTGTCCTATCAACACATCTGATTGACCATCGTTATTCATATCTCCAAACCTAAGATTGCGTCCGACACCAAAACCTGGTGTCTCTATTTTCTTCCACAAAACCATCTGTGGATTTTTCTTTTGGAGATCAAATTCTTCACGTTTGCTTAATTCTTGACGGGCAGAAATTTTTTGGAACTCATCCTTCGATGTAGTAACAAGAACAGAATTGAACTTAGTAGGCACGTCCGACATTAATCCGATTTTGCCTTGTAAATAATTTGTGTCTTCCGCATTTAACAGCACCTCTCCATCGATGCCGGCAATTATTTTTGAGCCGTTAACAGTAACATTTAGTGAAATATATTTTTGAGCAGTTATAGTGTATTTCTTTTCCGCCAATATTTTTTCATAAGGTGTATGATATGCAGTTTCATGTTTCACCATTTTCAAAACAATTTTATCTTTATCAATTCCAAAAAAATAATAACATCTATCGTTTTGATATCTAAACAAAATTCCGCTTTGCTTTTTTGTAGATCCTGGAAGAAGAGAAACCGTAAGTGAATAATCTGTCCAAAGTGAATCCCCTGCAATTACGATCGGATGAGTCCAATTATCAGGATTATCATATGTCTGCACCATCAGCTTTTTATCGTTTTCTTCATAAATCCACCAGGCTCGCTGACTTCCAACATCTCCTTCGTGAGTTGAAACCGACCAGCCGAATTTAGGCGCAGCTTCGGGAATATAATGGTACTCGGCAAATGCTTTTACAAACGTCGAGAATACCCCCACCCGTTGATTTTCGAAATTGTCTTTTAATAGAATAATTTTTTCCTCTTCGCTCTTATAACCAGAAAACATAAATGGCAATACAAGTATTAACAAAAACGAAAATCTCTTTTTAGTCTGATACATATTAATTTTCCTATCAATGATTCATCGACTGAATAATTACTGCATCATTTTTTAAATCCTTTCCTTTAATGATTTGTTCTTTTACGTGAATCAAGTTATTAGAACCGAGTACAATAAATTTTGTCTCCTTCCCATCAACAACCAAAAATTTGTCCGTACCTGGAAGAGGATTACAATTATATATGTAGGTGTTCTCTACATTTTTCAATTCGATCAAGGCTTCATTTTGAATAGGAGTTAAAGTTTTAATGCCATCCAATTCGAGGTTTAAGGCTTTGCTTACAAATATTGCCGGACCTTTTTGAACATTAATAGTGACATCATGAAACCCGATATTTTTAGAGTTCTGAATTCCGAAACCGGTTTCCGCACTAATATTGATGTCGTTGAATGTTACATCATCAATCCACATTTCATTTAATCCGAGTAGGCTGCCTGCTGACTTTACTTCTGTTGCCGTTATATTGCTGAAATGAATGTTTCTAAATATTGGGGTTCTTTGGGAAGGCAATTCTTCTTTAGTCACTTTGTATTCCGTTGTAAGCATAATCGCTTCCGTCTGAATATTTTTCATTATAATATTATCAACACGGATTTCCTCAACAACGCCTCCACGCCCTCTCATTGTTTTAATTCTTATACCTCTATCGGTACCATCAAAAACACAATTTGAGATAGTAATTTTTCTTACATCGCCCGACATTTCACTGCCTATAACAACACCCCCGTGACCTGCTAGCATTGTACAGTTGGTGATTGTAATATTTTGGCAAGCTTTACCCCACATTCTTCCGTCTTCATCTCTTCCTGATTTGATAGTAATGCAATCATCTCCAACACTGATATGACAATTTGAAATATGAACAAAACTGCATGAAGAAGGATTAATGCCATCTGTATTTGGAGAATCTGCTGGATTGATTATAGTAACACCTGTAACTGTAACATTTTCACAGAATTCAGGATTAATAGTCCAGAAAGGTGGATTCTGAATTGATACTCCTTCAATTAAGATATTTTTACATTCGAAAGCCTGAAACATTGGAGGTCGCATAAAATGACCTTCTTGCCATTGATAAGTATCCGGAGCTTTTACTTCTTGATTCATTTCTTTATGCATCTGCTGGTATTTTGACCATGGGATATTTTTTTTCTCACTTTTTATTTTTTTGATTTCATTACTATAGTTCCACCATTTTTTACCTTGTCCATCAATTAAACCGTGTCCAATAATTGCAATATTTTCTACGCGGTAAGCATAAAACTGAGGGGAAAAGTTCATTCCAACGGTTCCTTCCCAGCGCGATTTAACAAATGGTAAATAATCTTCATAATCATCACTGAATCTAAGTACTGAGCCTGCATCAAGATAGATAGTAATATTACTTTTAAAATGAATTGGTCCAGAAAGATATTCACCAGCTGGAAAATAAATTGTTCCGCCGCCAAGCTCAGCTGCCGCATCAATTGCTTTTTTTACTGCATCAGTTATTTTTGTTTTGCCGTCTCGCAAAGCGCCATATTCCAAAACATTAAACACAGTTCCATTGTTATGACTTCCTTGTGTTTGCGCGGTTAGATTATTGGATACAAAAAATGTTACTGTTAGTAAAACCAATGCAAAATATTTTATAAAATCGGTAATTTTGAACATCATCTCTCCTTTTGAATAACTAAATTGAAAATATTTGTACAATAGAATATTTATTTCTTTTCCGACCATCCAGGCAGCGATACCGCAGTAGAATAATTTGAAAAATTATAAAGAGCATTTCTCTGAGGCTTATACAATTTTCTTACTTTTGGATTGTCGTCTTGTGTATAAATCCAAACTTCTTGAGTATCCCAGACAACTACCTCATCTCTACAATCACTGGTAATATCCATTACCGCATAACACAAATCTGGATGTCCGTCAGCAGGAAATGTAACTACGGTTCTTCCCCATCCATCAATCATACCCCCGTAGTTTGCATCGGCAGAAAGAACCAGAAGCTCCTCATCTTTTCCTGTCCAATTAATAGGTAGCATTGGACTGCCTTGCTGGAACGGTTCAAAGTCATGATATATTTCCATATCAGAATTAATCATGTGAACAATTCCCTGGTTACCCCAAAAGTTTACTGTTACAGTTTCAAGACCTGGTAAATCATTTCTCAGATTAGCTATCGCAGGATTTTGAACGTGTCCTATGAAATAATGCTTTAATAAATTTCCTTTCATATCATAAAAAACTAATCCTTCATCGCTCGCGGCATTCATAATTACATACGGTAGATCATTTCGTAATTTAATAATCGCCACACCGTCGGCATGATCATCTAGTTGTTTGTCCAAAGAAAATATTTGTTTTCCATCATCATCATAAAGAGAATAACCAATTGCAATCTCGTCTTTGCCATCTCCATCAAAATCCCAGGCATAAGGGTAATGTCCTGTATTGCAAGTTCCCCTCCACATCAACTCCAGTTTGTTATTATAGATATAAAAATTTTCATAACGGTCTTTTAGAAGGATATCCTGAGGATATTTTAATCCTCTTATATTGAGGATATAAATAGCATCGCCCATTATTCTAGGTGTTAAATTTCGAGGTGGGGCAGATTCATTGACTGGTGTTGGAATTTTAATTTTTGCTTTGCCGGTTGCTCCTTCAGCAATTATCAATTCCATATCTTTGCAATAAATTACTTCGTTCTTCCCATCTGTGTCGATATCATAAATCTGGAATGCCACATCACATGTTACCTTTTCATTCCAAAGATCAGCAGTTCCAACCTGCCACAAAATTTTTCCATCAAGATTTACTGCGGTTAAACAACCAACTTCACTATTACGGTCTTTCGGACCATGGTTCAATACTTGACCGATTAAAATATCCATCTGACCATCACCGTCTAAGTCACCGAATCTCAGACTTCTTGGTGCGCCGTAATTTTCAGTTGTAAATTTTTTCCAAAGAACGGGCTTTGGATTTGCAGTTCTAAGTTTTGCAATCTCGTTACTGTAAGCTGCCTTTCTTCTTTGATAATCATTGAAAGCAGATTCACTGGTTGTTACCTTAACACTGTAATATTTTGTTGGAACATCCGACATTAATCCAATTTTACCTTTTGAGAATGTAGCATCTTCCGTTTCAAGTAAAGTTCCGTTGTTCAATTGAGCCGCTATATGATTGCCCTTTACAGTAACTGTGGCTGTAAGCAACTCACCCGGTTTCCAGTTTGTCTTTGTTTCAGCAAGGATTTTTTCACTGGCTGTTCGGTAAGCCTCGGCATGATTAACTTTTTTTAGAATTACTTTATCCTTAAGTACACCAAAAAAGTAATAGCATCTATCGTTATGATATCTAAATAAGAATCCGCTTTGTTCACCCTTCGATTCCGGTGAAAATTGAACATCCACCGAGTAATCATTCCAAAGAGAATCACCAGCAATTAGTATAGGATGTGTATATAGAAGCTCGGCTTTAGAAGAAGTATATACTTGATGCATAATATGTTGTCCGTTTTCAACTATTACTCTCCAGGCGCGTTGTGAACCGTCGCTTCTGAAACTTGAAACAATCCAATTACCTTTAGGCTCTGTGGCTGCTATATTATGATACTCAGAATAAGCACCTATCACATCACTGGAGATCATCTGAGGTTTTAAATATTTAAAATCATCAAGGAATAAAAGTTTTTTATCCTCATGTCTATTGCCGAAGAACAAAACAGATAATAAAATTAATGTAATGTACCCGGTTTTTAGTTTTGAGTTTGACATTATAGATCTCTTTATTAATCCTTAATTATTGTTTCAAGCTATTCATCCGGTGTATCTACAATTACATCAGACTGCGTTTGTTTCTTCATCCGTTCAAGTAAATCTTTTAACATATTCATGTGATCTTTCGATACATCATTTTTTTCATACGGATCGTCTTTCAAATTATATAATTCATCAGTCCCTTTATCGAGAGTTTTTCCATTATGAATCAGTTTCCAATTACCAAAACGTAGTGCCAACTGCTTTTTTGTTCTTCCATAAATTTCTCTAACTCCGGTTGATTCATCGTTGGTAATAGCAGACCAAATATTTTTTCCGTCAAGATTCACTTCCGATGAAATTCTTGCACCGGTTAAAAAAGCAATAGTCGGGAGTATGTCGGTAACGCTTACAACTTCCTCTATCTTTTTTGAAGTCAGCTTTCCGGGCCAGCTTACAATTGCGGGTACTCTAATACCTCCTTCATATAAAGAAGTTTTCCAATCGCGTAGTGGACGGTTGTTACCTAAAACATCATTTGGCCCAAGCTCACCATTGTATTCCTCTTTACCTGGAAACCAATTTTCTTGTGCCCCGTTATCGCTTAAAAAAATTACTATCGTATTACTTTCTATTTTTTCTTGCTTAAGCGTCTCAAGGATTTTGTTGATTGAAAAATCCATGTGGGCAACTGACGCGGCAAACATTCTGCGGGAATCGTTCTTGATTGTTTCCTTGTAGGGATTAACCCATTTATTTTCTTCCTGCAAAGGATAATGTGGTACGCTGAATGTTACTTCCAGGAAAAACGGTTTTGATTTATCTCTGATCTCGGTCAGATATTTCACAGCCTCGTTTGTGATAAGATCAGTAGCGTGCCCTTTTTCATCAACGAAAGCTCCGTTTCTATGCCATGTTCTGTCATTCAACTTATAGACATGTTTGTATTGATCGATTTGACCGTGCAAGTAACCATATGTATAATCAAATCCATAATGATTTGGGCCGGTTTCTAAGGTAAGCCCCAAATGCCATTTACCCGTTAGAGCTGTTGCGTACCCGTTTTGCTTCAATACGTTTGCAATATTAGGAACATTCATAGGTAATGATTGAGTACTTTTACCCCCTATAGGTCCAAGAATTCCAAACCGACTTGCGAATTTTCCAGTCAAGAGAGAAGCTCTTGTTGGAGAGCAAGTTGGACATACATAAAATTGATTCAGCTGAACGTTTTCTTTTGCAAGTTTATCGAGAGTTGGAGTTTTTATTTCCGAATCATGAAAGCCAACATCACGCCACCCTTGATCATCTGCAACCATTATTAGAATATTCGGTTTGGATCCGGCTAATTTCTTTAATGCATTTTCGCTTAAACCGATATTGGGGAGCCACATTGAACCCAAAACAGCGCCGCCGATTCCCATGGCTGATTTTCCTAAAAATTCTCTTCTGGAAATTTCATCCCGATTTTCATCGTTTTTCATTTTTTGCATATTTGTTTTTTCCATTATAAAATTTTAGATACATCATCAAAAATTTATTTTCTGCCCTTTAGTTTCCCAATTATTACTCTCGATTGTCCTTCGCCTAATCTTCCCTTGAACATTTTAAATAATCCTTCTTCGCTTGTCTCATTCACAAATTTTTGCAGCATATCTTCCTGCAATTTGAAAGCGCGTTCGGTGATCTCCTCTGGATCAACTTTGCTGTAAAGAAGTTTCATCAAACCATTAGCAACTTCCTTGTAGCTTGGATCATCGATTAAATTATTTTTTTCATCCGGATCCTCTTTCATATTAAAGAGAGCATCGCCGTAGTAAGAAAAATGAATGAGCTTCCAATCCCCTTTTCTTATCATACATGAACCTGTGGGATTTCCTTCTGAATGCGACTCGCTATAAACAAATTCCGGCGCTTTGCTTTTATGACCTTTAATCAACGATAGTAGTGATGTACCTCTTAATTGCTGCGCGTTTTTAATCCCAGCCAGTTCAATCATTGATGCAACCAAATCAACATGACTAATAGGTTCTGTAATTACTTTCCCTTGCGGCAAGTGCGGACCTGTCATTACAAGCGGAACCCTCGAAGCAACATCAAAAAGATTATTCTTATGCCACAATCCATGTTCGCCCAAAGATTCACCATGATCGGAGGTATAAATAAAATATGTATTCTCTATTTGTCCCGAATCTTCCAACGCTTTGTAAAGATCACCAATATACTCGTCCAGTTCGGTAATCATTGAAAAGTACGCAGCAATAATTCTTTTTATTCTCTCTTCGGGAAGTGGTGTTGATATTCGCTTAAAATTTCTAAGCTCTTGATATGGCAGCGGTAATTTTTCTAATTCATCAATTGTCACATTCGGTATTTCAACTTTTGGCAGGTAATAGTCATAGTATTCTTTCAGTCCAACAAAAGCCGGATGCGGCATATGAAATCCCACATAGCAAACCCAAGGTTTATTTAGTTGTGTAGATTCATTTTTAATAAAATTGAGCCCGTTATCTTTATCTTCTACATCGTTGTTTCGTTTAGTTCTTAATTTACCGTCTAACTCTTCTCTTTCTCCGACCCTGAAAATACATGGCCTTCTAAACAAAGAAGTTATATCAGGATTTTTTGCATGCCCGTGATCAACGTTGCTCTCAACAAATCCCATATCAAATTTAGGATTCAAATCTTGTTTGCCTGTCGCCCAACAATAATAACCCGCATCTTTTAATCGTTTACCCCATGTTGAATAGGAACCGTCGTACACGGTTGAGTTGCAAAATGAATTTACATCTGATGCATACATACCCGTCATCATACAACTTCTTCCTGGCACGCACACCGGATTACCAGTGTAATTATTTGCAAAGACAACACCTTTCTTTGCAATTTTATCAAGATTGGGAGTTTTAATAAATGGATGTCCCGCGTAGCCTGCGTATTTAGCATTATGCTGATCGGATGTAATAAAAACAAAATTTGGTTTCTTTCCATCGGGAAAATTTTGAGTCATTCCGTAAAGAGGAAGAATACCTGAACTCGTTGCAGCAATTCCTGCAACTCCTGCAACTATTTTTTTATGAAATTCTCTTCTAGTTATTTTTTCCATGATTTTTCTCTAATTGAGAATCCTTTGCAAGTATGCTAATCCAAATGTCGATTATATTTTGAGTCTGGATAATCATAGTAATCATTCATTATTCTGCTTATTCTTCGACAAGAAATCTTAACATGTTCAATACCATTTGAACAGCAACCTCATCATGACGTATTGCATACAAATTTGAATTCTTAACATTATTAGCCAATCTTCCAGAGGTTAATAATTGAGATAATATTACTTTACCTTTATCGTTACCGAAATTGATTAAAACAACAGGAGCTTTACTTAAACCTATTCCACAATTAACAAGAGGGATATATTTTACTGCTTGGGACTTACCGCACTCCAACAACTCTGAATGTAAATCAATAATTTTAATTTCCGAATTTGGATCCATCGAGGAAGCGAGCGACGGTGCATCTTCTACAATAAATTTTACTTTTTTACGTAAACTATCTTGCACCGCTTTATCTTTACTAAGCGATGAGAAACTGCAGTAACCTTCAAGTTCGTAAGCGTAATAATTTCCTAAAATTATTTTTGTAGTGTCGGCGCCACGCATTTCCCAATAATTAAGAAATGTATTCTTTTGAATTCCATGAATTTCCATTTTAACCGCCGGGACAATTATCCCTCCGCGTAAACCATTCCATAACCAAGTGTAGTTTGGTTTTAAGTTATCCCATAATCTATAACCAAAAGATGAGGCATGAATATGACTTTCCGGCTCTGACATATTTTCGAATACTAATTTTGTCCCTAATAGAAAATCCACAGTATGCAGAACTGTTCCGGAAACTTTCGGTGCACCTTGTAGGAAATTTATTTTTGTTGTATCGGAAGGATATGAAGGTCCTAAAAATTTGGGTCCTATATCAAGAAGTAGAACATGTTTTCCTTGTTTAACAAATTTTTCAATCGTTTGAATAGTCGGATTATCACGTGCAGTGATCTTATTCCATGTAGTTGTTGAAGTGATTATTATTTCTGCTTTGGGATTATTTGCATCAGTAATTTTAATTCCGCGGCTAATTAGTAAATCGCAAAGCTCTTTTTCATCTTCGAAAACTCCGACAATTTTGTTTTTTATTTTTTCTGGAATAATGGCTCTCAAAGTACGAAACTCACTTTCCGAAATAACCGGATATTTTATTTCTTTAGAAGGATTTGTTAATTGCGCACGGAAAAAATATTCACCAGTAAACGAAGGCGTCTTCATATTTATTTTCTTTATTTTGTACGAAGTTGCAGCGACAGGAATTGATACCGAAATTTCCTCTATCACATTTTTTTCTTTATCAACGATTGCAACTTTTGCTTCAAGAATTTTATTCTTATCTGTATCATTAAAGAAATAAACAGGTAAGATTATTTTTTGATCGGGCAAAAAATTTCTATCCCACATTTCAATACTCAGAGAGATTGGGGACCACGCAGCAGTTAGAGCATCCCAAACCGGTTTTGGATTGCCAGCTTTAAGCTTTCCAGCAAACCAATGATTGCCGTCTTCATAACTTGCTAAAATTGTAAATGGTGAAAAGCCGGCAGCTCCAATACGCCTCCAATATTCTGCAACTTTTGAGTTGGAAATATTTTGATGATGTATTCTTTGCTCTGCGTTATTATTTCTGCCGAGGAATCTTAAAAAAGCTGCTTTAGTTGTAGGGTAACCTCCGGCATTATAGTTTCCATCAAGATAATTACCGCCAAACTCGTCCACCATGATTGCTTTATCAAATTGTTTATAACTGTCATAGTACAACCCTAAATTTTCAAAAAGACTCCACCAGTATTTGTGAATGTGAATTACATCTCTATCTTCTAATACAATTGGTGGATAATCGAAAGTTAGTTTATCTAAAACAGCCCATGCGGTTTTTAATTGTTTGGTAGCTGTTTCATTATAAGGATGAATAATTGCAATTGATGGATGCAGCATGGCAAGGTCAAACCAGTTTCGCCATTGATTCGTTAAACTTTCTTCCGAGGCAGGAAGCCCATGGAAGAAAGACCATTCGCATTGAACCAACAATCCATATTTGTCGCATAAGTCTAAAAATCTTTCGGGTGGATTGCCAAGATGGAACCTGATTGCATTGGCGCCATGCTTTTTCAATCTGTTTATAACATTATTTTTAAACCAGGTTGTATCATAAGCTAATTCTCTTCCTTCATCATCGCGAACCCACCGGTGCCAAACAACGGTACCCGCACGTAATTTATATTTTTTATTATTGAGTAGGAACTGTTTTTCCTCAACATGGAAATCTTTGAGACCAAATGATATTTCTTTGCTATCAATTAATGATTGTAAAGTAAAAACAGAAAACCTAAGTTTATAGAGGTTTGGATTTTCCGGAGACCAAGTTTTAATATTTTTATCTAATGAAAAATTAATGACTCCTTTTAACGAATCAATTATTGTTTCTTTCTTGAAAATGATTTGATTCGTTTTATCCACCAATTCAACTTTTCCGAAAATCGGTAAAGGTAACTCTCCTATTTTTTGTAATGCATAGTGGACGCTTACATTTTTCTTTTTGAAATCAGTAAATGGAATTATTTTTTCAATTCGAAAATCTCTGTGCAACTGTAAAACAACATCATCCCAAATACAAGAAGAGATGTTTGAGCGCCATTGATCCGCAACCGGAATATACGATGCATCTGTGACCAGCACATTCTTGAGCGATTGTAATTCGATTTCGAGTGTTACTGTTTTACCCGGAGTTATATCTTTGTGATTGAGAAAATGAACTGTCAGTGCCATCCCCCCATCATGCTCTGAGACCAAAATATTATTTACATAAATTTTTGGGCAAAATCTTGCACCCCTCAATATTAACGTTGCGAATTGCCACTGACCTTCGGGAAGTGTTACAATTTTCCGAAACCACAAACTTCCAGAGTTCATCTCTTTCGGATTTTCACTTATGCTTGGTACTATCACTGAACGTGTATAATTTCTATCGTTCCCGGTTTCCCATAATCCATTTAGACTAATTGTTTGCGCTACTGTATTGAAGAAAAGATTGTTAGAAAGGAATAAAAAGAAAATTTTCAACAGTAGTGTTTTTTTCCCAAGCATGGTTTGATAGTATTTTTTATTTAGTAGTTATAAAAAAACAGTTGAGTTCATTCATTCACCAATAGTCTTATTCCCAGATTTCCACCTTTCAATTCTTGCGGAAGACACTCGATTAAACATTTCATGGAATGATAAATCCTTAATT
The DNA here is from genome assembly GCA_023250955.1 of Melioribacter sp. GTDB lineage: Bacteria > Bacteroidota > Ignavibacteria > Ignavibacteriales > Melioribacteraceae > Fen-1258. The sequence continues at coordinate 22,636 of JAHEZQ010000019.1, read as the reverse complement.
TCACCGGACAATCCGTTCATGCACAAATAGGTAAGATCTTCAGTCCCAGCTTCAGTAGTGTGCGGAGTATTTCTGGGGACAAAAATTAGTTCCCCCGGTTTTACTTCTTCAGTTTCATTTCCAATTGTAACCCACCCACTTCCATTAAGAACAAAAAATATTTGTTCTTTTTCCTTGTGGGCAACAAGAGCTCCTTTATTTCCAGCTGGCCATGAAACTAAAGTCAACTCACATCTATTCGTTTCTTTACGATCAAGTAATAAGATTGTTGCGTTAGAACCGAAGTCAAAGCGTATACCTTCTCCTGGGTTATTGAAAAATTTTGCTTTTTTTATTTCAAAATCTATAGATATATTTTCAACATCAGCTTTGCCTGTTTCAGCTTGTTGCTTCCTTGTCATCTTCACATTTTCGATATGTTCTGCAAATGATTTGTGTCCTTCTTTGCCACCGTCATTGAAAATATTGAATAATAGATATGTTAAAGGTTGATCATTTTTATTAATCGTCCTATGTACGTTACCAGCAGGGATATATGCTATACATCTCTCACTCACTTTATATTCATCCTCACCTATTTTTACAAGTCCAATACCTGAAGTGAAATAAAAAATCTGATCTTTATCACGATGCAAGTGTGGTGGTCCAATAAGATTCGGTTTCCATTCATTTAATCCAACTTCGGTTGATTCTGTTTCGCTCCTATCTATCAATACAGTTATTTGATTTAATCCGGCAACGTCTAATTTTCGACCTTCTTTATAATATCTGTGAATCATCTTACTTCTCCCTGTTTTCTTTTCTCGATATACGAATAGATCGTTAGATTTTTATCAATTTCTCTTTTAGGAAATAAAAAACTTGCAGCCCAACCAACTCCGAACAAAATAACATGGCTATAGACACCTAGCATATAATCATGATGGGTAAAATTAAATTTTCCGAGATCTAGTATTAATGTTGGCCCATTTCCAAAATCAACTTTCATCGATGTAAGTAAAGCATATGCAGTAAATAAAACACAAGTCGCCATTCCTATATATAGACCTTGTTTGTTAGCTCTTTTACTAAATATTCCAAGTAGAAAAAGTCCGGCTATACCTGCAGAAAAAATTGCATACAATCCAAAGATTATTCCCAAAACACCTTCTCCCCCTGATTCAATATAAATGGTGGCAATACCAAGAGCTCCTAATCCGGAAAAAACTACAAATATTTTTCCCATCGTTAATTTTTGTTTATCTGTAGTATTTTTTTTAATCCTGCAATAATAATCTTCAACTCCAATTGCAGCTAAACAATTCATATCGGCATCTAAGGTTGAGACAGCAGCTGCTATAAGAGCAGAAATTACAAGTCCAATAATACCGATTGGCATTTCGTTTACGATAAAATATGGGAATACAGCATCGGCTTTAATATTTGCCGGAAGTGATGCGCCTGTTATTTTATAATATGAGAATAAACATGTTCCGATGAACATAAACATTGCCCAGACTGGAATACATAATAGAACTCCAATAAGAGATGCTTTGATTGCGGCTTTATCTGATTTTGCAACGAGATACCGTTGAATAATTGTTTGATCAGTCCCATACTTTTGAATTGCATAGAAAATTCCATTCAGAACCAGTACAATGAATGTTAATTTTGTAAAATCGAGATCATAAGGACCAAAACCCATTTTATTATTTTCATAAGCAATTTTAAGCACAGCAGTAGGACCACCGGCAGGAACAAATAATAAAATTCCTAATGTGAGAAGACCTCCAACAATAAACATGAATCCCTGGAATACATCTAGCCAAATTACAGCTTCGATTCCACCCAATAAGGTAAGAGTTATAATTGATATCCCAAGTACCCAAAGAATTAAATAAGTGTTTACACCCATCATGCTCGAGAGGGCAACAGCTAGTAGGAAAAAAACAGTCCCCATTTTTGAAAAGTGTGCAAGAATAAAACCAACAGAACTATAAAGACGCGCAACAACACCAAATCTTTTTTCGAAATATTCATAAGCACTCAATCCAATCACATCGCGGTATAGGGGAACAATGAACCATACAATACTTAACAGAACTACGGGAACCATCAATCCTTGCACAAGTAAAATCCAATTAGATTTATATGCTGCACCCGGATAAGCAAGAAATGTTACACTGCTTATTATTGTTGCTAAAATCGACATTCCTAATGCCCATGCTGGAATTGTGCCACCACCTTTGAAATATTTGTTTGTACTTTTTTGTCTGTTTGCAAAGTATCCTCCAAATCCAACTGAAGCAACCAGAATTGTGATTATTATTGTGTAGTCAACCCAATGCAGAGTTTGAGATTGCATAAAAATTTTACCTTAAGAAATTTTATTATAAAAACTCTATTTATATCTTTTAAAATTTATCTCATCGTTGGAGTTAGCGAAATGCTTGATGGCCCAGTTAGATCTGCCCGAATCCAGACTACGAGACTGGAACTTTCCAACCGCTCGATGCGGCCGACTCGAAAGTCTTTACCCTCAATAACTGGTTTGCCATTCAGGTTCAGCGAAAAGCTGTCGCTACTCCATCCATCTATGACAAAAGCAGGGTTCACTGCCGGCGATTTGTCGCTGGCTTGAATAGTGAATTCTAGCTTCGTGTTTCCTGTGGACAATCGGTGCAGGTGGTAAGCCCGGTCATCGCGACTGTAACCGTCACTAACGAAATCCACACCCGATATTTTCAGTTCAGGTGGTTGTAACCATGCATTCGCAACTGGAACTGTTGCAAAAGGTTTGTTCGCAAATCCTGTAAGCCATCGAGCTTCAACGGCACCATCTCTTGCACGCTTGGTTTGTGGTGGTTCGGGTGCAAACATTTCCACACTGGAGAAACGGTCGAGTGCAAATGCACGCCTGCCGTCGGACGGAATTTGTGCAATGGGCCAATGAGTTCCTCCTGCACCAGCACCTCCACTTTGCGGCACAGTTCTGAGTTGAGTCACTGGTCCGCGTTGACGCTCCTCTATAATCACAGTAGGTGGCTCGAAAATCCACGCTGGCTTGAAATCCGATTTCATATTCACAATTGCAATATTTGGGATGGGAACTGAATTCAAGAATTCATTAAGTTCAGCTCCGGTTGATGGGCCGAAACTTCTCGTCGTGCCATCCATTTTTGCTAACGTAACTGTTTCCGTCGAGATGATGTCAGCACGTGTTTCGCCTGGACTAAGGATAGCTTGCGGCGCTGTTAAACTGTATCGCTGACGGGGACCATGCACAAGGACATGACGAACCGCCCAACCATCAGGATAAATTGTGTAGTACTCGTCAGCCCAGTCACCCCAGCCGGTGATCGGATCGGTTTCACCAATGTTATACAGGACATCAGTCAAGGCATATCGCCAGTGCACGACGATACGTGCGGGACTGTTTTCGATCAAGCGAACATGAGAATAACGAGCTTGTTTATCAGACATATGTTCAACACATCCATATTCAGTTCGACGACTTTCGGCACTCTGTTCTGCCATCCAAAGTCCGTTTTCTGTTACCAAAGAGAGGCCGTATGTAGTTCCATGCCAGAAGACCATTTTGTAGGTAGCGTCATCAAACGTTATTACCAGATCAGGATAGTCATCAATACGCCAAAGTCTGTCCCAATCTGGGTCGAATTTCAGATTTGTGTAATAGGCACCAAATTGTTTTTGCCCATCTGGGATGCGGGGCAGTTTACGCCAGGTCAAAGGAGGTGGAGTAACAGGACGCAGGGATTCGTACGATTTCTTTATTTCGTCGGCTTCTAGAGCACGTCCAAAGATTTTCAGTTCATCTATGATTCCATCAAAAGAATATGAAGTTGGTATTGGTCTGGTTGCTGCAGCGGGTAAATTTTCTAGATTGCGACCAATCTGGAAGGCACCTCCAGCGGCTCCTCGCTCAGTAAAATATTTGTCCTGGATCTGCCTAGGTTCAAAAGGTCGCTTCCTAGCGAAACGACCAACAATTCCAAAATGACCGGCCTCCTGCCCATTAATATAGATGGTAAGACCACTTTGGGGATTGAACGTCGCAACAATATGTGACCATTGCATGAAAGGAACAACTGAAGTCGAGACACACTCTCTCCAATAATTATCTATGAAGACTCTCAGACTAATGTGGCCAGATGCATCCAACCCGAAAAAATATCTGTCTTTCTGTTCTACAATTGCATTCCAATTCCAAGGATATGCCTGAGGAGTGATCCAAACTTCGAAAGTAACAGCATCTTGAATTTCGGGTGCATTCCATCTTCCATTCATAACGGAATCTCGTGTAATGCGAGTTGTAAATCCGTCGTACTTAATGCCGTTACCGCGGACGCCACCGACGAACGAGAAATTACCTTGGATTAAGTCCTTACTGCCTTTGATGGATTCGTTTACAACTTTACCACTTGCTTCGTCAAACGACCAGTATGCAACTAGCCCATTATCTTGCCCGAATTCTGATCGGCAAGTAAGAAACAATAACAAAACAAACAGAACGAACACACTTTCCTTTTTCATAAGTTCCTCCTAAAAATTATTAATTCATCATTTCGATTAGTCCAGTCTCTAAAATGGTCTACATATTGATATTGAATTCACTTACAATATATTTTTGCAATTTAAGTACTGATATTATTTAATTATCCGTATTACTTTTTATTTGCAGACTAATGATTAATTATTATCAATAAAATGTTTTATCAACTTTTGTGACATATACAAAGATCAAGGCTACAATTGAATAATCGGTTTAAGATATTTGTAAGACTTTCCTAGTTTTTAGCAAAATATCCTTTGTACTAACTGAAGGACTAGAGTTACGATTATAATTTGTAGCCGATCCAATGCAGAGTTTGAGATTGCATAAAAATTTTCCATTAAGAAATTATACTATAAAAAATCTTTTTCACATCTACATTACCTTTATGATTATCTCAAACAAACTATGCACTGTGAAACTCCTAAATAGATTTTCAATTTTAACTTCATTTATAGATTTTAAATTTTTTCGTACTAATAAATTATTTAGACAAATTATTCGTGTTATAAAATAAATAGCTTGTTATAATGAATATGATTCAGTTATCAATTGCAGCATTTCTCTATTTGTTGCAATCCTCGGATTATTTTTATAATCAGGAAGAATCATTGAGTTCTTTGCCAATAACGAAATTTCATTTCCAGGCATTTTAAAATCTTTTAGTCTGAACCACATACCAATCTTAATTAAGAATTTATCCATTTCAGTACATGCCGACGCCGCAGCTTTTTTGTTTGATTTATTCTGATTGTCGGTATTAAAAATTCTAGCAAGCTGTGCAAACTGAGGAATAGCTTTTTCATATGTAAATCTTGTGAATGCCGGGTAAATAATTGCAAGAGATTCACCATGAATTATATGCGGATAAAGACCGCTGATGGCCATACCGACTCCATGAGGTAATGTAACGCCTGCATTAGCTATGCATAATCCGGCAAGAGTATCAGCTAATGCCATAGTAGAACGTAATTCAATATTGTTCAAATCTTTTAATAACTTTGGAAGAGTGTTAACTACTAATGCAATCGCTTTCCATGCAAGTGTATCAACATAGGCAGAAGTACCGGGATGAATTGTACTTTCAAATGAATGGCAAAAAACATCGAACCCAGTTGACGCGGTAATATGCTTAGGTACCGACAACATTAATTCTGGATCCACTATAGCAACTCTAGGATAAATAATAGAATTATAAATAGCCGATTTGTTTCTATCTTTTGTATTAGTAATTACAGCAACTTGTGTCACTTGCGAACCAGTACCACTAGTTGTACTAATAGCAATTACTGGAAGTGTTTTGTCGGTGGGTTGTTTCTTATAAAACAGATAATCCCAGGAAGTGCCCTCATGTGTTGTTTCAACTGCGATTGCTTTTGCTGTATCCATACTTGAACCGCCGCCTAAACCGATAATTACTTCCGCTCTAAACTTTTTGGCGAGATTTGCCCCTGCGGTTACAATTTCGGTAGTTGGGTTTTGTTGAACTTGATCAAAGTGCTCAATTTCTAAATTAGAATTTTTAAGAATCGATTTTACTTTATCATAAATCGTTTTTAAGGCGGGTACAGGTGGAGTTGAAACTAATAAACATCTTTTACCAAAACGTGATACAATTTTACCTAATTCATCAATTCTTCCGTTTCCAAAAACAATTTCAGTCGGTTGATAATAATTAAAATTTTTCATCATTCACCTTTAACAATTATGGACAATTATTTAATACTACTAATTAGTTCTGCGCCCAATCTAGGAGTAGCTCCGGATTGGGTACACACGTATGATGCAATCCTATTTGCTAATTTGTGTATTTCAATCAGAGGCAATCCATTTAAGATTCCGACTGTCATACCAGCTGTGAATGCATCTCCCGCCCCGACAGTATCAACTATCTCAATAGTATCTGGAACAAGCTCTGAACTTTCTTTCTGAGTAACTAATAAGCTGCCTTTTTCACATTTTGTTAATGCAACGATTTTTAATTTGTACTCCTTGATTAAATAATGAATAATCTCGTTCTCATTCCCCACGATGGAAAGCATCTCCGCAATTATTGGTAATTCATTTTTGTTGAGTTTTAAACAGTCAGACGATTCAATACTCTGTTTTATAATCTCTCTTGTAAAAAACTCTTGTCGAAGATTAACATCAAAGATTTTTAAGCAATTTGAAGATGCGTGTTTTAGAAAAGATTGTATCGTTTGTTGGGAAATTACTGATCGTTGAGCTAAAGAACCAAAACAGATAGCATCACATTTAAGGGAAAGTTCTCCAATCGAATCTGTAAATGAAATATTATCCCAGGCTACATCAGTATTAATTCTATAAGTTGGTATACCTGCAATATCAAGATTCACTTTGACAGTTCCAGTAGAATGTTTTTCATCCCGTTGTATGAATTTAGTTTCAAGCTGCAACTCTCGAAGTGTAGTAACAATTTCATCACCTAGATTATCACTTCCAACAGAACTTACAATTAAACCGATTGCACCCAATGAGTTTGCATGAAAAGCAAAATTGGCAGGAGCTCCGCCCAATTTTTTACCTGATGGAAGAATGTCCCAAAGCAACTCGCCTAATCCTACTACGACAAATTTTTTATCGGAATTAAAAATGTTATGTATCATAAATCAATAAAAACTTTCATTGACCTTTCACCTTGCTGATCAATAAAGTTATAAGCTTCATTATAGTTTTCAAACTTAAAATGCTTTGAGAATAATGGCTCTAAAATCACACTGCCATTCTCAATTGATTTAGTTGCTTGAACGTAGTCTTCATATTTGTACATTAGTGTCCCAACCAATTTTAACTCCCGATCCTGGACCAAGCCCAAATCAACTCTCGGTTTCTCACCAAATACTCCAACTACTACGACAGTGCCGCCTTTCTCAATACTCTCAATAACATTACTCATTGTTTCTTCAATGCCAACACACTCAAATGCAACACTAAAACCTTTTTCTCCAAATACTCTTTTAGAAGCAACTTTTAATTTTTCTATTCTGGAATTAGAGATATTCTGTATACCACATTTTTTTGCGATTTCTAATCTGTATTCACTAATATCAGTTATCAATACATTTGCCCCGCCTGCTTTTGCCGATTGAGCGATTAAGTTTCCAATAGGTCCAGCTCCAAGAACTACAACATTTTTATTTTTAATTTCACCCGCTTTTTGTGTTGAATGAACAGCAACAGAAACAGGTTCAACAAATGCGCCTTGTTCGAGTGAAAAATTTTCGGGCAGGGAAACTATCTTATCTGCTTGAGTAATAAAATAATCCTGTGCAACTCCTGGTGCTTGAAAACCTCTAACTTTTAGTTGATCACAAATGTGGTAATCTCCTCGTCTGCACGGTCCACAGACCCCACATACCTCTTGCGGGGTTGCCGTAACTAATGAACCAACTTTAAAATTAGTCACCCCGTCTCCAAGACCAACTAGAGTAGCAGAAAATTCATGCCCTTGAATCACAGGATAACTTGTATAGGGGTGTTTCCCATGCCATACATGAACATCTGAACCACATACTCCAATTCTTTTTATTTTTAATAAAACTTCTCCAGGACCTGGCTTTGGTTTTTCAATATTTTGAAAAACAATTTTCCCAGGTGAAGTCATTATTGCTTGCCTCATTTTTCCACTCTCCTAATCATTTTTTTATCTTAAGAAATAATAAAGCGTGATAATAATAACGAGTAATATGCCCGCAATAATTCTTGGATCTGCAAAACCACTAATTTTACCTTTTGTGATAACATCAAATGGATGATCCCAAGTCAATCCTTTTATACTTTCAGGATCGGGTTTAGGAGTAAATAAAGAAACAGTTATGAATACTGCAACACAGAATAAGAAAAGCCACCAAGCCTGCATCATAAATGGAATTCCCCAATTATGTGTTATAATTTTTGTGTCACCGAATATGGGTAGGTCCAGGGCAAAAGCGATTGCCCCTAATGTAAAACCAAATATTAAAGTTGCCAACGCTGCTTGTTTTGTTCCCCTCTTCCAAAAAACTCCCAATAAAAACACAGTAGTTATTGGCGGTGCAAGATTTGCTGCTATTGAGTTAATCGCCTCAAAAATACTTGTATACTTTCCACCTTGTGTTGACCAAACCATTGCTAATAGCATGATCACAACAGATGCTATTTTGCCAATCCTGACTTGCTTCTCATCAGTTGTTTCTGGTCTCATTCTTTTTACGATATCAATAGCAACAAGAGTAGCCGAGCTATTTAATGCTGCAGCGATGGTACTCATGAGCGCGGCAAGTAAACCTGCTGCTATTATTCCTTTCAATCCAGTTGGAACCAAATTATTAATTAAAACTGGTAAAGTAAGATTGCTATTTGTACCAATTTGATCTTTAAATAATACATAACCTAATACCCCAGGTAATACCATTAGGAATACAGGTAATATTTTTAGAAACCCGGCGAACAATGGACCTAACTGAGCATCACGTTGAGTTTTTGCCCCTAAAACTCTTTGTACAATCGTTTGATCTGTGCACCAATACCATACACCTAAGATTGGATAACCTAACATCACGGCATACCACGCTAATCCGTGACTATTATCGGTATGTATCATACTTAATTGATCAGGTCGAATTGCTGATTTGAATTCGGCGAAATTGTTGATACCATGACTTGGTAATGCAAGAATTCCGAAAACCAATACGAGTACTGCACCCATCAATAAAATTACAGTTTGAATTGCCTCGGTTACAACTACTGCTTTCAGACCACCAAGGACAGTATAGATAGCAGTTATCACAGCTATTACAATTATTGAAACATAAACATCTATTCCAAAGAATTGCTGAAAGACAGCAGCACCAGCATACATACTCATTCCAATATGTATAAACAATGCACCTAAAATTCCCATAAATGCAAGAAATGATCGCGCGTGGGGACTGTATCTTCTTTCTAAAAATTCTGGTAAAGTAGAAATTCGATTTTTAAAATAAAAAGGTGCAAACACCAGACCGAGAAGAATTAATGTGATTGTAGCCATCCATTCAAAGTTGCCCCAGACTAATCCTTCATTAAAACCTGACGCAGCTAGTCCAACAAGATGTATTGTTGAAATGTTTGCAGCAAATAAAGCGGCGCCAATCATTCCCCATTTTAATCCACGATCAGCTAAAAAATAATTATCACTAGTTTGTTTTTGCTTTCTCGTTGACCAAAGTCCAATTGCGACCATAGCAATAAGATATGTAACAATAATTACTAGATCTAAGACGGGTATTTGTAATTTAATTCCCATAGGGTTTCCTATTTATTTGTTATTTAATTTCTAAATGTTAGAAAGTTATATTATGCATATATTGAATTTGGTGACCTCATTCAATTAATTTAGAGAATTTTTCGAGAATTCTAGATTTAATACTTCATTCAATATAAGTGCGACTGCCCCTTTCGAAGCCGCTTTCATTCCAAATGTAACCGGCTTAAGCAAAATTTTTCTAGATCTTGTCCTTAATGCTCTTTTGTTTACAATTTCCTGGATCTTGGCGAAGAGAAGATCATCCGCTTGGGCTACTCCTCCACCTATAAGTATTACTTCCGGGGTTAAAAGATTTATTAAATTTGTGATGGATATTCCAAGATATTCAACCGCGTTCTCAAATATTTCTTTCGAAAGTTGGTCACCATTTCGAGCTGCCTCCGCAACCATTTTTGTAGTAATTTTTAAAAGATCACCATTAACTTTTTCTTTGAGAACACTGATTCTTCCATCGGTTATTTGCTGAAGTGCGCTTTGAGCAATTGCTCGTCCAGAGGCTAATGATTCTAAGCATCCAAATGAGCCACACTCGCATCTCATTTTACTGTCTTTATCCATTATCATATGCCCAAATTCACCAGCGAGACCAAAAGAACCATATAATGGTTGACCGTTAATAATTATCCCTGCTCCTATACCGTAACCAATATTAATTACTATAAAGTTTTTTACTTGTTGACCTATACCATACCATAGTTCTCCTAAAGCCATAACTCTTGTTACATTATCAAATTTTATTTCGAAATTAAATTTTTCATTCAAAGTTTTTTTAATATCAACATCCTCCCAATGAAAATCTGGAGAAAACTCTATTACATTTTGATACCTATTGATCAATCCTGCAACAGCGAGCCCAACTCCAAATATTTTTTTACCTTGCACCTTAGGATGATTGCTCAGCTGTGAGATCAGATTTGCAATTCTATCCATTATTTTTTCGAATCCTTCATCAATTTTTGTTTCGATAACAATTTCCGCTATAGATTCTGCATTAAGGTTTGCTAATACTCCATCTATATGAGTAGTACCCAGATCTATACCTAATACTAAACTATCATTTGCTGCAAATTCCAACAAAGTGGGTTTTCTCCCACCAGTTGATATTCCAATTCCAACTTCTTTAATAAGACCTTCTTCTTTGATCAAACTTTCAGCAATTCTAGTAACTGTCGGGGCACTGATTCCGCTCTGCTTTGCAATATCAGCACGTGAAAGAGGACCTTTTTCACGTATCAGGTTTAGGATTCGAATTTTATTTATTTTGTTTATATACTGGCTATTACCTTTTTGTTCAAAATGCCTCATTATTGGTCCCTACAGTTTATATTTCAATAATATTAATTTCTTTTTTAACACTCATATTTATAAAATCTTAAAAACAAAATTTTAGTAATTCCCATTTATATCCAGGCAATTTAGAATCCAAAATTATTTTAACCACTTTGTTTGCCAATCATAATCTTGAATTTCGTTCAAGGAAGTTGAATGTACTAATCGTAAATCTCCATATCCTGAAATATCTACGAATACAAATTGGATTCCACCCATGGTCTCATCATAGGACCAGGTTTCATACTTCTTAGCTTCCGAATTAAAAACATCAGTTTTAGATGGTTGCCCATATTTTAGAAGTATGCGACCTCTATCAGTTCTCCAACCCTTCTTACCACCGATTGAATATCTTTCATCTGCATATTTTACTCTTTTGAGATACTCATCCCGGGAATTTTCGTATTTGCTATTCTCAAGAGTCTTATGACTTTCCCAAAAATTTTTTAATAGCTTTCGTTTGGTTTCTAAATTTAATTTCTCATAATTACTGATTTCATCAGGTGTAACAAGGTATCTGATATAATTAAATTCATTGTCTATTTCCTCTTCAGTCATTACGAAAAATACATCACTCAGGCTTTCTTGTTGTTGAACGTCTTTTACTAAATAATCAACTGGTCTACTTAAATAAAATTTTTGAGAAACAGTTTTAACAATGTTCGTTTTATTGTCTCTCACTACTACGTTTAATGTATACCCTCCCGAGAAGAACGCTCCTATAAACGTTTTATTGATTTCAATAACCGCTGTTGCTTGTCTCACTTTTGTTATGGGTGAAAAGACTTTCTTGACTAAGCCAAAACTATCTGTGATATTAGCTTCAACCGTATAAGTTGAATCAGAGTTATTTTCAAGTGTTGATAGATTAAAAATTTCAAGATAGAAATAAAGAATAGGCCAATTGGTGTTGTATGATGAAGTTGGATTTGGTATTACTTCGTAACCATTTTTAACAAATCTGCCTATTATATCAGTTTTGGATATTTGTAGCCCCAATTGAATATCACTTACAAACAGCTCGTCAACTTTGGAAGGTCTTATTTTTAGTTCTACTTTTTCAGTACCATATTTATTATTATTTAAATCGACGAGCTTCATTTCTATATAATAATTATCTTCAGGAAGGACAAGAGAACGCAAATCATTAATGCTTTGATCAACTTTAATTTCGGAGAGAGAACTTAATTCATCTACATTTTGCCAAGAAATATTTTTGATCAAAGAATCTTTGCGAAAAATATTTAAATCAACTTTGTATTGTGCTACATACTTATCCCCATTATTAATATGTACTAATGAACTACGTAAAAATGAATAATAAATTTCAATGTTCGCACGTTTATTTTCAGTTCTGAATTGGGCATAATTGATATTCAAATTAATACTTGATTTTTGATTCTCTTGAGCAAGACTAGCTTTTGATAAGAGAAACATAAATAATATTAAAACGATAAAAGAATTTATCTTTCGAAGTGACACTGTACTACTCATATGCTTAATTTGTAAATTTAATTAGATATTTAATTTTTCATATTTTTTAATGTTGAGATTTCGTAACTTGATTCAGCATAAATTATATCAAACCTAAAATATTAATCTTCATAAATTCCTCAATCCAATGAAAATATCTTATTTGTTATAATAAACTTTTTCCATAACAGACCATGATTTTTCTCCCTTGAAAGGAATCTGTATTGGATCACAAACTTTTAACCAATCAATATTGCGTTGTTTAATAGAGAGTTTCGCCATATCATCTTCAAAATTATCACCCGTATATTCATAATAGGCAAACAAGTACCATTTATCATTGTCAAATTGCTTTATGAATATCGAAAAATTTTCCATATGTGCTATAGTTAATAAATCTCGAACACCAGAATTACTATCTGCATGTAATGCTTTATATTCAGCAATTTTTTCTGGTTTTATTTCAATCACTTGTCCAATTCTCTTTGTTACTTTCCTTTCGATTGTTTCATTTGACTTTTTTTCAACAGAATTTTTACATGAAATAATTCCAAAGACGATAAAGATCAATACCATCATTATAAAAATTTTAGATGATTTCATTGTTTTTTCTCCTAATTATCTATTAGTAAACTTTCTAATATTGTGAAAGTAAGTGCAACCTATTGATATTGGATGAATTTGTCAAGTATTAGTTTATTTTTCCTTGTTTTTATGCCTTTATAATACCCCCAACCTACATACATTATAAGTGCATATAATTGGAACGATCTTTATCACACAGTGGTCAAATCTTACTTTCATGCATTTTACTAACCGAGAATTTATAAATCGTTTTTGAAATATAATTTTCTCCCGGATTTAGTACAGTAGTTTGGAAACTAGATTGATTCGGAGCATCAGGAAAATGCTGAGTTTGCAAGCACATCCCATCACGATATTTATAGAGAATACTGTTATGACCTGCGTGGCTTCCATCTAAAAAATTTCCAGAATAAAATCCAATACCTGGTTCAGTCGTAAATATTTCCATTAATCTTCCGCTATTTTGTTCATGTACTGAGCCTGCAAAAGATAGTGAACAACTATCCTTTTTTAATACCCAAGTATGGTCATAACCGACACCTATTTTAAGTTGTTCATCGGCAACATTTATTCTTTCGCCAATCTTGTGAGGTATAGTAAAATCCATCGGAGTATCTTTTACATTTCTAAATTCACCGGTTGGGATTAATCCTTCTAAAGAAGGTAAAAATTTGTCTGCATTAAAAATCAAGCTATGGTTTAAAATATTTTCTTTTATGTTGCCTGAAAGATTAAAATATGAGTGATTCGTAATATTTTTTATTGTAGCTCGGTCACTTTTCATACTATAATCAATTATCAATTGATGATCTGATGAAAAAGTATAAGTTACATTCACAAATAAATTGCCGGGGTAACCTTCTTCGCCGTCCTTACTCAAATAATCTAATTTTATTCCAGGATTTTTCTCATCATTGATTTCCTTTGCATCCCAGACAACTCTATCAAATCCCTTGATGCCACCATGTAAATGATTTTCCCCATCATTTACAGCCAAGTTATATTGAATTCCGTTCAATGAAAATTTCCCTTTAGCCAATCGATTACCGGATCTGCCTACAATTGCCCCATAGAAATTTCTTATATTTTCGTAATCTTTTAGTTGATCAAATCCGAGAACAATCTCCTCAATATTACCATGTATATCCGGAACTTTTAACGATACTACTGCAGCTCCGTAATTCATAATTTGAATTTCTGACCCGTCATCATGTCTTATTATATAAAGATCAATCTGGGTTCCATCTTTTAATTTTCCGAATACTTTTTTTCCCATTTGCATTTGTATACTCCTTCTAACAGTTGAATTATTTTCTAGATCATCATATTATTTTTTATTATAGTTCTCACCTTTAAGCGTTTATCTACTTAGAACAATCTTAAAAACAAATGCATAATTACATGGTTTTTCAAGAGGCAATTTGATTATCATACCCTCTTTGTCCATGACCCATTCAAGTTCTTTCCCGTCACCAAGCATTGAAACCGATTTTATCTCCTCTTTATATATTCCAACGAAATCTTCATGCACAAAAGTTGATAAAGATTTAATTATGATTTTTTCACCTGGCCAATCAAGACAAATCGCATAGAGAATATTATCCTTTGTCGTAAATCTTATATCTTGCGAAGTGTATTCGAATTTTTCTTCATTATTAAATGATGCATCTGACTTAAGTTTAGTAGGTCCCTCTTCCGCAATAGTCCATGGAATTGTACTGTAAATTGCTTCACCATTAATTTTCAACCAATTACCAATGCCAAGGAGTTGCTCTTTTACTTCCTCAGGTATCGAGCCGTCAGCCTTCGGACCAACATTTAAGAGCAAGTACCCATTCTTACTGACTCGATCTATCAAGTTATCAACAAGATTGTTGACTGATTTATAATTTGCTTCTTTGACGTATCCCCAAGCTCCCTGATCGTCAACAGAAGTATCTGTAATCCAATTGTAATAAGTCATTTTGCGCATTTGGGCAAGCTCTAAATCGACTACTCCAATTCCGGGGGAAATATCATTCCCTTTATAATTTAGGACCACTTCTTTATTACGTTCCAAAGCTTTGTTATAGAAGTATGCTATCATTTGCTTTCTATAATCTTCTCTTACTGATCCGAGTCCTGTATCAAACCAAATAATATCCGGATCGTAATTATCAATAACTTCGATAACCTTATCTTTCCATGAAGTTAAATATTCATCGGTTGGAGAATCCCTAAAACTATCATGGATAGGTCCATAAAATTCTTTATATGCCGGATTATTCGTATCGTATCTTTGATCCCATGTAGGGACGAACCACCAATGTTCAATATGATGAAAGGAAGTTAAAAATTTCATCCCTCTTTTCTTGATTGCACGTTCAAGTTCACCAACAACATCTTTATGAGGACCCATTTTTGCTGCGTTCCATTCTGAATATTTTGTATCCCACATTGCAAAACCATCATGATGTATTGCAACAGGTCCAGCAAATTGTGCCCCGGATTTTTGAAACAGATCAGCCCATTCATCTGCATTAAATTTTTCTGCTTTGAACATCGGAATAAAATCTTTATAGCCAAACTTTTCCGGGGGACCGTAATTTTCAATGTGATATTTATTTTGTTCCGATCCAGAGATGTACATAAAATGTTCGTACCATGAACCGTTTGGTCCCTTTGCAGGAACAGAGTAAATACCCCAGTGTGTATAGATTCCAAATTTTGCATCCTTATACCACTGAGGTGTCTGATGCTTTGATAAAGACGTCCACGTAGACTCGTATTTTAATTGAGCCTTCTCTTTTTCTGGAGTACAGAATATCATTGCAAAAATTAATACTCCGAAAATAAATCTAATGTGGTTTTTAGACATAGTTTCCTTCACTTAAAAAATCCGCACACATGCCCCATAAGGAGTAGTCCCTTTCTTTTCTTTTTTACAAGCACATGTGCGGACAATAATAAATTTGATCATTTAGAGTTTTAAGATATTTATTCACCATGGATATAAAATTACTTTCCCACATTGCCGCGTTAGCTGCAATTCCCAAGCTTTACTTATTTCATCAAGTAGAAACTTGTGGGTTATCATTTTATCAAGTTTCTCTTTTGAGTAATTGACTGTCTCCAACAATTTTGTTACACCATTTAGATTGTAGTGCCATATACCATAAAGTGTTAATCCTTTTCTAATAAGATCAATACTTACCAATAAGTTTATCTCTCCTGATTCACCGCAGAAAGCAACTTTCCCATTCCTTCTTGTTGCATTAATAATTAGTCTCTGAACTGTTGCGTCTCCAGAACAATCGATTGAAACATCAACTCCTTTCCCTTCAGTTAATTCTAAAATTTTTCCAAAAACATCAGTGTTATCCGGATTAATGATTGCTTGGGCACCAATTTCTTTAGCCAATTTTGATCGAAATTCGTTTCTCGAAACAGCAATCACTCGGGCATTTCGATTAACAGCATTAATTACACCTCCTAATCCAACTGGGCCCATGCCGGATATCAAGACAGTGTTAAAATCATCAACATGCATTCTTTCCATTGCACCAAAAGTCGGTCCTAAACCACAACATATCATTGAAGCATTTTCGTAGGAAATATCATCGGGTATGATCGGTAATAGCCAGGATGGTTTAATTATATATTGAGCAAAGGTATCGTTGCCGTATGAGTAACCTGTAAATTTTGCGAAGTCAATATTGTTTTCGCAATGAATATATTCTCCCGAAAGACATAGACTGCATTCACCGCAAGGATATTGCGGCATAACAATTACTCTATCTCCAACTTTCACCTTAGATTTTCGTGCAACCTCAACAACTTCTCCAGCAGCTTCATGTCCAAGTGGAAGTTTAGCTATTCCGCTTTCATATTGCTTATACTCAGTGCACATTGGCGCAATTATAATTTTTACAACAGCCCAATCATCCTTGGCGTGAGGAGTTGGAACATTAACTATCTCGCATTTTCTTCTATCAACAATAACGACTCTCTTCATAAAATTATTAATTTTTAGTTTCCTTAATAATTTCCAAAGCGAGCGATTTTTCTGAAGTCATTTTCATCCAGATTATTTTCATCAACTTCCCATTAGTATCTCTGGTTAATCCTTCTCTGCAATCTGAACCTATTTGAACAGTCTCGCCGTCAATTTTAATCAATGCACTTGAATCACTATTCCAATCTCGAATAACAAATGCTGGATTTACAACCGGACTATCTTTTGTTGCATTTATTTTGAATGAGAGTTTTTGGGATTCAAGAAGAAATACAAATGCTTTTTGATCTTTATCATAACCTGTGTTTTTCCCACCCTCAAAATCAATAATTGATGGGGGGTTTCTCCAAGCTTTTGCAATCGGGATCAATGTTTCAATCGGTTGATTTGTAAAACCATAAAACACCATACTTCCAAATTCCGGTGCATTATCATTTGCGCCAAGAGCAAAGTGAGTAACCCGATCAACATCGACCGCGAATCTACCGTCTGACGGAACTAAGTGAACAGGCCAATGATTCCAAGGTCCGGCGAAGGGGTCATCAATGTATTTCGATTGTTCTTTCTCGCCCCATGGTGTAATCTTTCCGCCCTGGAAAATGGTGAACACTTTGTAGTTCGATTTTGAATTAAGCATCTCGATGCAAGCGTCATTGATGGTAATTTTAGGAACGATATAAGGTTTCTTCCACAATAATTTTTCAACTTCGCCTTTAGTATTTGCAACCGTCATTGCTTGAATATCAACGACGTCGAGCGGGGCTTCACCCGGATTTGTGAGAAATTGAATATCTTGAAATCCCGGAAGGTCAAAACCTTTATCCCAAATAACTTTTCTGATTGCAGTACCATCGGGATAAATTGTATGATATTCATCGGTCCAATTTCTTCTATTCGCACAGAAGTAACTAACATCAACGCAAGGATACCTCCAATGAATAACAACACGCGCCGGAGTGTTTTCAATTATGGTTGAAAAGCTAGAACGAACTTGCTTATCAGCCATGTGTTCGGAACAACCATGTTTAGTTGAAATCTCAGAACTTTGATCCGCCATCCAGCGATTATTATCAACCACCCAATTTGGAGCGTAGTTTGTTCCGCGCCAATAAAGAACGCTCGTGGGAAGGTTATCAAACTTTACAACGATATCTGCAAAGTCCGATACGCGCCACATGTTATCCCAAAGTTCATGAAACTGAAGCTTCTTGTAAAAAGCTCCGAACCTCTGAACTGTTCCATTTTCTCCTGGTAAAACTCCCTTTGCAAGATCAGAAGTTCGGTCGGCAGGTAAGAGAGCTTTATAAGATTCTGCAATTTGCTCGGCTGATAATTTCTTATCATAAATTTTTACTTCATCCAACAAACCTTGAATTCCATAAACAAATAACAAATTTTGATCGTTGGTTCTCACAAAATCTGTGCATCTTTCTTTTTCATTATTCAACCCGATATAAACGGGTAGTGCAGGAATTGTGAGATTATTGATTTGAGCGGAAGCAACTTTTTCTTTATCTATATATAAGTTTACCTCATCGGCACCAGCGGTTGCCATGACGTGTGTCCATTTGTACAAAGAAATTTTCTTGATGGACTTTGCGGTTATTCCATTAACAGTTATGAATGGATATCCGTACGGATCGATTCCAAAATAGTATCCTTCCTTTCCGAATTCTTTTGATTGGTGAATGATCGGCGCAATGTTGTACGGTAGAACATCAAGCGCTATCCAAGCTTCAAGAGAAAATTCATTTTTAAATTCCGGAAAACTCTTCTGAAGTTCGACACCAGTATAATATCCGTCAAAGGCAAGAGACGTTCCCGAAACTCCTTTTTTATAAGTTGTCATTAAACCTTCAACAAGCGATCTCGTTTTGGTCACTTCATCAAACACGTAATCTTTATGCTTTGCAATACCTTCGTCGAACGACCATTTACGAATCGGTTTAACTACATCCGTATTTTTTTTAATTGGATTACCTTCTACTGCCGCTCTCGGGAAAAATGGTCCGGGATTTCCCCACGTAACCATACCATGATCGATTCCCGAATCCAATAATTTAATTGTCTGATGAGTTGTACTTTTTGGATTTAACCAATCGTCAATGCGAGAGTTTTTGGCTTCTTTAACTTCCCTTTCAATTTTGCCGTCGGGATAAATAATGAATAATTCATCCACTACACCAGTGAATCCATTGACAATCATGGGATCTAATTCTTTATTAGCTTTGTTGAGTGTTTGAATATCTGGGATATACCGCCATTGAACGATAATTTTATCGGGATCGTTTTTAATCAATCGAACATAATTGTAGTTGAATTCGAAATCTTGATCTCTGCCTGGGAAAAGATCATCAATCAAAAAAGTGCCGCTTGAAGTTTTCCACAATGGTTGGTAACCTGTCTTGCGGGTAAACTCCAATTGTTTTCCATCTTCCAGTACAACAATTAGGTCGGCGTATTTTCCCATGTAGTCAGTTGCCGAATGCTGAACTTTTGTATAGTATGCATAAAATTTATTTCCTTCGGCTTGAATATTAACCGACATAAAAAATATTGTGGTTAAAAAGAATAAAATTTTAATTACGTTTTTCATTTTCGCTCCAAAATTCAATATAGATGTTTGAAATTTTCATTCATAATAATGTTCAACCGATTATTACATTGTTATTTTAAAATCCAAAGGCTTAACAGATTCTTTTTCCACCCAAATAATTTTTGTATAAGATCCATCGGTATCTCTGATTACACCTTGTTTGATAGATGAATCATCCCCAATTTTTTTACCGTCAATCAAGATTATTGCAACTGTACTCTTTCCCCAATTTTTAATTACGAAACATGCATTGATCATCGGATGGTCGGCGCTACAATCGATTCTGAATGATACAGGTGGAGTCTTTAAATTGATTACATATGCTCTCTGGCTTTTATCAAACTCACCCGAACATCCTTTTGCATTTGTCAATTGCGGGGCGCTTAACCATGATTTTGCAACCGGGATCAATTCTTCCGGTTTTTTATTTAACATTCCTTCCATGAGTAATTTTTCATAGAAAGGTTTATCTCCTGTGAGTGCTTCTTTGTAAACAGGCATCATAACATGAGTAAGTGAAGAATGAGCGCTTCTATCCGTGAAGCTTGCATATCTTCCATCAGACGGCATTTGAGAAACCGGCCAATGATTCCATGTTGGGAAAACAGCATAAGGAGTAATCTCGCCGTTGTAAACATTTGACTTTACAAATTCACCGATTGTAACCGGTTTATACTCGCCAGTATAATTTACGTACTGAATATTTTTTTCTTTGGGTATCTTCACATTTTTAGGTGGACCTGTTACCCAATCATAAGTTTGCGATTCACCTTTCATGTTCAGCATCGTGAGCGCGTCTTTGGTATTAACAATTTGTTCAGGATGCTGATCGGGTCCCATAATCACCATCGATTCTTGCCACTCATGATTTCTTTCGCCATCTGTCCACAAGTGCATTTTCTTTACTGCCAAACCATCTGGATAAATGTAGTAATACCAATCGCTCCAGTCAGCCCAGCCAGTTGCATCATTGTAATTTGCCATAACATGATTTACATCCATTAGAGGAAATCTCCATTGCACAACTACTCGGGCGGGAGTATTCTCAATTATCTTTGCATGATTATTATAATTTTCTTTGTCGGACATCGGTTCCTGACATCCCTGTCCTCCGGATTTATTCCATGTTTCATTAAACTCATTGCTGTACCATTGGTTCTTTTCATTAACAATCATCGGGATGTAACTAACACCTCGCCAAAAAATAAATTTTGTAGGCAGCTTATCAAATTCTACAACCACATCGGGATGATCACTGAAGCGCCAAAGGTTATCCCAGATATCATAAAATTTTAGCTTTGTATAATATCCGCCAAAAGAACGCAGCTGTCTTACATCAGGTAAAGCTCTTTTATCCATATTTACATTTGAAAGTTTTGCCGGAATAGAATTGTAAAGTTTGAAGGTCTGTTCAACTTGCGCTGCGGTCAAAGTAACATCATAAATTTTTATTTCATCCAACAATCCATCGAACGAATATGAATCCGGGAAAGTATTTTTTCTTACAGGATCAACCGGCCGTCGTTCTTTCCCTTTTCCAATCAAAATATTTTTCGTGGAAAGTTCTATGCTGGCTTGGGCAACCTTTTTAATACCGGCAATTTGTCCATCAATATAAATATTCATTTCTCCCGTTTCTTGACTGTACGTTGCAACAAGTTGATACCATTTTCTTCTTTCAAGATGGATTCCGGAAGTAAGCTCTTCCCATTTGTTACCAACTCTAATTTTAAATGATGGAAACCCATGTCCATCAACACCTAAGAAAAATCCTTTATCATCTTCTTTTTTTAATTCAACTCTAAAATCTTTCTTGTCTTCGGAATTTTTTACCTCCCCTTCCAATAAAGCTTTTTCTCCAACAAATGACTGCACTTCTTCCGGAACATCATCGCATTGTTGAATAATCGGGACATAACTCCAGGGATATGCCCCGATTACAATCCATGCTTCAAGAGTAAAATGATTCGATATTTTTGGAGTTACTTCTGCAGGGATCTCAATTTTTGAAAAGTATCCGTCAAACTGTAACGCAGTACCGGAAATACCTTTTCTCCATAAACTTTTATTACCTTCAACAACTGAACTATTATTACCGATAGACTCTGTTACTTCTTCCCCTTGTGCTTCATCAAATTTCCACCATGCAGCAGGTTTGACGATATAATTAGGGACTACATTCGAACCTTGAACTACATGAAGGATTTCGGATTTACCTGTCGGAACTAGATTTTTATCTGCAATTCCTGTTGAAGTAAGTTTGAAAGTTTGAGCTACAATATTTTTAGGATCAGTCCAATCATCAGTTTTATTTGTACCCTTCTTAATTGTTCTTCTTACTGTACCATCCGGTTTGATATAAAAATATTCGTCAACAAATGTATATGGGGTTATGCCAAGCTGCGGATTAGATTTTGTAAACTGAGTTGTATATCTCCAATGAATTACAACTTGATCTTTCGATGACTCAATAATCTTCACGACCGAATATGCGTTTGTTCTATCAGGCATTTTCTCATCGCCATCACCCTTACGTTTGATTAACTCATCAACAAACCATCGTCCGTTTTTTGAATCAAGAAACGGCAAGTAACTTGAGCCAGTCCAAAAAATAAATTTTGAATCGCTGTTTCCGAGATCAACAACTATATCAGGATAATCTCCAGTGCGGGCATATTTTTCATATTCTGCACCGGAATTAATTTTCGTATAGAACGCACCGAATCCGTTCAGCTTCAAGTCAACTTTAAATTGTTTTTCTTGACCGCTTAAATAATGCACGGAGCAAAAAAACAAAAA
>JAHEZQ010000002.1 GCA_023250955.1 Melioribacter sp. | reverse complement strand
CCACCTGTACCAACTGCTGCAATAAAGTAGTCAATCTTGCCTTCCATCTGTTCCCATATCTCTGGTCCGGTCGTCATGTAGTGAGATTCATTATTATCTAAATTATTATGCTGATCTATGTAATAAAGAGACGGATCTTGTCTAGCTAAATTAATTGCATACTGATTATATGAATCGGGATGTTCGGGCGGCAGCTTTGCATCTACTTTTACAACATCAACACCAAGAACTTCCAGCATTTTAATTTTTTCTTTGCTGGTCGTGTCACGAATTACAATTTTCAACTTATAACCTTTTTGTCGGCATACAATTGCAAGACCCATTGCAGTATTTCCGGAAGAGTTTTCTAAAATGGTATCTCCAGGTTGAATCTTTCCATCTCTTTCGGCTTTTTCTATCATGTACTTAGCAATCTTGTCTTTAATACTTCCGCCTGGATTCATAAACTCCAACTTAGCCCATATAGTAGCTTTCAAACCTTTGGAAATATTGCCAAGTTTAACAATCGGCGTTCTGCCGATTGCATCTATTATACTTTCGTAACGATTATTTCTCATTTTTTTTTCGTTAATTGATAAGAGAATACCCTCGTAGAAATTCTTCGGCAGTCATTCGCTTTCTATCTTCAGGTTGAAGTTCAATGATTTGTAATACACCATTTTCTGTCTGAACAAAAATTTCTTTTCTTGTTTGATACATTTTGTCTTTAGATTTAACATTCGACTGGTTATTGACCACTGACCACTGATCACCTTCAACCATTTTTGTTTTGAATACCTTATAAGATTTACCATTATGATGAAAATATGCACCAGGATCAGGCGAAAGTCCGCGCACAAGATTATGGGTTTCGAGCGCACTTCTATTCCAATTAATCTCGCAAATTTCTTTTGTAATCTTAGGTGCATGCGATGCTATCGAATCATTTTGTTTGGTTAGAGAATAATTACCAGAATCAATTAAAGTAATTGTTTTAAGAACTACTTCAGATCCCAGTAGCATCATTTTATCATGTAACGAGCCAAAATCATCTTCATCATTGATTTGCAACTTTTCTTGTAAAATAACATTTCCGGTATCAACTTTATCTTCAAGAAAAAAAGTTGTTACTCCGGTTTGTTTATCTCCATTAATTAATGTCCATTGGATAGGTGCTGCACCACGGTATTTAGGAAGCAGCGATCCGTGCAAGTTGAATGAACCTTGAACTGGAATTGAATAAACTTCCTTTGGAAGAATTCGAAAAGCTACAACAACAAATAAATCCGGTTCTAATTCTCTCAGCCTCGAAATAAATTCCGGATCTTTAAGTGAGACGGGATTGTAAACTTCAATTTTATTTTTCAAGGCAAATTCTTTAACCGGCGAATAAGTAATATGTCTTCCCCTGCCGCGTTCTTTATCAGGAACAGATACAACTGCGATTACTTGATGTTTACTTTCTAGTATTTTTTGAAGAGAAGGGATTGCAAATTCCGGTGTGCCCATAAAAACAATTTTCATTTTCGACTCATCAAAAAAATAAGATGGGAAATTTTCTGAACTGAATTAAATTTCTGTGATCGGGTAATCAATCTCCACTTCCCTTTTTATAATGTTAGATAAATCTTTTTGCAGATTTTTCTTAACATCTTCAGCTACACGATCAGGAATCATTTTGCCGATAAGATGATCATACTCGTGAAGAATTACTCTGGCAAGTAAGTCATCAGCATCAATTTCAATTATTTTTTCGTCCGAATCCATATAACGAACTTTGATTGATTCTGATCTCTCAACTTCAGCACGGACTAAAGGCAAACTTAAACAGCCTTCTTCAATAACAACTTTTTCATCGGATTGTAATACTATTTCTGGGTTGATCAATGCAATGGGCTTAAAATGCTCATATCCTTCAGTACCGTTAAGATCTAAAACAAAAATAGAATCACGGTAGCCGACTTGATTAGCAGCTAAGCCGATTCCGTGCGCATTGCGCATTGAATCGAACATATTTCTAATCTTATCAATAATCTCATCACTAACTGCACTGACTTTATGTGCTTTCAGTCTAAGTATTTTATCACCATAAACTGTAATTGGTATAATAGACATGTTACCTTTCAATTTTATTGTTCAACTTTAATTGTAACTGCGTTTAGATCTTTGAACAAACTTACTTGAGTTGAATAGAAAAGCATTCTCACTAACAATCGAAAGATAATTAACATTTGCTGAAGAATAAAGATGATGATTAGAAAATAGAATGGAGTTCGAGGGATAAATCTTCCTATTACATTATAGATAACAGCTCCAAATGCACCTATAATTGCAACCACTAAGAAAAGAACAAAAACTTTATTAAAATTATTTTTAAGAAATATGACTGCATGATATATTTCTCTAAGTATTTGTGTTTTGTCCCTGACCGCCATAGAAATCTTTGAGTAATCTGAAATTATTGTTACAATGCCGATAAAGAAAATCATAAGAACATATCGTATGAATTTGCTGATAAAATCCAGAGTTACATTTTCAGAATTTTTTAAAAGTAAAGTTATTAGTTCTCCGGTATAGTCATTAATCTTAAAAGCCGCAGCAAAAAATAAAAGTGAGATTAATAACACTTTAACAAATCTCGCAAAATACCTTACTCCGCCAAAGAAAAAATCAACTGTATGATTTTTGTCAGGGATGTGAAATACTGAAATCAATCCACCAAGAAAAAAAGTTTGAATCAACGCATAAATCCCTACAGCAAAATAAATACCCAGCGGTAATTGATCTAGCTGGATGGAATACAAATTTCTAAATTGAAGATACCAGAAGTAATCAAACGAATGAGCAAGATGGTCGCTAGTTAATGAAGTTCCAAGATTATCCATCAGTATATTGAAAACAGGAACTGCTAAAACCAATGCTGAACCGGCATTCATTACCCACATCAATACAACAAATTTAATGTTGTGAAAAACAGAACGTGTACCCAGAATTAATATCTGTTTAATACTTTCTATCATCCTATGCTTCCAAGGACCATTAATGCATTTTGTACCCAAAAGAAAAATCTAATCGAAAGTGAAAGCGATGCCCATACTCTGTTAGTAACCGTAAATGAATTATTAGCAAAATTAATATCAAGTAAATTTTTTCTGTGCGGATCGATCTCAGCTGCAATAACTTCATTATTTGTTTTGAACTTCAAAATCTTCCATCGTTCAATTCCATCCCATTTTTGATAAAGAGTGTCCTTATCAGTATAGAGAACAACATCATTTTTAAAAATACCATCGCTTAATCTTTCTACCAGAACTTCGTACTCATTTTTAAATGATTTTTTAATGGAGGTTACTTTATAATCAAATGTTTTTGGTGTGCGGTAAAATTCATCAAAGAACCAGCTCATATCTTCGTTGCAATTTCGTTTAACAATATTGATAAAATCGTTTGCACGCGGATGTTTGTATTTATATTCATTGTAAAATTCTTTTAAAATATTCATCATCTTATCATGCCCGAGATATCTTTCCAAAGTGTGAAGGACTAATTCTGGTTTGTTATAAGAATTTACAACATAAGAAAGACGTGTTGGAAGTTTATAAGATGTATCTGCAATTGAACCGATTGTTAAATTTTTATAATAGCTAGTAATACTTCGGGCAGCTTCGGGTACTTTAACATCAACTAACGTGTAGATTAAAGGAATTTCATTATATGATAAAAAATTAAGTCCGAACACAGGGATATAAGTTGCGAACTTAAAAGTTTCTAAAATTTCAGGCTGATAGTGATACATTATTTTTGTGGAAATATATGAAGTGAATCCTTCATCAAGCCACGCTTCATAAACTTCATTGTTCGCTATCAATCCATAAAAAAATTGATGAGAGAATTCATGCGTAACTAAATATTCCGGTTGTCCGGCAGCTTGAGGTGCAAAGAGTTCTGCTCCAACTGTGAATAATGTAGGATATTCCATTCCACCCGATGCTGAAGTCCTCGGGACATCAATCAAAGAAACATTTTGGTAAGGATAAATTCCAATATTATTTTCAAAATACTCTAAGCAATTTTTAACAGCAGCAAAATAACGGTCAAAATATCTTTCTCTTTCAGGTTGGACATAAGCTTGAATTGTTATAGTTGAACCATCTTTGCGCGTATAAATATTATTGCGATGAAGAATTTCATCCGAAGCAAGCCATACAAAATCATGGACACCGGATTGAACAAAATGGTAAGTTGTATTTAACTGATCTGATGATTTTTCAGCTTCGACTCCGGTAGCTGCTACTGTATAATCATTAGGTACTTTTATTTTTACGGAGTAATTACCAAAGTCGGAATAAAAATTTAAGTAAGGATGGTATTGACTGCAAACCCACTTACCGTTTTCAAATACTCCAACTTTAGGAAACCACTGAGAAACAAAAAAGAAATTCCTTCCTGTAGCATAACCCATTCTTTTAACCGAGCGTGGAATATTCATAGTGTAATCAAAATTTATTTTTACACTGTCACCCGGTTTAATTGTTTTGTTCAATAATACTTTTGCTACTGTACTATCATCGGGATTAGCGATTTCAGGTTGAAAGTAAATTAATTGTGATGATTCATCATTTACCCGAAATGACTTGATATCAATTTGCGTTTGAGCATCTGGAGTAAGTGAATACGCTTTTGCGAAAAGAGTATTATTGCTTTTATATGCGTTTGCATAAAGATGGAATTGAATTTCAGATGTTGGATAGTTTGTTTTGTTGATCCAAATTATTTCTTCTCTAACCGAAATCGATTTAGAAGCCGGAATGAAATCGGCTTCAATATTATAGTTAGCAATTCGATTTACTTTATCATATTCAGATTTTAGTAATCCGTTCTTATAATTTTCTAGCGAAACCGGTTTATTAATAGGCACATTTTTTATGCTTTCATCAAGAATTAATAATCCAGATGCTAGAACTAATAATGAGAAGAGTAAAAAATATTTTTTCATAGGTGGAAAGTTAATGTGCTTACATTCAGCTTTCAAGAAAATATTTTGCATTGAAATAATAATTAATTCCTTTAATATTGAAGTGTCAATTAGGGGAAATTATGAGAAAGATTTGGGTAGCTTTCTTTCTTCATTCATTAATCTTATTAAACGTACAAACCTCGGCGCAGCAAACTACGTTTTATGAACCTTATCCTCAATTTCAATCAATCTACAATCTAATTGATGATTTACATTCTTCTTATTACTTTTTTACCTACAACTATGTTAATAATACATCACAAAGATTTTTATGCAAAACAAATTACTACGGTACACTAGACTGGGCGATTGATATCGGAAGTGATTACCAAGGGAATGTTTATTTATCTGAAAATTTTACACCTATGTGGGCTAATTTTTCTAGCGGAGAAATGATACTAAATGAAGTTACACCAGATGGTTATATAAGCACAAGAAAAGTATATTCATCAAATAATTATTTATCTAATGCTAAACTAATAAGATTTGATGATGGAAAATTTGCTGCAATTTATCTTTCTAAAATAGGAACAACTCAATATTTCTATAACGCTATTATTTTAGATGAAAATTTTCAATACATTAAAAGTATCAACTTTAATAATGGTAATATCAGTAATAGTGGTGCCCTTTCGACTTTAATAAAACTTAATGATCGTTATGCTTTTGTAGGTATGAGAGAATTATTAATGATAAACAGCAATAATGAAAAAATATCGTACATTAAGTTTAATGATGAAATTACTTCTGCTCAAAAAATAGACGACAATTATTTCTATATCGCTTTCAAGAACAGAGTTTGTAAATATTCGAAAGACGGTGCATTAATAAAAACTACAGAAATTCCTTTTTATACAAACTATGCAAGGTTAGTTGATAACAACGATGGAACATTTTTAGTTGTAACAGATAAGTTTACATTAATAGATTCGGATGGTAATATAATATGGCAAAAAAATGTTGGGGGCTTTTACATGTCTATTATCAGAACTAGTGACGGAGGTTATCTTTGTGCAACAAATGGACTGTTAAAATTAGATCAAAATCTTTCTGCAAGTGTTTTTCTGGGGTTATCAATCAATTCCAAAATAATTACCGGAACGAAGGAAAAAATTAGATGGAGTTCTGTTATTGATGGAATAGGTGTTCTAGAATTTTCAAAAGATGGAATATCAAACTGGCAAAAAATTGCCAACGTTAATTTACGTGACGCATCTTATGGCTGGGATGTTCCTTACGAAACAACTGATAATGCTAAATTACGTTTGAATTTGTACGGGACAAATAGAACAATCTACAGCAATTCTTTTCAGATAATATTAGATACTGAAACTGCTAATAAAATTTCCG
>JAHEZQ010000018.1:59166-79807 GCA_023250955.1 Melioribacter sp. | reverse complement strand
GATAATTTCAAATAGTTCAAATAATCTTTCAAGCTCATCTAATGAATAATATTCAATTATTAATTCGCCGGCTCCATTTTTCTTTTGCTTGCAAATTACTTTTGTGCCTAAAATGTTCTGTAGTTTTTCTTCCAAATCTTTCTGTGATAAATTACCTAAACTTTTTACATGAACAGAAACTTTTTTCTTAGATCCGTTCTTAGAACTTGTGTACTTACGAACAATATCTTCAACTTTTCTCACTGAGAGATTATGACTAATAATCTTATCAAGGATCTCTAACTGAATTATTTCACTCGGAATATTTATTAACGCACGTGCATGCCCAGCTGATATTTCATCTTTGATCAAACTTTGCTGTATCCTCTGCGGCAATTTTAATAAACGAATTGTATTGGTTACTGTTGTACGATCCTTCCCTACTTTATCAGCAATTTCTTCTTGTGTCAGATTACATTCATCCATTAATCTCTTATATGCATTTGCAACTTCTATTGCATTTAATTCCTCTCTCTGAATGTTTTCGATTAGAGAAAGCGCAAGCATTGCTTCTTTTGTTTCAACTTTGATTATGTAAGCTGGAATTTCCTTCATTGCAACATCTTTACATGCCCGTAGTCTTCGTTCACCGGAAATTAGTTCGTAATGGTCTTTTGAAACTCTTCGAACTGTTACCGGCTGGATCAAGCCATTCTCTAATATTGATTTTCTTAATTCATCTTGAGCTTCGGGGTCGAATTCTGTTCTGGGCTGATAAGGATTTGGTGCTATAGCACCGATTGGAATTTTTGCTAATACATCGTAAGATGTACCGTCATCTTTTTGCAAATCTTTATTGGAGATTGCAACAGGTGCGTCTATTTTATCTTTCATTTGAGGATTAATTAAAGCATCTAATCCTCTTCCTAATCCTGGTTTCAAATTACTCAATTAACTTTACTCTTTTGTTCTAGATTATTTCTTTGAATTAATTCTGATGCGAGTGTTATATAATTTTGTGCACCTACTGAACTTGCATCATAAAGTATTACCGGTTTAGAATGACTCGGTGCTTCAGATAATCTAACATTTCTATGAATGATTGTCTGGAATACTTTTGTGCCAAAATATTTTTTTACTTCTTCTACAACTTGATGTGATAACCGTAATCTTGTATCGAACATAGTTAATAGAACACCTTCTATGCTCAAATCATTATTAAGATTTTTCTTAACAATATTAATTGTATTTAATAATTGCCCCAAACCTTCCAAGGCAAAGTATTCACACTGCACTGGAATTAAAACTGAATCAGCACAGGTCAAAGCATTAAGTGTTAGCAAACCAAGTGAGGGCGGACAATCAATAAAAATAAAATCGTATCGTGATTCTATTGTCGCTACAGCTTTCTTTAACAGATATTCTCTTTCTTCCATAGAAACTAATTCGATTTCTGCACCAACTAAATCTATTGTTGATGGTATAATATCCAGATGCGGCATATAAGTATTAATTATGCAATCTTCAGCATTTTCTAACCCGATCAAAGCTTGGTAAACGGAAAGTTTATAATTCTCGATACCGATTCCCGAAGTTGAATTCGATTGAGGATCTATATCTATTAAAAGTGTTTTAAATTCAGCGGCAGCAACAGATGCAGATAGATTTATTGCGGTGGTTGTTTTACCAACTCCGCCTTTCTGATTTGCTATAACAATTTTTCTTGCCATAAATAGGATTTTTAATTACAAAATTAAATTACAATAAAATTTCCTGTCCAAACTTAAGCACAATTACTTTTTTCCCGAGAGCTTCAACTTTTTTCTTAAAATCTTCGGGATCTGATTGAATCACCGGGAATGTATTATAATGCATCGGAATTGCTGTCTTAGGATTTGCTAACTCAACTGCCTTCACAGCATCTGTTATTCCCATTGTATAATTATCTCCGATCGGCAGCAGCATATAATCAAGCGGCGTCATTTCTCCAATCAATTTCATATCGTAAAATAATCCTGTATCACCGGTATGATATAAATTTTTTCCATCAATTGATAAAATTACTCCGGATGCTTCGCCTGCATAATAATTATCCGAAGTCATTGAACCGTGATGAGCAATTGTAAATTTTACTCTGCCGAATTCAAAAATATGACTTCCGCCAATATGCATATTATGAGCATTAAATCCTTTCGAAGAACAATAATTGGCTAATTCATTACAACAAATAAAAAGTGAGCTGCATCTTTTTGCAATACTAAATGAATCACCAATATGATCACCATGACCGTGCGTCAATATAATAAAATCAGCATCAACATCTTTCGATTTTACCGGAGAGGTTGGATTCCCATCCAAAAAAGGATCAATCAATATTTTCTTTCCGGCATCAGTTGTAATCTGAAATGCTGAATGAGAAAAATATTTTAATCTCATTGTATCCCTCTTTCCTATTTTATTTGGAACTTACTAATCTGTTATTGGTAATAAAATTAATCATTTCAATTTTAAGATGATGGATTTAATTCCACTTATTCTAGATCCGAAAAGATTTTTTTTCTTTTAAACATTTGCGAAATCCCTTTCAAACCTTTTTCTTTTGTATCGGTAAGAGAATTAGTTAAATAATTCCTAAGTCCCTCTTTAGATAAACCGGTTTTCATATGTCCATCTTCTGCAACAGAAATACTACCAGTCTCTTCTGAAACTATGACGCAAACAACATCTGCTTGTTCTGAGATGCCAAGACCAGCTCTATGACGCATACCAAGTGGCCTGCCGATTTTTGTTGGTTCGCTTGATAACGGCAATGTACACCTTGCAGCTTCGATTGTATCATTCATTATGATTACAGCGCCATCGTGTAAAGGAGAATGAGGGAAAAAAATTGAACGTAGTAAATTTTTTGTAACCTTTGCGTTGATCAATTCTCCCGTTTCAACAATATGACGGATACCAACCGATTTTACAATTACGATCAACGCTCCGTGCTGATGTTGTGCTAATTCAAATGCTGTTTCTGTTATTACATCTGCAAGATTTGATTCGTCGCTCTTTATAAACATTCTAAAGATCGGGTTCTTGCCTACAAATACGAGTAATCTTCTTATTTCCGGTTGGAATAGAATTACAAATGCAATTACCCAGATGTCGGTAAGTAATCTAAGCAGCCACCCGAGTGCCTTAAAATTAGCTTCTTGTGCTAGAAAAGAAAGAATAAGAACTATGATCAATCCGTAAAAAATCTGCGCTGCAATTGTTGCACGGATAATTGTATATACTTTATAAAAAATAAAAGTAACAAGAAGAATATCAATTAGATCAAGAAATGATATTGACAGAAATCCTATTTTAACTATTTCAAACATTCTGCAGTAATTCCGGATTATCTAAAAAACGGTTTAACTTAGATGCATATTTTGTTTTCTTTACTTCGTGAGTACGAATAAACCGCGCGCCATTTTTTATTGCAAGTGTTTCGGCGCTAAGCGTTGGTTCATCTCTTTCATCTATGTTAAGTTCAAGTGCTTTACCAATAAATGACTTTCTTGAAAGTCCAACAAGAATCGGCTGCCCTATACCTTTGAATTCATTCAATCTCTTTATCAATTCATAATTATCCATTACTCTTTTTCCGAATCCTATTCCCGGATCAACAATAATATTTTTAATGCCTATTTTTTTTGTGAATTCAACTTTAGCAGTTAGATAATCATAAATTTCAGAAACAACGTCTTCATAGTAGATAGAAGATTGCATTGTCTTTGGAGTTTCTTTCATGTGCATTAAAATCATTGCCGCATTAAATTGTTTTACAACATCTAAAATCTTAGAGTCTAATGTGAATGAACTAATATCATTTACAATTTTAGCACCGCATTGTAATGCTTCATGAGCTACTTTAGATTTAGATGTATCAATTGAAATTAATGATTCCGGTTTTAATTTAATAATTTCTTCGATTACCGGAATTACTCTTTTAATTTCCTCTTCCTCATTAATTGGATCAGCGCCCGGTCTTGTAGATTCACCGCCGATATCAAGAATATCAGCGCCCTGTTCTAATAATTTAATTCCATGTTCTACTGCATCTTCTTTCTTAAAATATTTTCCTCCATCGGAAAATGAATCCGGTGTAACATTTAGAATCCCAATTGTGTATGCACGGTCTAAAGAAAAATTATTCTTTCCGATTTGAATAGAACGATTTTCATAATCTGTAATATTTTGAAGTATGTGTGCTACTTTTTGTCCTAAATCTTCATTGCCGATCGAAATAATTTTTTTTGATAACTCTCTAAAAATTCCGTAAGTGCCAATTACTAATAGATCACATAAAAGATCGCCTTTCTTACCTGTTGTATAGCAAATCTCTTTATTGGCTAGAATAATTCGTTTAATATTTTGTGCAAGTCTAAATTCAATTCCGCGTATCTCAATTCCAACAAGATCTTTCTCATATAATTCACGGAAGATATTGTACTTCGCACTATATCTACGAAAGACATTGGAATAAAAAATATCAACTGGCTGGATTGTCAACGGTTAACCTCTTGCTAATGAGATTACAGAATTTCACAAATTTCGTATATAAATTAAAAAAAAATCTTGAATGGATTTGAGAAAAGAATAAGAAAGATACTTTTCTTACATGACCATATTTTTCAGTTCAATAGTAGCTGCTGTGATGTTATCTTGTCCGAATATTGAATTCCCTACTACAAATACATCACAACCGGCATTGGCAAGTTCTTTAATGTTATTTTTACTGATACCGCCATCCGCTTCGATTAAGAAATTTGAAGAAGTTTTTGTTCTCAAGTCGTTTAGTTCATGAATTTTTCTGACTGAGGATTGAATAAACTTTTGACCTCCAAAACCCGGATTGACAGACATAATCAAAACTAAATCAACAAGATTGATTACCTCTGTTAGCGATTTAATTGGTGTAGAAGGATTTATTGCAACTCCGGCCTTTGCACCTAACTCTTTTATTCTTGTTAACGTTCTGTTTAAGTGAACAACTTCTTCTTGATGAACAGTAATCCAATTTGCACCGGCTTCAATAAATTTTTCCAGTAAAGCATCGGGGTCTTTAATCATTAAATGAACATCAACCGGAAGTTTGGTAATTTTTCTTACAGCTTGAACTACCACTGGCCCAAAAGTTAAATTAGGAACAAATTTTCCATCCATAATATCGCAATGGATCCAATCAGCTCCACCAAGTTCTGTAAAACGAATTTGCTGTGCTAGATTTGAGAAATCTGAGTTTAAAATTGATGAAGCAATTATTTTTTTTGAATTCACTTGTATCACACTATTTAGTTCTAGTTAAAGTAACAGTAACACTATCGCCAATTTTAGTCAGCGTATTTATACTAGGATACTGATCAACGACTGTATTTGGTAAATAATTTTGTGAAAAGATATATACTTTATTGCCGACTCTTAGAGAATTATTCTTAAGTATTTTTTCTGCTTCTGATAATGTCTGTCCAAATAAACTTGGAACACGAACCATTCCAACCTGAGGTCCAATGCTTAGCTTAAAATTAACTGCTGATCCTTTTGAAATTTCCTTTCCTTGAAAAAATTGCTGCTCTACTATTATACCAGCTGGAAATTCAGATTCGACTGAATCAATTTTCCCGATAGAGAGACCAAGCCGTTCAAGAGTTACTGTTGCATCCCGAATTGTCTTACCAATTAAAGAAGGCATCGGAATCTGCGGTTCTCCACCGCTGATTGTTAAATAAACTCTCCGACTGCTCTTAACAGTTAAATTTGGAGAAGGGTTTTGAAATATTACATGATCTTTCTGATATTTTTGATCAAAGCGAGATGTTTGAACAATAGGATTTAGACCGGCATCCTCAAGAATTTTTATTGCTTCATCTTTTTGTTTACCTACAACATTTGGTACTTGATGTTCACTTCCGCTTACATAAAGCGGTAAAATGATGTAATCAATAACCAAAAGAAAAACAAAGATACCTCCAAGGATGTACAGTAATTTTTTCCAAGATATTTTTGAGGGCTTTTTCATAACTGAAATATAATTAAAGTGACTCACGCTTTGCAAGGAATCATTCTGAACTGAATGAAGTGTAGTTCTCAAAAACTCAGAAAATTGTCATTGCGAGGAATGGAATGACGAAGCAATCGCGAATTTTACTAAGATACTTGAGATTGCTTCTCCCGATTGGCATCGGGATCGCGATGACATTTTAGAATTATTTTTCAGAAGTCTCTATGGACTAATACTCTTCCGCCTTTGCTTATAGCTCAACTTTTTGATTAATTTATTAAGGTAATCAAATTATTCTCTTGCACTCTTATGTATAAAAATTATTTTTTCATTTTTAGATGTATCAAAGAATTATCCGCTGTAATTCACGGAAAGCAAATACTTGAGGCTTACACTCAAGAGAAAGACAAGCTATTTCTTCATATCCCGCTAAAAGATAAACCATTATTTCATCTAAACATTTCTACAAATCCGCAGCAGTATTATATAACAACAAAAGACGAACATCATAAAGCAAAGAAAAACACAATTAGCTTTTTTGAAAAGTATTTACCGGCAAAGGTCAACTCTGTAAAAATTGCTTTGGGTGACCGCATAATTGAGTTCACTCTCACTAATTCAAAATTATATGTTGTTTTCCGGGGCGGACAAACCAATATTTATCTTATAGACTCTGAGAATAATTTACATCCTTTCAAGAAAGTTGATAAAGAAGAACGGGAAAGATTTCTTAAAGAACTGCCGGCTTTGAATTTCACTGATTCGTTTCCATTAATTGCTTCATTCATCGAAAATGAAATTGATGAACTAAAGATCAGGAAATTACCATCCATCGGTAAAGATATTCTAAGAGAAGCCGATTCTCGTAAGAACGATTTTAGAAAGAATCTTTCCGGTGTGGTGGATGAAATTGCTCACGAAAAAATTGCAGTTTATTACGATGAGAATCTTGGCAAGCCGAGTTTTCATCCGGCTTCTTTTATTTCACCTCCTATTCCTATAGAGCACTTCTTATTTGATAATTACTTTAGCGCTCTGAACAAATATTTCACTCTCTCCTTTTCTGAAACGAAGGTTAAGAATGTGAGAAAAGAAATTGAGAAGTTTCTTGCTAAAAGTATTGAAACGTTAACCGGAAAGTTGAATAACTTAAAAGGACGAGTTGATGCAGGCACGAAAGAAAAAGTTTATCATCAATTCGGTGATCTGTTGATCGCCAATTTAAATCTGCTTCGCAAAGGAATGAAAGAAATTGAATTGGAAGATTACCCTTCCGGAGAAAAACATAAAATTAAACTTGATGAAAAACTTTCTCCGCATCAAAATGTTGACCGCTATTATGATAAATCACGGGCTGAGAAGATTGAATTTCAGAGATCAAGCGAACTTCTGGAATTAAATGCAAAAGAATATGAACGGTTAA
Organism: Melioribacter sp.; assembly: GCA_023250955.1. GTDB lineage: Bacteria > Bacteroidota > Ignavibacteria > Ignavibacteriales > Melioribacteraceae > Fen-1258. The sequence continues at coordinate 72,374 of JAHEZQ010000018.1, read as the reverse complement.
TTAAAATAAGAGATAAATTTGAACGCACGGAAGATCAGGAAGAACTTCTACAAATAAAAAAAGAATTGAAGATGAAAACGCAGTCAGCGCAGACAGACGATAAAAAAGATAAAATGTCATACAGACATTTTATAATTGACGGCAAGTACAACATTTATGTGGGCAAGGACAGTAAGAACAATGATATGCTCACAACTAAATTTGCAAAGCAGAATGATTTCTGGTTTCATGCGCGTTCTGTTTCCGGCTCGCATGTTGTTCTACGAGTTGAAAACACAAAAGAAACTGTGCCTAAAAATATTTTTCATAAGACGGCTTCCGTTGCCGCATTTTACAGTAAAGCAAAAACTTCTAAGCTTGTCCCCGTAACATATACGCTTAAAAAGTATGTAACTAAAAATGCAAGACACGAACCCGGACAAGTAACGGTAACTAAAGAAAAAGTTTTGTTAGTCAAACCGGAAATACCGAGTGGTTGTGAGATGGTGATGGATTAAGTTTCTTCTCAATTTGACCTCACCCCTACCCCTCTCCTTTGTAAGGAGAGGGTGGCTCGAAGAGACGGGTGAGGTTAGTTAGTTTATTTCAATTTTCGTTTTTTCTTTTCAGTTAACTGAAGATAATTTTCTTTTGAAACAACTTTCTTTCCCGTTTCTTTTTCAAGAGCTTCTCTTGCATCGCCGGCAATTTTACCGCCTTTCTTTGCGGCAGTTTTATTCTCGATAAATCCTTTTGCATCAGCTTCCTTTGTTATTTCTGTTGTTGAAGCTTCGCCGAGCATTGTAAAAATCAATTCGAGATCGTTCATATGATCTCTAAGATTTTCACCTTTACCAGGCAGATTTTTTACTTCTTTATATTCCGAAGGGGTTAAACCAAATGTTGCTTTGCTTATTTCGGAAGTTAGAATAGCAAACTCAATATGTTCTTTTACGCCACGCTTCTTCCATTCATTCGTTAATTCATCACGAACAGCAATACCGCGTATTCTTTTTTCAATCCACTCATCACTGTAACCCTTTGCTCTGTAAATTTCTCTGATTCTTTTTGAAGCAAGTTCGGGATTTTCGATTTCTTCCAGACGTTCGTAGCCAACTTTTGCGAGCCATAGTTTGAACGGTTCTGCTTTGGGAGAAGGGATAGATTGGATTATTCTAAACAATCCTTCTGCAGTTGCCGCTTGAATCTTGCGTTTTTTCCCATCTGCAGCAGTCATTTCAAGGGGGGGACAAATTGTCCCCCAGTTGAAATTTAATTCGGTGTCTCTTTTACGCATCTTTTTAATGTAGTCTTTTGCGTTAACAGTATCAGTTAATGCCTCCACAACATCGGCTACAGAAAAATACCATTTTTGTTCTTGTTCATTCCAAACGGAACGGATTTTTTTTGATTCGAAGAGTTTTATGTTGCTCATCTAATGCCCCCTTTAAAAGTTCTAAATTTTATGTTAGCGTCTTTCATTTGTAATGCTGTCTTTGTTGAATATTATTTCCCTTCTACAATTTTATTTCTTCCATCTTACTCTCCCCACTGCTGTCTAATATCTTTTTTATTTTTTGTTCGTCTTCTTTATCAAGTGAGAAGTGATCCATAGAAAGCATTTTGAGATCATCATTATACTTAAACCACACAAATTCCTTTTGCATTTCTATCTTGGAGATTAGACCATTACCAAATGATTGATGAGAAATTTCGTGTCCGACTATTCTACATTTTGTAATCTCTTTTTTAACCAAGCTAATAAATGAATAAAGTGAAGTACCAACAGAAGTACCATACATTTTATTAAAGCCTTGTTTGGTCAATTCTTCATCGGTTCTCATAGCATATTTAATAGCATCCTTTAATTGTGTGCCAGTGACTTTATTATTCTTTTTGTTACCGCCTCTTCTATTAAAAGAAATCAACGCATCAGTTACTATGAAATATTCCAGATACTCTTCTTTAGGATTTTTATCTGAATCCAGATATGGAATTTTCTTCTTCTGTTTTATTATATCCAGAATAATATTGAACAACTGGTTCGTCAATAGTTCTTCTACTGGTAAATATATCTCTGCTAATGTTTTCATGTTTCTCCTATTCTCTCCAAACGTTGGCTATTTTGGCTTTTATTTTTTTATCTAAGATTGAGATTAACTCTTTGTTGCTTTCTAAAATTTTTATTTCTTCTTCGTTTAAACCGGAAATTCCGAATGGTTACGGATTAAGTTTCTTCTCTTGTATTAGATCAATCCTCCATCTTTGCTTCTGATGGTAAGGTTGCTCTAATAGTAGATTTTAATTCATCAGCAAATTTTTTCAATCCTTCTGGAGTATCATTCCATATAACAGTTAGATGATGATTGGTATCAAAATGCGGTTTTTCTTTTTTGAACTTTCCTTCTTCACAAATGTATATCACTTGCATACCTAAACCCTCTGCAAAACCAGCTTCCCAGTATGCCCCACGATTCTCATCTGTAAGATCAGCGATAATAAATTTTGAACGACGAATCTCGACTCGTAACTTATCATCAATTAAGCCAGCTCTTTTTACATCATCAAGTTTTCTAATTTCGAAGCCAGTATCTCTGACCGATTGAATTATTACATCATTATAAATCTTCTGGAGAGTTTGGTTATCATATTGCATTGCCATAAATGCTAAACGGCTATCTTTATTTGAGTGTTGTAATTCAAAGTAACGATCCCAACCCTTGAAAGACATCAATCCACTGTACCCTGTCTTATCAGAAAAAAAATTTCCTTGACTAAAAATTCTTTCATTTTCAATAAGATATTTTAATATATATTCTACACCATTAGCGTCATAAGCTCCAACAACACTAATTAGATCATTAAATTCCAAAACAATTTCATCATTTGGTTTTGGAAAGTTATCCCCAATCCATATAAGTAATTTATTAGCTTGTTCTTTGGGTTTTGGAGAAACGAACGGAACTAAAAGAAGACGCATTTTCTCAATATCAATTTGAATATAATTATTTTCTGTAGACTGATTCTGTCTTATCATATAGCTTACCGAAAGTATTTTATCTTCAATTTGGCTTTTCTCAAACATTGTTAAAGCAGATTTAGTTATTTCAAATCTTCCACATCTTTTGCAATCTAATTTGTATGTATCATGATTAGATTCTTCTTTAGAGTTAATTTGTACATTGCAAATTGGGCAAATATTGTCTTCAACCATCATTCAACTCCTAACAGAATAGTTTTCTATTTAATTAGTTAGTGTTTGCCAAATATCTGAAAATTCATTTTCAAGTAGATCATCTAATTTTATTTCGGTTTGCTCAGTACTTGTCTGAGAATTAGATTTTTTATTTGCATTAAAATTTAAGAATCAATGAATAATAAACTAGTGTTACTCTACAATATGTAGATTGCAATATTTCCCAATTCAAAGTAAGGCATAAAGAATTAAAATGAAAGAAGCTGAAACGGCTTGTTCTTACTCTCTTCCCTTCCAGCTCTCCATACTTTTGTGCACGTCAAGAAGAATCATAAATCTTTGTGCATAAAATTTATTTCCATTACCAGCGTTTTTTTGCAACCTTTTCTTTATATTAAATTAAGATTAATTAGAATTAACGACAAAGTTATTAGTTCAATAAAAATTTTAATTCATGGCAACAAATCAACAAAAATATGATTTCGATTACATCATAATTGGCAGCGGATTTGGCGGATCGGTTGCTGCTCTTCGTCTTTCAGAAAAAGATTACAAAGTTTTAGTGATCGAAAAAGGCAAATGGTTTTCTTCTAAAGATTTTGCCAAAACAAATTGGAATTTGAAACGCTGGCTCTGGATCCCGCTTGTAAAATTTCACGGTATATTCAAAATAACATTCTATCGTCACGTAGGAATATTATCCGGTGTTGGAGTTGGCGGCGGTTCTCTAGTTTATGCAAACACATTGCCAATTCCCAAAAAGATATTTTTCAAAACCGGTTCGTGGTCTCATCTTGCTGATTGGGAAAATGAATTAAGAGAATTTTATGAACTCAGTAAAAAAATGATGGGTGTTACAATAAACCCGAGATTGGAAAACGGCGATAAAGCATTAAAGGATTTGGCAAAAGAAATTGGAAAAGAAGATCAGTTTGAACCTACAGACGTAGCAGTATTTTTCGGAGAACCGGAAAAAACCGTATGTGACCCATACTTTAATGGTGAAGGTCCGGAGCGTTCGGGCTGTACATTCTGCGGCGCTTGTATGATTGGATGCCGGCACAATGCAAAAAACACACTTGATAAAAATTATCTTTACCTAGCTCAGAAAAAAGGAGCTGTCATTCAAGCCGAGTCTGAAGTTTACAATATAATTCCCTTAGAGAATAAAGATGGCGTTAATGGTTATGAAGTTGAATGGAAAAGATCTACAAAATTTTTCAAATCAAAAGGTAAGTTTAGATCCAAAGGAATTGTTTTTGCCGGCGGCGTTTTAGGAACGATTCCACTCTTGCTTAAATTGAAAGACACTACCCTACCAAATTTATCTGATAGGATCGGTTTTAATGTTCGCACAAATTCAGAAAGTTTAATGGGTGTTGTATCACCTAAAAAAGAAACTGTTTTTTCAGATGGCATTGCTATAGGATCTATTCTTCATACTGATGAACATAGTCATCTTGAACCCGTCCGTTATCCTTCAGGTTCCGGTTTTTGGAGAATACAGATTTCACCACTTGTAATCGGGAGTAATGTATTTATTCGATTAGTAAAAGCAGTTTGGGAAATATTTCAACATCCTTTCCGTTATTTCAAATTTTATTTTGTATGGGATTGGGCAAAAAAAACACAAATACTTTTGTATATGCGTACAATCAGCGGGACACTTAGATTCACAAATGGTTGGTTTAGAATGAAAACAACATTAGGTGATGGAGCTTTACCAACTGCATTTATGCCTGAAGCGAATAAGCTTGCAAAAAAATATGCAGAGATCGTTAACGGTACTCCGGGTGCGCTGTTATCGGAAATTATTTTAGGTATTCCTACAACAGCACATATTCTCGGGGGTGCAACAATGGGAAAAGATATATCTGAAGGTGTAATTGATAAAGACAATCGCGTGTTTGGTTATCAGAATTTATATGTGTGCGATGGTTCAATGATTTCTGCAAATCCGGGTGTTAATCCTTCTCTTACTATTCTTGCATTAAGTGAAAGAACGATGAGTAAAATTGAAAACTCAAAATGATCTCAACTGGTTTTTACTAAGTTTAATATCATCATAAGTAACCATAACTATCTTGCCCCCTAAGTCCATTGAGGTTCTATTTATGTTGTTTCAATAATACTTTCTGAGTAGTTCATTGATGGAGTAGTCGAAACTTCGTAAATTGAAAACAAGATTTGAGAAAATGTTCTCGTCCTTTGCATCATCATTTTCCAATAATCTGAACTCTAAATTCAAATTCGGTTATAGATTGACAAAACTCAACAAAGAAAAGATTAAGAAGATACTTATCATCAAACTGCGCGGAATCGGTGATGTAGTTCTCTCAACTATTGTGCTGGATAATCTTAGAAAGGATTTCCCGAATGCTCAGATTGATTATCTTGTTGAGAAACCGTCGGAACCGGGTTTGCTTGGTTTGAAAGATATTAACCGTGTTCTACTCTTTGAACGTAATGATTTTTGGAAAAAGGTTTCGCTGATCCTTCAAATCAGAAATATCAAGTACGATTTAATCTTTGATTTCTTTACCAATCCTTCAACTGCATTAATAACTTTTCTTAGCGGAGCAGAATGCAGAGTTGGCTTTCCTTACCGCGGAAGAAAATACGCTTATAATTTATTCGGTCCGGAAGAACGTGGTAAGTATCATTCAGCTCAGCTTCATCTAGAAACTTTGAAATTGCTCGGTTTGAATTATTCCTCTAATAAACTTCATTATTCTATCAACTCATCTGCCTTACACACGGCTGAGAAGTACTTTAGAGACAATTTCATAGAAAATAATTTTGTTATCGGCATCTGTCCTACAGGTGGTTGGACTTCTAAGAAATGCGATCCGGAAAAATTTGCCGAGATTGCAAATGCACTAATTAAAAAATACAATGCAAAGATTTTTATAATTTGGGGAAAGTCAGATGAAGGAGATGCAAATAAAATTCATTCGATGATTGATAATAATTCATTTATTGCTCCGGAGACGTCTATTCAAGAATTAGCTGCTATGATCTCACGATGTAAAATATTAATAGCAAACGATAGCGGACCAATGCACATTGCATCTGCAGTCGGAACGCCTGTATTGGGTTTATTCGGCCCGACAAATCCATACATGCACGGACCTTATGGAGATAAGAATGAATGGATACGCATGGATGAGTTGGAATGTATTGAATGCAATTTGCTTATATGTCCGCGTAAGCATGAATGTTTCCGAGATCTTCCGGTTGAAAAAGTATTGAGCAAAGTTGAGTCACTTATTTCTAAAAATAATATCGTGATTCCTATTCATGGATAATCAAATAACAAAAATTGATTTCTCTTCGATCAAGAAAATTTTGATCGTACGTCTTGGAAAGATCGGCGATTTAGTTGTTACTTCGTTTGTATTTGAAGTCCTAAAGGAAAAATACCCTCATCTGGAAATTCACTTGCTTACTCTTTTTTCTAACAAAGATGTGCTAAAGTATAATCCAAGATTAACCAAGGTCATTTACGCTAAAAAAAATCCTTCACTATATTTAAAGATAATAGGACTTTGTAAAGAATCATATGATATGATTCTTGATTTCAATGATAATCCATCTACAACGAGCGCATTAATCTTTAAGTTTGTGAGTGCGCGGATCAAAGCCGGATATGATTTCCCTAAGTATGAGCTGTACACTAATTTCAAGGTAACACCGCTAAAGAAAGAATGTTCACACATTATTGAGCGTATGAATAATTTTCTTTTCCAACTTGGAATTGAAGCTGATAAAAAACTTGTAAAGCCTTTTTTCTATGTAGGTTCGAAAGAATTAACTGAAGTTGAAAACGAACTTAGTTTAGTTAGTAAGAGTAAACTTCTAATAGCTATTAATATTTCTGCTGGTGCTAAGATCCGTTGCTGGCAGATAGAAAATTGGAATCTTCTTTTGCAATTAATTAGTAATGAATACAAGAATTGTTTCTTTCTTCTCCTTTCAACCGAAACTGATCGGACACAACAACAAAAACTTGCATCATTAATTGGAAATGAAAATTGTTTTGGAGGTATGCTTGCTTCCATTCAGCATTTTGCAGCTTACATCAAATCTGCTGATTTGCTAATTACTCCGGATACATCTGCGGTTCATATTGCATCTGCTTTTGGTATTCCTACAGTTGCACTTTATCCAAATCCGGAATGGAATTATGTCAGTTGGCAGCCGTATCATATTGCTTATCAATCAATTAAATCGCCTACTGAAAATATAAATGACATCTCATTTCTAGAAGTTTTTAGTAAATTTAAAAGTCTGATAAACGAAATAGGTCTAACATAAATGCCGAAGAAAAATAAACTCGAGCTGATCAAAACGTGCAAAAATTTTAGCGGTTACAAACCTTGCTTCCCAGATCATGATTGTTGGAAAGACGGTTGCAAAGAACACAATCCGATGGGAACAAGAATACTTATTATTAATTTAGATGCAATGGGCGATGTATTGATGACGACAGCTCAGCTTCCTGCCATTAAACGAAAATATCCGAAGTCAACTATTTATTGGATCACATTAAATAATGCCGTTGGTCTGCTTGAAAATAATCCTTTCATTGATAAAGTTATGACCTACTCTTTTGAAACACTTTCAATTCTACAATCATTAGAATTTGATATTGTGATGAACGTGGATAAATCAATGCGCTCTGGTTCAATTGCAATACAGGTAAAAGCAAAGAAGCGGCTTGGATTTGGAATCAATAAAGTTGGGCAGATAATACCACTAAACAAAGGTGCAGTCTATAATTATCAGCTTGGAATGAATGATAATCTAAAGTTTAAAATCAACAAACGATTAGGACAGGATTACCTTGCCGAAACATTTAATCTTGGTTACAAACGTAATGATTATGTATTCAACTTTAGTGAAGCAGAGATACAGTTCATTAATGACTTCAAGAAGAAAGCAAATATTAGTGATAAGAATGAAGTTATTGGCTTTAATACCGGTTGTTCAAATCTTTATCCTAACAAAAAAATGACAATCGAACAGCATGTAACTCTGATTGAGAAATTCTTATCGCTAAAGAGATTTAAGATTATGCTCCTCGGCGGTCCAGAAGATGAAGAACGTAATAATGAAATTGCATCACACTTTACCGGACAAATAATAAATACACCAACTAATGACGGCGTTCGTAAGGGTGCATGTTATGAAAGTATTCCTCAAGTTATTATAACTGGCGATTCGTTTGGAATGCACCTAGCGATAGCACTAAAGAAATACGTTATAGCTTGGTTCGGATTAAGCTGCTGGACGGAAATTGATCTATATAACCGAGGATTAAAGCTATTTCCAGATGGACTTTTCTGTGCACCTTGCTGGAAGAAAGCTTGTCCATATAATTTAGAATGCATTCAAATGATTGATCTTGAAAAGATTGTAACTGAAACGATTAAATATTTTGATAGCAAGAAAAGTGGATAAATCTAGAATTGATTTCTTAAATAAACAGAAATCACTTAACCGCCCTCTTATTTTGGATGGTGCAATCGGAAGTTTACTGAAACAGAGTACTAATTTTGCAGATAACATTCTTTGGTCCTCAATTATTAACATTACAAATCCGGAAAAAGTAATCGCTCTACATAAAGAGTACATAGATTCCGGCGCTGACATAATAACTACCAACACATTTAGAACTAATCCGGCAGTTTATAAACAATCAAATATTAATTTATTGAACGAAGAATTTGTCCAAAGAAGTGTTCAATTAGCAATTGAAGCGCGAAATGAGAAAGAAATTATTATTGCCGGTTCAAATGCGCCTGCTGAAGATTGTTATCAAATCGAACGGACAATCTCAAAATATGATTTGGAGTATAATCATAAAAAACATATCGAGCTTTTATGGGAAAGCCAAGTTGATGTTATTTGGAATGAAACACAGAGTCATTGGGATGAGATTGAGACCATCTCAAAATATTGTTCCTCGAATTCAATTCCTTTCGTGATGAATTTCTTTTTTACTTCTGAATTTAATCTCTTGAGCGGTGAACCTTTAACAGAAGCTATTAAAATGGTGGAAGATTATTCACCACTTAGTGTTGGATTCAATTGTGTTAAGTCTGGACAGTTGCTAAAATATTACGAGAAAAATGAATTACCTAAATCATGGGGATTCTATTTAAACTGTGGAGTTGGAAATGTTGATGATGAAAATATTTTATGCGGTATCAAACCAAAAGACTATGTAGATTTGATTAAATCCTTTTTAAACTCGAGTCCGTTATTCGTCGGATCTTGCTGCGGTTCTAATCCAAATCATACTAAAGCGATTAAGGAATATTTCAATGAAGTATATGGAAATTAAAGCGCCGGCGAAGATAAATATTGGTTTAAACATTCTTGCAAAGAGAAAAGATGGTTTCCATGATCTTTCCACTCTCTTCTACCCTATCGTTGATCTTTTCGACGTTCTTACTTTTGAACTGTCTGATCAATTCAATTTTAAGTGTAATGTAAATACTGTGCCCAACGATAATTCAAATCTAGTTGTGAAGGCAAAAAACCTTTTGGAAAATGTTTCCGGTAATAAAATAAATGTTAAAATAAATTTAGAGAAGAATATTCCGTCACAAGCGGGACTTGGTGGTGGAAGTTCAGATGCTGCAGCAACTTTAATTTCTCTTAATGAAATGTTTCAACTTGGATTAGACTATAAAATTTTGAATGAATTAGCATTACAACTTGGTTCTGATGTTCCTTTTTTTATTAAATCTAAACCGACATTTGGGTCTTCACGAGGTGAATTATTAGAATACATTGATTTAGAAATACCCGAACCGATTCTTATAGTTTATCCTGGTATTAATATTTCAACAAGCGAAGCATTCCAGAATATTGTTCCAAATAATTCCAGTATTGATTTTCATTCGCTGATAGAAGATGAGAAATTGAATTATGATTTAGTAAGATCGAAAGTAAAAAATGATTTCGAGAGGTTCGTATTTGGGAAATATCCCGAAATTGAAAATATCAAATTGAAGCTCTATCAAACGGGTGCGTTATTTGCCTCACTATCCGGAAGTGGTTCTTCTGTTTATGGCATATTCCCAAATATTGAATCTGCACAATCAGCTAAACAGTTTTATCATAAAAATCATTTTTGCTTTTTAAGTAATCCTCATTGTTAACTTCAAAAATATCATAAGCTGACTGCTTAAATTTATATGGAAGTAATATTTCAAAACTAGTCCCCGGTTTCCCTTCTTCACTTAAGAGAGATGGACTTGTAACTTTAATCTCACCTCCTAATTTTTCAATAATTTCTTTTACAATAGCTAACCCCATCCCCGTGCCCTCATGAATTTTTTTATCGATGTTTGATGCACGGTAGAATTGCTCAAAAATTTTCTTTGATTCAACTTCAGGAATACCAATTCCATTATCAGATACTTCAATAGAATATTTATCACCAAAATCATCAAAACATATTTCTACAGTACCGCCTTCATCTACATATTTAATTGAATTTGCGATAAGGTTTGAAATTACCAGTTCGAATAACATTTTATCAGATTTAACAACTAATTGTTTTCCACTTTTATTAGTAAAAAATATATTTACAGATTTTTCTTTAGCAGATTCCATGAAACTATCTATTACTTTACCTATAAACTCACATATATTAATCACGTCTGATAATTTTATCTCAAGTAATTTTAGTTTCGATATTTTTACAATATCATTGATAAGTTCAAGCGCTTCTTCAGTTCTAAGTTCTGCCCTTTTAATTTTTTTGTCCACTTCTTCACTTATAGGTCCGACAAAACCTTTGTGAATTAATTCTAAAATAGAATGAACCGCTGCAATTGGTGTTTTAATTTCATGAACTACACCAATAGTATATTTTTGTTTTGTAATCTCTGCTTCGTTTAATTTTTCAAGTGATGTCCTTAATTGCTGTTCCCTCTTATAAAGTTGATGAGCAATTCGGTTCGCAATGTATACTGAAATAAAAAGCATTAAAGAAAAAATAATTATGAAAAGTATATCATACGTTAAAGTATGTGGTTGTGAACCAAACGAAAGTCCGGAAATGAAATGATTTTTTATAGAATGTAATCTTTCAAGTAATGCTAGAATAGTAAAAGAAAAACTGATTAACCCTGCAGCCAAATAAACAACATATCCAGGAAGAACCATACTTCCAATAATCATGTGAAAAATAAAAAATAAATAAAGTGGGGATTCGATCAATCCGGTATAATAAACTAGTACCATTAGAACCGTTAAATCTAGAATCATCTGAATAAGAGAAAGGTGCAGACAATTAAATTTATGCGGATCGCTCCCTACATAATTTTGACTTGAATGAATAATTATGTTATAGGATAAAATTAGAAATGAAATGCTGAGTATGGCAATTATTTGTTCTTCAGAAAAATTGAGATCAAGTAGAAATTCGCCAATAAGGAAAAAACCGCAAAGAATTAATGCAGCAAAATATCGGAGTCTAATAAACCATAGATTACGGACTCTAATAGCCCTCCAAAATTCACCGTAATGATGTGCCCAATCTGGTACAAGAGGAAGCATATTTATTATGTAATATTATTGTTCCCTGTTCATAACTCTATTACATATAAAACATATGTAAAAATAAATCTTGTTGATCATTAAGTGTAGGGATTCAAAATATTGAATCCCTACTGAAATAATCATGCTATAAATCTACCGCGTTTAATATAATGCGTATGTAATAATTTATGCGATAAATGTCCACAAGGTCCTTCAGTTAAAAATTCTTTATAGATCTGGGCTACATGAGGATTCTCATGAGATTTACGAAGTTCTAAAGATTCATCTTCAGCGTAAATTGCTTTAGCTCTTAACTTACGGATTTCAGGTGTTGTTGGAATTGGTTGTCCGCCACCACCAAGACATCCGCCCGGACATGCCATGAACTCTATGAAATGACATTCGGAGAATTTTCCGCCTGCCTTAATATTATCCATAATCTTCTTTGCATTTGCAGTTCCATGAGCAACTGCAATTTTTAATGTTGCGCCCTTCAACCAATCCCAATTAGGAACAAGATGTTGAATAATTTCCGGAACGGGACCAACTTTATCACCAATTGGAATTTCCAAATACTTAACTCCATCAAATCCGCGTAAAGGAATAATGTTTGCTTTCTCAAAAATATCTTCAGCTTTTTTACCAAGGACAAATTCAACAACTGAGCGAATTGCAGCTTCCATAACTCCACCGGTTGCGCCAAAGATTAATCCAGCTCCTGAAGCCTCACCGAACGGATTATCAAAATCACTTTTCGGCATTTCCGGTAAATTAATTCCTGCTTCACGTATCATTCGTGCAAGCTCTCTCGTAGTCAAACCGTAATCAACATCTTTGTAACCACTGCTGTTCATCTCCGGACGATTACACTCGAATTTTTTAGCAGAGCAAGGCATCACTGCAACAGATACAACATCAGCCGGATCAATACCGGCTTTTTTTGCATAAAAAGTTTTTATCAAAGCTCCGAACATTTGCTGAGGAGATTTTGCTGAACTCAAATTATCGAGATACTCGGGATAGTAGTGTTCAATAAATTTTACCCATCCGGGAGAACAAGAAGTAAATTGAGGAAGAGCAACTTTTTCTTTTTGTACCAGTGCTTTATAGAGACGAATTATTAATTCAGTCCCTTCTTCAATGATTGTTAGATCAGCAGTAAAATTTGTATCGAATACTTTATTAAAACCAATTCTTTTTAATGCAGTGTTGAGTTCACGTGTCATAGAATGACCTGCACTTAAACCAAATTCTTCACCAATAGCAGCACGAGGAGATGGAGCTGTTTGAATTACAACATGTTTCTTAGGATCATCAATTGCAGACCATATTTCATCAGAAGGATCGTTTGCTCGGAGCGCAGCAGTTGGACACCTGTTAATACATTGACCGCAGTTGATACATATTACATCGCTAAGTGGTTTATCTAAAAACGTACTTATATGAGTTTTATCTCCGCGATCTACAGCTTCAA